>NZ_JBVJLY010000010.1:0-302297 GCF_055584485.1 Amycolatopsis sp. NPDC102522 | reverse complement strand
GACAGGACTGTGTGGATTTCTGGTCATCCAACGCACCAAAATCCACACAGTCGACGCCAACGACCCGGTGTCGCGCAGAGTCACCGACACCGTCCTCACCACTCACGAGTCCGGATCACTCCTCGGAGCCCTCGTCACCGCCGTCGAAGACGTCTTCCATGACCTCGCCGAGGATCATGCCGCCGACCACGCCGGCCGCGGCACCGGCGACCACGCCGCCCATGCCCGGGCCGCGCCTGCCGTGCCCGCCATGGTGACCGTGGTGGTCGTAGTCGTGGCCGTAGTGCTCCTGGTGCCCCTGGTGCCCGCCGAACATGGCGTGCCCGCCGCCGGATTCGGCGACGTTGGCCAGCCAGCCGTCGATGGCCGCGGTCCAGTCGGTGCGCAGGGCCTCCTCGTGCGAGACGTGGAAGCGGCCGAAGGAGTCGCCGCCGGAGCGGAACATGCCGCCGCGTTTGTCGGCCTCCAGCACCACCACCAGCTCATTCGGGCTCGCGACGAAGGTCAACTCCACCTGGTTGACGCGACCGGCGTAGCGCGAGGGCGGGAAGAACTCGATCTCCTGGAAGAACCCGAGTTCCTGCCGGACACCGTGCAGCTGCCCGGCTTCGACGTCGGCGCTGCGGAAGGAGAAGCCCAGCTCGCCGAAAGCCTCAAGCACCCTGTCCTGCGACTCCAGCGGCCCGACCAGAAGCGGGTCGAGGTCGCCCTTGTCCGGCGCGCCGGCGATGACGAGTTCGGTCCGCACGCCGACGACCATGCCCGGCAGCTCACGGCCGCCGACCGCGCTGATCGGCGTCTCCCACGGCAGGGCGATCTGGAACGGCACCGTGGTCAGCTGCCCCGCCGTCACCTTCACCTTGCGGCCCGCGCTGACCCGCAGGAACTCCGCGGTCCCGGCGCGCTCGTGGTCGCCGCGCTCGACCTCGACCCTGGTCACCAGCGAAAGCAGGATCTCCTCGATCTGGGCGTCGCTCGAACCGCCCTGGATGCGGACCTGGCCGGTGATCACCTCGCCGGGCACGGCGTGCGGCGAGTCGAGCACGGTGTCGACGGACGGGCCGCCGACCCCGAAGGCGCTGAGCATCCGTTTGAACATCAGGGATTTCCTCCGCTGGGTACTGGAACTGGGGTGCCGCGAAAGCGGACACTTCGACTACTACCGAGAATCGCCGCGGCACGCCAGGCAAACCAGGTTAAAAACCCCTAAACGGGCGCGGCGTCACTACCTTCTCAGATCGGACTGGCGGACGTCGTGCAGGTGGATGACGACGTCGTAGGAGCGCCCGAGCGAGATGGCGGCGGGGTCGACGGGGAACTGCGTGCCGATCGTGCGGGTGGGCCGGGCGGTGTCCAGCCAGGCGCGGGCGGCGGGCGGCGCGGTG
The DNA here is from genome assembly GCF_055584485.1 of Amycolatopsis sp. NPDC102522. NCBI lineage: Bacteria > Bacillati > Actinomycetota > Actinomycetes > Pseudonocardiales > Pseudonocardiaceae > Amycolatopsis > Amycolatopsis sp. NPDC102522. The sequence goes on along the minus strand of NZ_JBVJLY010000010.1, from coordinate 300,912 downwards.
CGGACGTCGAGGTAGAAGTCCTCGAACCGGACCTGGTCGAGGGCGTGCTCGTTCGAGCCGGCCGGAGCGGCGGGGACGGCGAAGCGCTTCCAATCCCCGCCGACCGCGGTGTCCTTGGACAGGAAGGAACCCCGGTCGAAGCTGAAACCGATCGGCAGGTAGTCGCGGCCCAGCGTCTCGCGCAGGAAGGCGCCCTGGGTCTTCGGGTACAGGCCCGGGTTGTCGGAGACGTAAGAGACGTGGGTGTTGTGCGCGGAGAGCAGGACCTTGTGGCCGGTCCGCCGCTGCCACCAGGCGACGTTCTGTGCCATCGCCTTGTCCCGCAGGATCTGCGAGGTGGGCAGGGACTTCGGGTCCGAGAGGTCGACGGCGAGGAAGCGGGCGGTCTGCGCGACGAACCGGGCGTGCTGCTCGGTCCAGCCGTAGGCGTCCGCGCCGGTCAGGCCCTTGACCAGATCGAAGGCCTGCTCCGCCTGGGTGGCGAGCCGCTGCCGCTCGTCGAGCGGTTTGCGGAGGTAGACGAACGCGTCGTCGATCGGGCGCAGGCCGGTGTAGAGCTGGTTCAGCCGGGGCAGCGCCGCCGGATGGTGCCGCCGCACGTCGTCGGTGATCCTGGCGAAGAACGCGTCGTTGATCGAAGGCGCGCCGAGGTCGTCACCGACGAAATGCACGGTGCGGCCGGGGTGGGCGCGGTTGTAGTCGCGCATCCACCGGATCAGGCTGACGAACTCCTCGCGGTCCCAAGGGGAACCGGGCAGCGTCCGCTTCGCGATCTCCCGGGCGTCGCCCCGGCCGGTCTGGACGTACTCGTCGATCTCCAGCCCGGCGGACCAGCTCAGCTCCAGCGCGAAGGCCCGGAACCCCTTTTCCTCGACGAGGTAGCGGAACACCCGCTCCTTCATGGTGAAGAACTCGTGGGAGCCGTGGGTGGCCTCGCCGAGACCGACCACCTTCGCGCCGCCGATCATCGAGCCCAAGGCCCACAGATCAGCGGTGTTCCGGCCCGGCTCGGTCGACCGCAGCGGATACGCCACCCGCTCCAGCGACCGCACCGGGTCCCGCCGGGACGACGTGGCCGCCTCGTTCGCGAAAGCCGGGCTCGCCATCGGGGCGAGCACCGCTCCCGTCATCACCACCGCGGCGGCGAGCACTCCCCGTCTGCCCCATCGCTTCCGGTTCTCTGTCATAGCCGTTCACCCCTTCGTTCCGATGTCGAAAGCGATCATCGTCCGAGGAGAGGTGACTGCGCGCTGTAGCAGAACCCCGACTTCGGATGGGGGAAAACCCCACCCCACGCGAAGGCGGGTGGACCCCGCCGCCGGAGTGTGGGTCCCGGCGGCGGGAGTCCACCCGCGTTTATCTCCCTCCGCAGCGGCTGCTCGTCACTCCGCGCGCCACAACGCGGGCGTGTTCGGCGGCTCCCAGCCGGGCTGAGCCGTGTGCGCCTGCAAGCACACATAGCCGCGGCCGCTGTAGGTGACCCGGGTGCCCGCGGAATAGCCGGTTCCCGCCGCCCAGGTCGTCCCGCCAGGCGGGTTGGAGGTCGAAGTGGGCGGATTGGAGGTCGTCGGGTTCGAGGTGGTCGGCCGCGACGTCGACGTCGGCGTCTGCCGCACGTTGAGCACGAAGTCGAACGCGGCCTCCTTGGCCGTGCCCGCGTCCCGCACGTTCATCAGCAGCCGCGGGTCGAAGATCGTGTCGGTGTTGTTGCGCGGCTCGTTGGGGAAGTAGAGCTGCGTGGTCAGGATCGGCTTGCCGGGCGCCTGGACCTTGACGTGGATGTGCCGCGTGCGGCCGGGGTACAGGCCGGGCACGATCGTGCTCAGCGAGAACCTGCCCTGGTCGTCGGTGTACTGGTGACCGCGGAAGGTGTACCCCGAGTTGTCGTAGTTGCCATTGACGTCGGCCTGCCAGAAGTCCAGCAGCGCCCGGGCGATCGGCTGGCACGCGAGACCGAAGACGAAGCCGGAGACGGTGAGCCTCGTGCCCTGCGTGCCCGGGGTGACGAGCGACGTCCGCTCCGGAGAGTTCGGCTTGAAATAAGGACCTTCGGTCTGCGCGATGGTCGGGGCGTCTCCGTCGTGACATTCCGGGGTCAGCTCGGGCGTCTTGCCACTCGCGACGGTGGTGCGCGCGAGAGCGGGGCCGCCGACCAGCGCGACCGGGGCGACGACACCCGCGGCGAGCGCGGCCTTCAGCACAGTCTTCCGGCTGAGCTTGTTATCTTCGTCCATGACCTGCTCCTCGTGGGGGCTTCGGGAATCACCCTCGACGGTATGGAGAAGATCAGCTCCGGACGATGGACTGTGCCGGTCAGTCGTGGTGAATCTCCGGGGCCGCGTCTCCGGTCCGGCGATAATCACCGGGGCTCAACCCCGTTTCCCGTCGGAAGAACCGGCAGAAATAAGCGGGATCCGCGAATCCGACCCGGCTGGCGACCTGACGGACGGTGAGATCCGTGCCGAGCAGGAACCGTTTCGCCTCCCGTGTCCTGGCCTCGCGCATCAGTTGTGCCGCCGTCCGGCCGGTCGCCGTTTTCACCGCGTCGGTCAGATATCCCGGCGTGACGCCGATCCGTTCCGCGAGCGCGCCGACCGACCAGAGTCCGAGATCGGGTCTGCCGAGCAGCCGGGCGAATTCCGTGCCCACCGCCTGTGCCCTGGCCGGCGGGCGGGGATCGGCCAGACCGGGAAGCCGTCCCGCCCGGACGATCAGCACGTGCATCAGGGCCCGCAGCACCGAATCGGTCCCCTGTCCGCCACAACGGAATTCCTCGTCCAGTTCGGCGACCAGCCGCGCCGTCTCCTCGGCCGCGCGCTCGTCGAGCCGCCAGGGCTGCTGGCTCAGCCTTCGCAGGGTTTCGCGATCCGCCGGATGTTCGAGCAGGAAGTCGTCGGTGAACAGCACGACGAATCCACTGAGATCACGGGCATCCCAATGATGCACCTGCCCCGGGGTTATGACCGCGAGTTGTGGCGGCCCCAATTCCCAGCGCGTGAAATCGATGACGTGGTCACCGGTACCGCCGGTGACGTGAACGATTTCGTAGAAAGTGTGCCGGTGCGGGAAAGCCGCCCGCGACATCGGCCCGATCGTGTCGAAGGTACCGACCGTGAACGGCAGGGCGTCCGGCGCGCGGACCTCCAGCCGATGCAAGGGCAATTCCCCGGCCTTCGGTTTCAGGCAAGGCGTCCTGGGCAACACCGTAGTTCCGCGCATGGACCGGTCCCTTTCACCACACTGGGAAAGGAAAAGTCTAGACCAATATGTGCGGCGATCGCTTCCGACGGAAGTCGCTTTCCGCGCTCGGTCACGTCTCGTGAGTGGTAATACCGGTTCTAACCGCGATTACCACTCACGAGCCGTGACCAGGCGTGACCAGGCGCGGGACCCGCCACCCTCCCCGGTACAGTCGTGATCATCGACGCACGTCCGAAGGGTCACCACGCGATGTCTCCAGCCACGTCGCGCGGCCGGGCCTGGTGGTCGGCCGGCGCGTTCGCCGCTCTGGTGCTGGCATGTGTCGTCGCCTGGGCGACAACGGGTGATTCCCACAGCGACCTCGAGATCTACCGCTTCGGCGTCGACACCCTGTGGACCGGCGGAGACCTCTACGGCGCCTTGCCGCTTTCCGACGCGGGCATCCCCCTGCTGTTCATCTACCCGCCGTTCGCCGCGCTGGTGCTCACCCCGCTGGCACTGGTGCCGTGGACGGGCTCGGTACTGCTGTTGTTCGCGCTCGGCCTGGCCGCACTGGGGATCACCTTCTACGCGATCACCCGCACGCTGTGGCCGTCCGGGGACCGGCGGAAGGCGCTGCTCGTCGCGTCGCTGGCGATCACCCCGGCGCTCTTCCTCGAACCGGTCCGCCAGACTCTCGGCTTCGGCCAGATCAACCTGCCGCTGATGGGCCTCGTCGCGGCCGACTGCCTGCTGGCACGGGGCCGCTACCGGGGCATCGGCGTCGGGATCGCCGCGGCCGTCAAGCTGACGCCGATGGCGTTCCTGTTGTTCTTCCTGGTACGCAAGGACTTCCGTGGCGCACTGACCGCGTTGGGCACGTTCGTGGCCGCCTCGGCCGTCGCGTTCGCTGTCGCCCCCGAGGCCTCCGCGCGCTACTGGTTCGGCGGGTTCGCCGGAGCCTCGGGGATCAGCGGCACCTCGTTCCACACCAACCAGACCCTGCAGGCGGTGTTCGCGCGACTCGGCGTCGACTCCGCCGCGGCCAAGCCACTGTGGCTCGTCCTCACCGGAGTGCTGCTGGTGCTGGTCACCTTGACCATGTACCGCTCGGCGCCGGTGCCGGCGCTGCTGCTGAACGCGACGTTCGCCCTGATCATCTCGCCGACGTCGTGGTCGCATCACTGGGTGTGGATCGCCCCGGCGCTGTTCACCACCGCCGCCTGCGCGGTGCTCCATCGCCAGGACCGCCGGCGGGCGGTGGCCTGGCTGGCCGCCACCGGGGTCGTCGCCACGGTCTTCGTCGCGGCACCTTTCCGGTACTTCCCCGCCTTCGACCGGCCGGGCCAGATCTGGACGGCGGCCCAACAGTGGCTGGGAAACTGCTACGTCCTCGCGGGCCTGGTCTTCCTGGTCGTTTCGGGCGTCCTCGCACTGCGGAACCGCGCCCACGCCGACTGAAAGGATCCCCATGCTGGACCTGAGCGGCACCACCACCCTCGTCACCGGGGCCAGCGGCGGCATCGGCCGGGGCATCGCCCTGCGTTTCGCCGAGGCGGGCAGCGCTGTCGCCGTGCACTACCACCGTGCCGAGGCCTCGGCGCTCGCCGTCGTCGAACGTATCGAGGCGACAGGCGGCACCGCCGCCGCGTTCACCGCCGACCTCACCGAAGACGACGAATGCCGCCGGCTCGTGGCCGCCGCCGCGGCCTGGACCGGACGGCTGGACACCCTGGTCAACAGCGCCGGTGTGCAGCCTGTCGAGCCGCTGGCGGGGATGTCGGCGGAAAGCTGGCGCGCCGTCCTCGACGCGAACCTCACCAGCGCGTTCTCCTGCACGCAGGCCGCGGCCGAGGTGATGAGCGGCGGCAACGTCATCCACATCGCCTCCATCGAGGCGGACCGGCCCGCACCGGGGCACGCGCACTACAGCAGCGCGAAGGCCGCGCTGGTCATGCACGCCCGGGCCGCCGCGCTCGAATACGGGCCGCGAGGCCTCCGCGTGAACGCCGTCTCCCCCGGCCTGATCGACCGCCCCGGACTCGGCGACGCCTGGCCCGAGGGCGTCCACCGCTGGGAGCAGTCCGCGCCCCTCGGCAGGCTCGGCACCCCCGAAGACGTCGCGAACGCCTGCCTCTTCCTCGCCTCGCCACTCGCGTCGTGGATCACCGGACACAACCTGATCGTGGACGGCGGAGTCTCCGCACATCCCACCTGGTGATCATGAAGCTGTGACCTCCGCCACAAGCCGTGGAACGGGTCGCTTTCACTGAGAAACAGCCCGGCACACCATCGGGTGGGAATTCCGGCGGGCTTCATCAAATCCGATGCTCTCATCGTGACGGATTGTCGATCGCCATGGCGGTAAACGATTGCCGCACTCGCTCGTGCGGAGTGCTTGCCGCCGCACACATCCGCTGACGCTCGGTTGCCACGCTGCTACAGTCCGGCGCGGTTCGAATTCCTCCGAATTTTCGAACCATCCCCACGAATATCGCGCCGACTTCCGGCACTTTCCTCAGAAAAGGCATCACTTGACGGATCTCAGCCATCCGTGGAGCGTGACCGCGTTCCACGGGGCCGACACCTGCCTGCTCGATTCCGTCCGCGAACTCCGCGCGCGGATCCTGTTCGACCGCGGCCGCCGTCCGGCCTTTCGCCGAGCGGACGGTTCGCACGCCGACGACCAGGACCTCGACTTCGGGGCCTGGCACTTCATCGCGCGGCAGCATCCGGACGGCCCGCCGCTCGGCTACATCCGGCTCTCCACCCCGGCCACCGGCGACGGGTTCCAGTCGCGGACCTACCTCGGCACCGAGCGGTACGAGGAAGTGCTTGCCGCACAAGGCTTCGAGCCGGGTCAGGTCTTCGAGCACAGCAGACTCGTCGTCGAGCACCGGTCCCGGAAACTCGGACTCGGGCAGTACCTCAACGCACTCGCGATCGGCGCCGCGCACCATCTCGGCGCCCACGCCATGATCGGCACTTCGGGTACGAAGGACGGCCAGGACCGGTTCCACGAGCAGTTCGGTTTCCGCCCCATGCCGGGCACCCGCCGCTATGTCGAGCAGTACACCGAAGACGTCGTGATCATGTTCCACCGCGTCGCCGACGGCGCCGGGCGGCACCACGATCTCGTCACGCGGCTCCGGGACGAATTCCCCAGGGTCGCCGCGTCCACACCGGCCCCGCTCACCTTCGGGACGTCGTCGAGCAGGCCCGCGCCCGACACGCTCGCCGCCATCCCCGGACCCGATCGCGACCAGTGGCGGCCGACCCTGCTCGCACCCCGCGACGCGATGGATTTCCAATCGCTGACGGCATTGCTGGCCTACGGCGACGTCCGTGAGGTCCACGACACCATCGACGAGCAGCTGGCCGAACTGGTCCGCAGCCGCGACCCGTCCTGCCGGGACGAGACCGAAATCGAGACCAGGAAACGGGAACAGCTCGCCGGACTGGCGCTCTGGGAGTACGGAACCTGGGTCTGGTACCCGTGGTCGCGGCGGCTCGTGCACGTCCTGCCGCGCGACGAGTTCCGGCTCGTGCGCACGGATCGCAACCGCGGCAAGGTCGACCGCCCCGAACAGCGCCGCCTGCTCGGCAAGCGGATCGGCGTCATCGGCCTTTCGGTCGGCAACAGCGCGGCGCTCACGTTCGCGCTCGAAGGCATCGGCGGCGCCTACAAACTGGCGGACTTCGACGACTTCAGCCTGTCGAACCTGAACCGGCTGCGCGCGGGCGTGCACGAACTCGGTGTCAACAAAGCGGTCCTGTCCGCTCGCCAGATGTTCGAGATCGACCCGTACCTCGATATCGAAATCCACCGCGACGGCCTGACCGAGGACAACATCGAGGCGTTCTTCACCGGCGGGCTGGGCGCGCTCGACCTCCTGATCGAGGAGTGCGACACCCCGTGGGTCAAGGTCGCGGCCCGCGAATACGCGCGTGACCTGCGCGTCCCGGTCGTCATGGACTGCAACGACCGCGGCATGCTCGACGTCGAACGCTTCGACCTCGAGCCGGACCGGCCGCTGCTGCACGGCCTGCTCGGCGACATCAAGTCCGTGGACCTCATCGACCTCGGGCCCCAGGAGAAGGTCGAGCTGATCCTGGCCATGGTCGACGCCGACCGGATCAGCCCGGAACTGGCCGCCTCCTTCGGCGAACTCGGCCGCACCCTGAGCAGCTGGCCGCAACTGGCCTCCGGGGTCGCGCTGGGCGGCGCGCTCTGCGGCGAGGCCGCGCGGCGGATCCTGCTCGGCCTGCCGTGCGTGTCGGGCCGGTTCTACACCGACCTCGACCGCCAGCTCAGCCCGGAACGGAGCACGGTCACGTGACCCCGCTGCCCGTGCGGATCGCCGGCACCGGCGTCCACCTGCCACCGGACGTCGTCACCAACCGGCGGCTCGCCGAAACGCTCGACACCTCCGACGAGTGGATCGTCCACCGCACCGGGATCAGGGAACGCCGTTGGCTCGCCCCGGATCTCGCCACTTCGGACATGTGCGTGGCCGCCGCCTGGCCCGCGCTCGCGGCGGCGGGCTGTACCGCGAGGGACGTCGACGCGATCATCGTCGCGACCTACACCTACGACCAGCCGCTGCCGTCGACGGCACTGATCGTCAAGGAAGCGCTCGGCGCTTTCGGCGCGCTCACCTTCGACATCACGCAAGCCGCTTGCGCGAACGGCGTCCAGGCGTTGTTCCTCGGCTCCTTGCTGGTGCGGACCGGTGCGGCGGAACGGGTTCTGGTGATCGCGGCCGACAGCGCGTCCCGCGTGACCGATCCGGAAGACCGCACCACCCGGGTCTTCTTCGGCGACGCCGCGGGTGCCGCCGTCCTGACCGGGACGACGTCGCCCGGCGCCGGACTCCTCGGCTGGGACTTCGGCGCCGAGCTGTCCTACGACGTCGAGATCCCGGCAGGCGGCTCGCGACAGCCCGCCGGGGCGACGACGTTCGCGGACCGGCGGCACTACCTCAAGATGAACGGCCGGACCGTCTGGGACACCGCCACCCGATGCCTGCCGGACAGCGTCCTGAACGCCGCCGCCCAGGCCGGGCTGACAGTGGACGACGTGCACCATTTCTTTCTGCACCAGGCAAATCTGAACATCGTGCAGGCGGCGATGGACAAGCTCGGCGTGCCGCGTGACCGTGCGCCGATCACCGTCGACAGGCTCGGCAACACCGGTTCGGCGGGTGTTTTCACCGTGCTGCACAAGGGTTTCTCGGAGGGTTCGGTGCGGCCTGGCGACGTCTTCGTCGTGTCGGCGATCGGGGCGGGGTTCCAGTGGGGCACCTTGTGCTTTAGGGCTTAGGGGTCCGGTGGGGCGCTGGGGCGCGGTTCTGGCGGACCTCGTCTCGGCGCCCCTATCGAGCTCGCTGACTGCTGGTGTGGGCGGGCTTTGCGGGTCCGCCGTGCCACTCAGGGCTATCTATTCGCTTTGCGCCCTCTATCGAATGGAATAGCACGTTCAGGGTGCCCTTGAGCTTAGATGGTCAGTGCACCGGCTGGAGATAATGATCTCCTGGGTAGCAAAACGGGTGTTCCCCTTCGCTACCCGAACGATCATCATCTCAGGGCGCACACTGACCATTTGGGCCCGAGACTACCTAAACGTGTGATAGAACATCTGTTCGACTGCGGGTAATGTTGATCTCGTGGCCATCGACAGCACATCCCCGACGACACCCACCGAGTGGTGGCGCGTCGACACCGCGATGTTGCATGCCCGCAAACAAGAACTGGAAGTCCTCAAACGCCAACTGGATGCCGAGCAGAACGCGATCCTCGCCGAAATCAACACCCGAGGGATCCGCGGCTGCTCCGGACACTCGACGCTGGCGGCGCTGATCTACGAAGACTTCCTTGTGACAGACAAGGAAGCCAACGACCGTGCCGACCGTGTCCTGGCCCTCCATCCCGGCCCCACCATCGGCGGCGACCCAACCCCGCCGCTCGCGCCCTTGACCGCTGCAGCAGCGGCGGAAGGCGCGATCGGCGGCTCGCAAATCGACGCCATCATCCGCACCCTCGCCCGCATCCCCTCCACCGTTCCGGAAGACAAGATTCGAGACGGCGAAAAGATCCTGGTCGATCTGGCTCGTCATACCGGGCCTCGTGCCATCGCCCGAGCCGGACGACGCTTGTTGGACAACCTCGACCCCGACGGGAAGGAACCCCGTAATGAGGATCCCAAGGATGTGCGGCCGGAGTTGCGGTTCGTCAAACACCGCGACGGCACCCTCGGCCTCAAGGCGACACTTGACCTGGAAACCTACGCCCGCCTCAAATCCGACCTGGATCCGATGGCCAAGCCCTATAAAGCCATCGATGGGGTCCGGGACTCCCGCACCCAGGACGAACGCTACGGGGATGCCTTCACCGACTATGTGCGGTTGAAAACCACCAGCCGCAACCTCCCCGGCCAAGCAGGGGAAGCCACCCACATCCTCATCACCATGTCGTACGAGGACCTGATCAACGACCTCGGTGAAGCTCACCTGGATCTAGTGGGGCCGATCAGCGCGACCGACGCCCGGATCCTCGCCTGCGACGCTCGTGTCAGACCCGGCGTTCTCGGCACCGCAGGCGAACCCCTCGACATCGGCCGCTCCAAACGCACCGTGTCACTGGCACAGAAGTACGCACTCACCATCCGCGACAGAGGCTGCGCGTTCCCCGGCTGCGACATGCCGGTGCCGCGCTGCACCGCCCACCACACTGTTTTCTGGCGTCACCACGGCGAAACGAAAATCGACAATCTCGTGCTCCTCTGCACGAGACATCACCGCCTGATCCACCGCAGCGAATGGAAAGTCCGGATAGCCCAAGACGGACTCCCCGAATTCACCGCCCCCGCCTACCTCGACCCGACAGGAGAACCCCGACGCAACACCATGCACCTCAGGACATAGGCCGACCGCCCCCGCAAGTAGTCGACTACTTGCGTCACCCAACGAGCCGGAACCGCACCCGTTGCCCCGGCCGCACCTGAGCGGCCAGATCCAGATCCGCTTCCTCCACCACCGCGATCACCGCTTCGGCGACCGTGGCTGCAGCCTTACCGCCAGGCAAAGGCGCCAGCAAACAGAACCGGTCGAGCAGCTCGACCAGGCCGCCTCACCGGCTCCGGATCTCGGTGCCCTGCCGCAGATTCGTCACCAGTGCCGTCGACTTGCCTGTGACGGCGGACGCGAGTGTCCGTTCGAGTCCCGGAAGGCGGGCCAGCCGGAGGAAGGCCCGGCGGGCCTGCAGGAGGAGCCGGTTCGCGGGCAGGAACCATCGGGCGCCCCGGCGGGCGACCTGCTGTTTCTCGGTCACTACTGGGCGGACCAGCTTTTCGTATTCCGCGAACGCGGCCTCGATGGACGGCGCCCGGATGAGTTGTTCGGCCAGTACGAATGCGCCCGCGATACCGAGTGAAGCGCCCTGACCGGCGAGAAGGGAGACGGCATAGCAGGAATCGCCGACGAGAACGACTCGGCCGCGGCTCCACGACGGCATTTCGATCTGGGCGACCTGGTCGTAGTACACCTCGCCGGACGGCGGGCAGAGCTCGAGCGCCTTGGGCACCGCCCAGCCGAGGGAACCGTAGGTCGCGCGCAGCGCCGCTCGTGTGTCGTCCGGCAGGACGGGATCTGTCGCGCGGTGCACGGCGAACGCGGCGAGTTTGCCGTCGCGGAGACCGTAGAAGCCCATTTGCCTGCCGACGGTGTCGGTCAGGCAGAACCGCTCCCCCACCCGCGCGCGGATCTCTTCGTCCTCGAAGACGAACGCCGCGGTGTGGAACCCGAGGTAGCGGAGGAAGCGGCTCTCCTCGCCGAAGACCAGCCGCCGCACGGCCGAATGGATCCCGTCGGCCCCGACCAGCAGATCGGCTTCGATCACCTCGGCGTCCGCCAAGGTGATCCGCACCCGGTCGCCGAGATCCTCGACGTCCACGACACCGGCGCCGAACCGGACGTCCACTGTGGACGGCAGGTCCGCACGCAGGACGCGTTCCAGGTCGGGCCGCATGATGCTGCACAGCCTGCCGCGCAACGACTTGGCGAACTGGACGTAGTCGATCGCCGCGCGTCGACGGCCGTGGTCGTCCAGCAGGCTCGCTTCGTTCACCTGGTACGCGACGTCCTCGACCTGTGACAGCAGGCCCATCTCCTCGACCGCGTCGAAGCCAGGACCGAAGAAGTCGATCATGTAGCCCTGTTCGCGCGGCCCCGCGGCCCGTTCCAGCACCACGACCTCGACGTCCAGCATCGCGAGCCGGTGCGCCAGCGCCAGACCGGTGATCCCGGCACCGCAGATCGCCACCTTCATGGATCTTCCCTCCCGTTCGTTTCAGCCGACCAGTCTGCGCAGGACGGCCAAGGGGACTTCGCCGCCGTGCTCCGGTTCGAGCGCGCGATGCAGCAGAAGCCCGTCCACCGTGGCGAAAAGCACCGCGGCCGTACCCTCGGCGTCGGCTACTCCGCGCTCCGCCAGCCAGCCTCCGAACCGGGCGCGCAGATCGGCGAGGAGCTCACGGATGCCTTGGCGCAAGGTGTCGTCGCGGGTCGCGGCCAGGTAGGCCTCGGCGAACAGCAACGACATCGGGTCGGTGCCGGAGTACTCGCCGACCGACGCCAGCAGCGCGTCCACAGCCTCCGCGGGCGTCCCGGCGGTTTCCAGCGCCGGCTCGAAAGCACCGGCGACCTCACGCATCGCCCCCAGCACGGCCTCGATCATCAAGGCTTGCAGCGAGGGGAAGTGGTAGTGCACGACGCTCGGTGTGACACCCGCGCGTTCGGCGAGGATCCGGGTGCTGACCGCGGACCAGCCGAGTTCGGGCACGAGCGCGACAGCCGCTTCGAGCAACCGCCGCCGTGCGACCTGACCACGTTCCGCGGCCGGGGAGCCTGCCACCATCATCTCCTAGGGCGTTCGTCCTGTACGACTGCCCTGATCGTATGCCCTGTTCCGTCCGGTGCGCAAACTCGGTGGTCACGGCGTCGGCCGCTCCCTACAGTTCCGTTGCCGACAAGGAGAGAAACGGAGCACGGTGAAACTGGACGGGTACAAGTGGCGCACGCGGATCAGCCAGGTCCGCCTCGGCGGGGCCGCCTACCGCGTCATCCGCCCGGCACGTCCTGCCTCGCACGGTCCGCTGATCGAAAGCTGGCACGGCGCGGAACTCGACGTGGACAAGGTGTCGGCACGCGAACTCGCCGCCGCCTGGTGGCTGGCCGCGCGTTCCCCGCGCAGCCTGGTGTACCTGCCCTGCCGCGCGAGCCGGACGGCCTGCGAACAGGGCAACGAGGGCCCGGACCTCGACCTGGTCCTGCTGCACCACAGTCTTCAGTTTCCGTTGTCCCGCTGGAAAAGTGTGCGATGATCAACTTCGCCCGGGCATCGCCGCGGACACCCTCTTCCTCGTCGGCAGCCGGCGCGCCTTCGAACTCGAAAGCGACCAGATCCGTGACGTCGCCGAAAACGGCCCCGCCAGGATCGGCGACTCGCCGGCCAGGCACTACTGCGCGGAAATCAGCCTCGGCCCGTTGTTCATCGTCCACGAGAGAAGCGGCCTGCCCGGCGGCACGCTGCACGTCGTCCTCCGCGAAGGCACCTGAAACGAAGACACCTGAAACCCTGACCCGGCAAAAATGACCTCGCCCCGCATCACCGCCGTCGCCAGGCTTGCTCGTCCGACCCTTTTGGAGGACACATGGTCTCGAAACCCCGCGTCGCACTGGGAATGCTCATCCTGGCCGCGCTGGCCGGCGGGCTCCTCGCGTTGCTCATCTCGCTCGAGGTGGGCGCCTTCTGGGCCAAGACGCTGCCGCTCGTCTTCCTGGTCGGCGGGGCGACCTTCGCCCAGTCCCTCGGCCTGTTCAACAAGTCCCGGAAGGACTAGGCACCGGACTGGCGCCCAGGGACCGGTCCCCTCGTTCGCGGTTAGCCTCCTGCCCGTGACCGAACTGGGTGCCTACGTCGAACGCTTCGAGACGAACTCGCGTAGCCGCGCGCTCCGGGGAGTGGCCGCGATCGTGATCGGCACGCCGATCGCCTTCGTCGGGGTCCTCCTGTTCGCGATGGGCCAGGAGGCCGGGGTCTCCGGCGGGGAGATGGTCGTCGGCCTCGTCATCGGCTGCGGGCTGGGGGTGGCGCTGATGGGCGTCTGGCTCTGCTGGAACGCCGTCGGCAAGCGAGGCGAGACCTTCACCCTGTACGAGCAGGGTTTCGTGCACACCTGGCGCAAGTCGACCACCATCGTGCCGTGGACCGCGGTCGACGTGGTCATCGATCACACCAAGAAGAACGTCTTCGCCAAGGCGCTCGGTGGCGACGTCGGCTGCCTCGTCAAGCTCACCGACGGCCGGAAAATCATCGTCAACGGGTTCACCGAAGGCGCCGCCGTGCTGGCTCACGACATCTTCGAGGCCGTCGGGCGACGCCCGGTCTGAGCCGCGGCAACCTTCCGGCCCCGCCGCGCGTTCTCCTCAGAACGGGGAGGAGTGGGCCGTGGAGATCATCGTCGCGAACGAGCTGGGCGTCCGTGCCGTGGTGCTGACCCTGCGCGCCAAGGGATCGGCGCTCGACTTCCGGCTGCTCCCCATGGTGCACATCGGCACGCAGGCCTACTTCGACGCCGTGCGGCGGCAGGCGAACGAGTGTGACGTGGTGGTGGCGGAGGGCGTCGGCGACGCGAAGCCGGTGTCCCGGCTGACAGCGAGTTACCGGTTCGCGGCACGGAACAAGCGCCTTGGTCTGGTGGTGCAGGATCTGAAGGCCGACTCCTTCACCGTGCCGACCGTCCGCCCGGACCTCGACGGCCCGTCGTTCATCGAGGGCTGGCGACGCGTCCCACTCGGGGACAGGCTGACGATGTCCCTCCTGGCGCCGACCTTGGGCATGTTCCTGCGCGGCTTCGGTACGCGCGGGATGCTGGCGCGCTTCCTGAGCGTCGACGACGAGGACGACTTCCGGGCCGAATCCGCGGAGACCATGCCCGAATTCGACGACCTGATCAGCGGCAGCCGCGACAAGCTCCTCGTGGACGCGCTGGCAGGACTGCACGAACTGCGGCGGCACGAGCCCGGGACGATCGGCGTGGTCTACGGCGCCGAGCACATGCGCGCGGTGGTCCGCGAACTCCGTGCCCGGTTCGGCTACGTCGTGCGGGACGCGGAATACGTCACCGTGTTCAGCCTCTGACAGTTCGTCCTCTGTGGACTAGACGCGCTGGGGCGCGAAGGTCCGGCGGTAGTCCTGCGGCGACACCCCGACCACCTTGTGGAAATGGTGGCGCAGCAGGGCTCCCGACCCGAAGCCGCAGCGGCGCGCGACCTCGTCGATGCCCATCGTCGTCTCCTCCAGCAGGGACCTCGCGTGCAGCACGCGCTGTGTGGAAAGCCAGCGATGCGGCGTGGTGCCCGTCTCGGCGACGAACTTGCGGGCGAAGGTGCGCTCGGACATCCGCGCCCGGCGGGCGAGGTCGGCGACGGGATGCTCCTCCTCGATGGTGTCGAGCATCCAGGTGAGCACCGGCTGGAGGCTGTCGCCGGTGCACTCGGGGATCGGCACCTCGACGAACTGGCGCTGCCCGCCCTCCCGTTGCGGCGGCACCACCATGCGCCGGGCGATCGCGGTGGCCGCGGCGGACCCGAGTTCGCGGCGGATGAGGTGCAGGCAGGCGTCGATGCCGGCGGCCGTCCCCGCGCTGGTGATGATGTCGCCGTCGTCGACGAACAGGACGTCCGGGTCCAGCCGGGCTTGCGGGAACCGCTTCCGGAACCGGTCGCTGTGCCGCCAGTGGTTCGTGCATCGCCGCCCGTCGAGCAGACCGGCGGCGCCCAGGACGAACGCGCCGGTGCAGACCGAAAGCAGCGTGGCGCCCCGCTCCGAAACCGCGCGGAGCGCGTCGAGCACCGCGGGCGGGTATTCGTCGCGTACGTCGCAGGCGGGGACGACGACGACGTCCGCGTCTTCGGTCGCTTCGAGGCCGTGTTGCGGGGTCACCTGAACGCCGTGGCCGAGGCTGAGCGGCTCTCCCGCCCGCTCCCCGCATACGCGGAAGTCGAGCAGCGGCACTCCGTCATCGGTCCGGTCGTAGCCGAACACCTCGCAGACGACCCCGAACTCAAAGGGGGCGAAGTCGTCCAGCAGCACCACAGCGACGCTCTTCAGCATGACCGCAGCATAGCTGGCAGGATTTTGACGCACAACGACAGAACTGCCACTTCTGGCAGGATGTCGAGTGGCGCAAACTTACTGCCATGACCGCAATCATCGTCACCCTCGCCTTCATCGCCCTCGTCACCTACCTCCTGGAGCGCAACCACGCGCGACAGGGCCGCCCGAACGCCGCAGGTGGAGACCCGATCGGCCACCCGTTCTGGAGGGGCGGCACCACCGTCTGAACACCATCGGGCACCCGACGTTTCCGTGGCCCGGTGTCACGAGCGACACGTTCCCCGCCGAGACCGGCGATACAGCCTGCATCCACCGAGGTCAGGCCCGCAATCGCCGGTTTAAACCTTTCCGCCCGTATTTTCTGCCGGTTACCAGTTTTCTGGTTAGGGTGCAGTGGTGCAAACGGGTTAACTCGGGCGGAAGGAGATCGCGCCGGTCATCGGCGCGGCTGAAACATGAGTTCGCAGGACGGCAAGCCAGCGGAAGAAGAGGTAGTCGCGGGGACCGCGACAGACCTCGCCAACGCACCGGACACGACAGGTCCGGGCCACCCGCCCGATGAGCACGTCCCCCTCGACCTCGCCGCCGACCGCCCCGCCGAGACCGACCGGACCGTTTTCGGTATCGCCGCCGGCCTCGCGCTCGCGATCATCGTCTGGGGTGTGCTTTCCCCGGACAGCCTCTCGAATGTCGCGTCGTCCCTGCTGAACGACGCCGTGATCCCTTACGGCGGTTGGGCTTTCGTGCTGACCGCCAGTGGTTTCGTCATCTTCGCGGTCTGTCTGGCCATCAGCCGGTACGGCCGGATCCCGCTGGGCGGAGACAAGGAACTGCCCGAATTCCGGACGTCGTCGTGGATCGCGATGATGTTCAGCGCCGGGATGGGCATCGGCCTGATGTTCTTCGGCGTGTACGAACCGGTCTCCCACCTCGCGAGCCCGCCCCCGGGCACCGCGGCCCCGAACTCCGACGAAGCCGTCCACACCGCGATGGCGACGACGTTGTTCCACTGGACCGTGCACCCGTGGGCGATCTACGCCGTCGTCGGCCTCGCGATCGCCTACAGCACCTTCCGCAAGGGCCGGACCCAGCTGATCAGTTCGGTGTTCGCGCCGCTGATCGGCAAGAAGCGCACCGAAGGCCCGCTGGGCAAGGCGATCGACATCATGGCGATCTTCGCCACCCTGTTCGGTTCGGCCGCTTCCCTCGGCCTCGGCGCACTGCAGGTCGGCGGCGGTATGGGCGCCGTCGGCTGGATCGACGACCCCGGCAAGGGCCTGCTGGTCGCGATCATCGCGATCCTCACCGTCGCGTTCATCGCGTCGGCGGTGTCCGGCGTGGCCAAGGGAATCCAGTGGCTGTCCAACATCAACATGGTGCTCGCCGCGGTGCTCGCGGTGTTCGTGCTGGTGGTCGGTCCGACCGTGCTGATCCTCAACATCGTGCCGGGCGCGATCGGCGACTACTTCCGTGAACTGGCGGAGATGTCGGGCCGCACCGGGATGACCGGCGGCGACGAGATGCAGACCTGGCTCGGTGGCTGGACGGTCTTCTACTGGGCGTGGTGGATCTCGTGGACGCCCTTCGTCGGCATGTTCATCGCGCGGATCTCCCGCGGCCGCACCATCCGGCAGTTCATCTTCGGCGTCATCGCGATCCCGAGCGTGGTGAGCCTGATCTGGTTCGCGATCTTCGGCGGCGCGGCGATCAGCAGGCAACGGGCCGGGACGGACATCGCGGGCGCGGGCAGCGCCCAGTCCGCGACGTTCAAACTGCTGGAAACCCTGCCGTGGTTCGTTCCCATCGCGATCCTCGTGATGCTCCTGGTGTCCATCTTCTTCGTCTCCGGTGCGGACGCGGCGTCGGTGGTGATGGGCACCCTGTCCCAGCGCGGGAGCGTGCACCCGAGCAAGAGCGTCGTCATCTTCTGGGGCGTGCTGATGGGTGCCGTCGCTGCGGTGATGCTGCTGGTCGGCGGGGACAAGGCGCTGACAGGCTTGCAGAACCTCACGATCCTGATCGCGGTGCCGTTCGTGTTCGTGATGGTCGGGTTGTGCGTATCGGTCTGGAAGGACCTGCGCAACGACCCGCTGATGAAGCAGGAAGACGCGATGATGCTGTCGCTGAAGGAACTGCACGAGGAACGCACCAACGGCCACGGTCGCCGTCGTACCATCCTCGGACGGTCGAAGCAGCGCACCTGATCACAGGTGAGTACAGGAAGGCCCCCTTCGCACAGAAGGGGGCCTTCCTGTTTTCAGTGCGGGGGCAGCTGGCCGACCTGGTAGTGCCCGGCGGGCTGCCGGGTGATGACGTTCAGCCGGTTGAAGGCGTTGATGAGCGCGATCTGGGTCACCAGCGCCATGAGCTGCTCGTCGTCGTAGTGCTTGGCGGCGGCCTCCCACGCCTCGTCGGTGACACCGGCGCTGTCGGCGAGGCGGCAGCCCTGTTCGGTGAGTTCCAGCGCGGCCCGCTCGGCCTCGGTGAAGACCGTCGCCTCCCGCCAGCACGCGACCAGGTTCAGCCGGACGGCCGTCTCCCCCGCGTGCGCGGCTTCCTTGGTGTGCATGTCCAGGCAGCCCGAGCAGCCGTTGATCTGGCTGGCCCGGATGTTCACCAATTCCCTTGTCGCGGCGGGAAGTTCGGTGCTTTCGAGGACCTTTCCCGCCGAGACGAGGTGCTTCACCAGCTTCGGCGCGAGAGCGGTCTTGAAGAGTTCGAGTCGTGCCTGCATGGGATTCTCTCCTTCTCGTCTGTGTTCACTTACTTCGACGAGGGGGCTTCGAGAGAGGTAACACCCATGGCCGCGAGGCGACGTGGATCACTCACGGAGTCGATCGCGACGATGCGGCCGTCGACGACGGTGCACGCCATCACGCCGCCCAGTCTGCCGCGCTTGTCCCAGGTCACGACGCCGGGTTTGCCGCCGACCAGCGCGGGGCGCAGGGTCGCCACGGCACGGGCGCCCCGCTGGACGCGGGTGGCGACCTCGTCCGCCCCCAGCCGCACGACCACACCGCGCGAGGTCTGCGAGCGCCACGTCACCTCGGGGTCGAGCAGCTCGATCAACCCGTCGAAGTCGCCTTCGCGCGCGGCCGCGAGGAAAGCGTCGACCACACCTCGCTGCTGTGGCTCGTCGACCGGACGCCGTCCCTGCACCTTCCGGCGGGCGCGGCTGGCGAGCATCTTGGCGGCGTCCGCGGATTTGCCGAGGATCTCGCCGACCTCGGCGAACGGGACCGCGAACAGGTCGTGCAGCACGAAGGCCAGCCGCTCGGCCGGGCCAAGGGTGTCGAGCACCACGAGCAGCGCCAGCCCGACCGATTCGGCCAGCAGCGCGTCTTCTTCCGGGGAGTCCTCGAACACCAGCAGCTCGGGCGGCTCTTCGTAGGAGTCCTCGGGGCGGGTCTTGCGGGAGCGCAGGACGTCGATGCAGACGCGGCCGACGACGGTGGTCAGCCAGCCGGACAGGTTGTCGATCGTGTCGGCGTCCTGGCGGGCCAGCCGCAGCCAGGCCTCCTGGACGGCGTCCTCGGCGTCCGCGCGGGAACCGAGCATGCGGTGTGCCACCGCCACCAGACGGCCGCGCTGCTCCTCGAACGCGCTGGCCAGGGCCTCGCCGGTCATGTCGGTACCTTTCTCGCGCCGATCCGTCATGGACATGACGAGCGCGGCGCGAGAAAGGTAACCGATTCGCTCAGAGCTCCCGGATGGGCGTCTTCACGGTCTTCTTCATGCCGGGGTTCTTCGTCTCCGGCTTCTTGTTCGGCTCCGGCTCCGCGGTCGGGCCGCCGATGCCGGAGTCGATCGCCGCCGTGACGATCAGGTTCCGCTCGTCGGACGAGAGGGTCTCGCCGTCGAGGAGTTCCTGCGTCACGGCCCGCACGTAGGTCACGAACTGGTCGTTCGACGAGTAGTCCGACTCGTCGTCGATCACGTCGTTGATCGTGCAGCCGTTACCGGTGTCGCGGTTCTCGACCTGGCTGTCCGCCGAGCCGAGGATCACGGTGTCCCGGACGTCGGAGTCCGGGCAGGCGTCCGGCCCCGGCGGCGCGGCGACGATGGTGAACGCGCCACCCTGTTCCGCCGAGACGTTGCCCGCCTTGTCCGAAGCGCGGTAGGTCAGCGTGTGCGTGCCGAGCGCGGTCACCTTCACCGGCGCGGTGTACGCCGTCCAGGCCCCACCGTCCAGTTCGTACTCGATCTTGTCGACGCCGGACCCGGTGTCCGTCGCGGTCAGGTTGATGGTCGCGTCTTCGATGTACGACCAGCTTCCGTCCAGATCACCGCTCACCACCACGGAAACGACCGGTGCGGTGCTGTCGTCGCCTTCGACGATGGTGAACGTCGCCGTGCCTTCGGCCGAGACGTTGCCCGCCTTGTCGGTGGCCCTGTAGTTCACCGTGTGCGCGCCGACGACGGTCAGCGCGAGCGGCGCCGAGTACGTCAGCCACGGGCCACCGTCCACTTTGTACTCGACCTTGCCGACACCCGAACCGGCGTCGGTGGCCGCGAGGGTCACCGTCGCCTTGCCGACGTAGTTCCCGGCGGTGTCCTTGGTGCCGGTCACCTCGGAGGTCACCGTCGGGGCAGTGGTGTCACTGCTGACGACGGTGAAGTGCGCCATGCCCTCCGGCGAGGCGTTGCCCGCCTTGTCCGACGCGCGGTAGGAGACCATGTGCATACCCGGCGCGGAAACCGCGACCGGAGCGGTGTACGCGGTCCACGCGCCTTCGTCCACTTTGTACTCGACCTTGTCGACACCGGAGCCGGCGTCGGTGGCGGTGAGCTTCACGGTGGCGGTGTCGAGGTAGTTCCCCGCACCGTCCTTGGTCCCCGTCACTTCCGCGGTCACCGTCGGCGGCGTCGTGTCACCGGGTTGCCCGGTAACGACACTGAACGACGACATCCCTTCCGGGGAAACGTTTCCCGCCTTGTCGGTCGCCTTGTAGTGGACCATGTGCGAGCCCACGGCGTTGACCACCACGGGCGCCGAGTACGCGGTCCAGGCGCCGCTGTCGAGCTTGTACTCGACCTTGTCCACACCGGACTGACTGTCGCTGGCGGCCAGGTTCACCGTCGCGGAACCGACGTAGTTCCCGGCGGTGTCCTTGGTGCCTGTAACGTTCGCGGTCACGGTCGGCGGGGTCGTGTCGGAGCCGCCGCCGTCGGTGACGACGAGCTCACCGACCATCTTGCTGTGCCCCTGGATCGTGCAGTAGAACCGGTACTTGCCCGGCGTCAGCGTCACGGTCGCCTGGTGCTCGCCGTTCTGCTCGTCATAGGGGTTCGCGAGGATGTTGAGGTTGACGTCGTGGTTGTAGCCGGCGGTCGCGGTGTCGAACGTCAACGTGTGCGACATCGTCGAGCCGAGGGCTTCGGTGTTCTTGAACAGGATCGTGGTCTCACCCGCCACCGCGGTGGTCGGTGCGCTGAGGTAGTGGTCGGTGCTGTCGCCCGCGGTCCATTCCAGGGTCTGGACGGGCGCGGCGACGGCGGGTGCGGCGGAGCCCGGTAACACCAGGCCGGCTATCGCGAGCGTCGCGGCCAGCAAGGCCACGACGAGGGTTCTTGGGGACATCGCAGGGAAACCTTCCGTACAGGGAGACCGGCCGGGCGCGAGGGAGGTCGCGCCCGGCCGGCTTTCGCGCTACAGCTGCCGCACCCGGATGTTGCGGAACTCCATCAGGTCGTTGTCGCTGTGGTTCTGCAGACCGATGAACCCGCTGACGAACTGCCGGAAGTCGGTCGACGGGTCGCCCGCACGCGTGGACTGGATGCCCGGCGCGTTCTCGAACTCGTTGATCACGACACCGTTGCGGATGATCGTGTACTTCTGCCCGACGACCTTGACCTCGTACTCGTTCCAGGTCCCCTTCGGCTTCACACCCGCCTGGTCCAGCGGTCGCGGGTCGAAGTTGTAGATCGACCCGGTCTTCTGCGGTTCACCGGTGGCCCCGTCGTACAGCTGGACCTCGTGACCGCAGTAGATCGCGACCCAGGCCTGCGAGGTCTTCGCCGACCCGACCGTGCCGCAGCTGCCCGGCGGACGCTGCTCCAGCGGAGTACGCGGGTCCGGGAACCTGACGAACACGCCGCTGTTGGCACTGCCCGTCGGCGCGACGTCCTTGAACTGCAGCTTCACCGAGAAGTTGCCGAACTGCCGTGCCGAGTACCAGAGCATGCCCAGCCCGCCCGACGGTCGCAGTGACCCGTCCGGCTGGATGGCGAACTGCCCGGACGGCGCCTGCGACCAGTTGCGGAAGGATTCCGCCGTGCCGTCGTAGATCGCGTCGTAGCCGGTGACGCCCTTGTTGCCGATGGGCGACGCGGCGGCCGCGGCGTTGATCTTGTCCGACTCGGCCGAGTTCAGCACGCCGAGATCGCCCAGCCTGTCCACGGCCTGGGTGACGTGGTTGACGAAACCGGCGTGGGAGGTCCACGTGCTCTCGTCGTCGATCATGTCGTCGACAGTGCAGCCGCCACCGGCGTTCCGGTTGGTCACCCCGGTGTCGGTGTCACCGATGGTCACCGTGGCACTGGGATCCGCCACGAAACACCCGATGCTGACCGAGTTCCGCGTGGTCACCGTCTCGCCGTCCGCGTAGGTCACGGTCAGCTTGGCGGTGTAGAGCCCGGTGCGCGGGTAGGTGTGCCGCGGGTCGGCCTGCGTCGAGATCGTGCCGTCGCCGAACTCCCACTTGTAGGAGACGCCCCCGGACTTCGACCCGGTGAAGGCCGCGGTGAGCGGCTTGTTCTGCACCATCGTCGACATCGCCGCCGCGGACGGGGTCGCCTCGCCGCCGGTGTAGCTGATCTTCACCAGCTTCTGGTTGTCCTGCAAGGTGAAGAAGCCGCTGCCGTAGTCGAGCGCGTACAGCGCGCCGTCCGGACCGAACTCGGCGTCCATCCAGCTCTGGAGCTTCGCGTCGCCGCCACCGGTCGGGATGATCTGCCGCAGGGTCTCGGCGAACACCGGCGGATCCTGCTTCGCGACACCGTTCGGGTCGACGGTGACCGCGATCCGGTTCTGCCCGTTGCTCTGGTCACCGATGAACCACTTGTCGTTCCAGTACGACGGCCACGCGACACCGCTGGTGGTGTTGACGAGATCGCGGTGGTACGTCGGCCCGGTCATGACCGCCTGGCCGCCGCCCTTGAGGTAGGGCTGCGTGTAGGTGGCCTCGGCCGCGTTGTACGACGGGACGGAGCTGTTGGGACGGTTGGGGAACACCGGCCCGCCGCCGTCCGGCGAGTACCAGATCATGTTCTTCTTGACCGGCGGCAGGTTCACCAGGCCGGTGTTGCGCGGCGAGGTGTTGACCGGGTTGTCGCAGTCGTACCAGCCGGTGAGCACTCCGGCGTTGGTGCTGCTGCGGTCGCGGTAGGGCTGCTTGTTGCCCATGCAGTACGGCCAGCCGTGGTTGCCCGCCTCGGTGATGATCGTGGCGGTCTCGTACTTGGCCGGGCCGAGTTCCGGACTCGGGGTGGACGCGTCCGGACCGACCCACGCGGCGGTCAGCCAGTTGGTCTTCTTGTCGACTTGCAGACGCGAGATGTTCCGCACGCCCATCACGTAGATCTCGGGCCTGGTCTTGTTCCCGGGGTCGTTGGCCTCGGGGAACAGGTTGCCCGCCGGGTTGGTGTACGTGCCGTCGGCCTCGGGGTGGATCCGCAGGATCTTGCCGTTGAGGTCGTTGGTGTTACCGGCGGTGCGGCGCGCGTCCTGGAACGAGACGCCCTTGTAGTCCTCGGTCCAGTTGTTACCGGAGTACCCGTTGGAGCCCTGCGACGAGTTGCTGTCACCGGACCCGACGTAGAGGTTCCCGTCCTTGTCGAAGGCCATGCCGCCACCGGCGTGGCAGCAGCTGTGGATCTGGACGTCCCAGGACAGCAGGTCCTTGCGGGTCGCCTGGTCCAGCGTCTGCTTCTTCAGGTCGTAGCTGAACCGCGAGACCGTGCGCTTGCCGATCTGCTTGTCACGGTCGATCGACTCGTGCGGCATCCAGTAGGCGTACATGTAGCCGTTCTCGCTGAACTTCGGGTCCAGTTCGAGCCCGAGGAGGCCTTCCTCGTTCTTGACCAGTTCGTCGCCGCTGCCGCGGTTGCCCATCACCTTGAGCGTGGTGAGCAGCTTCGGCTTCTTGGTGACCGGGTCCCACTGGTGGATCGTGCCGCAGCCGGCGCCGATCTCGGGGTTGGACCAGTCGTTCGGCGCGGGCACGACGTTGCCGGCGCAGGCGGCGCGGCCGATGTAGAAGACCTTGCCGTCCGGGGCGATGGTCAGGCCGTGCGGTTCACCGATCTGGTCCATCTGGCCGGTCTGGTTCTTCGCGGTCAGGCGCTCGACCTTGTAGTTGGCCGCGATGCCCGCCTTGCAGTCCCCGCGCACCATGCCGGTGGTCCACTTCAGCGCGCCGAGGATGTGGCTGCGGAACTGGGCCTCGCCGTAGCTCGCCTCTGTCCTGCCCATGCCGGAGTAGAAGGAGCGGCCGCCGTCGTAGTCACGGCACCACGAGATCGGGTGGAAAGCGCCGTTCGCGCCGACACCCGGCTTGTAGCCCGCTTCTTCGACCTGCGCGACGGTGTGGACGGTGCCGACCGGGTTGACCTCCCAGTTGAGCCACCGGTCCGTGCGCACCCACTTCTGCGGCAGCCCCGCCGTCGTGGGGTTCGCCTTGTCGAGGACGTCGACCGTGGCCTCGGCCGGCGCGTTCTCCGGCGGCGGCGGGGTGTTCGACTGGTCCTTGAACAGTTTGAAGTCGGCCAGCTGGGTGGCCGATTCACCGGCGTTGGCGGTGATGTTCAGCCGGTAGTTCGAGTAGGCCGTGGTGTTGGCGAAGGTGAAGGTCCGATTCTGGAACCGGTCCGCGAACACCTCGTTGGTGCGGGTGTCCAGATCGGTCCACGCGGTCCCGTCGTTGGAGCCCTGCAGGGTCCAGCTCTTGGGGTCACGCCCGGCGAAGTCGTTCGCCGAGACGAGCGCGTAGCTGCTCACGGCGACCGGGGCGGCCAGCTTGTAGGCGATCCAAGCGGTGTTCGTGAAGGCCAGCCACTTGGTGTTCTCGTTGTTGTCGGCCAGCTTCTCCTTGCCCTCGTTGGGCGCGTTCTCCGCGCTCGCCGTGACTGCGGCGACCGCTTCCGGGGTGGGACGTGCCCCCACCGGACGTGCGCCGATCAGGCCGGAGAACCACTGCGAACCGTCCTGGGCCCGCGCGGCGTCCGAAAGCCCGAGGAAACCACCGCCCGCCTTCATGTAGTTCTGCAGCGAGGTTTCCTGGTCGCGGTTGAGCGTGATGCCCTGCGCGGAAAGGAAGACGACGCCGCGGTACTTCGCGAGGTTGGCGCTCGTGAACACCGTGGGGTCCGAAGAGGACGCCACCGAGATCCCGTTCGCCTGACCCAGGCTCGCGATCGCGTCCGTGGCGCGCAGGACGGGGTCCTTCTGGTCCGCGGCCGTGCCGTGGAAGACCAGGACGTTGACCGGGACGTTCGTCGCGGCTTCGGCGGTCACCGGTGCGATGACCAGCGGAAGCCCGGAGGTGACGACGGCGCCGACCGCCAGCGCGGCCAGTGACCGTCTGCGGAGACGGCGTTGCGAGAAGATTCGTCTCAAGTTCTCGCTCCTTTCGAAGACTAGTGGTGGGTGTGGGCCGAGGCGCCCGTGGCGTCCGGCTTGGCCGCGGTGGTGCCGTGCTGGTGTCCCTTGAACCGGTCGATCGCGTCCTGGGCGCCCGCGGGCATCCCGCCGTCGGCGTTGCGGACCAGGAACACTCCGGACATGCCGTCGTCCGAGTGCTGCTGGACGTGGCAGTGGTACATCCACGCGCCCGGCCCGACGCCGTCACCGGCGATCACCTGGAACCCGAAGGAGTTACCGGGGTCGAGGGTCTTGTTGTCGAGGATCGGGGCGTTGTCGGTCGCGCTGGTGAGCATGCCGGTGCGGGTGTCCGCCCAGCGGTGCGCGTGCAGGTGGAAGGTGTGCATCAGGTTGCCGTGCCCGATGCAGATGAACTCGACGCGTTCGCCCAGGTTCGCCTCGAAGATCGGGGTGTTCGGGGCGACCTGGTGGTTGATCCACATTTCGGTGAACACCACGGTGAACTGCTTGCTGGGCAGCAGATCCCCGCGTTTGCGCACGATCAGACCGCCGTAGAGACCCTTCATCAGGCCCACGGTGCCGTGGTCCCCGCCGAACGCGTGGTCGTGGTAGTGCCAGTACCCCGCGCTGCCGGGCATCCAGAAACCGTTGGCCGCCTGGTAAGCCGTCCGCGTCTTCCAGGTGTAGGTCTTGGTTTCGTAGGGCTTGTTGAAGGAGTCGTTGAACGGCGAGCCGTCCGACTTGGTGTCGTAGTTGACGCCGTGCGGGTGGATCGAAAGGCGCTGGTCGGTGTTGTTGACCAGCTCGATCACCAGCGTGTCGCCCTCGTAGCACTCCAGGAGCGGCCCGGGGATGGTCGGTTTGCCGGGCTCCAGCCCGTAACCGACCCGGGTCGAGCCGGGAACGTAGTCGGCGTACACGGTGATGTTGCGGGTCATCCCCGCGGCGGCGGCCGGTGCCGAACCGGCGCTCGCCGACACCACGACCGGGGCGATGACCCCGGCCGCGGTGCCCGCGAGCATCGATCTGCGGGACAGCCCGCGTTTACTCTTGTCCATTGTGGATTCCCCAGCTAGAAGCGAACGTTACGGAGATAGGTGAATCCGGTCTGGGCGGTGCTCAGGGGATCCGTGGGGTTGTCGTGCTCGACGATGTACTCGTGCAGGTTCGGGCGGGTGCGGCCGAAGATGCGCGGGAAGTCGATGACACCCTTGCCGGGGTCGACCATCTTGCCGTCCGCCGTCCGGTCCTTCACGTGGTACTGCACCACGCGCGGGAAGTGCCGGCGGTACAGCGAAATCGGGTCGACGCCGCCCTCTACCGCCCAGAACAGGTCGATCTCCAGGTGCACGTAACGCGGGTTGGTGCCCCTGGTGAGCACGTCGTACGGGCGCACGCCGTCGATGGCCGCGAACTCGTGGGCGTGGTTGTGGTAGCCGAGCGGGATCCCGGCCCGGCGGAACTTCCGCGCCGCCGTGTCGAGCCGTCCGGCGAACTGCTTCCAGCCGTCGATGGTGTCGAAGGCCGCGAACGGCACGTTGGCGCGGGTGTTCCCGAGGACCTTCGCGTCCGCGATGGTCTTGTCGAGGTCACCGTCGATGCCGACGTGTGTGGACGACGCCTTGATGTGGTTCTTGTCGAGCAGACCGCGGAACTCCTGCGCCGTACGGCCGTAGGTGCCGGCCAGTTCGACCTTCCGGTAGCCGATGTCCGCCAGCGCGGACAGGGTTCCCGGCAGATCGGCCTGCAGCGCGGTGCGCAGGGAGTAGAGCTGGATGCTGATCTTCTCCACCGGGACCCGGCCGTGGCCGTCACCGTGCCCCTGTGTCTCTGCTTGCGCCGCCGGGGCAGCGTTCGCCAGTCCCGGCAGGGCTACCGCCGCGCCGACCGCGACGGCCGCCGTCGTGGCACCTCGCAGGAGCGACCGTCGAGAGTGGAACCGCTCAGCTTCTTCACCGCACATGAAACCGCCCTCACTTCTGGTTGCTGAAAGCCGCGTCGAAGGCCGCCGACGGCTTGTCGAACAGGAGCCCCCGCAGATAGGTCACGGCTTCCGCCGCGCCCCGGAGCCGGTCCATGCCGGCGTCTTCCCACTCCACCGAGATCGGACCGGCGTAGCCGATCGAATTCAGTGCGCGGAAACAGTCCTCCCAAGGCACGTCGCCGTGCCCTGTCGAAACGAAGTCCCAGCCGCGTCGGGGATCTCCCCAGGGGAGATGCGAGCCGAGCCTTCCGTTCCGTCCGTCGAACCGCTTCCTGGTGTCCTTGCAGTCCACGTGGTAGATCCGGTCGGCGAAATCGAGGATGAAGCCGACCGGGTCGAGGTCCTGCCAGATGAAATGCGAAGGATCCCAATTCAGCCCGAATGCCGGACGGTTGCCGACAGCTTCGAGCGCACGTTTCGTGGTCCAGTAGTCGTAAGCGATCTCCGACGGGTGGACCTCGTGGGCGAACCGCACGCCCACCTCGTCGAAGACGTCGAGGATCGGGTTCCACCGGTCCGCGAAGTCGGTGTAGCCCTCGTCGATGACCGCCTGCGAGACCGGCGGGAACATCGCGACGTACTTCCAGGTCTTCGACCCGGTGAAGCCGATCACCGTGTCCACACCGAGTTTCGCCGCCGCGCGGGCGGTGTCGGCCATTTCCTTCGCGGCCCGCTGCCGGACGCCTTCCGGTTCACCGTCGCCCCACACCCTCGAAGGGATGATGGCCTGGTGGCGTTCGTCGATCGGGTCGTCACAGATGGCCTGGCCGACGAGGTGGTTGGAGATCGCCCACACCTTGAGGCCGTGCTCGGCCAGCAGCTTCAGGCGGCCAGGCACATAGTCCTCTTCGGACAGTGCGCGGTCGACCTCGAAATGGTCGCCGGAACACGCGATTTCGAGGCCGTCATAGCCCCACTCGCTGGCCAGCCTGCACACCTCGGTGAACGGGAGATCCGCCCACTGGCCGGTGAACAGGGTGATCGGACGGCTCATCAGTTCTCCTCGAAGGTGATCGCGTCTACGTCGAACAAGCCACCGGAACCGCCCTTGAACACGAGGAACAAGGAGCCGGTGCCGCCGGGGTCGGTGATGGCGGAAGCGGGGATGTCGGCATAGGTGTCCCAGCCGCCGGTGTTGGCGACGGCGACCGTCTGCACCAGCGGGCCGTCCACCGCGCCCGAGCGGACCTCGATCGTGCCGCCCTCGCCGCCGGACGAGACGCGGTAGCCGATGCCGCGGACACCGACGAGGTTCACCGGGTCGAACTTGATCCAGTCCCCTGATTCGATGTGGCCGACCCGTTTGCCGCCACTGGCGCCGGCGTGCCCGACGACCTCGATCCCGCTGGATTGGGTGTAGAACTCCGCCTGCTTCAGCTTGGGCTGCAGGATGGACTCCGCCTCGCCGGTGAGCGCGGGCACGCCGTTGCCGCCGTTGTCGGTGTAGCCGGCGTTGATGACGCCGAAGACGTTGGCGTCCGCGCCGTGTCCCTCGTCGGCAGGCGTGGCGATGGTGCCTTCACAGCCTGTCGCGCGGCTCAGCGGATGTCCGTGCCCCTCGTGGCCGAGGATGTATTCAACGGTCACCTTCGAGCAGTCGATCGGGTTGTCCTCGGCGTCGGTCACCTCGACCTTGAACGGGACGGTGTCCCCGAAGCTGAACACGCTGCCGTTGACCGGGGTCTTCAGCGTGACCACCGGCGCGGTGTTGCCGACGGTGACCACCACGCTCGCCGAACCGGTCAGCCCGGTGGCGTCGGTGACCGAGAGCTTCGCCGTGTACTGGCCGTTCGCGGTGTAGGTGTGGGAAACCGGGGCGGCTTCGGTGGAGTCGGTGGTGCCGTTCCCGTCGAAGTCCCAGGCGTAGGTCAGGGCCTGGCCGTCGGGGTCGTTCGTCCCGGCCGGGTCGAATTTGACCGTCATGGGTGCCTGGCCGGACGTCTTGTCCGCGGCCACCTGGGCGACCGGCGTCCGGCGTCCCTTGGTGTAGTCGATGCGGTAGACGGCGGATTCCTTGGAGCCGCCGAAATAGCCGGTGCCGTAGTCGAGGACGTAGAGCGCGCCGTCCGGGCCGAACTCGACGTTCATCGGGCGCACCAGGTCCATTGAGTCGAAGAACGGCTTGATGGCGCCGCGTTCACCGTTCTTGCCGACGGTGATCTCCTTGATCCAGCCGCGTTCCCATTCGTAGGCGAAGGTCTTGCCGTTGAAGTACTCCGGGAACTTGGTCTGCGACGGGTTCTTCGCGTCGTATTGGTAGACCGGACCGCCCATCGGGGACTCGGGACCGGTACCGAACTCGGGCACCGAACCGCCGTCGTAGGGGATCCACGCCTTCTCGACCGGCGGGAGATCGGTCAGCCCGGTGTTGCGCGGGCTGGTGTTCTTCGGCTTGGCGCAGTCGAAAGCGGAGCCGGACTGCTTGGTGGCGAAGTCGTAGTCGATGAACGGCTGGTTGTCGCCGACGCAGTACGGCCAGCCGAAGTTGCCGGGCTTCTTGATCAGGTTGAACTCGACCGTGCCACCGGGACCACGCTTCGGGTCGGCTGCGCCCGCGTCGGGACCGTAGTCGGCGAGGTGGATCCAGCCGGTCTTGCGGTCGACGGCGAACCGGAACGGGTTCCGGAAGCCCATAGCATAGATCTCGGGCTTCGTCTTGGCCTTGCCCTTCGGGAACAGGTTGCCCTTCGGGACGGTGTACTTGCCGTTCGCCCCGACCTTGATCCGCAGCACCTTGCCGCGCAGGTCGTTGGTGTTGCCGGAGGAGCGCTGGGCGTCGTAGACCGGGTTGCGGTCGGCGCGTTCGTCGATCGGGGTGAACCCGTCGGAGGAGAACGGGTTGGAATCGTCCCCTGTGGACAGATAGAGATTGCCCTGCGCGTCGAAGTCGATCTCGCCGCCCGCGTGGCAGCAGATGCCGCGTTCGGCCGGGACCTGCAGGATCTTCTGCTCGCTCGCGACGTCCAGCTTGTTGTCGGTGCCGAGCTTGAAGCGCGAGAGCTGGTTGTAGCCCTTGAACGGTTCGAAGTCCGCCGGGGTGCCGTTCTCCGGCGCGTCACCGGCCGGGGTGTTCAGCTTGGGCGCGTAATACAGGTAGACCCAGCGGTTCTTGGCGAATTCCGGGTCGATCGCGACACCCTGGAGGCCGTCCTCGTCGTGGTTGTAGACGGGGATCTGCCCGGCGAGCGAGGTCGTCGCCGACGAGCTGGTGTACCAGACGCGGCCGTCGCGCGAGGTGTGCAGGACGTCGCGGTTGGGCAGCACGGAAAGCGCGATCGGCTCGCCGGTCTTCTCCTCGCCCTTGGCCAGGGTGATCTGGTCGAAGTCCGCGTCGACCGGGTCTTCCTGGGTCTGTTTGGCGCAGTCGGCCTCGCTCAGTTCGGTGGCGTACTTGATGCCACCGGCCAGGTGCTTGAGGAAGGCAGGTTCGGCGTAGGACTCCTTGGTGTGCCCGCCACCGGTGTACCAGGACCGGCCGCCGGAGTTCTCGTGGCACCAGGCGATCGGGTGGTCGCCCATCGCGCCGTCACCGGGCTGGTAGCTCTTCTCGTCCAGACTGGCGAGGACGTTGACCTCGCTCCGCGGGTTCGCGCGGTAGTTGTACCACTCGTCGGTGCGGGGCCAGGTCTCCGGAAGATCCACAGTGGACACATGGCCGTGGTCCTCGACCTTGACGTTCGCCTTCTGGATCTGCGGATGGGACTTGAAGTACGCGCCCACCAGGTCGCCGTACCAGGGCCAGCCGTACTCGGTGTCGGAGGCGGCGTGCACGCCCACGTACCCGCCGCCTCCCTTCACGTACCGCTCGAACGCGGCCTGCTGGTCCGCGTTCAGCACGTCACCGGTGGTGGAAAGCCAGACCACCGCGTTGAAGCGCTTGAGGTTCGCGTCGGTGAAGGCCGCCGCGTCCTCGGTGGTCTCGACCCCGAAGTGGTTCTGCGCCCCCAGTTCCTTGATCGCCTTGATCCCGTCGGGGATCGAATCGTGCCGGAAGCCCGCGGTCTTGGAGAACACGAGCACCGTCGCCGCTTCGTGCGCCGATGCGGTTTGCATCGGTAGCGCGACGCCTGTCAAAGCCGTGACCATCGACGTGACGAGCACGCCTAGTCGTCGTTTCAAGGACATAGCAGTAGCGATCCTTTCGATGAGCGGCGGCGATCAAGGAAGGGGATGCGGAGCGAAACGCCTTTCTGTGCGGCGGGTGGTGGGTTGTCGTGAGTGATTTGGGTCGTTCTAACGACCCAAATCACTCACGACATCACTTCAACCCCTGCAGTGACAACAACAACGGATGCACATCGGTCGCCCCCACACGACCGGACGGCTGGAAGGCCGGGTCGGAGCACAGCAGCACGGGACCGTCCTCTGTGGAATCCGGGAGCCGTCCGTGCGAGCCGCGCACCCAGCGCGGATCGGTCGGGACGACGTCCATCGCGTACCGGAGCCCGGCGAACTTCTTCGCCAGGTTGAGCCCGGCCCGCG
Organism: Amycolatopsis sp. NPDC102522; assembly: GCF_055584485.1. NCBI lineage: Bacteria > Bacillati > Actinomycetota > Actinomycetes > Pseudonocardiales > Pseudonocardiaceae > Amycolatopsis > Amycolatopsis sp. NPDC102522. The sequence continues at coordinate 269,488 of NZ_JBVJLY010000010.1, read as the reverse complement.
CCTTGGCGAACTTGTCCTCCGGGTCGAAGAACAGCTCGGCGGGGTCGTAGCCCGGCTTGCGGTGGATCTCGACACCGCGCGCGAAGTCGGGCTTCCGCTCGTCGTCGAGCCAGTAGTAGTAGGTGAACCACGAGTCCGGCTCCGCGACCGCGACGAGTTCGCCCGCGCGCTCATGGTCGATCCCATAGCGAGCCTGCGCCTCACGATCGAGGACCTCGTCGACGCCGGTCAGTTCGCCGACGATCGACCGCACTCGCTCCAGATCGGCGGAGTCGCGGACGTAGACGTGCGCCACCTGGTGGTCGGCGACGGCGAACGCGCGCGACGCCCACGGGTCGAGGTACTCCATGCCCGCCTGGGTGTAGACCTCCAGCAGGCCCTCGCGCCGCAACGCCCGGTTGATGTCGACGGGCCGGTGCACGTTGGTGATGCCGTACTCGCTGAGCGCGACCACGGTCGCCCCGGCGTTGCGGGCGTCGTCGAGCAGCGGCGCGAGCGCTTTGTCCAGCTCCCGCGCGGCCAGCGCCGCTTGAGGAGCGTCCGGGCCGAAGCGCTGCAGGTCGTAGTCCAGGTGCGGGACATAGGTCAGTAACAGATCGGGCCGCTTCTCCCGCAGGATCTGCCGCGAGGCACCGATGACCCATTTGCTCGACTTGATCGACGCGGTCGGGCCCCAGTACTGGAAGAGCGGGAACTCCCCCAGCGCGCCGGTCAGCTGATCGTGCAGCTCGGGCGGGCGAATGTAGGCGTCCGGCGACTTGCGGCCGTCGGCGTGGTAGATCGGCCGCGGGGTCACCGTGACGTCGGTGCTCATCCCCATCGCGTACCACCAGCAGACGTTCGCCGAGGTGTAGCCGGGGTGCGCCGCCCGCGCGGTCTCCCACAGCTTCTCGCCGCCGACGAGCCGGTTGTGCTGGCGCCACAGGAAGATCTCGCCGAGCTCGCGGAAGTACCAGCCGTTGCCGACGATCCCGTGCTGCGCGGGCATGAGCCCGGTGAGGAACGTCGACTGCGCGCTGCAGGTGACGGCGGGCAGCACCGTGCCCAGTTCGGCCTGCCAGCCGTCTTTCGCGACGGCGGACAGGTTCGGCATGTCCCGCAACGCCTTCGGGGTCAGCCCGACGACGTCGATGACGACCAGCGGCTTCACGCGGACACCTCTTCCTTGACCAGGTTCGCCTTGGCCCACTCGAGTTCGGCGGCGATCCCGCCGACGAGGTCACCCGCGTCCGGGAGGACACTCCAGGTGTAGGTCTCGACCTCGATATGCGGTTCGCCGGGCAGCCCGGCGGCGACGGTGCGCAGGACGTCCGTCGTGGTGGCCAGCGGCGCGGCCGGGGCCTGGTGCAGCGGCATGTGGAAGTGCACCCGCCATGGGCCTTCTCCCGGTAATTCTCGCCATGCCTCGGGCAGGTCGTCGGCCTTGTGTACGACACCGTCCGCGCCGAGCTCGCGGACCTGGTGCAGGTAGCGAGGTTCGGCGAACGCCGCCAGGGCTTCCCGCGCCTCGGCGGGCTTTTCGACGTGCAGCGCGGCGGAAGCCTGCACCTTGACGATGTCCACATCGGACTTCGCGATCGCGGCCAGGGTCTCCGCCGGGTCGGCGAAGGACACCGCGAGGTGGCAGGTGTCCAGGCACAGGCCGACGTACTCCGGGTCGACGCGGCCGGAAAGCCAGCCCAGCGCGTCGGCCACGGTGTCGAGCACGCAGCCGGGTTCGGGTTCGACGGCCAGCCGGATCGGCCGGTCGCCGGTGGCCCGGATCGCGCGGACGACCTGTTCGAAGGCCGTGGCCGCGCTGTGGTCGTCGTGTTCGGTCCACGGTTCACGCCAAGCCAACGGCAGCGTTGAGATACTGCCGTAGGCGGCGTCTTCGGCGAGAAGGTCCGACAGCACCGTGACACAGTCGATCGTGTAAGCGGCCCTGTCCGAGTGAGTCCACTTAGGACGATAGACGGCGCGCTTGACGACCTCGTCGTGGAAGCCGCCGTACGGGAACGCGTTCAGCGTGTAGACGCTGAGCCCGCGCGCGTCGAGCTCGGAACGGAAGGCCTTGCGCGCCTGAGGATCGTCGGCGAGCCCACGAGCGACGGGCGCGGAAAGCCACAGGCCGACGCCGAGTTTGTCGTCGCCCAGCCGCTCACGCACCGGGAGCGCGTACCGCTCCAGCTGCGCGACGATGCCGGCGACGTCCTCGGCGGGATGGACGTTCGTGCAGTAGGAGATCATTTGCGGGCACCTCGCAGGACCGAGTTGCCCTCGAACGTCTCCGCCTCGCCGGTGAAGCCGGGCAGCGGGTCGAGGGTGAGCCGTCCACTTTGGTCATAGAAGGCGACAGGGTTCTGCCACAGCACCTTGTCGACGTCGGCGTCGGTGAAGCCGCCGTCGAGCATCGCCTGCCCGGTTTTGGCGGTCTTCAAGGGATCCGAGCGTCCCCAGTCCGCGGCGGAGTTGACGATCATCTGCTCCAGCCCGTACTGGCGCAGGATCTCGACCATCCGGTGCTCGTCCATCTTGGTGTCCGGGTAGATCGAGAACCCCATCCAGGCGCCGGAATCCTTGACCAGCTTGACGGTGACCTCGTTGAGGTGGTCGACGATGACGCGCTCCGGCGCGATTCCCGCTTCGCGGACGACGTCGAGGGTGCGCTTGGTGCCTTCGAGCTTGTCGCGATGCGGGGTGTGCACCATCACCGGGAGGTCGTGTTCGAGGGCCATCGCCAGCTGCCGGGCGAAGACCTCGTCCTCTTCCTTGGTCATCGAGTCGTAGCCGACCTCGCCGACCGCGACCACGCCGTCCTTGGCCAGGTACCTCGGGAGGACGTCGAGCACCTCGCGGCAGCGGGGGTCGTTGGCCTCCTTGGGGTTCAGCGCGATCGTGCAGTGGTGCCGGATGCCGAACTGGGCGGCGCGGAACCGTTCCCAGCCGATGAGCGCGTCGAAGTAGTCGGTGTACGAGCCGACGCTGGTGCGCGGCTGCCCCAGCCAGAACGCGGGTTCGACCAGCGCGCGGACACCGGCCGCGTACATGGCTTCGTAGTCGTCGGTGGTCCGGGAGGACATGTGGATGTGGGGATCGAAGATGCGCATCGGCTCAGTTCTCCTTGAGCAATGAGAGGGCGTCGGCGGGAACGTCACGTCCGGCCGCCCTGCGTTCGTCGGCGAAATCGGCGAGCATCCGCTTCAGCTCGTCGTCCGCGCGGGTTCCGAGGTCCGCGACGGCGGCCAGCGGCACCCCGACGAAGACGCATTTGAGGACGCCGTGGCGCCAGGCGTGGTCGTCCAGGAACCGGGCGAAGGCACCCATGGCGGCGGCGACCAGCCTGATGTCGTTGGCACGCAAGGCGTCCTCGACCAGTTTGATCCCGGCATCGGTGACTTCGGCACCCGGTGACTCCAGCGTGGAGAGCGCACGGAGCACTCCGCGCCGCTCGGCGTCGTCGCCGTAGCGGTAGAGATCGCGCAGTTCCGCGGCCAGCGCGGCGTCGTCGAGGACGTCGGCCAGGACCGTCACGAGCCGGACCCGCGCCCGGTCGTCGACGGTGCCGTGGACCAGGCCGTGCGGGTCGGTGTCCGGACGCAGCGCCTCACGGCCGACCTCACGGCCGACGGCCGGGAAGATCGCGCCGATCACCGACGGCTTCTCCCGGATCCGGCGTTCCGCCTTGGCCGACCAGGTTTGCGGCATCGCGGCGGTGAGCGCCTCGAAAGCCCGGCGTGCGGTGTCCGGCGCGGCGTGGCTGTGCCGGGGCAGTTCGACCGCGGCCAGCCCGGTGTAGCCGATCTCCGCCAGCGCGGAGAGCGTCCCCGGCAGGTCCAGATGCCCGTCGCCGAACTCCAGATGCTCGTGGACCCTCGGCAGCATGTCGTCCAGCTGGACGTTCCACAGCAGCGGGCCGGCCAGGCGGACGCACTCGGCCGCGTTGACCGGCTCGACGGCGACACAGTGCCCGACGTCGAGCGTGACGCCGAACAGCTCCGGCTCGCCGAGCTCCGTGCGCAGGTCCAGGACCTGGCCCAGATGCTGCACGAGATGCCCGGGCTCGGGTTCCATCGCCAGCCGAACGTTCAACCGTGCGGCGTGCTCCAGGACCGCGGCGACCCCCTCGCGCAGCCGGGACCATGCGAGGTCGGTGTCCACAGTAGACACACCGGACCAGAACGAGACGCAGTCAGCGTCCAGGCTACCGGCGATCTGCAACGCCCGCGCCAGGAAGTCGATCCGCAGTGCGGGATCATCCGACAGCAGCGTCGGCGAGTGCTTGCGCCACGGGTCGAGCAGATACCGCGCGCCCGTCTCGATGACGACCCGGTTCAGGCCGAGCGCCGAAAGCCGCGAAGCCACGTGGTCGACCTGCCGCGCCAGATCGTCGGCGAACGGGTCGAGGTGGTCGTGGTCCAGCGTCAGCGCCACTCCGGTGTAGCCGAGGTCGGCGATGATCGCGAGCGCGTCGTCGAGGCGGTGGTTGGAGAAGCCGTTGGTGCCGTATCCGAGGTGAAAACTCATGTGGGGCTCACCTTCCGCGACAGCTTGCGGGCGATCGGGAGCGCGGCCGCGACCAGCGCGGCCCCCAGGACCGAACCCTTCGCCGTGACCGCCGCCTGCAGCGGGACCATGCCGTGGATGCCGGAGCGCGTCGCCGAGCGCACGGACTTCGCCGACGGGTCACGGACGGCGTCCGCCTGCGCCTTGCCGACCAGGCTCGCGTAGCCCGAACCGGCAGCCATCGAGGCCACGCGATGCCAGCCGCCCTTCGCCGGTCCAGCCAATGCCAACGTTGTCGCCGCACAGCTGGTGGCCAATGCGGCACGGGCCGTCGCCGGGTTCGCGCCGTGGACCTCCCCGGTGGACAGGGCCGTGACGCCGAGCGTGTGGACGCCCACGGCCGCCGCCGCGGTGGCGGCGAGTCGAGGTTCGCCACCCGCGCCCAGCAGGACGTCGAGCGTGCGGCAGGCCGCCATCGCCACCGGTCCGGCCGGGGTCGGCTTGAGCAAGGTGTCGTACGCCCAGACCGAAGCCGCGAGCGGGACCGCGACCCGCATCGCCTGACGGCCGCCGCCGAGCGCGGCCAGGCCAAGGCCCGCCGCGGTCAGCGCGACGCCGGTGGTGAGCGCCGCGCCGGCACTCACCCGCCCGGACGGGATCGGCCGCTCGGGCCGCTCCACGGCGTCGAGCTTCCGGTCCGCCCAGTCGTTGAGGGCCATCCCGGCCCAGTAGAAGGCGACCGAGGACAGCGGCAGCAGCAGCCGTCGCCCGGTCATCTTGAGCCCCGCCGCGGCGGATCCGGCGACCGTGTCGCCGAGCACCGTCAGCGCGGCGGGCGCCCGCACGAGTTCTACATAGGCCTTCACAGGGCTCCCGCCCAGGCGACCAGGCGAGCGGTCTGCTCGGCGAACCGGTGCTCGTCGCTGCCCAGCGGGTCCTTGAAGAAGAAGCCGAGTTCGGTCAGCGCGCCGCTCTGGCCGCCGGCGTGCGCGGCGGTGACGAAGCGGGCGAGGTCGAGGATCAGCGGCGCCGCGAGCGCGGAGTCGTAGCCGGTCCAGGTGAACTGCAGGCTCATGCGCGCGCCGAGGAACCCCTCGAACGACACGTGGTCCCACGCGGTCTTGACCTCGCCGAGGTCGGGCACGTTGTCGATGTGGAGCGGCGCGGTGACGTCGTCGCCGAGCAGCGCGGCGAGCCCGCGGGCCTTGGATTCCAGCTTGCTGTTCGCGGTCACCGGGTCGGCGAGGGTCTCGCCGTCGCCGCCGCCCAGCAGGTTGGTGCCCGCCCAGGAGCGAACCTTCAGCGCCCGCGCGCTGAACATCGGCGCGAGGACGGTGCGGAGCAGGGTCTCGCCGGTCTTGCCGTCGGACCCGGCGTACGGCAGGCCTTCACGCTCGGCGAGCTTCCGCAGCGCGGGCAGGGTGATCCCTGCCGACGGCGTGAACTCGACGTACGGGCTTCCCGCCTTCAGCGCCGCGTAAGCCGACAGGGAACTCGACGGGAGCACCGCCCGCGTCGGATCCGCCAGCGCCGCTTCCAATGCGTCGAGATCGTCGTGTTCGGGCAGGTGGGGGCACGGGGCCTCGGTGGAGGACACGTTGACGACCACGACCCGCGCGAGGTCGTTCCGGCCGGCGAAAGCTCTGATGTCCGCCGTGAGCCGGGCGGCCGCGTCGGCCTGGGCACCCGTATGCGTCGCCGGGTGGTAGCCGTCGCGGATCTCGGCGTCCACTTCGGCCAGTCCGGACCGGACCGCCGAGAACACCGAGTGCCCGAACACGCCGGCGTGCGCCAGCTGTTCGGCGCGTTTCTCCAGCGGCGTGTGCACGATGTCGTGTCCGCCGAGCACCAGATCGTCCCAGCCGGGCAACGGAACCCCGGCGAACGCGGGCAGTTCGGTGACACAGCCGCCACCGCCCGTCACCCCCGCGCGGAGGGCGAGCAGCCCTACCGCGGCAGTGGTGGCGACGGACCCCCTCGCCCCGATCAACCAGATGCCCGTGCGCTCGTGAGCAGGCATTTCTCCACCTTTCCCAGCCAAAACAGCCAACCTCGTATGGTCGGATGTTTCGGATCGAACCAAGTCGCAGTGATAGCCGTCATGCGACTTTCGGCTGGATCTACCTCTCAGTTACTCCCCTTCGCAGTGACGCCGGGCACAGCGGTCCATCGGGCCTCGTCGGAAGCGCTGCGCTCGACCGCGTCCAGGACCTGCTGAACCCTCAACCCGTCCTCGAAGGACGGTTCGGGATCCGTGCCGTCGCCGATCGCGGTGAGCAGGTCGGCGACCTCGTTGGTGAAGGTGTGCTCGTAGCCGAGGAGGTGACCCGGCGGCCACCACACCCCCACGTACGGGTGCTCGGGTTCGGTGACCAGGATCCGGCGGAACCCGGCCTCGGTGGCGGGCTGCCCGCCGTCGAAGAAGGACAGTTCGTTCATCGACTCGAAGTCGAACGCGAGGCTCGCCTTCGACCCGTTGATCTCCAGCCGCATCGCGTTCTTGCGGCCCAGCGCGAACCGGGTCGCCTCGAAACTCGCCACGGCCCCGCCGCTGAACCGGCCGAGGAACAGCGCGGTGTCGTCGACGGTGACCTGCCCGGTGCCGCCGTCTCCGTCCGGCCGCTCCTTGACGAAGGTGTTGGTCAGCGCGGAGACCCCGGTGATCGTGTCGCCGGTGACGAACTGGGCGGCGTCGACGATGTGCGCGCCGAGGTCACCCAGCGCGCCCGAGCCCGCCTTGTCCTTGTGCAGCCGCCAGGTCATCGGCGAGTGCGGGTCGGACAGCCAGTCCTGCAGGTACACCGACCGCACGTGGCGGATCTCGCCGAGCGCCCCGCTCGCGACCAGTTTCCTGGCGTGCGCGAGCGCGGGCACCCGGCGGTAGTTGAACGCCACCATGGACCGGACACCGTTGGCCCGTGCCTTCGCCGCCGCCTCGGCCATCGCTTCGGCCTCGGCGAGGGTGTTGGCCAGCGGTTTCTCGCACAGCACGTGCTTCCCGGCTTCGAGCGCGGCGATCGCGATCTCGGCGTGGCTGTCGCCCGGAGTGCAGATGTCGACCAGGTCGACGTCGTCGCGGGCGATCAGCGCGCGCCAGTCCGTCTCGACGTCTTCCCAGCCGAACCGGTCCGCCGCGGCCTTCGCCCGCGCCTCGTTACGGCCGCCGAGCACGGCGAGTCTCGGGATCAGCGGTGGCGTGAAGAACCGGTGCACGCTGCGCCACGCGTGCGAATGCACCGCACCCATGAACGCGTGGCCCACCATGCCGATCCCGATCGTTTCCTTTGCCGTGCTCAATACCCCTCCTAAAGGCGCGTGCGTGTGTCGGGTACGCAGGTTTACGAGTCGAAGCCGACGTCCATGTACTTGTCGACGTTCTCCTTGGTGACCACCGCGGAGTACGTGGTGATCTCGGCGGGGATCTCGTGCTCGGCGAAGTCACCGGCCCCCTTGCCCTGGCCGAGCAGGCGCGCGAGCGAGATCGCCGAAGACGCCATCGACGGGCTGTAGAGCACGGTCGCCTTCAGCGGCTCGGCGTCGGACTTGATCAGGTTCATCGCGTTCTTCGAACCGGCGCCGCCGACCATCAGGAAGTTCTTGCGGTTGGCGTTGTTGATCGCCGCGATGACCCCGACCCCCTGGTCGTCGTCGTGGTTCCACAGCGCGTCCAGCTTCGCCGCGGACTGCAGCAGGTTCGACGTCTGCTTCTCGCCCGACTCCGGGGTGAAGTCCGCCGAGACCCGGGGACCGACGGCGAAACCCTGACGGGCCAAGGCGTCCTTGAAGCCCTTGCTGCGTTCCTGGGTCAGCGGCAGCGAGTCGATGCCCGCGACCTCGCCGATCACCGGGGCGGCGATGTTCTTCGCCTTCATCTGCTGGGCGATGTAGTTGCCGGCGTTGACGCCCATGCGGTAGTTGTCGCCACCGATCCAGGTGCGGTACGCGAGCGGGGTGTCGAAGACGCGGTCGAGGTTGATCACCTGGATACCGGCGTCCATCGCCTGCTGGCCGACCGCGGTGAGCGCCTTGCCGTCGAACGGCAGGATCACCAGGACGTTGACCTTGGCGTTGATCAGCGTCTCCACCTGGGAGATCTGCTGGTTGACGTCGTTGGTGCCCTCGGTCGCGTTGAGCGTGACCTCACTGAACTTCTGCGCCTGCGCGCGGGCGTTCTTGGTGATGGCCGCCATCCAGCCGTGGTCCGCGGCAGGCGCCGAGAACCCGATGGTGACGGGGGTTCCGGGCTGTGAGTTGGCCCCGGCGTTGGCCACGTTCGCGGCGTTGTTCTGCGCCGGTGCCTCGTTCGAGGTGCACGCGGTCAGCAGCGCACCCGCTCCGACGGCCGCGCCTCCCAGCAGGAAACGGCGGCGATGCAGGGATTGTTCGGTCATGAGGACTCTCCATCCACGGTGACGGGGGTGACCACTAAGTACTCGTCTTGGTTTTCTTGACCGACCGGAACTGCAGGAGCGCGGCCAGCACGATGATCACGCCCTTGGCGATGTTCTGGATGTCGGTGTCCAGGTTGTTGAGCGTGAAGATGTTGGACAGCACGGTGAAGATCAGCACGCCGATCAGGGTGCCGATGAGCGAGCCGCGGCCACCGGTGAGCAGGGTGCCGCCGATGACGACCGCCGCGATGGCGTCGAGTTCGTAGAGCATTCCGTTGGTCGAGGCGCCCGCGGTGGTGCGGGCGACGACCATCAGCGCGGCGATGCCGCAGCAGAGTCCGGCGACGCCGTAGACGAGTGCGGTGTGGCGCTTGACGTTGATACCCGCCAGCCGCGAGGCCTCGGCGTTGCCGCCGACGGCGAAGGTGCGGCGGCCGAACGTGGTGCGGTTCAGCACCACCCAGCCGATGGCGAACACCAGCGCGAACATCCAGATCAGCACCGGGATGCCGAGCAGGTCGCCGCGGAAGAACTCCAGGAAGCTCGCCTCCGACACCACCTGCGTACGGCGGCCGCTGATGCGTTCCGCGAGCCCGCGGGCCGAGACGTACATCGCCAGTGTCGCGATGAACGGCACGATCTTCCCGTAGGACACCAGGATCCCGTTGACCAGCCCGCAGCCAAGGCCGACCAGGAGTCCACAAAGGATCATCACGAACGGGCCGTAGGCCTGGGTGGCCAAGGTGGTCAGCCAGACACTGGAGAGCGCCACGATCGACCCGACCGAGAGGTCGATGCCGCCGGCGATGATCACGAACGTCATCCCGACGCTGACCACCCCGATCGCTGCGGCCAGCCGCAGGATCGTGGAGATGTTGCCGTCGGTGAAGAACTGGTCGGGCCGGGTCACGCTCCCGACGATGCACAGGATCACCAGGACACCGGTCAGCCCGAGCAGCCGGGGGTCGACGGTGAACTTGAAACCGTTCTTCCTAGGTGGCAAGGGTTCCACGGCCTTTTCCGTACGCAGCGACTCGGCTTGGTCAGTCACGCCGCACTCCCCTCGAGAATCACGTCGAGCACATCCGCCTCTGTCAGCTCCGCAGACGGCTTTTCAGCCAGGACACGTCCTTCACGCAGCACCAGCACCCGGTCGGACAGTCCGAGTACTTCGGGGATCTCGCTGCTGACGAGCACGATCGCGACCCCGGTCGCGGCCAGTTCCTCGATCAGCCGGTACAGCTCGGCCCGCGCGCCGACGTCGACCCCGCGCGTCGGCTCGTCCAGCAGCAGGACCCGGCAGCCGCGGACCAGCCAGCGGGCGAGCACCGCCTTCTGCTGGTTGCCGCCCGACAGCGTGCGGATGATCCGGTGCGGATCGGCGGGCCGGAGATCGAGACGCCGCAAGCTTTCTCCGGCGTCTTCGAGCTCCTTGCCCCGCTCGGTGAAGCCGAACGTCGCGTACTTGGAGAGACTCGCCAGCGTCACGTTGTGCACGACGGGCAGATCCAGCAGGAGCCCCTGGCTCTTGCGTTCCTCCGGCGCCAGGCCGATCCCGGCCTTGACCGCCGCGGACACGCTGCCCGGCCGGACCGGCTCGCCGTCGACAGACACCGAACCCGTGTCCTGCTTGCGCGCGCCGAAGATCGTCTCCAGCAGTTCGCTGCGGCCCGAACCGACGAGGCCCGCGATCCCGACGACCTCACCGGCGTGCACGGTGAAGTTCACGTTCTCGAACTCGCCGACGGTGGTCAGGTTCTCCACCTTGAGGACCGCGTGGTCCGGGTCCACGTGCTCCTGGTGACGCGGGCCGAAGACGGTCTCGACCTTGCGGCCCGCCATCAGCGCGACGAGGTCGGAGGTCGGCGTCTCCTTGGCGTCGAGGCCGGTGGAGACGGTCTTGCCGTCCTTGAGCACGGTGACGCGGTGCCCGATCCGGCGCAGTTCTTCGAGCCGGTGGGAGATGTAGATGATCGCGACACCTTCGGCGGTCAGTTCGCCGACGATGCGGAACAGGTTGTCGACCTCTTCGCCCGCCAGCGCCGCGGTGGGCTCGTCCATCACCAGCAGCTTCGCGTCGTACGCGAGCGCCCGCGCCATCGAGACCAGCTGCTGTCCGGCCGCGGAGAGCTTGCCGACCTCGGTCGACGGCGTGATCTCGGGATGTCCGAGGCGGGCCATCAGCTTCGCGGCCTTGTTCCGGGACTCGGTGATCCGCGTGAACCCGAACTTCGCGCGCTCGCGGCCGAGGAAGATGTTGTCCGCCACGGAAAGCCCGGGCACCAGGTCGAGTTCCTGGTACATGGTCGCGATGCCGATCTTCAGCGCGGCGACCGGCGACGGCAGCGTCACCGGCTCGCCCTGCCAGAAGATCTCGCCGCCGTCGGGCCGGTGGGCCCCGGCGAGCGTCTTGATCAGCGTGGACTTGCCGGCGCCGTTCTGGCCGAGGAGACAGTGCACCTCGCCGGGCTCGACGTCGAAGTCGACCCCGTCGAGGGCGCGCACCCCCGGGAACGTCTTCACGATCCCCCGGACGGATAGCAGGGTCATGCCGGTGCCTCCTGGGAAGTGAGCGGGACGAGCGTCGGATCGGCGAAAAGTCGTTCGGTGGCCAGATGCGCGGCGCCGCGCAGCGGGGCGGTGGTGCCCAGCGGCGACGGCTCGACGCGGCAGGCGGGCTCGTGCCCGAGCGGACGCGCGGACAGTTCGCGGCGCACGGGCTCGACCAGCCATTCGCCCAGTTCGGCGAAGTAACCGCCGAGCACGACGACATCCGGGTCGAGCACGTCGACCACAGTGGACACCGCGATGCCGAGCGCGACCCCGAGTTCCGAGACCGCGCCGACAGCGCGCTGGTCGCCGCGCTGCACGCGGTGCTTGAGCAGCCCGACCCGGCCGTCGACGCCGAGCGCGGGATCGTGCAGCGGGTCGCCCGGCGAGGCGGCGCCACGCAGCACGGCGTTGAGCCCGGCCTTGGTCTCCAGGCAGCCGACCCGCCCACAGGGGCACTGCTCGCCCGACGGGTCGACGGTGATGTGCCCGACCTCGCCGGCGAAACCCCTGGCACCGCGCAGGACCGCGCCGCCGGACACGAGTCCGCCGCCGACACCCATCCCGCCGCTGAGGTAGAAGAGCTCCCGCACGCCGCGGCCGACACCGGCGACAGCCTCGCCGACCGCGCCGAGGTTGGCCTCGTTGTCGACCGCGATGGCGTCGGCAGGCAGGCCGAGCCGGGCGGCGAGGAGGTCGGCGATCTCGGCGTCGCGCCAGCGCAGAGTCGGCGCGAACCGCAGCACCGCGGCGGCCGAGTCGACCAGGCCGGGAACGGACACCGTGACCCCGACGGGCCGGTCGTCGCGCAGCACCTGTCCGGCGAGGAAAGCGAGCTCATCCATGCTCCGGTGCAGGCCGAGCGCGGCGACGTCGGCGGTCTCCGTGCGCTCGGCGACGACGCGGCCGTCGAGGTTCGTGACGACGGCGGCGAAGCGGTCGGCCTCGACACTGAGCGCGAGCCCGCAGGCGCTGGCGCCGTTCAGCTCGACCAGCTGGCTGGGCCTGCCGTTGCCGCCGCCTTGGAGTCCGGCGGAGCGGACGAGGCCGCGGTCGGTCAGTTCGGTGATCAGCCCGGAGACGGCCGCCTTGGTGAGCCCGCAGCGCGCCGCGAGCTGGGTGCGCGAAAGCGGCCCCACGCGCAACGCCCGCAGGAGCGCGGCGAGGTTCGCCGTGCGTGGGCTGACCGGGTCGAGCTGCCCGGATTCCGTCGCGGCCACACATCCCTCACTTACGAATCGGCCGTAACAAACTTTGTTACTTAGCCAGCGAAAGTAGGGTGGTCCGTGTCACTCGTCAAGGTGACAACAGGACAGAAATGTCGACTAAAGCCCGTCGTCACCCGAATAGCCGTCCAGAACAGTGCGGACTTTCGTACTTAATGAGCGAAAGTCTGCACGATCTTGACGTTACTAATCGGAATCGTGTGGATGCCCAACGTGTCCTGAGCTCACTCGCGGGTAGCGCCCACGGGCCAGACGATCGTCACCGGCAGACCACGCTCACGTGCCGCCTCGACGACGTCGGCGGTGCCCCCGTGACCACCGGAAGGCCCGCCGTCCCAGACCGCGATCATGGCCTCCACCTTCGCCAGCACCTGCTCGCCGGCCGCCATGTAGGCCTCGGGCAACCGCCCACGCCGAGCACGTGGGGCGGCCTCGCCTGGCGGGTGCTCCTGCTCTGCGCCGCCGCCGGCTCAGCTACTCAGCGTGAAAGCCCGGTCCGTAGCGGACCAGGCGGCCCCGATGACCCCGGCGGTGTCGCCCAGTTCGGACAGCACGATCGGCAGGTTCCCGGTCGCGAGCGGCAGCGACCGCCGGTAGACCGAGCTGCGGATCTCGGCGAGCAGCTGATGCCCGAGTTGCGCGACGCCGCCGCCGATCACGACCATGCCCGGGTTCACGAAGCTCACCAGCGAGGCGACCACCTGGCCGAGCCGCCGTCCGCCGTCGCGGATCAGGTTGACGGCGCCGAAGTCGCCCGAAGCCGCCGCGCGGCCGACGTCCTGGGCGGTGATCGCGCCGCGGGCCGCGACGACGTCGGCGAGGTAGGTCGACCGGCCGCTGCGGGCCAGGGTCAGCCCGTCGCGGGCCAGCGCGGCGCCGCCGAAGTAGGCCTCGAGGCAGCCTGTCTCACCGCAGGCGCAGGTCGGCCCGTAGTCGTCGAGGCGGATGTGCCCGATGTCGCCCGCGGTGCCGGCGACGCCGCGGTACACCTTGCCGCCCAGCACGATCCCGCAGCCGATACCGGTACCGATCTTGACGAACACCAGGTCGTCGATGGAGCGGGCGACCCCGGCGTGCCGTTCCCCGAGCGCCATCGAGTTCACGTCGTTGTCGACGGTGATCGGGCAGCGCAGCAGCCCGCCGAGATGGTCGCGCACGGAGAACCGGTCCCAGCCGGGCATTATCGGCGGCGCGACCGCCATACCCTCGGCGAAGCTCACCGGCCCGGGGAGGCCGATCCCGGCGGCGATCAGCTTGCCTGGCGCCTCTTCGCGGATCTTCTCCGCGAGGGCGGCCACGCGTTTGAGGACCGCGTGCGGCCCCTGCCGGACGTCGCAGTCCTCGACGGTGTGCACCAGCACCTCGCACGACGCGTCGGTGAGGGCGACCCCGACCGACGTCGCGCCGACGTCGACGGAGAGCACCCGCAGGTCTCCCGCCAGCCGTACCAGCGTGGACCGCCTGCCGCCCCGGCTCGCCGACGGGCCCGCTGTTTCGACGAGGCCGACCTCGGCGAGGCGCGCGACCTCGGCGCCCACCCGGGCACGCGGCAACTCCAGCCGCTCCCCCAGTTCGACCCGGGACATCGGCCCTTCGTCCCGCAGCAGCGTGAGCAACTGGGTCTGGTGCCGGGTTTCGACCATCGGATGCTCCGTGGTGGATGCCGTGCTCATTCCCCTGAGCCTACGGCGTTGCCCACCGAGTGTCCCGAATGCCACGGCGGAGACGCGCTCACGGGATTCGAAACCCTCAAGGGCTCCATGGCGGGAACAAACCCACCCGAGGGTACTAGTCCACTGTGGACACTCGGCTTCGCCTGAACATCGCGCGGTAGTCCCGCGGCCGGTGCCCGGTCAGCCGGGCGAAGACCGCGCTGAACGTCCCGGGATCGCGATAGCCGACCTCGGCGGCGATACCGGCGATCGTTCTCTCCGTGGTTTCGAGCAGGTGCTTCGACCGGCGCACCCGCGCCTCCTGCAGGTATCCGAGCGGGGTCTTGCCGGTCTCGTCGCGAAACCGCCGCAGGAGCGTTCGCGTGCTGACGTGGAACGTCGCGGCGAGCAGCCCGAGGTCGTAGCGTTCGTGCAGGTTCTGGTCCAGCCGTCGCTTGACGCCTTGGGCGAATCCCCTGCCGGTGGCGGGCAACAGGTCCGCGTCGACATACGGCGCCTGGCTCGACCGCGCGTCGTCGACGAGGGCGATCCGCGCGGTCGCGCGGGCGACCCGGCCGCCGTGGTGCGCACGGACGAGACCGAGGGCGAAGTCGTACATCGCGCTGAACGCGCCCGTCGTGGTCACCCCGCTGTCGGTGACCACGAGTTTCTCCGGGAGGACCTCGGTGCCGGGGCATCGGTCCGCCAGCCGGTCGGCGAAAAGCCACGAGGTCGTCGACCGCCGCTTGTCGAGCAGGCCGGCGTCGGCCAGCAGGAACGCGCCGACGCAGATCGAAACCACCGCGACCCCCGCGTCCGAGGCGGACTTGATGGTTTCGATTTCCGGGCGCAGCGACCTGAGCCGCGTATCGAGGTCCAGTCCCGGCGAAAGCTCGAACCCGGGGACGACCAGCACATCGACCCGCCGCACCGGGGCGACCGTGATCACCGCTCCACCGGAGGCGACCACGCGCCGCCTCGGCGACAGAATCGAGACCTCGTACGGAGGATCCCCGGCCGCGGCGACATGCGAGGCCATCGTGAGGAGATCGGGAACGCCGAAGACCTCCGACGCGAAGCATCCCGGATAGGCGAGTACTCCGATGCGCGGCGGGGTCACCATGATGGCGAGATTACCCGGACGGGTGGCGATCTCGCCCCTGTCCGGATCTGACGGCGCGCCGGACGATGGACCGATGACGATCGCGGACGACACCCTCGCGGACTTCTCGAAACGGCTTGTCGACGTCGACGGCGTCGGTAAGACCGTCTATGTCGCCGGATCCGGGGCGGCGGTGGTGCTGATGCCGGAGATGCCCGGGATCAGCCCGGACGTCGTCCGCTTCGCACGCTGGATCCGGGACGCGGGTTTCACGGTCTACCTCCCGTCCCTTTTCGGTGTCGACGGCGCTTTCCCCACCGCCGCCGACGGCGAGAAAGTCGCCCGCCGCGCCTGCGTCAGCGCCGAGTTCCGGGCCTTCGCCGGCGGCGGCACGAGCCCTGTCGTGAGCTGGCTGCGAGGGCTGGCGAGGAAGGCGTTCGAGGAGTGCGGCGGGCCGGGCGTCGGCGCGATCGGCCTCTGCTTCACCGGCAACTTCGCCCTGAGCATGACCCTCGAACCGGCCGTCATCGCACCCGTGGTCAACCATCCTTCGCTACCGCTGGACGACCCCGCCGGGCTGGAGATCAGCGAAGCGGACGCCGCCGCGATACGCGAGCGCGTGGAGCGGGACGGACTGAAGGTGCTCGCTTACCGCTTCGAGGACGACCGGTGGTGCACCGGACAGCGCTTCGCCGCGTACCGGGCGCTTCTCGGTGACGCGTTCGACGGCCGCGTCCTCCCGGCCGAGGCGGCCAACCCCGAACCGCCGCCGTTCTTCCGCGAAATCGTGGCCTGCCCCCACAGCGTCGTCACCGCCCACCTCGTCGATCAAGAAGGCCACCCCACCCTTCGGGCGAGAGACGAGATCCTGGCCTTCCTCGCCGATCGGCTCAGCTGAGCCGGGCCTCGGCGCGGACGAGGAGCCACGACGGGATCAGCACGATCGCGGTGATCCCGACGATCCACCAGTGCGTGCCCGCGATGGCCGCCGCGGTCCCCGGAGCGGCGGCGAGGCGCGCGGAGACGAGCACGGTCAGGATCGACGTCCCGAAGGATCCGCCGATCCGTTGCAGCATGGCGAACAGGGGCATCGCGTGGGAAACGCGCTCTCGGGGCACCGACACCAGCCCGGCGGCGAGCGCCGGGGTCGTGGTCAGCCCGATGCCGCAGCCGCGGACGAACTGCACGGCCGAGAGCCACCAGTAGCCGTCGGACCCGGTCAGTAGCGCCAGCGGAACCGTCCCGACGATCGTGACGATCAATCCGGCGAAGATCACCCGTGCGCCGCCGATCCGGTCGGTCAGCCTGCCCGCGAGCGGAAGCGCCAGCACTGTGCCGAGTGCCAGCGGCGCGGTCAGGAACCCGGTGGCGACGAGACTCTCGTGCCGGACGTCGAGGTAGTACAACGGCAGGACGATCATCGCGCCGAACAGCGCGGCCCCCATGCCGAAGACGACGGCGGCGGCCGAGGCGAACGCGCGGTCGCCGAACAACCGCAGATCGAGCAACGGGGCGGGTGATCGCAGCGCGGTGACCGCGAAGACGGCGAGCAGGATCGTCCCGGCGGCGACCGGGATCGGGGCTGTCTCGGCGAAGCCGTAGACGAGCAACGGCAGCCCGGTCACGGTGAGGAACAGGCCGCGCCGGTCCAGCGGCTGAGCGACGGCGGGGTCTTCCCTCGGCAGCCATTTCCGGCCCAGCAGCAGGCCGATCACCGCGATCGGCACGTTCACCAGGAACAGCCACGGCACGCCGAACCGCTCGGTGAGCACACTGCCCGCCAGGGTGCCGAGCACCGGCGCGAGGTAGATCGGGATGCTCAGCACGGCCATCATCCGGCCGAGCCGCTTCGGCCCCGCCGTCACCGCGAACAGGATCTGTCCCGCCGGGACCAGCAACCCGCCCGCGGCACCCTGCAGGACACGGAAGACGATCAGCGCCTCGATCGACGTCGCCGTCGCGCAGAGCGCGGAGAACCCCGCGAACAGGCCGACGCACCCCAGCCAAAGCCTCGTCGTCCCGAAGCGGCGACTCGCCCAGCCGCTCACCGGCACCATCGCGGCGAGCGCGAGCAGATAGCCGGTGGCGATCCACTGAGCGGTACCGAGCGATGCCCGGAATCCGGCCGCGATCGTGCCGAGCGCGACGTTGACGACGGTCGAGGTGAACATCGACAGGAACCCGCCGAGGATCAAGATCGAAGCCAACCCCCACAGCGCGGGGGTTATGCGCTCGTCATCGGTACTCCCGATCATCCTACCTGCCACTCTTATCGCCGTTAAGATCTTAACGATGATAAGATCAACCCGAGTTGTCAAGTCCGATAGGGACGGGCGAAGGTGTGCCCATGGTCGTGAGACGGGATGGCTACGTTCGAGCCGCGCTCGAACTCCTCGACGAGTCCGGGCTGGACGGTTTGAGCCTGCGCAAGCTCGGGGAAAAGCTCGGCGTGCGGGGTCCCGCGCTCTACACGCACTTCAAGAGCAAGCAGGCGCTGCTCGATCAGATGGCCGAAACCATGCTGGACGACCAGCTCGCCCCGCTGGACGATCCCGCGGCGATGGACGACTGGGCCGAGTGGCTGGCCCGGCGCGCCCGCACCATCCGCCGCACGCTGCTGTCCTACCGGGACGGCGCGCGCCTGCACGCGGGCTCCCGCCCGACCGGGCGGGCGGCGATGACGCCGCTGATCAAACCGTTGCTGGCGGCCGGTTTCGACGAAGAAGACGCGACGCACGCGATCCTCGCCATCAGCCGGTACACCCTCGGCTGCGCGATCGACGAACAGCAGCACGCCGAGAACGACCGCTCCGAAGATCCGGCCGCCTCCTTCGAGTACGGCCTCGCCCGCCTGATCGCCGGGCTCCGCGCCGAGGTCGATGTCGCAAATCCGCCAGACTCCGCTGTCGCGAAACTGCTGGACTGAGCCCATGACGACCGAAACCGCCCGGCTGTTCCGTTCCCTGCACGTCCCGTCGAGCCCGCTGGTGCTGGCCAACGCGTGGGACGTCGCGAGCGCCCGGATCATCGAGGACGCGGGCGCCGCGGCGATCGCCACCACCAGCGCCGGGGTGGCGTGGAGCCTCGGCGTCCCCGACGGCGACCGGCTCGGCCGCGACCTCGCGGTGGACCTGATCGCCAGGATCGCCCGCGTGACAACGGTTCCGGTGACCGCCGACATCGAGGGCGGCTACGCGGACACACCCGGCGGCGTCACCGAGACCGTCGCCGCGGTGGTGGCGGCCGGCGCGGCCGGGATCAACATCGAGGACGGCCCGCGCCCGCCCGAAGAGGTGGTCCCGCGCATCGCGGCGGCCCGCGCGGCGAGCGACGACGTGTTCGTCAACGCCCGGATCGACACCTTCCTCCGGGGGCTCGGCGGGGTGCCGGAGACGCTGGAGCGCGCGGCCGCCTACCTGGCGGCGGGCGCGGACGGGATCTTCGTGCCCGGCGCCACCGATCCCGCCGTGATCGCCGCGCTCGTCGAGGGCATCGACGCGCCGGTGAACGTGATGGCCCACCCAGGCGCGCCGAGCGTCAAGGAACTGGCCGGGCTCGGGGTCGCGCGGGTGAGCGTCGGCTCCGGAATCAGCCAGGCCGCGTACGCCGTCGCGCGGGAAAGCGCCCGGGAGCTCTTCTCGGCAGGCACGTACACGCGGCTGGAGGAGGCCGTCGGCTACGGCGAGCTCAACGGCCTCCTCACCCCGGATGTCCACTGAGGACACTCAGACCACGGTCACCTCGAACAGCCCCACCGAACCCTGTGCCCACAGGCGATAGCGGGAGAACCGCGCGGCCAGCTGGGCGTCCAGCTCCTCGAAGGAGTCTTCGAGGTTGTTCATCACGCCGTCGCCGTTGAGCGATTCCAGCGCTTTCGGCGCCAGTTTGCCGTGCTCGACGCCGCGGGCGAGCACGGTGCTGCCGAAGATCCGCCCGCCGGGTTCGACATAGGGCAGCACCTGGTCGAACACCGTCGCCTTGTGCTCCATCGAACCGGGAAGGCAGTGCAGCAGGAAGTTCAGGCCCACCGAGCCGAACCGCGCCTCGCCGAGGTCGAGCGGCTCGAACACGTCACGCCGGTAGGCCTCGGGGCGATACCGCGCGAGCCTGGCGCCGGTGCGGCGCAGGGCGTCCTCGTTGAGGTCCAGCAACACGATCGACGGATCCGCGACCGGGAACTTCGCCTTGTCGAGGAAGAACCCGGTACCGGGGCCGAGGTCGAGATGCTTCGCCTCGACATTGCGGTCGTAGAGCCGTTTCATGTTCGTGTTGGGGCACCGCCAGACCCGCGAGCACACGAACCCGAGGACCCACAGGTCGTAGGCGGCGAGGATGGGCTTCCGGCTGTACACGGCCGCGCCGGCGAGCACCTCGTCCGTGCGGGGTTCCGCTGTTCCCCCGGTCATTTGGCGAGCTCCTCGGCGTACTCCTTGGTCAGGCGCAGGTTGCCCATGCTGTTGGCGCTCAGCACCTTCCGCAGGTACCGGCGGGCGCCCTCGACGGTGGTGCCCTCGCCGAGCAGGTGCATCCCCTCCGGCCTGATGGTGCAGGTGTGCCGCGCGCCCAGCAGGATGCCTTCGGGCGTCTCGGTGAACGTCCAGTGGCCGGTGTGCGCGTTCATCGTGGCGGGCGGCTTGATCTGCTTGTAGACGATCTTGTTCCCGCTCAGGCAGATCCGGACCGACCGGGTGGTGTGCTCCGAACCGTCGGCGGAACGCGTGTCCATGTCGAAGAACTGGACCGTCGGCTCGGGCTGTTCCAGCGCGAGCGCGAGCACGTGGGGAACGCGCTCCGGCCACTTGTCCGCCTCGAACAGGTAGGCGTAGCAGTCCTCCATCCCGCCGGAGACGAAAAGCGGGTCCTCGAACGAGATGACCAGGCGCTCCAGTTCCTCGTCGCGCTCGGCGCGGTCGCGCACGGCCGCCAGGAACTCACGGTTCTCGTCCGCGATCGCGTCTTCGGCTTCCCTGCCGACGGCGGAGAATTCCGTCCGCACGCGCAGGGCCGTCTTGCCGTACGGCTGCTCCTCGACGGTCCAGGTCGTGACCTCCGCCCCGCCACCGTCTTCGCGGACCGCGACGACCTGCGTGCCGTCGTCGGACAGGCGGCGCCGCTCGGTCCAGGTCCGGACGCTGCTGTCATCGACGAGCATCCAGTGCCGCAACAGGTCCGGTTCGAGGAATTCGGCGTGCACGGCCGGTCGGTACCACTGTGGCCAGGAAGTCACGTCACAGATCAGCTGGCGGACCAGTTCGGCGGGAGCCGCCACCATCACCTGGTCTTCGACGATCGATTTCCGCACCGCTGTCTCCATTCCTCGTCGGCTGGTGCGCCCACGATCGCGGCCCGGCTTCGAGCAGACGTCCAGCAGGGATGGACGCGGCGCGCGCGAACGGGAATCGAAGTCGCTGGGTGATCCTCGGCGCACACCAAGGATGAGGAGACACCGTGAGCCCGTATGTCGAGGTCCAGCAGTTCTACGCACGGCACATGCACCTGCTCGACGCCGGCGCGGCGGAGGACTGGGCGGCCACGTTCACCGAGGACGGCACGTTCACCGGCCCCGGCGAGCCGGAACCCCTGCGCGGCCGTGCCGAACTGATCGCGACGATGAGCAAGGCCGCGGCCGAGCAGAAGGCGGCGGGCGAGCAGCGGCGGCACTGGCACGGGATGGTGGACGTCGAGGAACTGCCGGACGGGAATCTCCAGGCGACGTGCTACGCGCTGGTGTTCTCGACGTTCCAGGGCAAGGATCCCCAGCTGCGCCGGATCTGCGTCTGCCGCGACATCCTGGTGCGGGAGAACGGCGAACTGCGCGTGAAGGCCCGTTTCGTGACGCGCGACGACCTGCCCTGAACCACGCCGACCTGTGTGCAGGGGCTCCTTCCCCCATCTCTGCCGAGGGAAGGAGCCCCTGCACCCGTGCTTGAAGCTGGATCTCATGTGCTTGAAGCCGGATCTCGCGTGATTGAAGGCGGAACTCGCGTGTTTGAAGGCCGCACAGCGTGTTCCGGCTTCAATCACGCGAGTTCCGGCTCTAATCACGCGAGTTCCGCCTTCAGTCACGCGTGTTCCGGCGTCAAGCACGCGTGTTCAGGGAGTCCAGGAGCGCGGCCCAGTGCTCGCGCGTTCCGGCGGCGACGGCCGGCAGGGCGCTGAACACCCGGTGACCGCCACGGCGGACCCGTGGATGGCGCAGGGCGAGCAGGGAAAGACCGCGCGGGCCCACTTCCACCAGTGTCCGCGCGCCGCCGTCGAGCAGACTGTCCAAAGCGGACCGGAAGCGGACGGGCGCGGCCAGCTGTCCCGCCCAGAAAGCCGGGCTCACGGCCTCGTCGGCGGTCACCACGGCGGCCGTGCGGGTCGAATGCACCGGGATCGACGGCGGACGCAGTTCCGCGGCGGTGAACCCGTCCTCGAACCGCGTCGCGGCCTCGGCGACGGCCGGGGAATGGAACGGCTGCCGGGCCGCGACGCGCTGGTGGACCAGGCCCGCTTCGGTGAGGGCGGCGGCCGCCTCCGCGAGCGGCCCGGCGGGGCCCGCCAGCACCGTTTGCGCGGGGGCGTTGTACGCGCCGATCACGACTTCGCCGGTCAGGAACGGGGTGATGGCTTCGGGCCGGGCCGCGACGGCGAGGAGACCTCCCGCGGGCACCTCGGCCAGCACCCGGCTCCGGCAGGACAGGATCCGCGCCGCGTGCGCCACGTCGAACACCCCCGCGAGCGCGGCCGCGGCCAGCTCACCGATGCTGTGCCCCAGCACCGCGGACGGCACGACGCCGCGCGCGACGAGCGTCCGGCCGAGCGCGTAGCCGACGGCGAACAGCAACGGCTGCGCCCTCGACGCGTCTTCCAGCGGTACCAAGGGTTCCGCGCTGAGCCAGTCCCGGCGCAGGGCCGCGCCCTCGGCGCCGAGCAGGCCGAACAGTTCGTCCAGCACGGCGGTGAACACGGGCTCCTCGTCGTACAACTCCACGGCCATGCCCGGGTTTTGGGCGCCCTGGCCGGGAAACAGGAAGGCGATGTCCGACACGACGTCCTCTCGGCAAAGGGCCCGCCGGCCACTGGGGACCGGCGGGCCCGTTCCGCTATTCCGGCACGGTGCAGGCGAACAGATGGAGATAGGAGTTCACCGGGCGCACCTCGTCGAGGCTCAGCCCCGACCGGCGGACGAGGTCGGCGAGCCCGTCCCTGGTGTGCTTGCGGCCGCCGACGTTCAGCAGCAGCAACAGATCCATCGCCGTGGTGAACTTCAGCTCCGGACTGCCGTCGAGCAGGTTCTCCAGCACGTACACCCGGGCGCCGGGACGGCCGCCCGCGATCCCGCGCAGGGTGGCGATGGTGCTTTCGTCGTCCCATTCGAGAATGTTCTTCAGCACGTACACGTCGGCGTCCGCGGACACGCCGTGACGGCAGTCGCCGGGGACGAGTTCGGTCCGGCCCGCCAGCGCCCCCTTCCCGGTGAGCCGCGGATCGGCGTTGGCGACGACCTCCGGCAGGTCGAACAGCACGCCGCGGAGGCCGGGGTGACGTTCGAGCAGCGTCGCCAGGACATGCCCCTGGCCACCGGCGATGTCGGCGACGACTTCGGCGCCGGACAGGTCGAGTTCGTCCGCGATGGCGATCGCCGAAAGCCTGCTCGACTGGGTCATCGCGCGGTCGAAGATCTCCGCCGACTCCGGGGCCTCGGCGTGCAGGTAGCCGAAGAACTCCTTGCCGTGCAAGTCTTCGAAGACCGGCTGGCCGGTGCGGACGGCTTCGTCGAGATGCGGCCACAGCGTCCACGTCCACGGCTCGGTCGCCCAGAGCGCGCTGTACTTCAGGCTCCGGGGCGCGTCTTCCCGGAGCAGTTTCGACATCTCCGTGTGCACGAAGCCGTCGTCCGGCGCCTCGGCGAAGATGCCGTTGCTGGCCAGCGCCCGCAGCAGCCGCCGCAGCGCCCCGGCGTCGACGCCGAGCCGTTCGGCCACAGTGGGCACCGGCTCGGCCTCCTCCCCGATGGCGTCCGCGAGCCCGAGCCGCGCCGCCGCGCGCACGGCGGCCGCGCAGGCGGCGCTCAGGAACAGTTCCCGGAACCGCCGCACCGAACGCGGCAAGGCCGTCGCGCTCACCGGGTCACCTCGGCGGCGTCGTGCGCGGAAATCTGCTCGTAGGTGGCGAAATCGACGGTCGCGTGCTTCAGCAGCTCGCCGAGCGGCTCGCGGAATCCCGCCTGCCCGGTGGCCGCCTTGTGCAGCTCCGCGTTCTCCCATTCGGCGATTTCCACGTATTCGAGGGGATTCTTCGAGTTCCGGTACAGCCGGTGGGAGCGGAAACCGGGCTGGGCGGCCATATGTTCGGAAATCCGGCCGATGATCCGCTGGTAGTCCGCCAGGTCACCGGTCACGGTCATCCGGTCGATGAAGATGAACACGCTATCTCCTTGTCTTCGCCATCAACTGTTCTCGCAGATCACGCCGCTGCACCTTGCCCGTCGGCGACCGGTGGACCGAGTCGACGAAGTGGACGCCGTGCAGATGTTCGTAGTAGGGCAGCCGGGTGTTGACGAACGACGCCAGTTCCTCCGCCGTGGCCTGCCCGGCCGAGGGGACGACAACGGCGTGCGCGACGGCGCCGCTGAACTCGTGGGGCAGGTCGAGGACGACACAGTCGGCGACACCGGGATGCCTGCTCAGCACCTTCTCGATCTCGCTGGGGGTCACCAGCCAGTTGTCGCATTTGAAGACGTCCTTGATCCGGTCCACGACGAACAGGTAGCCGTCCTCGTCGTGGTGGCCGACGTCCCCGGTGGCCAGCCAGCCACCCGGCAGATCCTCGTCCCTGTCCCGGCCGAGGTAGCCGAGCATCAGCTGCGGGCCGCGCACCTGGATCTCCCCGTTCGCGCCCGGCCCGAGCGGGGCGCCGGTGTCGAGGTCGACGACGCGGGCGGACGTGCCGGGAACGGGCGGGCCGGACGAACCCGTCTTCGGCCGGTCGAGGCTGCCGAGGTGGGTTGACGGCGCCGTCTCCGCCAGCCCGAATCCCTGGACGACAGGAACACCGAACGCGGCGGACAGCGTGTCCGTCGCGGGCGGTGGCATCGCCGAACCACCGGACAGGATCGCCTGGAGCGACGGCACCCGCAGCGTCGGCAACTCCGGCCGGGCGGCGAGCCGGGCCAGGCGCACCGGCAGGCTGTAGAAGTGCGTCCCGCCCTCGGCGCGGGCCGTCGCGACGGCCCCGAGGAGATCGTCGCCGGGGCACAGCACGTGCCGGGCCGCGACGGTGACGCCGATGGTCAGATGCATCAGGTGGAACGTCGGCAAATGGTTCACCAGCACCGAATCCGCCGAAAGCCGGTGACACCAGGCGGTCTGGGCCGCGTTGACGGTGAGGTTCCGGTGGCTGAGCCGCACGGCCTTGGCCGGTCCGGTGGTCCCGCTGGTGAACTGCAGGCACGCCAGGTCATCCGGCCCGGCCGTGGGTTCCGGCAGCGCCGCCTCGGGGGTCGCGGCGATCAGATCGTCCATTGAGGACAGACCGGTCTCCGTGCCTTCGCCGAGCAGGAAGATGTTTTCGAGCGCCGGCAACCTGTCCCGGACCGCCGCGAGCACCCGGTGCTGCCCTTCGGTGACGAACGCTGTCTTCGCCTCGCAGAGCGCCAGCACGTGCGCGAGCGCCTCTTCCCGCAGCAGCGGATTGACGAGCGCGCTCACCGCCCCCGCCTTCGCGATCCCGAAGAACCCGATGGCGAACCGCCGGTCGAGCGCCATCGGCAAGGCCACGACGTCACTCCGCCCGATCCCCCGCGCCCGCAACGCCAGCGCGAACCGGGTCGAGGCGCGGTCGAGTTCGGCATAGGTGAGCGAGGCGACCGCCAGCCTGCCGGGCGCGGCGCCGACGGCCCGTTCGAGCAGCTGCTCCACCCGCGGCCCGCCGGGCAGCCCGCCCAGCACCGCGAGCGGCGGACCCGCCACCACGTGCTCCTCTTCCGGCATCGAGTCGGCTCCTTTCCTGCCTTGGTCGGGATCCGACGGTGCGGCACGGCGTTCGGCCGCGGTTCGAGCGCCCGCCGAGCCGGTGCTCGAACGGGCGGCGTCCGGGAATCGAAGTCCGGAGTGGACTCTCCCGGGGTTGCCCGGAAAAGGAGTGAACCGCTGATGGAGCAGATCCCAGACGTCCTGGTGGCCGGAGCGGGACCGGTCGGCCTCACCGCCGCGCTCGAACTGACCCGCCGCGGTGTGCGGGTGCGGGTGGTCGACCGCGCCGACGGTCCCGCGGTGACCAGCCGCGCGACCGCCACCCACGCCCGCACCCTCGAGATCTACGAACAGATGGGCCTGTCCGACGAGATCCTCGGCCGCGGTCAGCGGGTCGACGGTTTCACCATGCACCGCAACGGCCGCGCGATGATCCGGTTCGGCAGCGGCTACGACCACCTGCCCACCCGGTATCCCTTCACCCTGCAGATCGACCAGGTCCTCACCGAAGAGGTGCTGCGGACCGCGCTGGCCGGACGCGGGGTCGAAGTCGAATGGGGGGTCGAACTCACCGGCCTCGACCAGGACGAGCACCAGGTGACCGGCCGGCTGCGGCACACCTCCGGCCGGGAGGAACGGTGCGTCGTCCCCTGGCTGATCGGGGCCGACGGCGGGCACAGCACGGTCCGCCGCGCGCTCGGGCTGAACCTGGCGGGCGAGTCGACGGAGACGTGGCTGATCGCCGACGCCGTCATCGACGCGGACCTGCCGCGCGACAGCCTGCACTGGATCCACGGCGGCGACGGGACGGTGCTGATGGTGCCGTTCCCCACGCCGGGCAAGTGGCGGCTGGTCGACACCGCCGACGTCGCCCAGTCCGACGACCCCCGCCTGGTCGCCGACCGGTTCCAGGGCAAGATCGCCCGCGCGCTCGGCCGCGAGGTCCGGGTGGAGCGGCCCACCTGGGTCTCGGTGTTCACCATCCAGCAGCGCATGATCGACCGGATGCGCGAGGGCCGGTGCTTCGTCGCCGGGGACGCGGCTCACGTGCACAGCCCGGCGTCGGGACAGGGCATGAACACCGGCGTCCAGGACGCGTACAACCTCGCGTGGAAACTCGCCGATGTCGTCCGGGGACACGCGAGCGAGGAGCTGCTCGACAGCTACCAGCACGAGCGCACGCCGGTCGGTGAAGTGCTGATGCGCACCACCCGCACCGCGACCGCGCTGATCGCCCTGCGCAACGCCGTCGCGCCGATCGCCCTGCCGCTCGGGCTGGGCTTCCTGGACCTGGTGAAACCGCTGAAGCGGCGCGTCGAACGCAAGATCATGACCACCATGTCCGGGCTGGCCCTCGACTACGCCGCCAGCCCGCTCAGCCTGCCGTCCGGGAACGGGGACGGGCTGCTTCCGGGCCATCGGGTGGCCTGGTCGGCACGGCAGGCCGCCGCGCATCCCGGCTGGCAGGCGATCGCCGCCGAACTCACCGACCCCCGGTGGACGCTGCTGGCCGACGCCGGGCAGGGCACGGACGCGGCCGCCGTGGCCGCGGCGCTGGACGACGTCATCGACGGGCACGGGGCGGCCGTCTCGGTCCGCACGCTGTCGGCGGCACCCGTCCCGAGCTGCGGGGCGAGGCCGCTCACCGACCCCGGCCGGGCGGTCCGGACCGCGGTCGGGATTCCCGAGGGCGGCTTCGCGCTGATCAGGCCGGACGGTCATCTGGCGGCCAAGGGTTCGGTGACCGCGGACCTCGACGGCGTCCTGCGCGAGGTCGGGCTGCGGCAGGCGAAAGCCGTCCCGGCCGAGGAGGTCTGACATGCGGATCATCGATCTTTCGACGCCTGTCGACGCGAAGGTCTGGGAGCCGAATCCCGTGGTGCACGAGGTGCTTTCCCCCGCCCAGGGCGCCGTGCACATGGCCGAGGGCATGCGGGACAACCACGGGCTCGACTTCGATCCGGCCGTGCTGCCCGACGGCGAGTTGCTCAGCCTCGACACGATGACGCTGACGACGCACACCGGCACCCATGTGGACGCGCCGTCGCATTACGGCACGAAAACGTCGTACGGGACACCGCGCCACATCGACGAACTACCGCTCGAATGGTTCATCGGGCCGGGCGTCCTGCTCGACATCAGCGACGCGGGCACCGGCACGGTCGACGCCGCTCGCCTGCGCCGCGCCTGTTCGGACATCGGGCACACGCCGGGTCCCGGCGAGATCGTGCTGCTGCGCACCGGGGCGGACGTCCGGTCCGGCACCCCGGCCTACTTCACCGATTTCACCGGGCTCGACCGGTCGGCCACGGCGTTCCTGCTCGATCTGGGCGTGCGGGTGATCGGCACCGACGCGTTCAGCCTGGACGCGCCGTTCGGCCACATGATCCGCGAGTACCAGCGGACCGGCGACGACGGCGTGCTGTGGCCGGCGCACTTCCTCGGCAGGGAACGCGAGTACTGCCAGATCGAGCGGCTGGCCGACCTGGCCGCGTTGCCCGCGCCGACCGGGTTCACCGTCAGCTGCCTGCCGGTGAAGCTCGCCGGTGCGGGGGCGGGCTGGGCCCGCGCGGTCGCGATCGTCGACGAGAGCTGAGCGGGCGGCGGGGCGCCACACCGGTGCCCCGCCGCCGGGCCGCACGAGGGGTACCCCGTGGTTGAGCCGGACTGTTTCCCCGGAGGGATGCGGACTCGTCGAGGAGCCCGTTTTCCCTGCCACTTAAGGCGATTCCGCTTCCGGAGGCGGGGCAGGGGCGAGTAGCAAGGAGGCATGATCTTCACCTTGCTCGGACCGCTCGAGGTCCACTTCGACGGAGAACTCGACCTGCCTTCGGCCACCAAGATCCGGTGGACACTGGCCCAGTTGCTGCTGCGGGCGAACCAGGTCGTCGACCGGTCCGCCATCATCGACGAACTGTGGGGCGAGCAGCCGCCGCGCAGCGCGCTGACCACCGCGCAGACCTACATCTACCAGCTCCGAAAACGTTACCGGGCAAGGTTTTCCGGGCCGTTCATCACCACTCGCGCCCCCGGCTACATCCTGCACGCCGACCCGGCGGAGATCGACACGTTCGTCTTCGAACGGCTCACCGAGGAAGGCGGCGCCGCGCTGATCGCCGGCGACGCCGTCCAGGCCGCGGACCGGCTCCGCGCGGCACTGGCACTGTGGCGCGGACCGGTGCTTTCGGACATCCCGGCGGGCCCGATCCTCACGCCCTACATCACCCACCTCGACGAGATCAGGATGCGCGCCCTGCGCATGCGGACCCTCGCCGACGCGCATCTCGGGCGCTACCGCGAGCTGATCCCGGAGCTGCGTTTCCTGACGCACGCGCATCCCTACGACGAATGGCTGCACGAACAGCTCATCGTGGCCTTGCACGCCGTCGGGCGGCGGGCGGACGCGCTCGAGACCTACCAGCGCCTTCAGCGCACTCTCGACCGCGAGCTCGGGATCGCCCCTTCACAACCCCTGCACCAGCTGCATCACGACGTCCTGGTCGGCGTCGAGCGGCCGCGTTCGGCGGAGCACCTGCTGCAGTCCATGCCGTGAGGGTCTTGCCCAAGTACGTGAAGGCCCCCTTCATTGCGCCTAGCGCAATGAAGGGGGCCTTCACGTACTTCCGGGTTCAGGGTCGCGTGAGGACCATCGCGCTCTGGAAGCCGCCGAAGCCGCTCGACACGCTCAGCACCGCGTTCGTCCGCTGTTCGCGGGCGGTGATCGGCACGTAGTCGAGGTCGAGTTCGGGGTCCGGCTCGGTCAGGTTGGCCGTCGGCGGGATCACCGAATGCTCGATGGCGAGCGCGCAGGCCACCACCTCCAGCGCGCAGACGGCACCGAGCGAATGCCCGATCATGGACTTGATCGAACTGACCGGCACCCGGTGGGCGTGCGCGCCGAGGCTTCGCTTGTACGCCGCCGTTTCGTGCAGATCGTTCTGCTTCGTCGCGGACCCGTGCGCGTTGACGTAGTCGAGGGCCGTGGGGTCGAGCCGCGCCATGTCGAGCGCCGAGGTGATCGCGTCGGCGAGCTCCGCGCCGTCGGGCCGGAGACCGGTCATCGAGTAGGCGTTGCTGCGGGACGCGTGCCCGGCGATCTCCGCGTAGATGTGCGCGCCGCGCCGCCGGGCGTGCTCGTACTCCTCCAGCACGACCAGCGCCGATCCCTCGGCGAGGGCGAACCCGTTGCGGGTGCGGTCGAACGGCCGGGACGCGGTCGCCGGATCGTCGTTACGCGGCGTGGTGGCCTTGATCGCGTCGAAACAGGCCACGGTGATCGGGGAGATCGCCGCGTCGGAGGCACCGGCGAGCATGACGTCGGCCGCGCCGTCGGCGATCAGGTCACTCGCGTGGATCAGCACGTCGATCCCCGAGGTGCAGCCGGTGGAGACGATGCCGACCGGGCCTTGCGCGTCGGTCTCCCAGGCGATCTCCTTCGCCATCGAGGACGGCACGAAGTAGTCGTACAGATAGGGCGCGCCGTGCCGGTCGTCGACCAGCCAGCCGCTCCCCTCGTCGCTGACGATCGCGTACTCGCGGTCGAGACTGATCGTCATCCCGCACGCGGTGCCGACCATCACGCCGGTTCGTTCGGGTGTCAAAACGCCGCCGAGCCCGCTGTCGGCCATCGCCTCCCTCGCGGCGACGACGGCGAACTGCGTCGTCCGGTCCCACGCCCGGATCTGACGTCGGCTCAGCCCGGCCGCCACCGGGTCGAAGTCGCATTCCGCGGCCACCCTCGACCGGAAGGGGCCCGCGTCGAACAGGGAAATGGTCCTGGTCGCCGTTCTCCCGGCGGTCAACAGATCCCAGTAGTTCCGGGTGCCGATCCCGCCCGGGGCCACCACCCCGATCCCGGTCACCACCACTCGTCGCGCTCGCCGCATCCGCCACCTCTCTCCGCCGCAGTTACCGGGCGAGGATGCGCGTCCGCGTTCGTACCGTCCTCGACTCGTCTTGGACGCGGCGCGCTCGACGGGCACGCGAACCGGCGCTGTCACGGTGATCGCCGTCCCACGGTGTGGTTCCCGCCGCGCCGGCGAGCGAAAGGTCTTCCCATGCCCGAAGAAACCACGACCGCGGTGGCTCGTGCCCGTTCGGTGATCGAGCTCAACACCGCCTATTTCCGGGCGAAGGCGATGCAGAGCGCCGTGGAACTCGGCGTGTTCGAACTGCTCGCCGAAGCCCCCGCGACCGCCGAGTCCACCCGGCTGGCCCTCGGCGTGAAACACCGCCTGTTCCCGGAATTCCTGGACGTCCTGTGCGAACTCGGCCTGCTCGAAAGCGACGGCACCGAGTACCGCAACAGCGCGCTGGCCTCGGAATTCCTGGTCCCCGGCGCCCCGACGTACCTGGGCGGGACCGCCAAACAGCACGCGAACATGCACTACCACGCGTGGGGCAAGCTCACCGAAGCGCTGCGGGAGGGCAAGGCGACCTCGCCGGTGGCCGGCCTCGGCCCCGCCGCGTACCCGACGTTCTACCAAGACCTCGACAAGGCCCGGCACGTGATGGCGCATATGGACGCGCACAACGGGTTCACCGGCGACGAACTCGCCCGCGAGATCGACTGGAGCCGCTATCGCAGCTTCGCCGACGTGGGCGGCGCGCGGGGCAACGTCGCGGCACGGATCGCGCTCGCCCACCCGCATCTGTCCGGCGAGGTCTTCGACCTGCCGGGGTTGGCGCCGCTGGCGGACGAACTGCTCAAGGACCTCGGCGTGGCGGACCGGGTGAAGTTCACCGGCGGCGACTTCTTCGCCGAACTGATGCCCGCGGTGGACGTCCTGATCCTGGGCCACGTCCTCGCCGACTGGCCGACCGAATCGCGGCTCGACCTGATCGACCGCGCCTACGCCGCGCTCCGGCCCGGCGGCGCGATCGTCGTCTACGACGCGATGATCGACCGTGGCGACGAACGGCTCGACACGTTGCTGCAGCGCATCAACAGCGCGATCATCCGCGACGACAACTCGCAGTACAGCGTCGCCGAGTGCCAGGGCTGGCTGGCCGCGGCCGGCTTCCGGAACGAACGGGCCTTCCGGACCGACACCATCACGCGCGACCACTTCGTGATCGCCGTCAAACCGAACTGAGGGAGTGAAGTGGACTACGACGTCCTGGTGGTCGGCGGCGGGCCGACCGGAATGATGCTCGCCGCCGAACTGCGGCTGGCCGGGGTCCGCCCGCTGGTCGTCGAGCGGCTGGAAGAGCCTTACGCGTTCTCGAAGGCGCTGGGCATCCATGCCCGCAGCATCGAACTCCTCGAACTGCGCGGTATCCACGACCGGTTCCTCGACGGCGCGCCGCTGCTCTCGGGCGGGCACTTCGCGAGCCTCCCGGTCGGGTTGAACTACCAGGCCCTGGAGACCCGGCATCCCTATGGCCTGTACCAGAAACAGGTCGACACGGAACGCCTGCTCACCGCGCGCGCCGAAGAGCTCGGCACCGAAATCCGCCGGGGGCACGAACTCACCGCGCTGGCGCAGGACGAAGACGGCGTCACGGCCACCATCACCGGGCCGGACGGCGAATACCGGGTGCGGGCGGGCTACGTCGTCGGCTGCGACGGCGGCCGCAGCCGGACCCGCAAACTGGCCGGGATCCCTTTCCCCGGCCAGGAACCGGGGCTCGCCGTGCTCATGGCGGACGCCGAGTTCTCGGGCGAACTGCCCAAGGGCGAGGGTATGGGGCCGTTGCGCCCGTACGGTGTCATCCGGCGCGACCTGCGGGCGTGGTTCTCGGCGGTGCCGCTGTTCGAGCCGGGGATCTACCGCGCCATGGTGTTCCGCTACGACCACGTCTGGCCGGACCGCGGCCTGCCGGTCACCGAGACGGAGATGCGCGAGGCGATCACCGAACTCGTCGGGCACGACTGCGGCCTGACCGGGATCCAGTGGCTCACGCGCCTGACCGACGTCTCCCGCCAGGCCGAGCGATACCGGGAAGGCCGGGTGCTGCTCGCGGGCGACGCGGCCCACGTGCACTTCCCGTCCGGCGGGCCGGGGCTGAACATGGGGCTGCAGGACGCGATGAACCTCGGCTGGAAACTCGCGGCGGCGGTGAACGGGTGGGGCACCGCCGAACTGCTCGACACCTATCACACCGAGCGGCATCCGGTGGGGCAGACGGTGTTGCGCAACACCCGGACGCAGTGCGCGCTGTTCGACCCCGACCCCCGGCTGGACGCCGTCCGGGAGACGTTCACCGATCTCCTGCGCATCGACCAGGTGAACCGCCACTTCACCGGTCTCGGCTCCGCGCTCGACGTCCGGTACGACCTGCCCGGCGAGCACCCCCTCACCGGCGCGCGCATGCCCGACCTGGACGTGCTGACCCCCGACGGCGTCCAACGGCTCAGCGGGTACTTCCACGACGGCCTCGGCGTGCTGGCCGGCGCGTCCGCGGAACGGTGGAAGGACCGGGTGACGGCCGTCGAAGGGGAGTTCGAGGGGCCCGCGATGCTCGTGCGGCCGGACGGCTACGTCTGCTGGGCGGGCGATCCGGACGCGGACGAAGCGGGCCTGGACCTCGCGCTGCGCACCTGGTTCGGGCCGCCGCTGTAGGGCGGCGGCTGTAGGGCTGGGCTGCAGGGTAGGGCGGCGGTGAGACAGGGCTGCGGTGAGGCGGAGCGGCGGTGAGGCGGTGGTCGGGTTGGTCGTGAGTGTTTTGTGTCGTTAGAACGACACTTACCACTCACGACCACCTGGACCCACCACTCACCGCCGCCTCACCCCCGGCCCGCCCCGGCCCGGCTCCCGGCGGGCACCAGCCGTCCTCGAAGGGCGGTCGGCACCGTGAGCGGTATGACGGAAACCCCACTCCCCCACCAGGTGGTCGATCCGGAGACGTTCCGGTCGATCATGAGCGCGTTCCCCTCCGGCGTCACCGTGGTGACCACTTTGGACGGTGGCGGCGAGCCCGTCGGTGTCACGTGCAGCGCCGCGTGCAGTGTCTCGCAGGACCCGCCGCTGCTGCTGGTCTGCCTGCACCGCGCCAGTTCCGTGCTCGCCGCGCTGGTCGAACGCGGCGGCTTCGTGGTCAACTTCCTCCGCGACAACCGCGAGGACACCTCCGCGCTCTTCGCCTCCCGTACGAGCGACAGGTTCGCATCCGTGCCTTGGGAAGCCAGTCCGCGATCGGGGCTCCCGTGGCTGCCGTGGGACACGGTCGCGCACGCCGAATGCCAGGTCGTCCGGACCGTGGACGCCGGGGACCACGTCGTGGTGCTGGGCGCGCTCACGCACGGCGCGGCGCACGAAGCGCGGAGCCCGCTCATGTACTGGCGCCGTCGCTACGGCACGTGGCCCGCCGACGAGGACACGATGGCGGTGGCGCTCACCCATGCCACCGAAGGCTGAGCACTGGCGGTACGGGAAGCTCACCTACTCTAACTTGCAGACCGTGCAAAGTTGGCATACTCTGCAATCCATGTCCCGCAGGGAACGTCATCGCGCCCGGAAACGGCACGAGATCAAGATGGCCGCCGTCCGGCTCGCCCTGGCGAGCAGTCCCGGCGAGGTGACCGTCGACGCCATCAGCACGGCGGCCGACATCGCCCCGCGCACGTTCTTCAACTACTTCTCCAGCAAGGACGAAGCGTTGACGCCGGACAGCAACTGGACGGCGCAGGAACTCCTGGACCTGTTCAACGCCCAGCCCGCGGACGAAACGCCGCTGCGGTCGCTGCGGGGCGTGGCGAAGCAGATCGCCGATTCGTACGCGCCGTCGCCGGAGGAACTCGAGCTCTGGCAACGACATCCCGAACTACTCACGCTGGCTCAACCCGAAGACGAAGAAGAGATCTTCCCGGCCCTGATCGACGCCGTCACCGAACGACTGGGTGACGCCTCCCCGCATCCGATCTACCCGAGCCTGCTCGTGACCTCGGTGTTCGGCGCGATGCACTGCGCGGCGAGGGCCTCGTGGTCGGTTTCGGACAAGACCGTCGAAGACCTCGTCGACGAAGCACTGGACCTGCTCGAACGCGGTCTCTGAGCTCCACCGCACTTTCCGGCCCTTTCCCGGGGGAGGGCCGGCGCCCGATCCTGCCCTCATCCACCGGAAGGCACCGAAATGGCCACAGAACAAGAAGCGCAGACGGGCAGGCTCCAGCGCGGCCAGCTGCGCGTCATCGTCATCTCGATCATGGTGTGCATGACGCTCAGCGCGCTGGACCTGACGATCGTGTCGACGGCCGCGCCGAAGATCGTCGGCGAACTCGACGGACTGCCTTACCTTTCCTGGCTCTTCAACACCTACGTGATCGTCGCGGGGATCACCACTCCCTTGTACGGCAAGCTTTCCGACATGTTCGGCACGCGACGGCTGTACCTGTTCGCGCTGACCACCTTCCTCGTCGGCTCCGCGCTCAGCGGGCTGGCGCAGACCATGTTCCAGTTGGTGGCTTTCCGTGCCCTGCAAGGGATCGGGGCCGGCGGGCTGACGGTGCTGACGATCACCGTGATCGCGGAGGTCGTCCCGCCCGCCGAACGCGGCAAGTACATGGGCATGTTCGGCAGTGTGCTCGGCGTCGGCGCGATCGCCGGACCGCTGCTGGGCGGCCTGCTCACCGACGCGCTGTCGTGGCGCTGGATCTTCTACATCAACCTGCCGCTCGGCCTGATCGCGCTGGTGGCGATCTTCCGCACGCTGAAGCTCCCGCCCAAGCGGTCCGACCGGCCGATCGACTTCCTCGGCTTCGTCCTGCTGGCGGGCCTGGTCGCGGCGATCACCCTGGTCACCTCGTGGGGCGGCGGCGAATACGCCTGGGGCTCCTCCACCATCCTGCTGCTCATCGGCGCGTCCGCGGTGCTACTGGTGCTGTTCGTGGCGAGGCAGCTCACGGCGCCGGAGCCGATCATGCCGCCGCGGATGTTCAAGGTCTCGTCGGTCACGCTCGCCTGCCTGGCCAACGTCTTCGTGCACACCTGGGCCACCGTCGTCCCGGCCTTCGTGCCGCTCTTCGTGCAGCTGGCCATGGGGCGCACCGCGACGAACACCGCGTTGCTGCAACTGCCGAACATCCTCGCCCTCATGGTGGTTTCGACGGTCAGCGGCAACCTGATCACCAAGTGGCGGCGGTACAAGTGGGCCCCGGTGCTCGGTACCGCGCTCGGGATCGTTTCGCTCCTGCTGTTCTCCAGCATGACGCCGGACACCAGCCAGTTCCTGCTGATGGCGTACATGGCGCTGTTCGGGATCGCGATCGGGCTGTGCATGCAGCCGCTGCTGGTGGCGATCCAGGTGACCGCGCCCGAGGCCGACATGGGGGCCGCGATCGCGGCCGGGACGTTCTCCCAGCGGATCGGCGGCGCGGTCGGGTTCGCCGTGATGGCCGCGCTGTTCTCCGGCTGGCTCGGGTCGCGGCTGACGACGGCCGGGCTGACCCAGGAGACCGCCTCGGCGGAGTCGGTCGGCTCGCTGGCGCCCGAAACCCAGGCCCTGGTGCACCAGGCCTACGCGGACGCGATCTCGGAGGTCTTCCTCTGGACCGTCCCGGTGGTCGCCGCCGGCCTCCTGCTCAGCGCCCTGCTGAAGAACATCAAGGTCGACGAGGACGTCGAGATCGACGTCTGAGCCCGGAACCCGTGTCCGTCCTGTGTGTACAGTCCACAGAGGACACCGATGAAAAGGCCGCCTTGCCGGATCCCCCACCGGCAAGGCGGCCTTCTTCGTCGCTCAGGAAGTGCCGAACCAGGTCCTCAGCGCCTCGGCGAGGCCCTGGTCGCCGTCCTCGGCCGCCCAGGCCACGTACCCGTCCGGGCGGATCAGGATCGCGCCGGGCCCGGTTCCCCCGGCGGCCTTGTGCTCGACCCGCTCGACGCGGCCCGCCCAGCCCGGCGGCAGCGGGAACCGCCCGGTCAGGTCGAGCAGCAGCGGTTTCGCCGCGCGCAGCAGTTCGGCCACGCGGACCCCGCCGTCCAGCTCGATCGGCGGAACCAGCGCGCCCACCAGCGGATGCGCGCCCTCCGGCGCCGGGTACCGCGCGTCGAGACCGGTGAGCAGCCGCGAAAGGTGCAGGTTCACCTCGTCGATCGCGAGCAGTTCGCGGAACAGTTCCCGCACCGGGTCGATGGTCTCGGCCGGGTCCATCAGCGCGAGCTGCGCCCTGGTCTCCAGGATGACGCGCTCCGCGGCGGGACGCCGCTCCCGGTCGTAGGTGTCCAGCAGTTCCTCCCCCGCCCGGCCGCCCAGCCGCGCCCCCAGCTTCCAGCCGAGGTTCATGGCGTCCTGCAGGCCGAGGTTGAGCCCCTGCGCGCCGATCGGGAAGTGGACGTGCGCCGCGTCGCCCGCGAGGAACACCCGGCCCTTCCGGTAGGAGTCCGCCAGCCGGGAGGCATCGGTAAACCGCGCCAGCCACGTCGGCTCGCTCATCCCGATGTCGCGACCGCTCACCCGGCGCACCGCGGCCCGCAGTTCCTCCAGCGTCACCGGCACGTCCCTGCCGGGCACCTCACGGTCGAACTCGCAGGTGAACACCCGGATGCCTTCGCCGGGCATGCCGACGGCCATCACCAGCCCGTGCGGGGTGCGCAGCGTGCCGGGGATCCCGGACGGGAACTCGTCCGGCGCGTCGAGCGTGACGTCGCCGAGCAACGCGGAGACCTGGCCCGCGCGACCGGGGAAGCCGATGCCGGCGAGTTTCCGGACGGTGCTGCGCCCGCCGTCGCAGCCGACCAGGTATCCGGCGGTGAGTTCGTACTCGCCGTCCGGGCCGCGCACGGAGATCCGCACGCCCTCGTCGTCCTGGTCGACGCCGGTGATCTCGTGCCCGCGCCGGATCTCGACGCCTAGGCCGCGGGCGTGGGCTTCGAGGTGGGCCTCGGTCCGCGCCTGCGGGATGCCGAGGGTGAACGGATGCTCGCTGTCGAGCTTGTCGAGGTCGAGCAGCGGCGGGCGGATGGCGGCGAAATGCGTTTTCGGGATCTTGATCGCCGTGGCCTCGAAGCGGCCGAGGAGACCGCGGTGGTCGAGCAGTTCCAGCGTCCGGGTCTGCAGCCGGAAAGCGCGCGAATGCGGATCCGGTTCGGCGAGCCGTTCGAGTACCACCACCGAGGCACCCGCCAGCCGGAGTTCGGCGGCGAGGAAGGCGCCGACGGGGCCGCAGCCCGCGACCACCACCTGGGTGTCTGTCATGCGGATTCTCCTTCGTGTCCAAGGGAAAGCGAAAGGCCGGTCGCCGGTCCCTGGCAGGACCGGCGACCGGCCGGGGGTGACGGGGTCAGTGCGTCGGGACCGCGGACGCGAGCAGCTCGCGGATCTCCGGCCGCGGATGCGCGGCCGCCCAGTCCCCGATCGACGCCATCCGCTCGTCGGTCGGGTCGATGAACCGGATCTCGGGCCGGTCGAAGCCGAGCGGCGGCAGCATCCAGTCCGCGGCGCGGACCTTCGCGGCGAGCATCTCCGCCGCCTCGTCCGCGGCGAGGGAACCGGCGTCCACCCGTTCACACGCGCCGACGACGTCCTCGTACAGCTCGGAGTAGAAGTCCGTCGGGCACCACAGCCCGGGGTACTTCGTGTCGTCCAACGCGCGCAACGGCGCGTCGGAGCCGACGGTCCGCGCCTCGCGCAACGCGTTCAGCACGTGCTTGCCGCCGAGCACACTGCCCGCCGCCCAGACCCGGAACAGCGAGTTCCACAGGTCGTAGTGCTCGAAAGCGACGAAGGCCCCGTTGACGAGACGGTCGTTGTAGTCGAGAAGGCCCTGTTCGAGCTTCTCGACGTACTCGAACCTGTCAGCCGAGAAGTCGTCCTCGGTCAGGGCTTCGATCAGCCGCCACGCCAGCGCGTTGATGACCTCGCTGGTGTTCGAAAGACCGCGGGAGAAGAGCGGGTCGATGAACCCCGCGGCGTGCGACATCAGGCACCAGCGGTGCCCCACCGTCTTCGTCGACGAGTACTGCATCCGGTCGGTGCGCACCCATTCGCGCACCGTCCGCGCCCCGGCCAGCTGTCGTTTGACAGCGGGGAAACGGTCGACATGCGACCAGAATTCCTCCTCCGCGGTCAGGTCGGGGCGGGCGGGGTAGCGGCGCGGGTCGAGCTGGATTCCCACACTGCACAAGGGATTCGTCGCGCCGGGGTGGTTGTCGAACGGGATGACCCACATCCAGCCCCGCTCGAACATGTGGTGCATGGTGCCCTCGTTGAACGGGACCGGCGGCTGGTCCGCCGGGCCGAACCCGAGGTGGTCGTCGGCGGGCTGGACGCCGATCATGTGCGTGAAGAGCGAACGGGCGTGGTGCTTGAGCCTGCTCGGCCGCTCCCGCAGGTTCAGCTGGGTGGCGAGCGGCGAGCGGAACCCGCTGGCGTCGACCAGGTAGCGGCCGCGGTGGCTGGTGCCGTCCACCCCGTGCACGACGACCTCGTCCTCGCCGAGGTCGATGCGGTCCACGCGGTAGTTCTGCCGGGCCTGGCAGCCGTAGCGGATCGCGGTGTGCAGCATGTACGCGTCGGTGTCCTGGCGGAAGAAGTGCGCCGCCTGCCCCATCATCGACGGGATGCGGAACATGTTGGTCTCGCGCGGATCCGGCTCCTCGCCGTCCCTGTGCAGGGCGAACCCGAAGTTGCTCTTCACCCCGTGCGAGCTGCTGATCCGGGACTGGACGGTCTTGAAACTCGCCAGGTCGGCGATCTCCGGCACGTCGTAGCGGGCGGCGATCAGCTTCAGCACGCTCAGCGTCTGCCCGATCGTCGACTCGCCGACGGCGAACCGCGGGTGCTGGGTGCCGTCCAGCATCAGCACCGAGAAACCCTTGCGCGCCAAAATCGACGACAGCATCGTCCCCGACAGGCCGGTGCCGATGACGATGACATCGTGGCGTTCGGTGGACTCGTGGCGTTCGGTGGAGTCGGTCATCTCGTTCCCTTCGCTCACGCCGTGGTGACCAGCGGGCTGTTGCAGGCGTCGGCCCCGCGCGCGAACTCTTCGAGCAGCCCGACCAGCTGCCCGGGGGCGGGCTGCGCCTCGTTCTCCCGCTTCAGGGCCTGCGCGCTGTCGCGGTACTCGGGCTTCGTGAGCACCGCGCCGACGGCGTCGGCGATCGCGTCGGCGGGGGCGGTGTCCGGGTCGGGGACGGAGATCCCCGCGCCGGTGCCGACGATCTTCTCGGCCCAGAAGTCCTGGACCGCGCTCTGCGGCATGACGACCTGCGGGACGCCGTTCGACGCGGTGTTCATCCCGGTGCCGACGCCGCTGTGGTGGACGACCGCGTCGGCGGTCGGCAGCAGCAGGCTGAACGGGAAGTTCTCCACGATCCGCACGTTCTCGCGCGCGGCGATACCCGCTCGCGAGGCGCGGTCGACCGCGACGATCACCTCCGCGCCGAGCCCGCCGACGCCGTCGACGATCCGGCCGATCAGCTTGTCCAGCAACGTGGTGGTGAGGCCGGGGGTGACCACGACGCGCGGCCGGTCGTCCCGGCGGACGAGCCAGTCCGGCTCGACCAGCGGCCCGTTGTAGGACACCAGGCGCATCGGCGCCCACGGGATCCGGTGCGGGTCGCGGAGGCTGGGCAGGCACGGGTCGATGTACGCCTCGTCGAAGACCGGCTGGAGACCGTGCGGGGTGAACAACCGTTCGTAGACCGCCGTCAGCTCGGGCGCGCGGTAGTCGAACCCGAACGCGAAGCCGAAGGTGTGCCCGATCGCCGGGACACCGGCCGCCGCCGCGGCCACCAGGCCGACGGTCGCCGCCGAATCGTGCACCACCAGATCCGGCTTCCAGGACCGCGCGAACTCGACGGCGTCGGCCGCCTGTCCTTCGGCCGCGGCGAGGATCCGGCTGGCCATGTCGACCCGCAGTTCGGGGTCGAGCAGGTCCGGCTGGGTGACCCAGTTGCCCTTGAGGGTGCGCGGGCTGCCCTTGTACGCCAGGCCCGCGTGCCGGTTCTGGGCCTCCTGGATGGCCTTCTCGTCACCGAGCGGCACCACCGCCAGCCCGGCGTTCGACAGCGCCTGGACACCGAGCGGGCGGACGGCGACCCGCACCTCGTGTCCCGCCAGCTGGCAGGCCCAGCTCAGCGGGACGATCCACGGGACGTGCGCCCCTGCCGCGGCAACAAAGAGAATTCGCATCGCGTCTACCTTCCGGAGTCGGGTTCGGCTTCGGACGCTAGGAAGCCGGCTTCGACAGGACTTCGAGCGCACGGCGAGTGAAGGGCACCTGTCCGGGCTGTTCTGCTGGTAAGATCGCGAATCGAACGATGTTCCGTCGAAAGGAGAATGGTGTGAGGTGCGCTGTCGAGTCCCCCAGTCGTATGGACCTTTCGACAGCACTGGAGCCATTCATCCATGCAGCACGTCAACATCGGGATCCTCGCCCACGTCGACGCCGGTAAGACCAGCCTCACGGAGCGGTTGCTCCATCAAGCGGGCGTCATCGACAGGATCGGCCGGGTCGACAGCGGTGACACGCAGACCGATTCGATGGAGATGGAACGCCGCCGCGGCATCACCATCCGTTCGGCCGTCGTGTCGTTCGAACTGGACGACGTCCACGTCAACCTGATCGACACCCCCGGCCACCCGGATTTCATCGCCGAGGTCGAGCGCGCCCTGCGCGTCCTGGACGGTGTCGTCCTCGTCGTCTCCGCGGTGGAAGGGGTGCAGGCACAGACCAGGGTGCTGATGCGCGCCGTGGCACGCCTGCGCATTCCCGTCCTGGTCTTCGTGAACAAGATCGATCGGGGCGGCGCCCGGTACGAGAGCCTGCTCGCCGACCTGACCGACCGCCTCGGCCTGACTTGTGTCGCGATGTCCGAAGTGGACGGTTTGGGAACCGTCGAGGCGCGCAGCGCGCCGAGACAGCTCACGCCGTCACCGGGTCTCGCCGAAGTGCTCGCCGAGCACAGCGACACCTTCCTCACCGCCTACCTCGAAGACGAGGACGCGTTGACAGCGAAGGACTATCGGGCGGAACTGGTCCGGCAGGCCCGCCGCGGCCTCGTCTCCCCGGTGTTCTTCGGTTCGGCCCGTACCGGGGACGGAGTCGCCGAAGTGACCGCGGGAATCCGCGAATTCCTCGGCGGAGCCGGGAAAGCCGCCTCCGACGGCGAACTGCGGGCGAACGTGTTCAAGATCGAACGCGGCAACGCGGGGGAAAAGATCGCTTATGTCCGGGTCTTCTCCGGTGAATTGTGCGCGCGGGAAAATGTCCGGTTCCATCGGCCGGGTCCCGGCGGCTTGCTCGAATTCGACGGGAAGGTCACGGCGGTCCGCGTCTTCGACCGCGGGGTGGACACCGTCGAGTCCTCCGCCGGGGCCGGGCGGATCGCGAAGGTCAGCGGGCTCAAGGAGATCCGGATCGGCGACCGGATCGGCGCCGCCGACGGCAGGACGGAGTCCGCGCACTTCCCGCCGCCCAGCCTGGAGACCGTGGTGCGGCCGGTCGATCCGTCGGACACCCCCGCGCTGTTCGCCGGCCTGCGGGAACTGGCCGAGCTGGACCCGTTGATCACCGTCGCGCAGGACGACGAGACGCGGCGGATCACGGTGCGGCTCTACGGCGAGGTGCAGAAGGAGGTCATCCGGGAGACCCTCGCCGAACAACGCGGCCTGGCCGTCGAGTTCACCGGGACGCAGACGGTCTGTGTCGAGCGGCCTACCGGCGTCGGCGAATCGGTGTGGGAGATCGGCGACGGGCGCAACCCGTTCTTCGCCACGCTCGGGTTGCGGGTCGGGCCGGGCTCGCCGGGCTCGGGCCTGACCTTCGGGCTGGACGTCGAGCTCGGCTCACTGCCGCTGGCGTTCCACAAGGCGATCGGGGAAACGGTCGAAACGGCGCTGCTGCGCGGCCTGCACGGCTGGGAGGTCGTCGACTGCGCGGTGACGGTGACCCGCACCGGGTACTTCAGCCCGATCAGCGCCGCGGGCGACTTCCGCCGGGTCACCCCGCTCGCGCTCGGCGAAGCGCTGCGACAGGCCGGGACAGAAGTGCTGGAGCCGGTCAGCCGGTTCGAGATCGAACTGCCCGCCGACGCGGTGAGCGCGACGCTCTCCCGGCTGGTCGAGTTCGGCGGGCTGGTGACCGAGTCCAGCATCCG
Organism: Amycolatopsis sp. NPDC102522; assembly: GCF_055584485.1. Taxonomy (NCBI): domain Bacteria; kingdom Bacillati; phylum Actinomycetota; class Actinomycetes; order Pseudonocardiales; family Pseudonocardiaceae; genus Amycolatopsis; species Amycolatopsis sp. NPDC102522. Next base: position 227,078 of record NZ_JBVJLY010000010.1, on the reverse strand, counting down.
CGGCACGAGGGCCGAACTCGGCGGCACCCTGCCGACCGGTGAGGTACACCGGTTCGACCAGCAGTTGCCGGGGTTGTCGCACGGCGAAGGACTGCTCTCGACGGAGGTCACCGGCTACCGGCCGGTGCAGGGCCCGCCGCCGGACCGGCTGCCCGCCCCTGCCGCGCTCTGAAACTGCTCCAAGGGCCCTCAAAGGGAAAGGGGTTGTCTGGCCTGGCCGGACAACCCCTCCCCGAGGAGAACCCATGGGCACCATCCTGAGCCTCGACAAACTGCTCGTCCTGCTGAGCGAGAGCGCGGGCGAAGACGAGACCGTCGACTACACCGGGGACATCCTGGACGTCGACTTCGAGGCGCTCGGCTACGACTCGCTCGCCATGTTCAACACGGTGAACCGCATCGAACGCGACTACGGCATCACCGTCGGCGACGACATCGTCGCCAGCGCGAAGACGCCGCGGGTGCTGCTCACGGAGATCAACGAACGCCTCCGAGAGGCCAGCTGACCCCGTCCGCGCCACCGAAAGGAACGACATGTGCGGAATCGCCGGCTGGGCGAGTTTCGACCGGGATCTCGCGGGCCACCGGGACGTGCTGGCGGCCATGACCGCCACCATGGCCTGCCGCGGGCCGGACGACGAAGGCCTGTTCGTCGACGGTCCGGTGGCGCTCGGCCACCGGCGGCTCGCGGTGCTCGACCCGGTGGGGAGCAAGCAGCCGATGACGGCGTACGGCGACGGGCGGCCGCTGGCGACGATCACCTTCTGCGGCGAGGTGTACAACTTCGCCGCGCTCCGCACGGAACTGGCGGCCCACGGCCACCGGTTCCGCACCAGCGGCGACACCGAGGTCGTCCTCCAGGCCTATCTGCGCTGGGGCGAGGACCTGGCGGACCGGCTCGACGGGATGTTCGCCTTCGCGGTGTGGGATCACCGGAGCCGCGAGTTGCTGCTGGTCCGCGACCGGATGGGCGTCAAACCGCTGTACTACCACCGGACCGCCGACGGGGTGCTGTTCGGTTCGGAGCCCAAGGCCGTCCTCGCCCATCCGGCGGTGCGGCGGACCGTCGACGCCGACGGGCTGTCCGAAGCGCTGGACATGGTCAAGACCCCCGGCCACGCCGTGTTTTCGGCGCTGGCGGAACTCCGGCCGGGCCATACGCTCCGGGTGAGCACCTCCGGCACGGTCCAGCGGCGGTACTGGGCGCTGCGGGCCGAGGAGCACACGGACGACCTCGACACCACGATCTCCACCGTGCGCGAACTGCTCTCCGATGCCGTCCGGGCGCAGCTGGTGTCCGACGTGCCGCTGTGCACCCTCCTGTCCGGCGGGCTGGATTCCTCGGCGATCACCGCGCTCGCCGCGCGCCACAGCCCCGGGCGGATCCGCTCGTTCTCGGTCGACTTCGCCGACGCCGCCACGGTGTTCACCCCGGACGCGGTCCGGGGCGGGGCCGACGCGCCGTTCGCGCGAGAGGTCGCCGCGCACGTCGGTTCGGACCACCACGAGGTACTCCTCGACAGCGCCGGGCTGACCGACCCCGCCGTCCGGGCCGCCGTACTGGGGGCTGTCGACCTCCCGCCGGCGTACTGGGGCGACATGTGGCCCTCGCTGTACCTGCTCTCCCGCGCGATCAGGGAGCACGCGACGGTGGCGCTGTCCGGGGAGTCCGCCGACGAACTGTTCGGCGGCTACCGGTGGTTCCACAACCCGAACGCGATCGGCGCCGACACCTTCCCCTGGCTCACGTCGGGTTCGGCGCGGTACTTCGGGGGGACGTCGCTGCTGGACCGCGGCCTGGTCGCCAAACTCGACCTGCCCTCGCGCCGGGAAAGCGCCTATCGCGACGCGCTCGCCGAAGTCCCGCGGCTCGCCGGGGAAAGCGGGACGCAACGGCGGATGCGGGAACTCTCCTACCTCAACCTGACCCGGTTCGTGCAGACCCTGCTGGACCGCAAGGACCGGATGAGCATGGCCGCGGGTCTCGAAGTCCGCGTCCCGTTCTGCGACCATCGGCTCGTGCAGTACGTCTTCGGCGTGCCTTGGGCGTGGAAGTCGTTCGACGGCAGGGAAAAGAGCCTGTTGCGCGCCGCCGTCGCCGACCTCCTGCCGCGTTCGGTGCTGGAGCGGCCCAAGACGCCGTATCCGGCGACGCTGGACACCGGCTACGAGAAGGCGCTCCGGGCGGAACTGGCCCGGGTGGACGCCGATCCGGACGCGCCCGTACGGCCGCTGCTCGACCGCGAACGGGTGCGCGCGCTGCTGGCCAAGCCCCTGCGGGAGCAGAGCCGGTCCTATGACCGCGGCGGCCTGGAGATGGCACTGTGGCTCAACTCCTGGCTGGACCGCTACCGGATCCGGCTCGATCTCTGATACGGCACGGGAGGCCCGATGAGAACCGGTCCGCGCGTCCTGATCGTCGAGAGCAACCCCGTCTTCCGCGGCGGGCTGAGGTCCGTGCTCGGCGCCGCCGGCCTCCGGGTGGTCGGCTCGGCCGCCGACGCGCCGTCCGCCGCGCCGCTGATCATGCGGGAGCTGCCGGATCTCGTGCTGCTGGGTGACGACGACCCGGGCGCCGACCTCGAAGCCGGTCTGGACCGCATCCTGGAGGCCCGCGCCGACCAGCAGGTGTTGCTGCTGGTCGGCAGGCACTCCCGCGCCGCCGCGGCCCAGCTGCTGCTGCGGCCGGGGGTGCGCGGCAGGCTGCCGAGGGAGGTCACCGACGACCATCTGGTCTCGGTGATCCGCGAGATCGGGCAGAACGACGAATGGATCTTCGTCTCGGCACCCCAGGCGGCGCTCCCCGCCCTGCTCACCAGCGAACGCACCGTGCTCTCCCTGCGGGAGCAGGAGGTCGTCCGGCTCATGGCCCGCTCGCTGACCAACCGGCAGATCGCCAGGACGCTGCAGCTGAGCGACGGCACCGTCAAACGGCATGTGCACAACATCGTCGCCAAACTGGGCGCGGCCTCGCGGATGGACGCCGTCCGCCGCTCGGTACTGATCCCGCCCCCGGAGCGATGACGCGCCCGGCCCCCTTTAGCGGAATCCGGGGCGATCGACAAGGATAATTCGCGTGCTATACTTTGCGACGCCGATAGACCATTCGCCGAAGTAGGACGAAGAACAGCCGAAACCCCATTCGACTATCACTCTCGGCACTCGTTCGACTCCGGATCACATTCGCGATTAATCGTCGGGCAAAAGGATGAATCCCAGCGTCCGGACCGCCGGGTAAAGACTACATTACTCAGTCATTTACTACCCGGAATACGGCGACCAAATAGCGATACTCGTCCTCTTTGTCCACTTGTGAACGATTACCGATGACGCCCCGACGGGTCACCTCAATGGACGATTCCAAGCCTTCGGCGAGTCGTTAACCTCAGCTACGAGCCCCCCGAGGCGCTCGATAGAAACGCGTACACGGGGAGTTGTGTTCCTGGGGACGAAGGTATTGCTTGGGGGTTACAAATTGCGATCACACCATTTTCCGAGAATGGTTGATCCGGTTTCGAACAACCAGAACAAAAGGTGTACGGCGCGAAATGCTTCGTCACCGAAAGAATTCCTTCCGACAGGCACGACAGTGACTCCGCGTGTTCGTTCCTGACCGGAAGGAGATGTTTTGCCGTACGCAAACAACGCCACGAGGATCCTGGTCGTCGAGCCGAACCCCGTCTTCCGGATGGGTCTGCAATCCTTCCTCGCCGCCGAGGAGAACTTCGCCGTCTGCGCCGCCGTGGGCAGCGTGGACCAGGCGATCGAAGTGCTGCACCGCCAGCCTGTCGACGTCGTGCTGTACGGAATGGAGGAGGCGGCGCCGAACCGGACACCGGCGGCGGGTCTCGCGCGGCTGTTCCGCCAGCGCCCCGGCTACCGCGTGGTGGTGCTCAGCCAGGGCGAACAGCCCGGCTCCGCGGAAGCCTTCCTCGGCTCCGGCGTCAGCGCGTACCTCCCGAAAGACGTTTCGGGAGAGCATCTGGTCTCCGTGGTCCGCGGCGTGAGCGGAGACCACGAACTGGTGTTCATCGTGACCTCACGGGTCGGGATCGCGTCCATCGTGCGCCCCCGTGAGCTGGGACTTTCGAGCCGGGAGCGGGAGATCATCCTGCTGGTCGCCGAGGCGCTGAGCAACGCCGAGATCGCGAGCCGGCTCCTCATCACCATCGGCACGGTGAAACGCCACCTCCGCAACATCTTCGTGAAGCTGAGCGCGGTCTCGCGGATCGACGCGGTGAACAAGGCACGGGCCGCGGGCATGCTGCCCGTCCCCGCCTGAGCCGCGCCCGGGGGGTGGATCGCCGCCCGCCCCTCGGGCCTCTCCGCCCGTGGTCAGTTCACCGACGCCGTCGACTCCTCCGGCCGGTACTCGTACCGGACGAGCGAACGCGCGCCCGTCGCGACCAGGCCGATGCCCGCCACACAGGCCAGCCCGCCGGTCCAGACCGCGCGGCGGATCCCGAACAGGCTGCCGAACAGGCCCGCCCGCAGGTCGCCCAGTTGCGGCCCGGCGGAGCCCACCAGCATCTCGATGCCGGCGAGGCGGCCGCGCAACCGGTCCGGGACGACGTGGTTCCACAGCGTGCCCCGGAAGAGATCGGCGACGAAGTTGGTCGCGCCACCGAACGCGAGCATCACCAGGGTCAGCCACCACCACGGGCTCAGCCCGACGCCGATCATCGCCACGCCCCAGGCGGCCGCCGCGACGAGCATCGCGATGCCGTGCCGCCGGATCCGTGACGACCAGCCGCTGGTCGCCGCCGCGACGAGGCCGCCGACCGCGGTCGCGGAGAACATCAGGCCCAGCACCCACGGCGCGCCGATGTCGGCGGCCAGGAAGGCGAACAACGCGAACGGCAGCGCGAGCGCCGTGGCCACCAGGTCCACGAGGTAGCTGCCGACCAGCAGGGGACGGCTGAGCGCGTAACGGACCCCTTCGGCCATCGCGCGCAGCGAGGGCGGCGTCGCGTGCTTGCCCACCGGCTGCGGCCGGACCCAGAAGATCAGCAGCGCGGACAGCGCGAAGGTGACAATGTCGATCAGATAGGCCGCCCGCAGGCCGAGTACGGAGATCAGCACGCCCGCCACGGCGGTACCGCCGATCGCCGAGGTGTTGGCGCGCAACGAGTTGAGCGCCAGCGCCTCGGTCATCTGCTCGGGCGGCACCAGCCGGGGCACGATCGCGGTCATCGCCGGGCCCTGCAGCCCGCCCACCGCCGCCGCGGCGCCGACGGCGACGTAGAGCGGCCAGAGCAGCGGCCGGTCCAGCAGGACGTTCAGCAGCAGGCCGACCGAAAGCAGGCCGAGGGCGATTTCGGTGAACAGCACCATCAGACGGCGGTCGATCGCGTCGGCGAGGGCGCCGCCGTAGAGCCCGAAGACGATCATCGGCACCAGCTCGACCGTGCCCATCAGGCCGACGGCGAGCGGGGAGCCGGTGAGCTCCTTGATCTGCACCGGGATCGCCAGCAGGGTGAGCACGGTCCCGAACGACGTCACGAAACCGGACAGCCAGAGCAGGCGGAAATCCCTGGAGGTGCGCAGCGGTCTCGTCCCGGGCAGCAGCCCACGCAGCATTCGGTGCCTCCGGATTTCGGCTCAGCGAAGCCAAAATCGTAACATCGTCGCCGCACGCGGGAGATCACCGCCGCAACCGGGTCACCGCCGTCTCGATCCGTTCGTCGGTGGCGGTGAGCGCCAGCCGGACGTGCTTCTCCCCCGCCGGGCCGTAGATCTCCCCCGGCGCCACCAGGATGCCCAGCTCGGCCAGGTCCCGCGTGGTGTCCCAGCACGGCCTGCCCTCGGTCGCCCACAGGAACAGCGATCCCGCCGAGCCGTCGACCCGGAAACCCCGGCCGAGCAAGGCTTCCAGCAGCAGTGACCGGCGGCGGAGGTAGCGGAGCCGCTGTTCGGCCACATGGTCGTCGTCGTTCAGCGCGGCTGTCATCGCCGCGGCGATCGGCGCGGGCACGATCAGGCCCGCGTGCCGTCGCACCTCGAGCAGCGTGCGCACCAGCCGTTCGTCACCCGCCACGAAACCGGCGCGGTACCCGGCCATGTTCGACCGTTTGGACAGCGAATGGACAGCGAGCACGCCCTCGTGGCCGGGTCCGCTGACGTCGGGATGCAGGATCGAAACCGGCTCCGCGGTCCACCCGTGCTCGATGTAGCACTCGTCGTTGACCACGAGCACGCCGTGCTTTCTGCCCCATTCGACGTATTCGCGAAGTTCCGCCGCGGTGAGGATCCGGCCGTCCGGATTGGACGGCGAGTTCAGCCAGAGCAGTTTCGGCGCGGACACGGGCGGCCCCGCGGTCAGGTCCACCGCCAGCGGCGTCGCCCCGGCGAGCCGGGCGCTGACGTCGTAGGTGGGGAAGGACAACCGCGGGTAGGCCACCGTGTCGCCGGCGCCGAGGCCGAGCGCGGCCGGCAGCCAGGCGATCAGTTCCTTGGTGCCGACGGCGGGCAGCACGGCCGTCTCGGCGACCTCCGCGCCGAGCCGCCGCTTGAGGTAGCGGGTGGCCGCCTCCCGGAATTCGGGCGTGCCTTCGGTCGCCGGGTGCCCCGGCGCGTCGGACGCCGCCACCAGCGCGGCGCGCGCCACGTCCGGGGACGGGTCGACAGGGGTGCCGAGCGCGAGGTTGACGATGCCGCCGGGATGACCCGCCGCGAGCGCGCGCAAGGGCATCAAGGCCGACCAGGGGAAAGCGGGCAGTTCGCCGATCACGCGCTGTGCTCCTTCGTGGTGAGGTCGCGGCTTCGGACGCCTTCGCTCCAGTGGGCGTCGATCCCCCAGGCCGCGACCCGGCGGGGCCGGACGCGGATCAGCGCGTCGTCCCCGGTGCCCAGCGCCTCCGCCGTGCCGCGGATCTCCAGGCCCCGCGGCGACGGCGGGGAACCCGGCGGGACGTCGTCGACGACCAGCGCGACCCTCGGTTCCCGCAGTACGTCACGGAACTTGCGGCTCGCCGCGAGGTCCCGGCCGGTGATGTCGATGGTGCCGAGTTCGGGATCGTGGTGAAACCCGACGGGGACGACGTGCGGGCCGTCCGGCCCGACGGTCGCCAGCCGGGCGAAGGTCTGTGCGGCGAGATAGGCCGTTTCGGCCGGGGTGAACGACATCGTTTCTCCTTTCACCAGGTGCTCAGCAGCGCGGTGAGCAGGGTTCGGGCCTGGATGTTGACCTGATCCGGCTGGGCCATCAGGTCGAGTGCCTGGCGCAGGCTCAGCCAGCGGTAGCCGTCGGGGGCGGGCACCGGCCGGTCCGCGGGCAGTTCGACGACGCGGTAACGGTTGACCGCGTTCAGGAACCGGCCGCCCTTCTCGGACTGCAGCGAGTCGTGCCGGACGGTGCCCGGTCCCGGTTCGGCGGCGACCTCGGCGCGGAAGGGCACCGGCCGGTCACCGGTGTCGCAGCACTGGACGGTGGGCCCGAATTCGGTGAACCGGGCGGAACCGGCGTCGGCGCGGGCGTGCATCAAAACCCGCAGCACGCCGTCGAAGCGCTGGACCAGCAAGCCGTACAGCCCGGGCGTGACAGGCTCGATCAGCGGCTGGCTCCACCGGGTCACCTCACGCGTCGGCGCCTCGACCCGGACCCCCACGATCTCGAAATGGCGGCCGCTCTCGTGCCCGATGCGGCCGCCCGACAGCCGCCAGCCGCCGACCTCGGCCAGCCCGCACGTCCTCGCGACCGGCTCCAGCGCCCCCTTGCCGTCGTTGAACCAGCTCAGCAGGTCGTCGTCGAGGCCGGGACCGGCCAGCGAACGCCGCAGTGCGTCCCGATACGGGTCACCGGTGTCCGCCTGCGGAGGGGCGACGGGAACGCACGAAAGCACCGTGCGGGTCTCGGAGTTGAGCAGGTTGTCGTGGCCGAGAAGGTCCCAGAGCTGCCCGAGGGTGAGCCACCGGTGATCGGGTCCGATCGGCACGTCCTGTCCGGTTTCGACCACCATGTTCCGGTTGTGCGTGCCGAGGAACCACTGCGAATGCTCGGCCTGGATCCGGTCCACGAGCGCCCGGCCGGGCCGCGGTGGCAGGAAGTGCTCCAGATGCGGGGTGGGCAGTCCCTGATGAGCGCGCAGGTAGTTGCCGCGCGTCGCCTGCACCGTCGTCGAGAGCTGGACGAGGTTGGTGTTCCCCGGTTCCATCTTCGCCTGCACGAGAAAATGCGGTATCCCGGCGAAATCCCGGGTCACCAGGCCGAGGATGCCGATCTCCGGCTGGTCGATGATCGGCTGTTCCCAGTCGCCGCGGCCGGTCCGCACCCGCACGCCGGTGAACCCGAAGAACCGGCCGCTGGTGTGCCGCAGGTCGCCGGTCCCCGGCTCGAACCCCCAGCCGGGCAGTTCCGTCAGCGGCACCCGCTCGACGGTGTAGGAGTGCGCGGCCGACCGGGCCGCGAACCAGGCCGCGAAGTCGGCGTTCGGCGAGACCAGGCTGTCGGTGGCTTCGGCCGACCGCGTGAACCGCTCGGCGATCGTCTCGCTCCGGATCGCGGTCATCGAGCCGGTCCCGCGGTGAGGCCGAGCCGGGACCGGTCGGCGAGCAGCAGCCGATGTGTCGACGGAGCCGAAGTACTGTCCAGATCACTGTCCAATTCGGACTCCCGGCCGATCAGCGAGCCGGTCACCTCGGCAAGCCCTCGGACGGTCGCGCCCGCCATGACGATCGAGTCCGTCACGCCCGCCCCGGTCAGGACGCAGTCCTCGCCGATCGACACCGATGGGCCGATCCGGCTGTCGGTGACCTGGCTTCCGGCCCCGATGAGGGCGGGCCCCTGGATCGTGGACCGCACCACGCTGGCGCCCGCCTCGACGACCACCGTCCCACGCAGCACGCTCTCGGCGTCGACCTCGCCGTCGACCCGGCTCGGCAGCTCCGAAAGCAGGGAACGGTTGCACTCCAGCAGTTCCTCGACGGTGCCGGTGTCCTTCCACATCCCGGAGAACCGGCTCGCCACCACCGGCAGCCCCTCGTCGATCAGCGCCGCGATCGCGTCGGTGATCTCGAGTTCTCCCCGCGCGCTGGGCTCGATCCTGCGCGCCGCCTCGATGATCGCGCCGGTGAAGAAGTAGACCCCGATGATGGCCAGATCACTCGGCGGCTTCTCGGCCTTCTCCGCCACCGAAAGCACCGCGTCGTCGGCGTCGAGTTCGGCGACGCCGTAACAGCTGGGCTGGCTCACCTTCGCCACCATCAGCCGGGCCGCGGGGCGCTCGGCGCGGAACCGTTCGGCGGCCGCCGTGACGTCACCGACGAGCACGTTGTCGCCCAGGTACATCACGAAGTCGTCGTCACCGAGGAAATCGCTCGCCAGCAGCACGCAGTGCGCGAGCCCCGCCGGGCGATCCTGGTGGAGGTAGGTGATCCGCAGGCCGAACCGCGACCCGTCGCCGAGCACGTCGGCGATCTGGCCGGCGTGCTCGCCGACGATCAGGCCGACCTCGCGCACCCCCAGCTCGCGGACGTTCTCCAGGCAGAGTTCGAGCACCGGCCGTCCCGCCACCGGGATCAGCTGTTTGGGCAGGGAGAAGGTCAGCGGGTGCAGGCGGCTTCCGGTTCCGCCGGCCAGCACGAGTGCTTTCATGGCGCCACTCCTCAGAATTCGGCTCAGGACACGATGAATGCTCGGCCCGCCGCGTCGAGCGCGGATGGAGCGCGGCGGCTGGATCCACGCTCGAACCCGGCGCCGCATCGTCTGCCGGGAAGCCCGCACCCGGAGCGAGAAAGGGCATGGCATGAGCGAGCTAGGCCGTCAGATCCTCGATCAGGTCCGCAGCTACCACACCGAACAACGCCAAGCCGCGAAGTTCGTGCCGGGGGTCACCCCGATCAATCCGGCGGGTGCGGTGCTGGACGAGGAGGACCGGGTCGCGCTGGTGGCCGCGGCGCTGGATCTGCGGATCACCTCCGGCGCCATCGCCACGAGATTCGAGCGTCAGTTCGCGCGATCCATGGGGCGACGCAAGGCTTATCTGACGAACTCCGGTTCCTCGGCGAACCTGCTCGCGCTGTCGACGCTGACGTCGCCGAGGCTGGGCGACCGCGCCCTGCGGCCCGGCGACGAGGTGATCACCGCCGCGGCCGGGTTCCCCACCACGGTGAACCCGATCCTGCAGAACGGGCTCGTCCCGGTGTTCGTCGACACCGAACTCGGGACCTACAACCCCACCCCGGAGCGGATCGCCGAAGCCATCGGCCCGCGCACCAAGGCGATCATGCTCGCGCACGCCCTCGGAAACCCTTTCGCCGCCGAGGAAATCGCCAAGATCGCCGAAGACAACGACCTCTTCCTCATCGAGGACAACTGCGACGCTTTCGGTTCGACCTACCGAGGCAAGGCCACCGGCACCTTCGGCGATCTGGCCACGGTCAGCTTCTACCCCGCGCACCACATCACCACCGGCGAAGGCGGCGGCGTGGCCACCGACAACCTGGTACTGGGCCGCGTGGTGGAGTCGATGCGGGACTGGGGGCGGGATTGCTGGTGCCTGCCCGGCGAGGACGACACTTGCCACAAGCGGTTCACCTACCAGCTCGGCACCCTGCCGCTCGGCTACGACCACAAGTACACCTACTCGCACGTGGGGTACAACCTGAAGTCGACCGATCTCCAGGCCGCGCTCGGGCTGACCCAGCTCCCGAAGCTGCCCGCGTTCGCCGAGGCGCGGCGGCACAACTGGCGTCTGCTGCGTGACGCGCTCGAAGACATCCCGAACCTGCTCCTGCCGAGCCCGACGCCGGACAGCGATCCGAGCTGGTTCGGCTTCGCGATCACCGTGCAGCCCGACGCGCCCTTCAGCAGGCTCGAACTGGTGCGGTTCCTCGATTCCCGCCGGATCGGCACGCGCCAGTTCTTCGCCGGGAACCTGACCCGGCACCCGGCGTACGAAGACAAGCCGCACCGGGTGGTCGGCGATCTGTCCACTTCGGACATCGTCACCGAACGGACCTTCTGGGTGGGCGTGCACCCGGTCCTCACCCCGGAGATGGTCGCCTACCTCGCCGAGTCCCTCTGGGACTTCGTCAAGAACCACTGAACTTCCGTGCAGGACGAGAGAAAGGACGCCCCCGGTGCCGGGTGAGGACGAACGTGACCCCGTTGTGGTGACCGGAATCGGCGTGGTCGCGCCGAACGGCTGGGGGGTGAAGGAGTTTTGGGCGGCGACCCTCGCCGGCCGCAGTGGCCTGGCCCCGGTGAGCCGGTTCGACACGTCGGGCTATCGGGCGCATGTGGCGGGCGAGGTGAACTTCGAGCCCAAGGACCACCTGCCGAGCCGCCTCCTGCCCCAGACCGACCACATGACCAGGCTCGCGCTGGTGGCCGCCGAGGAGGCGCTGGCCGACTCCGGGGTGAGTCCGGCGGGCATGCCGGAGTTCGCCTGCGGTGTGGTCACCGCGGCCTCGGCAGGCGGCTTCGAATTCGGCCAGCGCGAGCTGGAAGCGTTGTGGAGCAAGGGCGGCTCCCACGTCAGCGCGTACCAGTCGTTCGCCTGGTTCTATCCGGTGAACACCGGGCAGATCTCCATCCGGCACGGGATGCGCGGGCCCGGCTCCGCACTGGTCGCCGAGCAGGCGGGTGGCCTGGACGCGCTCGCGAAGGCGCGGCGCAACGTCCGCTCCGGCACCCCGGTGATGCTGTCCGGCGGGGTCGACGGCTCGCTGTGCCCGTGGTCGTGGCTGTGCTTGACCCGCAGCGGGACGATGAGCCCGGAACCGGATCCGGCGCGGGCGTTCCTGCCGTTCGACGCGGCGGCTTCGGGCAGCGTCCCCGGCGAAGGCGGGGCACTGCTGGTGCTGGAGGATCCGGCGCAGGCGGCGGAACGCGGTGCCGAACACCGGTACGGCGCCATCGCGGGCCACGCCTCGACGTTCGATCCGCGACCCGGTTCCGGCCGCCCGCCTGCCCTGCGACGCGCGATCGAACTGGCCCTCGACGACGCCCGGCTCACCGCGTCGGACGTCGACGTCGTGTTCGCGGACGCGAGCGGCGTCCCCGCCCAGGACGCCGAAGAGGCCGCCGTCCTCGCCGCCGTGTTCGGCGCCCGCGGTGTCCCGGTGACCGCGCCGAAGACGATGACCGGACGGCTTTCGGCAGGCGGCGCGCCACTCGACGTCGCGGCGGCGTTGCTGTCACTGCGTGACTCGGCGATCCCCCCGACCATCCACATCGGACAGTCTTCGTACACCGCGGAGCTGGACCTGGTGCTGGACCAGCCTCGGGAGGCCTCGCTGCGAACGGCCCTGGTGCTCGCCCGCGGGCACGGCGGCTTCAACAGCGCGCTGATCGTCACCGCCTGACCGTCCGGAGAACAGGACGTGTTCGGGCGAGTTACGTCTCTGATCACGCGAGATCCGTTCCTGATCACGCGAGTCACGTTCCTGATCACGCGAGTTCCGTCTTCGCTCACCGCAACCTGACCGACGCCCCCGCCCTACCCGCCCATCGCACGGAAAGAAGAACCATGCCCGCCTTCGAGCAGCTCACCCGGTTCCTTCTCGTGGTGGCCCTCGTCCTCTGTGTCTGTCACCTGGCAGGCGCGCTGTGCGGCAGGCTGCGCCAGCCGCCGGTGGTCGGGGAACTGGCCGGGGCGCTGCTCCTCGGCCCGTCGCTGCTGGGCGCGATCGTCCCCGGCGCGCACCACGCGCTGTTCACCCCCGCCCTGCTCACCACGATCGATCTCGCCGGGCAGCTCGGGCTCGTCGTGTTCATGCTGCTGCTCGGCAGCGAACTCCGGACCGAGCTGCTCGACGGTGACCGGCGCAGCATCGGCCTGATCGTGGCGGGCACGATCGCGGTGCCGTTCGCGGCGGGCTTCGGTTTCGCCGCCTCGGTGGGCGAGTGGTTCGCGCCGCCGGGCGTCCCGTTCGCGGCGTACTTGGTGTTCTTCGGGCTCGCGATCTCGATCACCGCGATGCCGGTCCTCGCGCGGATCCTGACCGATCACCGCGTCGAGGGGTCCCCGACCGGCACCCTCGCGCTCGCGGTCGCGTCGATCGGGGACGGGCTGGCCTGGGCGATCCTGGCCGTCGTCCTCGCCGCCGCGGGGGCGGGTGACGCGGGCACGGTCGTCGTCCGCGGCCTGATCGCGGTCGTGCTGCTGATCGTCTCGTTCACCCTTGTCCGGCCCGCGCTGGCGGCCGTCCTGCGGCGAGCGGCGCGGCGCGGCACCGGCGAACGGGCGATCGCGGCGTTCCTGGTCACCGGGGCCGTGGCGTTCGCCGCCGTCACCGACGCCATCGGCCTGCACCCGGTCATCGGCGCGTTCCTGTTCGGGGTGCTCCTCCCCCGCGGCCAGGACGTCGTCGTCCGGGCCGGGGCGAAGCTGAACGACTTCGCGGTGGTGGTCCTGCTTCCGCTGTTCTTCGCCAGCGTGGGCCAGAAGGCGAACTTCGCCGCCTTCGGTGGCCAGGCTGGCTGGCTGCTGCTGGCGGCGGGGCTGGCCGTCGCCATGCTCTCGAAGTTCGCCGGCACCGCCGGGGCGGCGACCCTGGCGGGCAAGGGCGGGCGTCAGGCGCTGCGGCTCGGCGCGCTGATGAACTGCCGCGGGATCACCGAACTGGTCATCGCCAACGTCGGCCTGCAGCACGGCCTGATCAACGCGCTCGGCTACACGATCATCGTGCTGATCGCCGTCGTCACCACCGCGATCACCGGCCCGCTGGCCCGCCTCCGCGCCGCTGACGAGGATCTGCTGCTCCCCGTCAGCTCCACACGTAACGCCGTTCGGGCCGGCCGGTCCCGCCGTACTTGAGGGTCACCTCGGCCTTCCCCGTCGCCACGAAATGCTCGAGGTACCGGCGCGCGCTCACCCGGGCGACGCCGGTCGCCTCGGCGCATTCGCTCGCGGACATCCCGCCGGACGCGCCCCGCAGCGCGGTCTCCACCAGCCGCGCGGTCTCGGCGGTGAGTCCCTTGGGCAGCACGGGTTTCGCGCTCGGCCGCGCACCGAAGACCTGGTCGACGTCGGCCTGCCCGGCCTCGGCCAGCCTGTCCAGCCGCCGGTGCAGCGACGCGAAATGGGTGAGCTGATCACGCAGCGACGCGTACTCGAACGGTTTGATCAGGTAGTGCAGGACCCCGCCCCGCATCGCCTGCCGCACGGTTTCCACGTCGGTCGCGGCGGTGATCAGGATGACGTCGACGTCTTCGGTGGCGCGCAGTTCCCGCAGCACGGAAAGCCCGTCGAGATCGGGCAGGTAGACGTCCAGCAGCACCAGATCCGGCTTCAGCTCCCGCGCCAGGCGGATCGCGTCGGCACCGGTGTGCGCGACCCCGACCACGGCGAACCCCTCCGTGCGCGTGACGTATCCACTGTGGACTTTCGCGACCATGAAATCGTCGTCGACGACGAGTACCCGGATCATCGCGGCAACCTCGCCGTGAACACCGCGCCACCGGAGTTGTGCACCTCGACGGAACCGCCCCGCCGGACGCACGCCTGCCGGATCAGCGCGAGCCCGAGACCGCGCTGCCCGTGCGCGGCCGCCTTCGTGGTGAAGCCGTGCTTGAACACCTCTTCCGCGATCTCCGGAGCGACTCCCGGACCGGAATCGCGGACCTCCACCCGCACTTCGTCCTCCTCCTGCCACACACCGACCTCGATCCAGCCCTGCTCGCCGCCCTGTTTGGCCGAACTCAGCGCGTCCAGCGCGTTGTCGACGAGATTTCCCAGCACGGTCACCAAATCCGTCGAAAGGGCGTCCTCGACCCGGTCCAATTCGCTGTCCGGCGCCATGCGCAGCCCGACCCCGCGTTCCGCGGCCAGCGACGCCTTCGCGATCAGCAGCGCCGCCACCGCCGGATCGCCGATCCGCGAACCGACCTCCGCGCGCCACTCCCCCTGCGCCGAGCTGATCCGGCTGACGTAGCCGCGCACCTCGTCGTATTCCCCGAGTTCCAGCAGGCCGGAGATGGTGTGCAGCCGGTTGCTGAACTCGTGCGCCTGTGCCCGCAACGTGTCGGTGGCGTGCCTGCTGGCGTCGAGTTCGTCCCGCAGGGTCATCAGATCCGTGCGGTCGCGCAAGGTGACGACGGCGCCCCGCACGTCGATGGGCATCCGGTTCAGGGTCAGCACCTTCCCCTGCCGCAGCACGATCTGGTCGGCGCCGGTCGCGCGGCCGGTGAGCAGGTCGCGGATCCGCTCGTTGAGGTCGAGGTCTTCGACCGACCGGCCGACCGCGTCGTCGGGCAGGGCCAGCAGTTCGCGGGCGTGATCGTTCACCAGGGTGATCCGGTGCTGCGGATCCAGCCCGACGACGCCCTCCTTGATGCCGTGCAGGAGCGCCTCCCGGTTCTCCACCAGCGCGGTGATCTCGTGCGGCTCCAGGCCGAGCGTCTGGTTCTTCACCCGCCGCGCCAGCAGCAGCGAACCACTCACGCCGATCACCAGCGCGACACCCAGCACCCGCAGCGCGTTGTCCGGCGAGTCGAGGAAACCGGCGAAGAAGCCGGGCGACTTCGAGCCGGCCGCGACCATGCGGACCACCGTGCCGCCCTTTTCGTCGAGCACCGGGACGTGCGCCACGATCGAACCGTCGACCTCGCCGACCCACGACCGTCCGGAAAGGACGGTGCTCTCGCCGATGTCGAGCGTGCTCCGGAGCTGATCCGGATACGGCGAAGCGAGCACATAACGCTGGGCGTCGGCGATGACGACGAAATCGACCCCGGAGAGGCTCCGCGCGGTCTCCGCGGGCGCGTTGAGTTCGAACGGGCCGTTTTCGAGGTCGCCGACGACACCCTGCGCGGCGACGGTCTCCGCGACCGAGAGCACCCGGCGTCCCTCGGTGGTGCGGAAGTTGTTCCCCGCCTGGGTGACGGCCAGCACGCCCACCGCGCACAGTAGGCACGTGACGACTACCAGTTGCCACACGAGGAGCTGGCGGGCCAAGGAACCCCGAGCACCCATCGCCACCTCCGCGTGACCAAAACGACCACAACAACCATTGGGCCCGCAAGCGGGACATCTCTGTTTACACGAGTGCAACATGTCCAACCACGCGGCAGAGAGGCGGGGATCACAGTGAAGCCCAGTAGCTGGTTGGCCATCGCGGCGGCGCTTGTCGCCGTCTTGCTGGTGCCACCGTTGCTCACCCCGGGCAGCGAGGCCGACGAGGGCTCGCAGATCCGGTCGTTGCGGGTCCTCGTGCCCAACGCGCCCGGCGGCGGTTACGACATCACGGCCCGCACGGCGACCAAGGCGATGGAGGACGCCGACCTGCTCGGCAACGCGGAGGTGTTCAACCTCCCCGGCGCCGGCGGCACGGTCGGCCTCGGGCGCACGGTGGCCGAACGCGGCAACGGCAAACTCGTCATGTCGATGGGACTCGGCGTCGTCGGCAGCGTGTTCACGAACAAGTCGCCGTCTTCGCTGCTCGACACCACGCCGGTGGCGAAGCTGATCGAAGAGTCCGACATCGTCGTGGTCGGCAAGGACTCGCCTTATCAGACGATCGGCCAGCTGGTCGAAGCGTGGAAGAGGGACCCGGGCGCGGTCCAGGTCGGCGGCGGTTCGTCCCCCGGCGGCCCCGACCACCTGGCGCCGATGCTGATGGCGAAGGCCGTCGGGCTCGCGCCCAAGACGGTCAACTACGTCCAGTTCGACGGCGGTGGCGAACTGCTCGCGTCGGTCCTCGGCGGCAAGGTCGCGTTCGGCGTCTCGGGCGTCGGCGAATACCGCGACCAGATCGCCGCGGGCACGCTCCGGGTGCTGGCGGTGACCAGCGAGAAGCGCATCCCCGGGATCGACGCGCCGACGCTCTCGGAGTCCGGGGTGGACGTCAAGTTCACCAACTGGCGCGGCATCGTCGCACCGCCCGGCATCACCGAGGCGGACCGCGCGAAGCTGGTCAGCCTGTTCGAGCGGCTGCAGAAGACGCCGCAGTGGCAGGAAGCCTTGCAGCGCAACGGATGGACCGGGGCGTTCGCTCCCGGCGAGCAGTTCGGTTCGTTTCTCAAAGAGGAGAACACGCGAGTGGCAACGGTGCTGAAAGAGCTGGGTCTGGCATGACTGGGTCTCGCATGGCTGGGTCTCGCATGACGACCACGTGGCTGAAGGAGCGCTCCGAACTCGGGGTGAGCGTCGGGCTCCTGGCGCTCGGCGTACTGGTGCTCACCGACGCGCTGAGCATCCCCACCGACTTCGCCCAGCGCGGACCGGTGGGGCCGAAGGCGGTGCCGATCCTGGTCGGCTCCCTGCTGCTGCTCGTCGCCGTGCTGCTGGCGCGCGACGTACTGCGCGGCGGCAAGGGCGAGGCCGAGGGCGGCGAGGACATCGACCTCACCGAGCCCGCCGACCTGCGCACGGTCCTGTTGCTGTGCGGCGCGTTCCTCGCCAACGCGGCACTGATCGGCCTGGTCGGGTTCCCGATCTCGGGCGCGATCCTGTTCTGGGGCGCGGCGTACGCGCTCGGCAGCCGCAACCTGGTGCGTGACCCGCTGATCGCGGCGGGCATGTCCGTCGTGACCTTCCTGGTCTTCAACAACCTGCTCGGTGTCCCGCTCCCCGGTGGCCCGTTGATGGAGGTGTTCTGATGTTCCAGCAACTCATCGACGGCTTCGGCACCGCGCTGACCCCCACGCATATCGCGATGGCGGCGATCGGGGTCCTGCTGGGCACCGCGATCGGCGTGCTGCCGGGCATCGGCCCGGCCATGGCGGTGGCCCTGCTGCTCCCGGTGACCTACGGCCTGGAGCCCACCGGCGCGTTCATCATGTTCGCCGGCATCTACTACGGCGGGATGTTCGGCGGCTCGACGACGTCGATCCTGCTGAACACCCCGGGTGAGAGCGCGGCGGTGGTCGCGGCCATCGACGGCAACCCGATGGCCCGCAAGGGTCGCGGCGCGCAAGCGCTTGCAGCGGCCGCGATCGGGCATTTCGTCGGCGGCATCCTCGGCACGATCGCGCTGGTCATCCTGGCCCCGGTGATCGCGAAGCACGCCGTCGACATCGGCGCGCCGGACCTGTTCGCGATCATGGTGCTGGCGTTCATCGCGGTCACCTCGGTGCTCGGCAGTTCCCGCATCCGCGGCGTGGCGTCGCTGCTGATCGGGCTCACCATCGGCCTGGTCGGCCTGGACGAGATGACCGGCCAGCAGCGGCTGACTTTCGGCTCGCTGCACCTGGCCGACGGCATCGACGTGGTGATCGTGGCGGTCGCGCTGTTCGCGGTCGGCGAGTCCCTTTGGGTCGCCGCGCACCTGCGGCGCAACGCGTTCAAACCGATCCCGGTCGGCAGGCCGTGGCTCTCGCGCGCCGACCTGAAGCGCACCTGGAAGCCGTGGCTGCGCGGACCGCTCATCGGGTTCCCGTTCGGCGCGGTGCCCGCGGGTGGCGCGGAGATCCCGACGTTCCTCTCGTATGTCACGGAAAAGCGGCTCTCGAAGCACAAGGACGAGTTCGGCAAGGGCGCCATCGAAGGCGTCGCGGGTCCGGAAGCGACGGCGTCGGCGTCGGCCGCCGGAACGCTGGTCTCGATGCTGACGCTCGGCCTGCCGACCACCGCGGTCGCGGCCGTGATGCTGGCGGCGTTCCAGCAGTACGGCATCCAGCCGGGACCACTGCTGTTCGAACGGGAGTCTTCGCTGGTGTGGGGCCTGATCGCCTCGCTGTTCGTCGGCCTGACGCTGCTGCTGGTGCTGAACCTGCCGCTGGCGCCGCTGTGGGCGAAGCTGCTGCGGATCCCGCGGCCGTACCTCTACGCGGGCATCCTGTTCTTCGCCAGTGTCGGCGCGTACGCGGTCAACGCGGACATCTTCGATCTGCTGGTGATGTTCGTGATCGGTCTGATCGGGTTCGCGATGCGCCGCTACGGCCTGCCGGTGCTGCCGGCGATCATCGGCGTGATCCTCGGCCCGGCCGCCGAACAGCAGATGCGGCGCGCGCTGCAGCTCAGTGACGGCAGCCTGGGCGGATTGTTCAACACCCCGTTCGCGATCGTGGTCTACGTGATCATCCTGGTGATCCTGTTCTTCCCGTTGATCAAGCGTTTCCTGCCTGCCCGTCCCACCGCCTCCGAGGCGGAGCCCAAGGACAAGGTGGACGCCTGACCAGTGGGAATCCGGCCCGGCCTCGACTGCCCCGAGGCCGGGCCTTCTCGCGTCCTGGGGAACAATTAATATAACGAAAAGATAACGGCAAGATCGCTTTTTGAACCGACCTTGCTTCGGGGCCGTTTCAGCCAACGCGGAGTCAGTGACGCCGGCACTGCCGGTGCCGCATCCCCCGGGCTTCGCGCAACGACACCGAACGAGGTGAACAAGTTCATGCCCCGTAACCAAAGAACCGCCGGACGTCACCGCATGGCGCGTCGCACCAAGGTCGCCACCGGCGCCATCGCGCTCTCCCTCGCCGTCGGCGGGATCGTCGTGGTCAACACGACCGGAACCCCCGACTCGGCAAGGGCGGACGGCGCGGACAAGTCGTTCTTCATCGACATCAAGAAGGTTCCCCGCGGCAACAACGTCAACCTCGACCTCGCGAAACGAGGCGCCCGAGGGACGTTCACCGTGGACTGCGGCCGCAACGAGAACGGCCACTTCAACGGCGACAACTTCATCGCGCAGCCCGGCGTCCGCAATGGAGCCGAGCACCTCCACGACTACGTCGGGAACCTCTCGACCAACGCCGACTCGAACAACAAGAGCCTGCTGCGCGCGGGCACCACCTGCAAGAACGGGGACAAGTCGGCCTACTTCTGGCCGGTCATCCGGATCGACACCGAGGAAGAGGAAGAGAACGCGGCGGCGAACGACGAGAAACTCGCCGCCGACCGCGTCGACGCGGCCAAGGACGAGGCGGGCGCCCAGGTCGACTGCCCCGACGTCGCCAGCGAACTCAGTGAGCTCAGTGACGTTCCCGACCAGGCCACGCCCGCGGTCGAGGAGAACCTCGACAAGCTCGACCAGGATTCCGACAACGCGAACAACCAGCTGGCGCAAGGAAAACAAGCGGGCCAGGTGCTCGACGAGCTGAAGGACAAGCGGAAGCCGTCGATCAAGAAGATCAGCGACACCATGAAGCAGGCGGGCAAGGCTGTCGAGAAGAACGAAGACCAGCTCGCCGGCTGCGCGGTGAAGCAGAACGGCGAAGGCGGCCTCGACAACGGCGGCCAGAACAGCAACGTCAACGCCGCCGGTGCCGGCGACGCCGAGAAGAAGAAGTCCGACGGCAAGGCCGCCGACCTGCCCGGCGTCGACGGCAACAACGAGATCGGCAACAACGAGGGCGAGATCCAGCGCCCTGAGAAGGCGGACCTGACCTTCACCAGCGGCGGCGCCCGTCGCGTCGTCGCGATGCCGAAGTTCCTGCGCGTGCTCTACGGCGACGCCAAACAGAGCACCAACGGCCCGGCCAACGCCCGGCCCAGCTGGACCTGCACCGGCTTCGAGGACCGGCTCACCGAGCTGTACCCGATCTGCCCGCAGGGCAGCAAGATCGCCCGGATCCACGCGTTCCCGAACTGCTGGGACGGGAAGAACACCGACAGCGCGAACCACCGCACGCATATCGTGTTCTCCGACCGCAACGGGAAATGCCCGCGCGGCTTCAAGAACGTGCCGCAGCTGCGGATCACGCTGGTGTACAACATCCCGCCGGACATCCAGGCGGCCGGGCAGTACGCGGTCGACGCTTTCGCGCAGGAGAAACACAACCCGCGCTCCGATCACGACGACTTCGCGAACGTCATGTCGCAGCGGCTGATGAACCAGCTGGTGAAGTGCGTCAACAGCGGTAAGCGCTGCCGCCAGTAGGCGAAGTCCGCGGGATGTCATGAAAGGGTCGTTCAGGACGAACAGCGCTGATCAAGCGTGTCTTGAACGACCCTTTCCTGACATTTCCTGGTCAGGGGGCGCGGCGGGGATGACCCGCGCCCCCGACCCCCCGCGCCGGGGGTCCGGTTCCTGGCCCGGCGTAGGGGTACCGGGCCAGAAACCGGCGAGCGATACGGCTTTCCCTCCCTGGAAACCGGACCGCCCGGTCTGTGGGTCAGGCCGTCGTCGACAACCGGCTCACCCGGTTGAACACGAGCGGCACCGCGACAGCGGGGTTCAGTTCGGCGAGGACCGCTTCGGCGTCCAGGCCGGGCAAGTGGATCCACGCGCTGTCCGCGAAGTCCGGGGTCGTGACGCTGATCCGGGCGCAGCGCGCGGGCGGGACCAGCGCGACCCCGAACGGCTCGACCACGTTGCGCCACACGGATTGCGAGACGATCATCCCGGCGCCGAACTTGTCGCCCGTCGGGTCCGAACGGCACCAGTAGCCGACGGCGTCGTTGAAGGTCGAGGCGCACAACAGCCTGGTCAGCGTGATGTAGGTGCGGTGGTACCGGTGGTTGTCCGCCATCGGTCCCATGTGGACCGCCACCCGCGCCCGCATCGGGACACGGGCGTAGCGGTTGCGGGTCCGGAGCAGATGGTCCAGATGGAACGCGACCTCGCAGAGCTGGCCGACGGCGTGGTCCGGATAGGCGACCATCAGCCCGTCCCCGGTCTCCCGGAAGTGACGCGCATCCCCCGGAGCGAGTCCCACCGCGTTGAAAGAGCGGGAAACCAGCGTTTCCATCTCGGTCTTCATCGGGTCCAGCAGGTCGTCACTGGCCTTGGACGAACCGACGATGTCGACGGAAAGTACGGCGTGGGTGTGCGCGTTGTAGTGGCCTGAGGTCAGCACCTGCATCTCTGCGACCCCTCCCCTGATCGGTGAAAACTGGCGGCAGGAAGCAGTGTTCCCACTCCTCACCGGAAGTTCTGTTCGGAACCGAACAAAACCTGACCCCGCGCTGGTCAACGCCAGTGAGCTAAGTCACACCTTTTTCCGTGATCACGCGCAATGCCTCGCGGTCGATGACGGTGATCGCACGGCGCGAACTGGCCACGACTCCCGCCTTCCGGAGCTTGTCCAGAGCCTGCGCGACCATGGTCCGGCCCATCGGGATGAACTGGGCGAGTTCGTCCTGGCTCAGCGGGATCCCGATCCGCCAGCCGGCGGGTGTCCGGATGCCACAGACGTCGACGAGGTAGTCCAGCCGCGTCGCGACCCGTGCCACCGCCTGCGGTTTCCAGGACTGCGTCCGCTGCCGCTGGGCGAGCACGAACCGGCGGGCGACACTGACGAGCACCTCCCGCATCGCCGCCGGATGATCCAGCAGGAACCGGTTGAACTCGCTCGCCGCGATGCGCCGGACGTGCACTTCCTCGATGGCGACGACGTCGGCCATCCGGATGCCGCCCGCGATCACCGCTATCTCGCCGTGCAGATCGCCGGGCACGCCGACGTCGAGGATGACCGTCGCACCCATCCGGTCGGCGCTGGTCACCTTCACATAGCCGTGCCGCAGCAGCATGACGAAGTCGCCGGGCTCACCCGCCCGCATCAGCGCCTGTCTGCTGTCGTAGGTCTGCGGGGTACCCATCTCCAGCAACCGGGCACGGACGGGTTCGTCCAGCCGCTCCAGGAACGGACGTTCTCTCTCTTCGGCGGCCTCCGGGCCCAAACCCACGAAACACCCTCCCAGGCAGTCGTGAACACCTATCGCGGAGAGTAACCGAATCGGCCACCCGATCCGGCGGCGGAACCATCATGGGTGGTGAAGATGCCCAGCCGGACCAGCTCCAACCTGATCCACTCGGCCAGCCGGTGCAACGGTCCGTCTTCGGCCTCGACGAAATAGCTGTCCACGATCTGGTGTCGCCTATCGGCGTGCTTCGCCGCATAGAGCAGCGCTGACCGTACCTCTGACACCTTCAGCGGAGCGACCTTGATTCCTGGAGCGGGCCGCACAGTGCTCTTGGCGGCCATCACCGCCAGCACGGCTTCCTCCAGGCTGAACCGGTGCTCCACCGGTACGACCACATGTTCCACGCCCTCGACAACCCGGCGCCCGATCAACGGCATACTGTCAGATCAGCATGACGCACGGCCGTAGTCTGTTCGGCACCGAACACTCAGCGTGGTTCGACCACTGCGATGGCCTCTTCGAGTGTTTCCCGATACACCCTCATCCGCTCGACGAGCATCACCGGATCCGGGTTCTCATCTCGCGCGTGTCGCTCCAGCTTTTCGGTGGTCTGTTTCACCGTCACCCGCAGTTCGAGGACCTCGGACCCGTTCTCACTCCGACGGCTTTCGAGCCTCGCCACCGCCTGCCGGAAGACCCCCGAAAGCTCCGATTCGCCTGGCTGCACCGTTTCGATGGCCGTCAGCGCCCGCCCGAGCAGACTGAAGTGGTCGTAGACGCCGGCGGGTTCCGGCGCGCGGACCTCCCTCACCGGCTTCGATCGCCTGCCGTTCAACACGAAGAACGCGACTTCGGCGGGAAGCAGCACGGCGAAGACGGCGACGGCGCCGAAGAGCCACGCCGCCGGATGCGGATAGGTCACCGCGCGGCCGATCAGCCCGGCGATCAGCGCGAGGACGCAGGCCACGACGTGGAACGGGCGGTTGTCGTGCTCGGCCATGTCAGAAGTTACTGAAGACGTTGACGAACATCTTGTCGATGCCCTGCGGGTCCACGGCCTGATAGCTGCGGGCCTTGGACTTCTGCGCGATCTCGTCGAGAACGCGACTGTCCGCCTGAGCGCCGTAGGCCATGGTGAAGATCCGGACGGAGTTGTCCAGCCGTTCGGCGTCGACGGCCTGGAGCGCCTGCTCTTTGGTGGTCCCGATACCGGTGTTCTCGCCGTCGGTCAGGAAGACGATGGCGTTGATGACGTTCGGGTCGAACGTCCGCCGCATCTCGTCGTTGGCTTTCACCACGGTGTCGTAGAGCGCCGTGTCCCCCTTGGGGGTCAGGTTCTCGACCAGGTCGATCATCGGTCCACGGACGTTCTTCACCTTGCCGATCGGCACTTTCTCCTCGTACTTGTTCGAGAAGGTCCACAGCCCGACCTCGTCTTCGGGATGCAGGTACTCGAGCTGTTTCTTGATCGCGGGTTTCAGCAGGTCGATCCGGCGCTCGGAGTACGGCTTGTCCTTGCGGTTCTTGTCGAACGGCTCGCCCATCGATCCCGACAGATCCAGCACCAGCAGGATCCGGCCGCGCCGTTGCGTGTACTCCCAGCCGTCCAGCATCTTCTGGATCTGCTCGCCGGTGGGGATCTCGATGCGCCGCGGCTCGGCGATCCCTCCGGTGTGCACGCCCTTGGCCAGCTTGTCGTTCCCGCGGCCCTCCGGATCACGGAAGCCGAGATCGCGGAAGCGGTCCTGTTGCGCCGGTTCCCGGAGGAAGTCGGAGAAGTCCTTGGCCGCCGCGCGCTGTTCCGGTGACGCCTTGGCCGTGGTCAGGAAGGGATGATCGATCAGCATCGTCCCCTCGCTCGGGTGCACGGCGACCAGCGGCCGGTTCAGGGGGGCGGGATCGTCGTGCAACTGCTTCGGGTTCCCTGTCGGTGCGCCGTGGTTGTAGAGGTAGACCATCTGTTCCTGCATCGCCATCGCGCTGATGTACGGCGTGGGCTTCTTCTGGTCCTCTTCGTACAGTGTCTTCAGGAAGGCCACCGAATCGTCGCTGTAGTAGGCGACCGACGCCTCGACGCCGCGGACGAACTGCACGGCGTCCGCGCCGTCGAGCTTGCCGTAATCGCCGCCCGTCGCCGCGAAGTAGGTCGAGATGGTCGCGGCGAGGCCCGAGGTCGACCGGCGTGGATTGTCCTTGCCCAGCGTGAAGTTCCCCCACGCCGCGTTCTGCGGGCTGATCGCGCCCCAGCCGCCCTTCCGGTTCACCTCGAGCATGTCCCGCCAGCCGATGCTCTTCGCGGGCCAGCCCAGCTCCTTGGCCATCGGCTCCGGCATCGCGATCACCATCGGGCTCGTGGCGAGCGAGTTCTTCGGGCGGTCCTGGATCAGGTCCCCCTTGCCGCGCTGGCGCAGCAGATCGAGCCAGAGCGACGAACTCGGCAGCCAGGCCTGGGGCTCGGGCTGGTGTTCGTCGATGTCGTTCCAGCCGTCGGCGATGAGGTCGAGCGCGGCCCCCGAGGTCTTCTTGAACGCTTCGACCTTCGCGCACCGGCCGCCGTCGAACGTCCGGCCGGTGTTGTTGTACCGCTCGGCCAGTTCGGCGATCAGGTCGCCCTTCTCCGTGGAAGAACTGGTGACCAGCCGGACGCAGTCGGCCCTGGCCGCGTTCGAAGGCGCGGTGACCGTGGTCGCGAGCAGGACGATCACGAGCGTCCCGACGAGCGCGCCGAAGACGAGCGAAAGCCAGCCTGATCTCCGCATACGCCGCCCCCTTGCCGTTATAGCGGGCAAGTGTAGCTACAACGTGGTTCCCGGTTCCGTTTCCTCGGTCACGAGATCATAGGTTTCGAAACTGAAGCGGGCGAGGGTGCCCACCCAATTCCGATAGGCCTGTAGATCATCGAAGGATTCGACGTCTAGCCGCCATTCAGGTGGAAAGGCTTCCCGCGGCGATTCGCCGCCGGAAAGCGCGACGAAAGTCGAGCGCGCGGCGGCCGGATCGGCGACCAAGAGCGTCAGCAGGACGAGCACCGCCCGATACGGGCCGCCGACGAACCGCGCCAGTTCCGCGTCGGGAATGCCGATGCGCACGAGCCGGTACAGGTTGACCAGTTTCCGGATCTCGCGCGGTGTGTTCAGTCTTTTCCGGAGGACGTGGACGAAATCGCGTTCGACCTCGGTGAGCCGCAACCGGTCGGGCCGCATGTTGTAGAACGTCGGCGGGGCCGTGTCCTCGACCAGGACCTGCACCGGTTCCTCGCTTTCCCCGCGTTCGAAGCCGTCCTCGGCCCATTCTTCGTGCCCGCGCGCCGACGGCTCCCGTCCTTCGATCGGCATCAGGACGTCGATCAGTTCGTCCGCCGCGGCTCCCATGGGGCGCAGGGCGAACACGATCTGGAAGATCTTGTCGAGGTACTCCGTCCGCCTCTCCTCCCCGGCGCCGAACAGCTCCTCGTGGTGCTGGTCGAGGCATCGCCGCAGCCACCTCGGATCGACGGCCACCACCACGACGAACGCGGGCAGGGCCAGCAGCAGGTGTACCGCGGCGAGCACCTCGATGACCTTCGACGGCGGGCAGCGGTCGAGGTCGTCGATGTAGAGCACGATCCGTTCCAGCGGCGGCTCGCCCTTTCCGCCCGCCAGCTGCCATTCCTTCCGCGCGTCCACCAGATCGGCGCTCAGGCCCGCGAGATCTTCCCGGACACGGGCGAAAACCCCTTGGTAGTCCCCGTATCGGCCGGTCTTCGCCTCTTCGATCAGGTCACCGAGCCGGGTGGCCGCGTCCAGCCGCCGGAGCCGTTCCTCGGTCTCGCGGACCTCGGTCTCGAACCGTTCGGCGCGTTTGTCGACGTCATTCCGCAATCTGTCCAATGTGGACTTCACCGGTGCGAGCGCCGCCTTGGCCGTGGTGAGCGCCGGGGTCAGCACGGCGCCGAGCGCGACGACGGCACCCGCCGCGGCGAGGATCACGTTGTGCCACAAGGCCCAGCCGGTGATCGCCGCGACGACGCCGAGTACCCACAGCACCGCGTAGCCCGCGACGGCGAGGCGCCGCCGACGACGTTCCGCCTGGTCCACCCCGGACACCAGGAGCCGCCAGCGCCAGGTGAGCGGGGAGTCCCCTTTGACGGCCCGGAGGCTCGCGAGCCGGGTCCGCAGCTCCTCGCGTTCGGCACGGACCTCGCCGGCGTCCGCGTGCGCCTCGGGCGCGCCGAGGTTCCGGAACAGGTGGTCCACCAGCCCGACCCACAGATGGTCGTCGTGGTACTGCCAGGCGTTGAACCGGATCTGCCGGATCTCACCGGCGAACACGCTGCTGGCGGCGTCGCCGCGGGACCGGCGGGCCAGTTCGGCCACCCGGTCGGTCACCTGGCGCACGAAACTGGACTTGCCGGAGCCCCAGGGGCCCAGCAGCGCGACGCACAGCGGCGGGCTGGTCTCGCGGTCGGCGATGACCGCGGCGAGGGTGCGCACGTCGTCCTGGAAGCCGATCAGGTCGAGCGGGCTTTCGACGTCGGGCGTGATCCGCGGCCGCGCCCGCCCCGGTTTGGGCTCGACGAAACCGGTGCCGTCGATCTGGTTGCCGAAGCGGTCCCACACCCGGATCGTGCGGTCGTCCCCGACCGTGACGATCTTCTCGTTGCCCGCGGTGCAGGCGATCGCGCGGACGTTCCCCCGATGTCCCTTGAGGAGGGTGTACCCGGCCGGGTCGTCGATGTCGCGGACGCAGACCTCGCCGCCGGAACCGCCGGAGAACACCAGTTTGCCGTCCGGGCTGAAGGCCAGTGTCCGCACCACCCCGGCGTGCCCGGGGAAGACGAGGGCCGGATCGCCGTTGCGTCCCCACAACCGGACAGTCTCGCCCTCACCGGACAGCACCCGCTCGCCGTCGGCCGAAACCGCGACCACGTGGACCGCGCCCGCGCCGCCGAACCGGTAGTGGGAAACGACTTCCCTGTCCCACAGCCGGACTCCGCCGGTGTCGTCACCGGCGACGACGATCCGGCCGTCCGGGGTCACCGCGACCGATTCGATCTCCGGGCCGCCGGTGCGCAGTCCCCGCACCGTCACCCCGTCCAGCCGCCGGACCTCGACGGTGTTTCCCGCGCCGGACACGGCGAAGTCCTGCGCCACCGCGACCACGACGGTCCGTTTGGTGGTCTGGACCTCCGGGGGCTGCGCCTCATGCCCGGCGAGCCGCCAGCGTCGCACCGTCGCCCCATCGCAACCGACCACGTGCTGCCCCGAGATACCCACCGCGAGCACCGGCCGATCGTGGCCGCTCAGCGCGAACCGCTGACTGCCGGTCTCCAGGTCCCAGACCCGGACCGTCCTGTCCGCACCCCCGGTGACCAGCCTGTTCCCCTTCACCGCGACCGCGAGGATCGGTTCTTCGTGGCCGGTGAAACGCGCCGTCGTCATAACGGCACAGTCTTCCTGGCGAGTCAAGATCATGGTTAACGACAGGCGACTATCGGCGGGTACCCCGACGACCTCGGCAGGTCCTAACATCACGCGGAGGCAACGGAGGATTACGCACAGATCCCTCCCGCCAGAACAAAAGTGTCGACACTGCTCCGAAATTCCAGCACGCCTTAACGCGAGGAGTTCAACGTGCTTCGACGTACCTTCGCCGCGGTGCTCACCGGCGCCGCGCTCTCCATCTCGGTGCTCTCGGCACCCTCCGCCGGTGCCGCCGAGATCATGGCGACCACCCTGACCTACGACGACAGCCAGGCCGCGGAGTTCAAGGACGCGGTCGCCGCCGGCATCAACGTCTGGAACACCAACGTCACCAACGTCCGCCTCGTGAAGGCGACGCCGGGGCAGCGGGTCAACATCCGGATCGTCGCCGACAACGGCTGGCCGCGCGCCACCCTCGGGCCGGTCCGCCCGAGCGGCACGGTCACCGTCTGGTACGGCAGGCAGGCCGTCCAGCAGGGTTACAACAAGACCCGGATCGCCTCGCACGAACTGGGCCACAGCCTCGGCCTGCCCGACGTGAAGCCCGGGCCGTGCTCGTCGCTGATGTCCGGTTCGACCGGTGGCGTCAGCTGCGCCAGCGTGAACCCGAACGCCCAGGAGAAGGCCCAAGTCCAGCGGAACTACGCCGGCACCGCCGTGCGGAGCGCCGACGCGGGCAAGGTCCTCGCGGAAGTCGGCTGATCACGTGCCAGGGGGTGCCCGCCCGGCACCCCCTGGCCACGTCAGCCCTTCGCCACGTCAGCCCTTCGCCGTGATCGCCGCCGCCGGGCACAGCTGCATCCCGGCGCCCACACAGCGTTCGCGGTCGACTTCGAGCCTCATCGCGATCAGCCCCAGGCCACCGGGAGCGCATACACCCCGTAGATGTCGGAATCGGACCGCAGCGGGACCTCGTCGGCCGGGACGGCCAGGCGCAGCGCCGGGAACCTGGCGAGCAACCCGGTGAAGGCGACCTTCATCTGGACCCGCGCGAGCTGCTGCCCGAGGCATTGGTGGACCCCATGCCCGAAGGACAGGTGCCCGGCGGTCTTCCGGCCGACGTCGAGCCGCTCCGGCTCGGGGTACTTCAGCGGGTCGCGGTTGGCGGCCAGCACCGAGAGCGCGACAGCCTCCCCCGCCTTGACGAGCCGTCCGCCGATTTCGACGTCTTCGAGCGCGGTGCGCACACCGGTGTGCGCGATCGCCAGGTAGCGCAGGAGTTCCTCGATCGCGCCTTCGATGCGCTCCGGATCCTCGCGCAGAGCGGCGAGCTGGTCCGGATGCCGCAGCAGCGCGAAGGTGCCCAGCGCCAGCATGTTGGCCGTGGTGTCCAAACCGGCCCCCAGCAAGAGGAACGCGATGCTGGTGAGTTCTTCCTCGGTGAGCTCGGTGGCGGCCAGCTCGCCGAGGATGTCGTCCGTCGGCTCGGCCCGCTTGGCCATGACGAGTTTGTAGAGGTACTCCCCCAGCGCGTTGATGGCGGTGTCTTGTTCTTCGAGCGAGGCGTCCGGCCTGTTCAGCGGCGCGACGCTGAGCCGGAAGAACTCATGGTCGGCATAAGGGACGCCGAGCAGCTCGCAGATCATCAGCGCCGGGATGGGCTGGGCGAAGGCCGTCACCAGATCGGCGGTCGTTCCCTGTCGTTCCATCGCGTCGAGGTGCTCGGCGGTCGCCTGCTCGACCCGTTCGGTGAGCAGCCGCATCCGGCGGACGGTGAACTTGCCGGTGAGCAGCTTGCGGTAGCGGCCGTGTTCGGGGTCGTCCATCTTGATGAACATCCCCGGTACCGCGGGCGGCGGCACCACCATCGCGGACGGTCCCGGCAACGGTGAATGCAACAGTTCCTGCCGTGCGCTGAACCGTTGATCCGCGGTGATGTCCCGGACGATCGCATGACCGGTCGCGAGCCAGCCTTCGTGCCCGTCAGGGAACGTCATCCGGACAAGTGGGTGTTCGTCGCGCAACGGGCCGAGCTCGGCGGGCGGGTCGAACGGGCAGCCCTTCGGCCGTTCGAGGGGTAACTCCGCGAGATGGGGCGCTGAAGACGTCATAACTGTTCCTCCCAGTTTTTAGCGATAACTGAAGGCTACGTTGCGTTCAGTTATCGCCCAAAGGTCACTTCTGGCTGTTTTCTGGGTATTTGCTGGTAGAGTTCCGGAAATCGTTGCAACGGTTTTGCCTGTGAACGCAACGCTTCGTTGCAATGGAATGACGCTGAACGCAAAGGAGGCGCCGATGCCCGGCGGCAGACTGACGCTGGAAGACCGCCGTTTGATCTCGGCCTGGCTCGGGGACGGTCTCGGATACGCTGAAATCGCGCGGCGGCTCGGGCGCCCGACGTCGACGATCAGCCGCGAAGTCGCCCGCAACAGCGGTCACTCCGGCTACCGCCCGGAAGAAGCGAATCGGGTGACCGGGGAACGGGCTCGGCGCCGCAGGCCACAGCCACAGGCCATCCCCGCCGTCGCGAACGGGTACGGACGGGATCCGGGGGCCGTACGCGCCTTCGAGACCGACTTCGCCGAAATGATGGTGGCGACCGGACTGCCCCGGATGATGTCGCGGGTGCTCTCGTGCCTGTCCGTCAGTGACGACGGTGTCCTCACCGCGGCCGAACTCGCCCGGCGCCTCCAGGTCAGCCCGGCGTCGATCTCGATCGCCGTCGGCTACCTGGAGACCCAGGCGTTGCTCCGGCGGGACAGGGACGGCCGCCGGGAGCAGTACGTCATCGACGAGGAAATGCCGCAGCGAGTATGGGCCGAGAGCGTCCGGGCGAACCAGGAATGGGTCAAGATATCCCGCCAGGGCGCCGAAGTGCTCGGCACCGCGACACCCGCCGGTGCCCGCATGGACGACCTCTCCCGATTCCACGCGCGGATCAACGAAGTCATGCTGGACGACCGCGTCGAGGTGTACACCGCCGACGCCCTGACGGCCCTCGCCGCGCTACTGCATGCCGGACGCGCACTTTCCGTCACGGCGCTGGCGTCCGCGCTGGAGTGGCCCTCGGAACGGGTCGCGAAGGCTTTGCGGGTGGCTGAGGAGTCTCCGCACATCGCCGGGCCGGTGAGGGTGGTTTCCGGCGGTTCTGGCGGTTCTGGCGGTTCTGAGTATCGGGCGGTTCCGTTGGTGGAACGGCTGACCGCGGCGCAGTTGGCGGCTTTGGGTTCTTGAGCGCGGTGGCCGTTTTTCGGCGATGGGCGGCTGTACGCGATGTCAGGCTCAGACTTGGGGATTCAGAGCCGGCCGCTAGTTGCCGTCTTTCGGTAATGCGACCCAACACTGACTGCCCCAGGCTGTCGAAGCAACCGACCGGTAGCCGTTTTCGGCGAAAGTGCCGTCGGGTGTGAGGCCGGTGGCCGGTGGGTCGAGCCGGGGCTTCGGTACTGCCGGTCTGTCCCTGGCCGAACTCACCGATGCTTGCCGGTGGGGTGCGCGGCGACCAATCGTCGCCGTTTTTCGGCAACGGGGCTCAGGGCGACGGTGGTTCTTCGGTGTTTGCGTGCGGACTGGCGGTGAGCCGGTAAGTCGAGCCAGGTCTTCGGTACTCGCGGTCTGCCTGGATGAGCTCGCCGAGGCTTTCCGGTGGGGTGTGCGATGACCGATCGTCGCCGGTTTTCGGCGATGGGGCTCAGAACCGTGGCGGTGAGGGTGTAAGGCCGGTGGGTCAAGCCGAGTCTTCGGCACTCGCGGTCCGTCTCTGGCCGAACTCGCCGATGCTTGCCGGTGGGATGCGCGGCGTCCGACTGTCGCCGGTTTTCGGCAACGGCACTCAGAACGGTGGCGGTGAGGGTGTAAGG
Organism: Amycolatopsis sp. NPDC102522; assembly: GCF_055584485.1. NCBI lineage: Bacteria > Bacillati > Actinomycetota > Actinomycetes > Pseudonocardiales > Pseudonocardiaceae > Amycolatopsis > Amycolatopsis sp. NPDC102522. The sequence continues at coordinate 195,347 of NZ_JBVJLY010000010.1, read as the reverse complement.
CCGGTGGGTCAAGCCGAGTCTTCGGCACTCGCGGTCCGTCTCTGGCCGAACTCGCCGAGGCCTGCCGGTGGGGTGCGCGGCGGCCGATCGTCGCCGGTTTTCGGCAACGGGGCTCAGAACGGCGGCGGTTCCTCACTGTCTCGCGGGCGGGGGTCGTGGAGTGGTGGTGGGACGCTGTCGTAGGTCTGTCCGGTGGGGGTGGTGATGGTGAGGGTGCCGTTGGGGTCGAGGTGGTAGGTCCAGCCGGGTTCGTCTTTGAGGCGGTGGTCTCGGCGGCAGAGGTCGATAAGGTCATCGGCGTCGGTGTGGCCGCCGTGCTGCCACGGCACCGCATGATCTAGATCGCAGGCCTGCGCCGGCCGGTGACAGCCCGGTCTTCGACACTCACGATCCCGCACCCGGACAAACTCGCCGAGACCGGCGGTGGGCCGATACCGCTCCCGGCCGAGGTCGAGGACCTGCCCGGACAGCGGGTCGGTGATGATCCGCCGCAACACCGTGCCCGGCCCGGCCGCGATCTCCCGCGCCAGTGAGGCAGGCAGATGACCATGCCCCGCCAACTCAGCCGGATCCTCGTTGAGACCAAGATAAGTAGCCAAGTCCATATACAGGAACACTTCCGTGCGTTCGCTCACGCCACCGGTGCCGCCGAGCAGGAGATCCAGGGCGACGTCCGCGCGGAGCTGGTCCAGGGTGCGGGTCTCGCCGCCGGTTCTGAGCGCCCTGGCCTCACGATCGATCCGCCGGTAAGCAGCGGTCACTTTCTCGACCGGGCCGTCCTCGACCTCGATCGACGCGACCCCGGTCTCGCCCTGCCGGATCGTGAGACGACGACCCTCCCGATGACGCTCCGCACGGGTCTCGGCACCCTCACGATCGACCGAGATCGCCGCATGACTCGCCGCCTTCCGGATCTGATCGACGTTCCGCCCCGGTAACCGATCCTCCAGCAACGCATCAGCAGCCCGCGCGTTCTCATCCGACAGCCACGCGGTCGCGGCGGCGACTTTCATCGCCCCGAAACCACTCACCTCGCCCTGGTCCATCAGATGCAGGGTTCGGGGCAAGCGGGTAGTCAACGCCTCCGCGGCGGCGACCATCGCCCCCGCATGATTGTCCACAAGAGACAGAGCGAACGCGACCTCCTGCACCACACTCCGCGCACCCTCACGATGAAGGTTCAGCTGAGCGAGCGCCCGGAACCGGACAGCTTCCAGCCGCGCGATCCCCGCCGACGCCGCCTGCGCCACAGCAACACAATCGCTGTCCTCCAAGGAAAAGACGGCACCGTTGACCGACTCCAAGACGTCCGGGTCGATAAGTTCTTTGAGTTGCGCCACAGAGGTGGCTTCGCGCGTGTCCACCCATCGAACATACGACCGACCACCGACACTTTTCGATCATCCAGACGCCACAAGGCGTCGCCGATTTCCGGCAACGCCCGAAAGCCGTTCCCGGCAGCCGAAATCCGGCTGCCGGGAAAGCCCTACATCACATCCCGAACGACCATCCGCTCCGAAGCCCGCTCAATAGCCGCTTCCACCGCGCCGACCCGGTCCGCCAGCAGCCCCATGGCGCCGACAGCCCGGCTCATCGGGTCCTCGTCGTCCCCACCCAGCGCTTGCGCACGCAGGTAGGCCGCCTTCACGTCCGCCCACCGCTGCGCCTCCGAGGCGCTCAGCCGTCCCCGCAATTCGGCCAGCTTGAGCAGGTTCGCTTCCGCGCCCGAGGTTAACGTCTGTGCTTCGCCGGCGTAGTGGTCGTCGATCAGGGCTTCCAGTTCGGCGTCGTTCATGGCGGGCACGATCCGGCCGGCGAGTTTGTTCATGTTCCGGTACGAACCCTGCAGCTGGAACGGCGGTTCGACCCGGGACGCGTCCGCCTGCGCCGCCGAAGCGATGTAGGCCTGGTTGTTCTTCAGGATGATCCGCTGCACCTGGATCAGCTTTCGCAACACGGCGAGGATCTGCTCGAGTTCGGTCGCCGAGTACGCGTGCTTCAGCTGATCCGCCCGCACCGAACCGTCGCCGCGGGCCAGCCGCACGAGAACGTCCACATCGGAACGTTCGCGCGAGACCAGCGGTGCCAGTACGGTGTTCGCGGTGAGCGAGTTCTCGATGTAGCTCAGCGCGAACAGGTCTTCCTTGCCCGAAAGCACGTCGCCGAGGTTCCACACGTCCGCGCGGTTGGCGAGCATGTCGGGGATCCGGAACCGCTTTCCTTGCTCCGTATACGGGTTGCCCGCCATACAAACAGCGAATCGCTTGCCCCGCAGGTCATAGGTCCGCGTGCGGCCTTCCCAAACGCCTTCCATCCGCCGTTGCGCGTCGCACAGCGAGATGAACTTCTGCAGCAATTCCGGCGAGGTGTGCTGGATGTCGTCCAGATACAGCAGCACGTTGTTGCCCTGCTCCAGCGCGAAAGAGATCTTCTCGACCTCTTGCCGCGCGGTCGCGTTGGGCGCGTCCGCCGGATCCACCGACGTGACCTCGTGCCCGAGCGCCGGACCGTTCACCTTGACGAACACCAGCCCGAGGCGGCTCGCGACGTACTCCATGAGCGTCGTTTTGCCGTATCCGGGCGGCGAAATCAACAGCAGCAGACCGGATTGGTCGGTGCGCCGCGCGTCGCCTGTCGCGCCGAGCTGTTTGGCGAGGTTGTCGCCGATCAGCGGCAAGTAGACCTCGTCGAGCAGCCTGTTGCGCACGAAGGCGCTCATCACCTTCGGCTTGTACTCAGCCAGCCGCAGCCTGTCGCGTTCGGCGGCCACCAGTTCGTTGCGCTGCCGCTGGTACGCCCGGAAACCCGGCACCCGGTCACGCCGGAACCGTCCCGTCCTGGCCAGCGTCTCGTCGAGCCGCAGGGTCAGGGACCGGTTGACGATCCGGGAATGCGAACCGAGCAGACCGTCCACAGTGGCCGTGAGCTCCGCAGAGGACTCGTAGCGCGGCAGATCGGCGAGTTCCATCGCGACGGCCTCGGCCAGCTCGTCGCCCGGAATCCCAGCAGAGTCCACAAAGGACGAAAGCCAGGCTTCGGCGAGCTGGTAACGGTCTGCGAGGTCTTCGAGTGCCCGCAGGTCTTCGGCGAAGCTCCGGCGGTCGAGGCGGAACTTGTCGAGCAGCGTCCGCGCGCCACCGCTGGTGACGAACCCCGGCGACGCGTCGGCCAGTTCCTCGAACAGGTACTCACCGGCGGATTCGAGGTCCAGCGCCAGCCCGGACGACGCGGCGAACGCGGCCATCGCCTCGGCGAGCTCCCTCGCCAGCGAGTCGATCGCCGTGGTGTGCCCGAACGCCTCCCGCACCCGCGCGAGCGACGCGGCACGCGTTGTCCACGCGGACTTCGCCGCCTCTTCGGCGCCGAAGGCCCAGAACAGCTGAGCCGCGGCCCGCGCGGCGGGCGGATACCGCAGCAGCCCGGCGGCGGACCGCAGGCGCAGCAGGGCCGACAGGATCGCGGCGGCGTCGTGGTCGTGCACGCCGCGCGCGTAGCCCTCGTCGTAGCGGTCTCCCGCGACCCGCCGGACGACCTCCAGCAGGCCGTCCTCCGGCAGATCCGGCTTGTCCAGCAGGATCGACGTGGCCAGGTACTCGGCGCGATAGACCTCGGCCGATTCCGAGACCAGCAACTGATCCCAGTACGGCCGCGTCGCCTCGAACGACTCGTCCCGCACGGGCGAGCGGTAGTCGGTCCCGGTGATCGCGAACTTCATCCCGCCGTCGTGCGGCACCAGAGTGAGGTCGATGTCCTGCGTGTTGACCGCGAAGGTGTTGCGGCCCAGGCGGATCGTCTCCCCGCCGTCGCCGTAGAGGTCGAGCCTGTCGCGCAGGGCGCGGCCTGCCTCCTGGCGAGCGGCCTTGACCCGGCCTTCGAGCTCTTCGGCACGCACCTGATCGCCGAGGTCGCGCAGTTCGGCGACGACGCTGCGCAGCTTCGCGACCATCGGATCGGAGGCGAAGTAGGTGTTGATCTCGTCGACCGAACCGAGCGTGCCGACCCGGCGGGTGACACTCGTCAGGATGCGTTCGGCCGAATCGACCAGCCTGTCCGCGCGGCGGGCCCGCTCGTCGAGCAGCGCCTGCTTGCGCGAGGAGAAAGCCTCGTAGACGTCGGTGCGTTTCTCCCCGAGCGACGCCAGGAAGTCGTCGAACTCGCCGAACCGCGATTCGAGGTTTTCCAGCTGCAGCAACAATCTGCCGAGCTGCTCGTCGCAGCGGTCCGGGGTGTCCGCGACCGCGAGCCCGCCGGTGATGGCCTGTGCGAGCAACGCGAACTCGGCGGCGAACTCCGCCCGGCCCTCGGTCTCCAGCAGTTCCTTGCGCCGCGCGTCGAGGGTGGCCCGAGCCCGGTTGACCCCGCCGATGACCTCGCCGACGCGTTCCAGGATCTTGGTCCGCACCACGGCGTCCGCGATCTCCAGCCCGCCGACGACGTCGGTGAGAACTTCGAGCCCGCCGGACTGCTCGTCCAGCTGCTCGGCGACCGGGACCGCCTCGGCGACGGTGGAGATCGCGCCCGCGGCCTCGATCAGCTCGTCGACCTCGGCGTGGTAGCTCGTGAACGCCTCCTCGCCCTGCAGGAACCGGACGGCCCGCTGCGCGGCCTCGCCGAATTCCGTGTCGAGGTCGGCGATCAGCTTGTCGACACGTTCGGTGTCGACATACCGCAGTTCCCGCACGGTGACGAGATGGCCTCGCGCGCGGTGCATTTCGGCGAGCCTGCGCACCCACGCGTCGGCCGCGTTCAGTGCTTCACCGCGGACCCTCCGCACGAGCGACGCGGTTTCCGCCGCGGCTTCCTCGACGGCCTCGGCCGCCTGCGCGGTGAGCGAGGTGACCGTCTCGAACTCGTCGAGCACCTGCTCCGCGGTGACCCGGACGTCCGAAAGCGGCGACCGCAGATCGCCGAGTTCGGCCTCGCCGAGCCAGTGGTAGTGATCGAAAACCCTGGCGCACGCGGCGATCAGGGCCTCGAACACCGCCACCGACGGCGCCATCTCGCCGACCATCCGGCCGATCGAGAGGCAGTCCGAGATCCCGCGGACCAGATCGGCGTTGCCGACCCGCTCCAGCGGCCCTGTCCCGGCCGGCTGCGACGCGGCGTACGTGTCCGACTGGAACGGCGTCCGCCACACCTGCATCGGGTGCACCCGGCTCGGCTCGTCGGACAGCGCGCGGAACAGCACCATCGTGCCGTCGTCGAACAGCGAGTACCCGTGGCACGGGATCGGGTTCGAGACCTCTTTGCGGATCACGTTGTACGGCAGGAGAAGCGAGCGTCCCTCGGCCCGCGCGTGGAAGACGTAGAGCACGTCCTCCCCGTTGGGTGAGCGGATCACGCGTTCGAATTCGAGACCGTCCACAGTGGTGTCGAACGTCTTGCTGATGCCCGTGTCGAGGTAGTAGCCGCCGGGGAAGATGATGCCGTGGTCCTCGGGCAGCCGCTGGCACGCCTGCCCGATCCCGTCGAGGCGCACCACGTCCCGGGTGCGGGTGTTGAACACCAGGTACCGGTGCACGGTCTCCTTGTACGGCAGCATCCGCAGCAGGATCAGCGGGCCGATCCTGGCGTAGGACACCTCGGCGTCGGCGAGACTCTGCAGCGGCTCGTCGACCGGTTCGGAGTAGACGCCCTCGCCGGTCTCGGTGTTGTCCTCGACCTTGATCGTCAGGTTGCCGCCGACGGTCTCGACGAACACCTCGTCCTCGATCGAGATGTGCGGGTGCCGTCCGAGGACGTGCTGCTCGCGGCTGGTCTCGATCCATTCGAAGTCGTGCGACGGCGGGAAGACGTGATCGCGTTCGCCTCGGCTGTCCACATAGGACACCTTGCCGTCGGCGGCGATCCCCCAGCGCAGCACGCGGATGTCCTCGGTCCGGGGACCGATCTGGAACACCGCGAGCAGTTTGCCCTCGACCCGCCGCAGCTGCAGCAGCTTCGCCTGCCGGTAGTACCGGTACAGCTCGGCGAAATCGCGGACGAACTGCTCGTCGCGCAGCAGACCCGGCAGCTCCTCGGCCGGCACGTCGTCGAAGCGGAAGGCTTCCGCGTCATGGCTGAAACCGTGCAGCGAGAAGACGTCGTCGACCGTCGTCTCGGGTTTGAGCCCGATGAAGACGTTGTAGCCGAACAACATCCGCCCGCCGACCGAAACGACGTCCCGCGGCACGCAGTTGTTCGCGGTGCGGATCCGTTCCGTGCCGATCAGCGCCAGCTGCGCGCTGCCGAAGACCCCGAGCCGCGCGGTGTTGAGCTCGTCCGCGCGTTTCGCCAGTTCGGCGGCCTGTGCGGCGAGCCGGGCGCGGAGCACCTCATAGGTGCCCGCGTCCAGCTGCTCCGTTCCTGCCGCCGGTTCGGTCGCCGTCACTGCTTCGCGGGGGCGAGGGCGGCGACGGACTTGTCGGCGAGGCCGAGCCGCTGCGCCATGGCCAGCAGCTCCTGCACCTTGCCGCTGTCCGGGCCGCCCGCCTGCAACTGCTTCGCCAGGAAGGCCGACAGCGTCAGGTTCTTCACGTCCTCAGTGCTCACCGAGGAGATCAGCTTCGTCAGGTCGTCGGTGAAGCTGCCCGAGCCGTCGAGCCACGGCTTCGCGAGCGTCTGGACGACGTCCGAGTGCTCGACGAACCCGTCGACACTCTTGCCGAGTCCGATCGAGCCGATGATCTTCTCGAAGAACATCGTCTCGCCGCCGACGATGTCGATGTCGGCCTTCTCCAGTCCGATTCCGAGCACCGTGGCCTGCGCCTCGGCGACCTCGCGCTGCACGTTGAGGGCGGCGAGCCGGATCTCCTTCTCCGCCTCCAGGCGCAGGCGGTACTCCTCGTGCTCGCGGCTGGCGGTGTCGAGCGCGGCCATCGCGGCGGCCTTCTCGGTGAGACCTTCGGCCTCGCCCTTGAGCTTGTCGCGCATGCCGTCGGCGAGCACGATCGCCTTCTCGCGGGCGACGATCGCCTCGGCGCGGCCGACCTTCTCCAGCGCGTCGGCGTCGCGCTCCTTGACCTGTGCCGCGGCAAGGCCGATGGCGGCCTCCTCGGCCTGGATCCCCTCCGCCAGGCGGATCTTCGCGCGGGTCTCCAGCTCGGCGGCCTGCTGACGGGCCTCGGCCAGCGTCAGTTCCTCGCGGGCCTTGTGCTTCGACGCGGCCTCGGCGGCTTCCGCGGCCTTGATGTCCTTGACGAGGTTCTGCTGCGCTTCCGCCTCGGCCCGGATGATGATGGCCGAGCGCTGACGCTCCGCCTCTTCGACGACGCGGAGCTTCTTGATGTTTTCTTCCTGCTCCGCCACGGTCTTCTCGACCGCGATCCGCTCGCGGATCACCTCGGCGATGGACCGCTTCTCGGTCTCGACTTCCTTGTCCTTGGCGATCCGGGACAGCTCGGTCTCGCGTTCGCGGCCGATGACCTCCAGAAGCCTGTCCTTCTCGATGCGCTCGCTCTCGATGGCGATGACGCGCTCACGGTTCTTGCCCGCGACCTCGATCTCACGCTGCTGGTTCTGGTGCTGGACGCCGAGCTGCTCGTCCGTGCGCAGATCGGCGGCCTGCGACTTGAGCCGCTCCTCCGCCTGCACCTTGGCGATCTCGGCCTCTTCGCGCGCCCGCATGGTCTCGACCTCGCGGCGCTGCTTGATCTCGGCGTCGGCCTGCCGCCGCTCCAGTTCGAGGATCGCCTCGCGGGCGTCGACGTTCTGGCGGGTGATCTCTTTTTCCTCGCCGCGGCGGAACTCGTTGGTACGCACGTGCTCGATCGCGGTCAGCTCGGTGATCTTGCGGATACCCTGCGCGTCGAGGATGTTCGCGGAGTCGAGCTGCGCCATCGGCGTCTGCTCGAGGTAGTCGATGGCCGCGTCCTCGAGGCTGTAGCCGTTGAGGTCGGTGCCGATGACGCGGATGATCTGGTCACGGAATTCGTGGCGCTTGGTGTAGAGATCCACGAAGTCCAGCTGCTTGCCGACGGTCTTCAACGCCTCGGAGAACTTGGCGTTGAACAGTTCCTGCAGCGTCGCCTCGTGGCTCGCGCGTTCGGTGCCGATCGCCTGCGCGACCTTGATCACGTCCTCGACGGTCTTGTTGACCCGGACGAAGAACGAGATCCGGATGTCGGCGCGGATGTTGTCCCGGCAGATCAGGCCTTCACGGCCCGTGCGGGTGATTTCCATCGCCTTGACCGAAGTGTCCATGATCTCGGCCTTGTGCAGCACCGGCAGGACGATCGCGCCGGTGAACGTCACGTCGACGCGGCGGACCTTCGAGATGATCAGTGCCTTCCCCTGCGGCACCTTTTTGAACAACCTGGTGATCGTGAAGAGCAAGACCAGGAGGATGACAACTATCACGGCGATCAGAACGCCGGCCCCCACGCTGATGGCACCCATAGTGTTCCTTTTCTGCTTCAGATGTCCAAGGACTCGACCCAGAAGAACTCGCCTTCGGAGTCGTAGTCATAGAGAACTACGCGGCTGCCCGCCGTCAGGTTGCCTTGGCCCGCCTGCCGAACGTCCACAATGGCCGACGACCCGTCGGCGGCGGTCGCTTCGGCCTGGCCGAAGTCGTGCGTCACCGACGAAGTGCGGATGACGGCGGCGCGACCGACGAAGTCCCGCCTGCTCGGCTCCTTCGCGGGACCGAATACCCGGCGCAGTGGCACCACGATCACCCTCGTCCCGAGTGTGCCGAGGACGAGCGCGACGGCGAGCACGCCGACCCCGAACCCGATCCTCGATGGTGTCGAAAGCTCCAAGTCATCGAGAAGAACCGTTCCTGCCAGGCTGGCGAACCAGGTGAATGCGATCAGCAAAGAGAGCGAAATGGACAGTGGGACCCCGCCGAAGCCCGCCAGGAGCCCGTCGCCGCCGTCGAAGCCAACAGCGTCATCGACGTCGACGCCGCCGAACAGTGCCAGCAGCCAGTAGCCGATCACCACGATCAGCAGGAAGCTGAAGAGCACGGCCGGAAACCCCAGAGCCGCGGTGACGAACCCGCCCATCGCCGTCGTTCCCTCCCCCATTACCCCGGGTCAGGACTATAACCAGCGCGTGACGCCGGGCGGGCCGTTTTCGGCTACGAGTGGGTCACGGTGTGCGGAAGCGTGCGGGGTCCGGCCACCTGCCGCGTTTCGTCCTCTGAATGCGGCGGGGTCGTGGGGGCCCCGGGGAAGACCGGCAGGTCCGAGAAGGGCCCCTTGCCTACCCTGAAGGTAGTGAAGGAGGCCTTCACGGACTTCCTGATCGCCACGTTCGTCCCAGGCGCAGCAGGAGTCACAGCGGGTGCGCGTGAAGGACCCCTTCACGCGGCTCAGCCGAGGAAACTCGACCTTCACACCTTCCGTAGTACGTGAAGGACCCCTTCATTGCGCTAGGCGCAATGAAGGGGTCCTTCACGTACTACAGGTGAGCGGGGGCGGCGGTGAGGCGTCGGTACAGGTGGTCGTGAGTGATAAGTCGCGTTCTAACGACACTTGCCACTCACGACCACCTCGACCCACGCCCACCCGCCGCATCCCGTCGCTCCGCCGCGTTTAGTCCTCTGAATGCGGCAGGGATGCGCGGGGTCGCGGAGGGGCGCGACACGGAAGGCGCAAGCGGGCGCGGAGCGTTACGCCGAGCGGCCGCTCGGAAGCCATCCGGTTGGACCTGTCGCACCACACGAGCGAGCCCTACTCTCCAGTATTGAGAGTGACACAGGACACACCACGGTCTTGGGAGGCTCCATTGGGTTGGCACGTTCGCGAGACGATCGACGAGGATCAGCGCGAACGGCGAATCCGCCACGTCACCCGATGTCTGAGCTGCACGCTCACCTGCGTCCATTGTGGACTTCCCGCGCGTTTCGCCGTTCCCGCGGGACATCCCGGGCTCGGCATCGTCGAACATCTCCCCGGCGCGAGCAGTCCGGGCCTGCCGGATCTCGCCCTCCTGCACCGCTTTTGCCGCGACCACACCGGCACGGACGCCGGGATGGCGCTCAGGCGCGCCTATCTCGGCCTGGCGACCGAACTCTTCGAAACGGGACGGCGGATCCGCCGTCACCACAGGCTCGGCGTGCATCCGCCACGGCCGGGGCACCTCGAGACCTACCGAAAACGGTGGCGAGTGGCCAAAATGCGGTACGCCTGCAAGGCGTGCCGGTACTACACCGGCTCTCACTGAGCCGCTTCTCCCCCGGAGGGCTCGTGCTCGTTCGTCTCATCCTCGGTCTGCTCATCACCGTCGTCGGCCTCGCTTTCGCCGCCCGCCGCGCCGCCTGGCTCGCCAGACTGATCCGCTCCGGCCAGCCGGACGAGAAACGCTCCGACGTCATGGCCGTCCGCGCGAAGACGCATCTGGCCGAGGTCTTCGGGCAGCGCAAACTGCTCAAGTGGTCCGTCCCCGGGCTCGCGCATCTGTTCACGTTCTGGGGTTTCGTGATCCTCGGGTCGGTCTACGTCGAGGCGTACGGCGCCCTGTTCGACCACGACTTCCATATCCCGCTCATCGGGCACTGGGCGGTCTTGGGCTTCCTGCAGGACTTCATCGCCGTCGCCGTCGTCGCCTCGCTAGGGGTCTTCGCGGTCATCCGGATCCGGCAGGCACCCGAACGGAAAGACCGCGCGTCGCGCTTCTACGGCTCGCACACCGGCGGCGCCTGGCTGATCCTGTTCATGATCTTCAACGTGATCTGGACGATGTTCTTCTTCCGCGGCGCGTCGGCGGCGGTCGGCGTCTTCCCGTACGAGTCGGGCGCGTGGGTCTCGCTCGGCGTGGGCGAACTCCTGGAGCCGCTGGGCCTCTCCGTCACCGAACCGTTGGAGACCGTCGGGCTGCTGCTGCACATCGGCGTGATGCTGGCGTTCCTGTCGATCGTGCTCTACTCCAAGCACCTCCACATCTTCCTGGCGCCGGTCAACGTCACCGCCAAACGGCTCCCGGACGCGCTCGGCCCGCTGCTGCCGATGGAGTCCGGCGGCAAGCCGATCGACTTCGAGGATCCGGGCGAGGACGACACGTTCGGCCGCGGCAAAATCGAGGACTTCACCTGGAAGGGCATGCTCGACTTCGCCACCTGCACCGAATGCGGCCGCTGCCAGTCGCAGTGCCCGGCGTGGAACACCGGGAAACCCTTGTCCCCCAAGCTCATGATCATGGACCTGCGGGACCATCTCTTCGAGAGCGCCCCGTACATCCTCGACGGCAAGGAGGCGCCCGAAGAGCGTCCGCTCGTCGGCACCAAGGAGGCCTTCGGCGTCATCGACCCGGATGTCCTCTGGTCCTGCACCACCTGCGGCGCCTGCGTCGAGCAGTGCCCCGTCGACATCGAGCACGTCGACCACGTCGTGGACATGCGCCGCTATCAGGTGATGATCGAGTCGGCCTTCCCGAGCGAACTCGGCGTGCTGTTCAAGAACCTCGAAACCAAGGGGAATCCCTGGGGCCAGAACAACTCCGACCGGCTCGCCTGGACGAAGGACCTCGACTTCGAGGTCCCGATCTTCGACGGCGAGCTGGCCGAAGACGTCGAGTACGTCTACTGGGTCGGCTGCGCGGGCGCTTTCGACGACAACGCCCGCAAGACCGTCCGCGCCACCGCGGAACTCCTGCATCTCGCCGGGGTCAAGTACACGATCCTCGGCACCGACGAGTCCTGTACCGGCGACCCGGCCCGCCGCTCCGGCAACGAGTTCCTCTTCCAGATGCTCGCGCAGCAGACCGTCGAGACGCTGAACGCGGTGTTCGAGGGCCGCGAGCCGGGCACACGCAAGATCGTCACCACCTGCCCGCACTGCCTGAACACGCTCGGCCGCGAGTACCCGCAACTCGACGGGCACTACGAGGTCCTGCACCACACGCAGCTGCTGAACCGGCTGGTCCGCGCCAAGAAGCTGACCCCGGTCCAACCGGTCGACGCCGGCCCGGTGACCTACCACGACCCGTGTTACCTCGGCCGCCACAACAAGGTCTACGAACCGCCGCGCGAACTCGTCGGCGCGACCGGCGCCACGCTCAGCGAGATGCCCCGGCACGCCGACCGCTCGCTCTGCTGCGGCGCCGGTGGCGCGCGGATGTGGATGGAGGAGCAGATCGGCAAGCGCATCAACCTCGAACGCGTCGACGAGGCCCTCGGCACGAACGCCGAAACGATCGTCACCGGCTGCCCGTTCTGCCGCGTGATGCTGAACGACGGCCTTGTCCAGCGGCAGAGCGAGCAGCGTGGCGAAGGCGTCACCGTGCGCGACGTTTCCCAGCTCCTGCTGGAGACCGTGAAGGAGCGAGACCGGACCGCGACCGAGATTTAGGCACCGGTTGGCGGAGCTGAGATGCATGCCGGGAATGGACACAGTACGTGAACCCGCCCGGCCGCAGGCCCCGCTATCGCGGTGGCAGGGCGCCCTTCCTGCCCGGCCTGACCGGTGTGACCATGCCGCGCCCTGCCGACGTCGATCGCGGACGCGGGTTCACCCAGAGATTTAAGGCACACGGGAGTTGGAAGTTCGGCGCACCGAACTCTAGACTCACGGGATGGCGAATCTGTTCAAGGCCGTCTGCGGGCTGGCCGCGTCGACGCTCGTCCTGACCGCGTGCGGCGCGCCCGCAGGCGGCTCGGACGACAAGCGGCCCGTGGTGCTGACCACGTTCACGGTCTTGGCGGACGTCGCGGCGAACGTCGCGGGCGACAAGCTCAGGGTCGAGTCGATCACCAAACCCGGCGCCGAGATCCACGGTTACGAGCCCACGCCGGACGACATCAAGAAGGCCGCGAAGGCCGACCTGATCCTCGACAACGGGCTGAACCTGGAGGCGTGGTTCGCCCGGTTCGTCAAGGAGAGCGACGCACCGCACAAGGTGGTCAGCGAAGGCGTCCAGCCCATCGCCATCGGCGAGGACTCCTACCAGGGCAAGCCGAATCCGCACGCGTGGATGTCGCCGAAGAACGTCGGGATCTACGTGGACAACATGGTCAAGGCGTTCAGCGAGGTCTCCGCCGGTGACGCCGCCGTGTTCAAGGCCAACGGCGACGCCTACAAGGCGAAACTGCAGGCGGTCCAGGACGAGATGACCGGCGCGCTGAGCGGGCTGCCGAAGAACGAGCGCGCGCTGGTCACCTGCGAAGGCGCCTTCTCCTACCTCGCGCGCGACTCCGGCCTCACCGAGCGGTACATCTGGGCGGTCAACGCCGAACAGCAGGCCACCCCGCAGCAGATCACCCGCGCGATCGGCTTCGTCAAGGAGAACAAGGTCCCCGCGGTGTTCTGCGAGTCGACCGTCTCCGACGCCCCGATGCGCCAGGTCGTCTCCGCGACCGGTGCCGCGTTCGGCGGCGTCCTCTACGTCGATTCCCTGTCCGGTCCCGAAGGCCCGGTGCCGACGTACCTCGACCTCATCCGCCACGACTCGAAGACGATCGTGGCCGCGCTCACCGGGGCGAAGCCGTGACCGCCGCGATCCGCGTCGAGGGCGTCACCGTCCACTACGGCGAGGTCCTCGCGCTCGACGGTGTCGACCTCACGCTCGAACACGGCCACGTCTGCGGTCTGGTCGGGATGAACGGCTCCGGCAAGTCGACGCTGTTCAAGACGGTCATGGGCATGGTCCGGCCGGACACCGGCACGGTCTCGGTCGACGGCGGCACCCCCGCGCTGGCCCGCAAGACCGGCGCGATCGGATACGTGCCGCAGAGCGAGGACGTCGACTGGTCGTTCCCACTTTCGGTGCGCGACGTCGTGATGACAGGCCGCTACGGTCACCTCGGCTTCACCCGGAGGCCGCGCCGCGCCGACCACGAGGCCGTCGAGCGGGCACTGGAGCGAGTCGAGCTGACCGAACTCGCCGGACGGCAGATCGGCCAGCTGTCCGGCGGGCAGCGCAAACGCGCGTTCGTCGCGCGCGGCATCGCCCAGGGCGCCCGTGTCCTGCTGCTGGACGAGCCGTTCGCGGGCGTCGACAAGCGGTCCGAAGCCACGATCACCCGGCTGCTCAAGGAACTCGCGGCCGACGGCGCCGCGGTCCTCATCTCCACCCACGACCTGCACGCGCTGCCCGGTCTCGCCGACGAGGCGATCCTGCTGATGCGCAAGGTGCTCGCGCACGGCTCCCCCGGCGAGGTGCTCCGGCCCGAGAACCTCGCGCTGGCCTTCGGACTCGACGTCCTGCAACGGGAAGAGGAACTCGCGTGAGTCTCTACGACCTGTTCCTCGAACCGCTGAGCTACGACTTCATGGTGCGGGCGCTGGCGTCCACGGTCATCGCGTCCGCGGTCTGCGCGGTGCTCTCGTGCTGGCTGGTGCTGATCGGCTGGTCGCTGATGGGCGACGCGGTCTCGCACGCGGTGCTGCCCGGCGTCGTGCTCGCGTACGTCCTCGGCGCGCCCTTCGCGCTGGGTGCCGTCGTCTTCGGTTTCCTCGCCGTGGCGCTGATCGGCGTCGTCCGCGACACCAGCCGCGTCAAGGAGGACGCCGCGATCGGCATCGTGTTCACCACGCTGTTCGCGCTCGGCCTCGTGCTGATCTCGGTGACGCCGAGCCAGACCGACCTGAACCACATCATCTTCGGCAACCTGCTCGGCGTCGACACCTCGGATCTGATCCAGATCGGCGTCCTCGGCGCGATCACGCTCACCGTGCTGGTGCTCAAACGCCGCGACTTCACCTTGTACGCCTTCGATCCCACGCACGCGCACGCCATCGGGCTGAACCCGCGGGTGCTCGGCGCCGCGCTGCTGGGGCTGCTCGCGCTGACAGCGGTGGTGGCGTTGCAGGTGGTCGGCGTGATCCTGGTGGTCGCGATGCTGATCATTCCCGGCGCGACGGCGTACCTGCTGACCGACCGGTTCGGCCGCATGCTCGTGATCGCGCCGTCGTTCTCGGTGCTCGCGGCGGTGACCGGGCTCTACCTGAGCTACCACCTCGACACCGCGTCCGGCGGGATGATCGTGCTGGTGCAGGGCGCCGGGTTCACGCTGGTGTACCTGTTCGGGCCGCGGCACGGGATCGTCGGGAAGCGGCTGGCCAAGCGCAGGCGGGAAGCCGCGCGGGCGGTGTAGGGGTCAAGCCCAGCGGCCGGCGAGGGCCCTGGCGATCACCGCGCCGAGCACGCGCACGCCGTGGAAGGAGCCGGGTTCCAGCCCGACCAGTTCGCGGACCCGGCGGAACCGGTAGTCCAGCGTCCGCGGGTGGATGTGCAGCGCTCCGGCGGTGTTCAGGCGGTTCATGTCGTGCCGGTAGTAGGCGTCGAGCGTGGCCACCAGATCGGGCCCGGACTCCAGCTGCCGCGCGATCCCGAGCAGCCAGTCGTCGACAGGGGGCAGCCGGGCGACACCGAGTTCGACGAAGAGGTCGGTCATCACGGGCAGCCGGCTCGGCCTGGCCTCGACGGGGGCGACCCGGCTGATCCGCCGGGCCAGCGCGGCGGTGTCCCGCAGCGCGCCGACACGTCCGGAGGCCGCGCCCGCCGCGCCGGGCCGTCCGGTCAGTGCCGCGCATTCGAGAGCGAGGCTCAACCCGCGTTCCCGCGCCTCTTCGGGGTCTTCGCACGGGAACAGGACCACCAGCTCACCGGGCTCGCGCCAGATCATCGGCACCCGATCGCGTTTCAGCAGCACACCGATGATCTCCTCGCGCCGTTCCTCCGAAGGCAAGGGGGAACCGGAAAGCCGCACGACCGTGATCAGGTACCGGTCGGTGAAACCCAGTTCGAGGCTTTCCGGGAGTCCGGGGATCACCGCTTTGTCGTCGAGCAGTGTCGCGGCGAATTCCTGGGCCCGTTTGACGAACGGCGTGCCGCGTTTCTGCCCGGCCAGGAATCCGCGGAGATAGGCGTTCTGCCCGGCGAGGCCGTTGGTGGGCAGCCAGCCGATCATCTCGGTCACGTGCCCGACCTCGCGCAGGCCCGCCGCCTCGTGGATCTCCCGCAGGGTGAGCACGTCGTGGAGGTCGAGCACGTGCCGCCCGGAAGCCAGGGAAACGCCCTGGCCACCGCGTTGCTCGCCGAAAGCGGTCAACACCGCCAGGTCCTCACCGGTGAAGGGCGCGCCCTCGGCGGCGAGTTCGATCTCCCGGCGCCTGAGCAGGACGGCGAAGTCCAGCATCGAAGCGCGGACCCCGGCCATCCTGGCCGCCGCCCGGAAATCGGGGACCTCGCTGAGATAGACGTCGACGGCCCGCCGCCCGTTGAAATCCACCCGATCCCACAACAGTTTGTAGAGACCTTCCATTTTCTCCCCGCATTCTCGCGGTTCGAGACTAAGCAGCGCGACTGGACGTTTTCTGGACCGCGAGCCGTCCCTCTGCCCGCGGTAACCGGACAATCACCCCGCGCTCTGTGTCTCTCGCGACATGGGGATGCGCCGAACCTTAGGTTAGGCTCCCCTCATGTCTACGGAAGACGCGCTGCTCACCGGCCATGACCTGGTGCTCGCGCACCAAGAGCGGGCCGTGGTGGACGGCGTGTCCCTGTCGCTGCGCGCCGGCACGGTGACCGCGCTGGTCGGGCCGAACGGCTCCGGCAAGTCGACGCTCCTGCGTTCGCTGGCGCGGCTGCACAAGCCCCGCGAAGGCAGCGTCCACCTCGGCGAACGCACCGTCTGGGGCGGAAACGCGTTGTCCGGCAAGGAGTTCGCCCGCCAGGTCACGCTGCTGACCCAGCACCGGCCCACGCCGAGCGGCGTCTCCGTGCGCGACGTCGTCTCCTACGGCCGGTACCCGTACCGCTCGGGCTGGCGCGGGGTCGACATCGACGGCACCGCCGCGATCCGCCGCGCGATGGAACTGACCGGCGTGACCCCGATGGCCGAACGCGGCGTCGACGAACTGTCCGGCGGAGAGCTCCAACGTGTCTGGCTCGCGTCCTGTCTCGCCCAGCAGACCTCGGTCCTGCTGCTGGACGAGCCCACCAACCATCTCGACCTGCGCTATCAGGTCGAGATCCTCGACGTCGTCCGCGATCTGGCCAACGAGGGGGTCGCGGTCGGCGTGGTACTGCACGACCTCGACCACGCGGCGATCATCGCCGACGAGGTCGTGCTGCTGTGCGAGGGAACCATCGTGGCCACGGGTGACATCGGGCAGGTGCTCACCACCGAGCACCTCTCCCAGGCCTACGGCGTCACCGTCCACGTCGCGAACGACCCGGTGACGGGCGCGATCCACTGCAGGCCACTCGGGCGGCATTCGCCCAGGCCCGCCTGAGAAACCAGGAAGAACCATGCGTTTGCTGACCCCCGCCGCCCTCGTCGCGGCGACGGCGTTGCTGCTGTCCGCCTGCGGCACCACCGAGAACACCGCGGCCGCGCCGAGCGAGGCCGCGGCCGCGAGCGGTCCGGTCACGGTGACCGACGCGCGCGGCAAGGCCGTCACCCTCAAGGCCCCGGCGAAGCGGGTCGTCGCGCTCGAATGGGGCGAGGCCGAGATGGTCGCTTCGCTCGGCGTCATGCCGGTCGGCGCCGCGGACGTCGCGGGCTACAACGTCTGGGACAAGGCCGTCCCGCTGACCGCGGAGGTCAAGGACGTCGGCAAGCGCAACGAGCCCAGCGTCGACGCGATCGTCGGGCTGAACCCCGACGTCGTCATCATCGCCGAGGAGCGCGACTCGCCCCTGGTGCCGCAGATCGAGAAGTACGTCCCGGTCGTGGTCACCAAGACCAGCGACGCGAGCCGTAACTTCGACCGCCTGCGCGAGGACTTCAAGCTGATCGCCAAGACGGTCGGCAAGGAGGCCGAGGCGGACAAGCAACTGTCCGAAATGGACGCCAAACTCGCCGAGGGCAAGAAGGCCGTCGAGGGCAAGGGCGCCGCGGGCACCCCGTTCCTGATGGCCGACGCCTACCTCGAAGGCAGCACAGTCAGCGTCCGCCCGTTCGGCAAGGGCTCGCTGGTCTCCGACACCGCCGAGGCCGTCGGCCTCAAGAACGTCTGGACCGGCAAGGTAGACGCGCAGTGGGGCCTCGGCCAGACCGACGTCGAAGGCCTGACCGCGATCACCGACCCGAAGACCGTGCTGTTCTACAGCGCCTCCGAAGAGGACGTCTTCACCACCGGGCTCGCGCAGAACGCCGTCTACCAGCGGCTGCCGTTCGTGGTGTCGAAAAAGATCCACAAGCTGGAATCCGGCACGTGGACCTTCGGCGGACCGAAGTCGGTCATCATGACCGCCGACCAGATCGTGAAGGTCATCACGGCCTGATGGTCAAAGAAATACGGGCGCCACAAGCGGTGCGCACCGCGGTGGTGTCGGCGGGGCTGGTGGTGCTGATCGCCGTCCTCGCCGGCGTCCACCTGACCCAGGGCACTTCGACGTCCGGCCCGCTGGACGTGGTGAAGGCGATCTTCGGTCACGGCGACGCGCAAACCCTCGCGGTACTGGAGGGTTCGCGCGTCCCGCGGCTGCTGGCCGCGTTGCTGCTCGGGGTCGCACTCGGCGTCGCGGGCGCGGGAATGCAGTCCGTGGCAAGGAATCCGCTCGCCTCACCCGACACGCTCGCGGTCAACGCGGGCGCGCATTTCGCCGTGGTCGCCATCTCCGCGTTCGGGCTTTCGCTACCGCTCGTCCCGGTCGGCGGGGCGGCGTTCGTGGGCGGGCTCGCGGCGGCCGTCATCGTGCTGGGCCTGGCGGGCGGCGGTTCGGCGAGCCCGCGGCTGGTACTCGTCGGCTCGGCGGTCCTGCTGGCGCTACAGTCGGTGACCGTCCTGATGCTGCTCATGTTCGAGCAGGAGACGGCCGGCTTGTTCGCCTGGGGCAGCGGTTCGCTCACCGTGTCCGACCTGCGCGCGACCGGCCAGATGACGCCGATCGTGGTGATCGCCGTGGTGGCGCTCGTCGCGATGGGCCGCAAACTCGACGTCCTCGCCCTCGGCGACGACAACGCGACCGTGCTCGGCCTCCGGGTCCGCCGGACGCGGGTCGGCGCCATCGTGCTGACCGTCGCGCTGACCGCGGCGGCGGTGACCGTCGCCGGACCGGTCGGCTTCGTCGGGCTGAGCGCACCGGTGATCACGAAGCTGCTGCTGCCGATCGCGAAGCACCGGGTGCTGCTGCCGGTGTCCGGGCTGGTCGGCGTCGTGACGGTGCTCGGCGCCGACGTCGTCCTGCGGGCGATCATGGGGTCGGCCGCCGCCGTGCGGGTGCCGACCGGCGTGGTGACCACGATCATCGGGGCGGTCGTCATGGTGTGGCTGGCCCGGCGCGGCCGGGGCAGCGGCTCGCGCCGTCCGGCTCCGGCGGGACGGGTCGGTGTCGCCGGGTCGACACGGCGACTCGTGCTGATCTCCGCCGTGCTCGTGGTGCTGCTCGCCGTGATCCCGGTCGTCGGGCTGATGCTGGGCGACCGGATGGTGCTGCTCGGCGACCTCGCGAACTGGGTCACCGGCGACACCGGGACCGCACTCACTTTCGTGCTGGACCAACGACTTCCGCGAGTCTTGGCCGCACTGCTCGCCGGTGCCGCGCTGGCGGTGTCCGGCTGCGGGATCCAGTCGGTCAGCCGCAACCCGCTCGCCGAACCGGGTCTGCTCGGCATCACCGCGGGCGCCGGGCTCGGCGCGATCACGCTGATCACGATCGTCCCCGTCGCCGGTGCCTGGGCGATCGCCGGAGCCGCCGGAGCGGGCGCGACCGTGGTGTTCCTGCTGGTCTACGGGCTGGCTTGGCGGTCAGGCCTGGACTCGGACCGGCTGGTGATCATCGGCATCGCGGTCTGGTCGGCCGGGATGGCGCTGATCACGCTGCTGATCGTGGTCTCCGACCCGTGGAACTCGGCCAAGGCGCTGACCTGGCTTTCGGGGTCGACCTACGGCCGGACGCTGGAGCAGGTCGCTCCGGTGGCGCTGGCGCTCGTCGCGCTGACGCCGTTGTTGTGGCTCAAGCACCGCGAGTTGGACCTGCACGCGCTGGACGAGGACACCCCGCGGGTGCTCGGGATGCGCATCGAACGGTCGCGGCTGGTGATCCTCGGGGCTTCCGGGATCCTGGCGGCCACCGCGGTGTCCGCGATCGGCGTGGTCGTCTTCGTCGGACTGGTCGCGCCGCATCTGGCGCGGTCACTCGTCGGCGGACGGCACGGCCGGATCGTCCCGGTGGCCGCGGCGCTCGGGGCGTTGCTGGTGAGCGTCGCGGACACCTTGGGGCGCACGGTCATCGCGCCCGCCCAGATCCCGGCCGGCCTGGTCATCGCCATGGTCGGGACGCCGTACTTCGTGCTGGTGCTCTGGAAGACCCGGCCGTAGAAGTACACGAAGGCCCCCTTCCTGTACCTAGGCGCAAGGAAGGGGGCCTTCATGTACTCCGGCTACAGCGTCTTCTGGAGGTGCGTGGCGAGGAGTTTCGTGAAGCGGGCGGGGTCGCCCAGTTCTCCGCCCTCGGCCAGCAAAGCCATGCCGTAGAGCAGTTCCGCGGTCTCCCCGAGCCCCTCGGACTCGCCCTTCTCGGCGAACGACGACCGCAGCCCGGCGACCAGCGGGTGGCCCGGGTTGAGTTCCAGGATCCGCTTGATCTGCGGCATCTCCTGGCCCATCGCGCGGTACATCTTCTCCAGCGTCGGGGTGACGTCGTTCGTGTCGCCGACGATGCACGCGGGCGACGTCGTCAGCCGCGACGAGAGCCGGACCTCCTTGACCTGCTCCGACAGCGTCGTCGTCAGCCAGGTCAGCAGCCCGGAGAACTCTTCCTTCTGCTCGTCGGTGGTGTCGGAGTCGAGTTCGACCTCGCCCTTCGCGACCGACTGGAACTGCTTCTCCTCGTAGCCGGAGACGGCGTCGACCCACATCTCGTCGATCGGGTCGGTGAGCACGAGCACCTCGTACCCCTTGGCCTGGAAGGCTTCCAGATGCGGGGAGTTCTCGATGCTCTGCCGCGAATCACCGGTCAGGTAGTAGATGTGCTCCTGGCCGTCCTTCATCCGCTCGACGTAGTCGCGCAGCGAAGTGAGCTTCTCCGGGTCATTCGTCGAAGCGAAGGAGCAGATGTCGAGGATCGCGGTGCGGTTCTCGTGGTCGTCCAGCAGGCCTTCCTTGACGGCCCGGCCGAACTCCTTCCAGAACGTCTCGTACTTGTACGGGTTCTCGTCCGCCATCAGCGTCTTGACGGTCGAGAGGACCTTCTTCACCAGGCGACGGCGGATCAGCTGGATCTGGCGGTCCTGCTGCAGGATCTCGCGCGAGACGTTGAGCGAGAGGTCCTGCGCGTCGACGACACCCTTCACGAAGCGCAGGTACTCCGGCATCAGCGCTTCGCAGTCGTCCATGATGAAGACGCGCTTCACGTACAGCTGGACGCCGCGTTTGCGCTCCCGCATGAACAGGTCGAGCGGCGCGTGTCCCGGCAGGAACAGCAGCGCCTGGTACTCGAAGGTGCCCTCGGCCTGGAGCCGGATCGTCTCCAGCGGGTCGTTCCAGTCGTGCGCGACGTGCTTGTAGAACTCGTTGTACTCGTCTTCGGTGACATCGCTGGAGGAGCGGGCCCACAGCGCCTTCATCGAGTTGACCGTGGCGACCTCTTCGCCCTCGGTCATCCGGATCGGCCAGGTGATGAAGTCCGAGTACTTCTTGACGATCTGCTTGATCTTGGTGGCCGAGGTGTAGTCGAAGAGCTGGTCTTCGGCGTCCTCGGGCTTGAGGTGCAGGACGACCGACGTGCCCTGAGGCAGGTCCGGGACCGTCTCGATGGTGTACGTGCCTTCGCCCTCGGACTGCCACCGGACGCCTTCGTCCGAACCCGCGTGGCGCGTCAGCAGCGTGACCTTGTCGGCCACCATGAAGCTGGCGTAGAACCCGATGCCGAATTGGCCGATCAGATCCTGCGAGGCCGCGGAATCCTTGGTTTCCTTCAGCTTCTTCAGGAATTCGGCGGTGCCGGATTTCGCGATCGTGCCGATCAACGCGACGACGTCGTCCCGGCTCATCCCGATTCCGTTGTCCCGCACGGTGAGGGTGCGGTTTTCGGGGTCGGTTTCGATCTCGATGTGGAGATCATCGGTATCCGCCTGGAGTTCCTTGTCGCGGAACGCTTCGAGGCGGAGTTTGTCCAGTGCGTCGGAGGCGTTGGACACCAGTTCCCGCAGGAACGTGTCTTTGTTCGAGTAGATCGAATGGATCATCAGCTGAAGCAGCTGACGTGCCTCCGACTGGAACTCGAGTGTTTCGGCAGAGGTGGTCACGCGCCGATATTACCGAGCGCGGAACCGGCTCAAGCCAGCCTCTGCCTGGCCACCTCGACGAGCCCGTCTTCGGTGGCCTGTTCGATGGTCGTGACGCACGCCCGGCCGGTGGCCTCGACCGTCGCGACGACGTTGCCGAAATGCGGGCCGGACAGTTTGGCCCAGGTCACCGGATCGGGTCCGACACCGCCGCGCGTCGCCCAGCGGCGCGCGAGAGACGCCAGCCTCGGCGACCAGGTGGCGGCGAAGATCGGCTTGAGCGGCCGCGGCATCGCGTTGTGCACCGGCGAGCAGGTGAGCTGGTAGACGGCCGATTCCACCGGCCTCGGGTACCGCGCTTCGGCGATGTACGCGTGGTGGACGTCGCCGGAGAGCACCGCGATGGTGGCGGGCGGGTCCTCCCGGCGTCCCTCGCGGGCGATCATCGCGGCGAGCCGCTCGAACGAGGCGCGGAACGCCGCCCAGTGTTCGAGGTCGGCGGCCTGCCGGAGCTTCTCCGCGAACCTGCCCCGCCGTCCCGGGCGCGCGCAGGACCGCTCGTTGAGCGACTGCAGATGGGACACGACCGGCGGCAGCAGCCACGGCAGCGAGGACCCGATGAGCAGGTGGTCGCAGGGCGCGGCGGCGTTCTCCTCGATCCAGTCGAACTCGTCCTCGTCGACCATCGACCGGGTGCCGCCCGCGAGGATCCGCCCCGCCCGGCTGTCGATGACCAGCAGCCGCACGGTGCCGAAGTCGCGGCGGTAGCTCCATCTCGCGCCTTTGGTTCCGTCGCGTTCGTTGTCGGCCTCGTCGGCGTACGAGACGAGCAGGTCCGCGTTGTCGCCACCGGAGGTGACGGCCTTCTGGAAGGTCGCGTCCTCGGCGAGTTCGGCGGGGCCGAGGTTCCCGAGGTGCTGGTACACCCAGTACGACATGATCGCGCCGCGCAGGCGCTCCTTCCACCACGGCTGCGCCCGCATCTGCCGCTGCCAGGTGTAGGAGGTGTTCCAGTCGTCGCGGACGTCGTGGTCGTCGAAGATCATCGACGTCGGCACGGTGGACAGCAGCCAGCGGATCACCGGTTCTCCCCAGGCCTCGTGGTAGAGGTGGGTGTACTCCTCGAAATCCGCCACCTCCGTGCCCGGCGGTTCGGCCGTGTCGCGGCGGCGGCTCAGCCATTCCTGCGTCTCGTCGGTGGTTTCGTCGGCGTAGACCTGATCGCCGAGCATCAGCAGCGCTTGCGGCCAGTCGGCCTCCTCGCCGTCCGCCATCCGGCGGGCGTACGCGGCCAGCGCGTCGGGACCCAAGGCGTCGTCTTCGTGCGGTTTGCGGCAGGAGCCGAACACGAGCCGGAAGCGGGACCCGTCCCCGGGCAGTGTCCGGATGCGACTGGGCGGGAACCCGGAATCCTCCAGGGGCCACACCTTTTCACCGTCCACGCGCACCTCGTACTCGACGCACGAGCCGGGTTCGAGACCGGTCAGCACCAGCAGGGCGTAGTGGTGGCCCCGGATCTCGAAGGTCCTCGCGGTCGTGCCGAGGACTTCGACCTCACCCTCGGCCCGCGTCTCGACCCAGACCGTCGCCGACTTCTCGTCGACGTGCCGCAGCAGGGGACCCAGGAGCAGGCTCATGCCTGAAACGGTGCCACAACGGGGCCAAGATCGTGCGCTGAGCGGAAGGTCAGCCGAGCCGCGAGAAGATCTCCCGGATTTCGATCAACGCCTTCGCCCGTTCGGCGTCGTCTTCGTACCATCCGTCGGCGGCTCGGTCCTCGACGAGCGCCTCGGGGGTGAACTCCTCGCCGAAGCGGTACTCGCCGAGGCAGTAGGTGAAGCCCGACTCGCTCAGCGGGTCCAGGCCTTCCCGGCGACAGTGGTCGAGGAAGCCTTCGGCCCGCGACCACCGCTTGCCGTCGAACCAGAACACGCCACCGGCGTAGAGGATCGTGGCTCCCGTCTCCGGGTGGACGAGGTTCAAGGACTCGTAGTTCTCCGGCCGATCACGCAGCAGCCCGACGAGGTCTTCGGGGACGCCGTCGTAGAGCGCCTCCTGCTCCTGATAGTCACCCTCGGCGAAGAGGTTCAGGTCCGACTCGTGGTCGAAGGTCAGCAGCAGTGCGCGCCCGTCCGGCGTGAAGTACCAGACGGCCGACTCTCCCCCGCCGTTGTTCCAGGCGTACCGCGTCGCACCGGCCACCTCGACCGGCTCGATCTCGGCGACCGCGTCGATGATCGCGGCGCGCCGCCGCACCTCGTCCAGGGTCGTCGCACCGAGGGCCGCCCAGATCTCTTCACTCACCGGCGCAGACTAGCGACCTTTGAACCGCCGGGTCCCCCAGTCCGTGTAACCCGATGAAGGCTGCCCCTCGGAAAGGTTCCTGCGTTGTCGTTTTTCACGCGTCCCGCCCTGGTGGGCCTGCCGGGCGACCGGACGGCCGCCCGCGAAATCACGTCCAGCGCGGTGACCACCTCCTCCGCCGTCCTCGTGCTGTTCGCCCTGCTCGCGCCGAACGACCTCGACAGGCTCACCCCGGAAGCGTTCGTGCGGCTGCCGGTGGAGGCGCTGCTCGGGGTGGCTGTCGTGCTCGTGCTGCGCGACGGGGCGCGGCGGATCGTCGCGGTGTCCGCCGGCGCCGTCCTCGGGCTCCTGACCGTCGTCAAGGCCATCGACATCGGCTTCGGGCTCGCGCTGAACCGGCGGTTCAACCCGGTGTTCGACTGGGGTGTGCTCGGCAACGGCGTCGACCTGCTCGGCACGTCGATCGGCCGGACGGGGGCGATCGCGTCGTTCCTCGGGCTGACGCTGCTGGCCGTGGTCGTGATCGTGCTGATGGCGCTGGCGACGCGGCGGCTGAGCCGGGTGGTGGCCGGGCGGCGCACCGCGTCGACCCGGGTGATCGCCGTGCTCAGCGTGCTCTGGATCGTGGGCGCGGTGTCCGGCGCGCAACTCGCCCCGGGGCAGCCGCTCGCGTCGCGCAGCGCGGCCGCCTTCGCCTACGACGACCTCCGCCAGGTGCGGGCCGGTATCCGGGACAGGGAGGCCTTCGCCGCGGAAGTCGGCGCCGACGCCTTCCGCGGTGCCCCGCCGTCCGGCCTGCTGAACGCGTTGCGCGGCAAGGACGTCCTGTTCACCTTCATTGAAAGCTACGGGCGGGTGGCCGTCCAGGACTCCGACATCGCGCCCAAGGTCGACGCGGTGCTCGACGCCGGGACAGCGCGGCTCAAGACCGCCGGGTACGGCTCGCGCAGCGCGTTCCTGACGTCGCCGACGACGAGCGCGGGAAGCTGGCTGGCACACTCGACGTTCCAGTCCGGCGTCTGGGTCGACAGTCAGCACCGCTACGACGACTTCGTGAAGACCGACCGGTTCACCCTCGGCGGCGCGTTCAAACGCGCGGGCTGGGAGACCGTCGGCGTCGTTCCGGCGCATACCGAGGACTGGCCGGAGGGCAAGGTCTACGGCTACGACCGCTATTACGACTCACGTGCCGTCGGGTATCACGGCCCGCCGTTCTCCTACGCCACGATGCCGGACCAGTTCACGCTTTCGGCTTTCCAGCGCGCCGAACGCGCGAAACCGGATCATCCGCCGCTGATGGCGGAAATCGACCTCGTCACCAGTCACTGGCCGTGGACGCCGCTCCCCCGCATGGTCGACTGGGCCGCCGTCGGCGACGGGTCGATCTACAACCCCATGCCGTCGCAGGGGAAAACGCCCGACGAGGTCTTCACCGACTCCGCCAAGGTGCGCGGCGCGTACGGCGACTCGATCGCCTATTCGCTGAACTCGCTCATCTCGTACGTGGAGAACTTCGGGGACGACGATCTCGTGCTCGTGTTCCTGGGCGACCATCAGCCGAACCCGATCGTCGCCGGCGCGGGCGCGGATCGCGACGTGCCGATCACCGTCGTCACGCGGGACAAGGCCGTGCTCGACAAGGTCTCCGGATGGAGCTGGCAGGACGGCCTGAATCCGGACCGGAACGCGCCGGTGTGGCGGATGGACACGTTCCGGGACCGGTTCCTGACCACCTTCGCGCACTGACCCCTGCATTCGGGGACTAAACGCGGGTCGCGTCGCGGTACCGGTCGGCCAGCGTGCGCAAGTAGTCGACCAACTGCGGGGGCTCGGTGACCTTGAAGGGGTACCCGAGGAGTCCCAAGTGGACGGCCAGCGTCTCGATGCTGTCGGCGCCGGTGTGCAGCACGCACGTGCCCGCGTCGACGGCCTCCACCGTGCCGACGGCCGGGTTGATCCGCGCGGTCACCTCCTCGGCCGGGGCGTGCACCGTGACGTCGGCCCGGTACCGCCAAGCGGCGGACGAGACCCCGCGCCGCACCCGGTCCGTGACGTCCTCGGGCAGGTCACGCGGGGTGAACCGGGGGCCGACCGGGACGCGCGGGGTCAGCCTGTCGACGCGGTACGTGCGCCAATCGCCGCGATCGAGGTCCCACGCGACCAGGTACCAGCGGCGTCCCCAGTTGACCAGGCGATACGGCTCGACCTTGCGGACGCTCTCCGAACCGTCGTGGGCCCGGTAGCCGAACCGCAGCACCTCGTGATCCCGGCAGCAGGCTGTCAGCACTGTGAGCGTCTTCGCGTCGACGCGCGGGCCGGGATCGTCCCTCGGCACGGGAATCGTGTACGCCTGCAAGGCGTTCACGCGGCGGCGCAGCCGAGACGGGAGCACCTGCTCCAGCTTCGCGAGCGCGCGCAGCGACGTCTCCTCGACGCCCGCGATGGTGCCGCCTGCCGCCGTCCGGAGTCCTATCGCGACGGCGACGGCCTCCTCGTCGTCCAGCAGCAGCGGCGGCAGGTCGGCGCCCGCGCCGAGGCGGTAGCCGCCGACGGACCCGCGGGTCGCGTTCACCGGGTACCCGAGCGCGCGCAGCCGCTCGACGTCGTTGCGGATCGTCCGGGAGCTGACTTCGAGGCGTTCTGCCAGTTCGGTGCCGGTCCAGTCACGGGGAGTCTGCAAAAGGGAGAGCAAGCTCAGCAGTCTTGCGGAAGTTTCCAGCATATTTTGAGACTGCCTCTCCATTAGGAACGGTATGTTCCTAATGGCAGCTTACCTTGGTGTCATGAACGAGAACACAGAGATCAGACCCTTCCGCGTCGACATCCCGCAGTCCGAATTGGACGATCTGGCCGACCGCTTGGCCAAGGTCCGCTGGGCGAACGAACTGCCCGCCGACCAGGTCACCGACGGGGTGCAGCGTGGACCGGTCACGCCGGGCTGGGAGTACGGCGTGCCCCTCGACTACGTGCAGCGCCTGGTCGCCTACTGGCGTGAGGGCTACGACTGGCGGGCATGGGAGGCGAAGCTCAACGAGTACCCGCAGTTCACCACCGAGATCGACGGGCAGAACGTCCACTTCCTGCACGTCCGCTCGCCGGAGCCGGACGCGACGCCGCTGATCCTCACGCACGGCTGGCCGAACTCGGTCTTCGAATACCTGGAGCTGATCGACCAGCTGACCGACCCGAAGGCCCACGGGGGCGACGCGGCGGACGCGTTCCACGTGGTGATCCCGTCGCTGCCCGGCTTCGGCTTCTCGGGCGCCACCCGGGAGAAGGGCTGGAACCGGTACCGCACGGCTCGCGCGTGGGCCGAGCTGATGCGTCGGCTGGGCTACGAGCGCTACGGCACGCATGGGAACGACGCCGGTTCGTTCGTCGCCCCCGAGATGGGGCGCGGCGACGCCGAGCACGTCATCGGCGTGCACGTCACGCAGCTGTTCTCGTTCCCGAGCGGTGATCCGGCGGAGTTCGAGGGCATGACCGAGAAGGAACTGGAGTACATGCAGTTCCTTCAGACCTTCAACGACGACATGTCCGGCTACGCGAAGCTCCAGGAGAGCGCGCCGCAGAACCTCGCGCACGCCCTGGCCGACTCGCCGACCGGGCAGCTGGCGTGGAGCGCGCAACTGCTTGCGGGCACGAGCGACGACCACGTGCTCACCAACGCCACGCTGTACTGGCTGACGAACACGGCGGCGTCGGCGGCGCGGTTCTACTACGAGGACAAGCACACCGAGCACCCGGCCGAGCCGACGACCGCGCCGACCGGGCTGGCGAGTTTCGCCTACGACTTCCGGCCGCTGCGCCGGTTCGCCGAGCGGGACCACACGAACATCGTGTCGTGGCAGGAGTTCGACCGCGGCAGCCACTGGGCGACGCAGGACGCGCCGGACCTGCTGCTGGGTGATCTCCGGGACTTCTTCCGCAAGCTGGCCTAACAGAGTGGTCTAACAGAGTGGCCCAACAGAGTGGCCCAACAGACTCGTGAGTGGTGAGGACGGTTCTAACCGTCGTCACCACTCACGAGCGGACGAAGACCGAGTAACCCCCAGGTACACCCGGGCTCGTCCTGATCGAGACCATCGGGTGGCCTCGCGGAGGTGATCGTGGCAGGTCCCGGTTTCAAGTGGGCAACAGCAGTAATCTGACGCTTCGGGAGGTGAACGCGTATTTCCTGCTTCGGTTTCGGCGTGCTCGGCCCGCTCGAGGTGACCCGTGATGGGAAGCCGCTGGCGATCGCCGGGCCCAAACTGCGGGTCCTGCTCGCGGCGCTGCTGGTGCGGGCCAACTCGACGGTCTCGCTGGACCGGCTCGCGGACCGGCTCTGGGGTGAGGACCAGCCGTCCACCGCCCGCAAGAGCACGCAGGTCTACGCGCTGAGGCTGCGCCGGATGCTGGGCGACGGGCTGATCGAAACCCGCCAGGACGGCTACCGGATCCGCCTGGAGCCCGAGCAGCTGGACCTCCTCCGCTACCGGCGGCTGGCCGAAGCGGGCCGGGAAGCGGGCAAAGCGGGCGATTCCGCCACGGAACTCGCGCTGCTGGCCGAAGCGCTGGAGTGCTGGCGCGGCCCGGCGCTCTGCGACGTCCCGTCGGAATCCCTGCAGCGTGACGAAGCCGCACAGCTCGACGAAGACCGCCTCCGCACGCTGGAGCGCCGGATCGAGGCCGGACTCGAAGCGGGCGGGCATCGCGAACTGGTCGCCGAGCTGATCACGCTCACCAAGGAACATCCGTGGCAGGAGACGTTCTGGGCGCAGCTCATCACCGCACTCGACCGCTCCGGCCGTCGCGCCGACGCGCTGGAGACCTACCGCTCGACGCGCCGGATGTTCGCCGACGAACTGGGGATCGAGCCCGGGCCGCGGTTGCGGCGCCTCCACGCCGCGATCCTCGACGAGGGCGCCGATCCCCCGAGGGAACCGGTCAGCCAGCTGCCGCCGGACGTCCACCGGTTCGTCGGCCGGGCGGATCCGATCGCCGAACTCGCCGGGTTGTCGCTCACCGCGACCGGGCGCAACGTCGTGATCTCCGGACCGCCGGGCGTCGGGAAGACAGCGTTCGCGGTGCACGTCGCGCACCTGCTCCGGCCGCACTTCCCGGACGGCCAGCTGTATGTGAACCTCCAGGGCTACGCCGCCGGCCCACCGCTCGACCCGTCGGCCGCCTTGACCCGGTTCCTCGGCGCGCTCGGCGTGCACCGGGACCGGATCCCGGCCGAACCCGCCGAGCAGGCAGCCCTGTTCCGCAGTGTGCTGGCGGACAAGAAGATGTTGCTGCTGCTGGACAACGCGGTGCACGTCGACCAGGTGCGGCCGCTGCTGCCGGGGCGGCCCGGCTGCGCCGTGCTGATCACCAGCCGCCACGACCTGCGCGGGCTCGCGGTCAATCCGGGCGCCGTGCACCTGCCGCTCGGCGTGCTCGCCGAGGACGAGTCACGCGCGGTGCTCGCCGAACTGCTCGGGCCCGCACGCACGGCCGCCGAACCCGAAGCCGTCGGAGCCCTCGCCGCGGCCTGCGCGCATCTGCCGCTGGCGCTGCGGATCGCCGGGGCGAACCTCGCCGCCGACACCGGCCGCGGCGTCGCGGAGTACACCGCCGAGCTGACCCGTTCGGGACGGCTGGAGGAACTGGCCATCGACGGCGACGCGTCCTCGGCCGTGCGGGTCGCCTTCGACCGGTCCTATCTCCGGCTGTCCGAACCGGACCGGTCGTTGTTCCGGATGCTCGGCCGCACACCGGGTCCGGACTTCGGCGCCCCCGCGGCGGCCGCGGTCGCCGGGGCGCCTCGGGTGGAGACCGGCCGTGCCCTCGACCGGCTGGCCGCGGCGAACCTGCTGCAGCGGACCGCACCCGGCCGCTACCAGTTCCACGACCTCATCCGCGAGTACGCCGCCGAACGCGGGCACGCCGAAGACCCGCAGGCGGCCTCGCTGGCGGCGTTGTCGCGGCTGATCGAGTCCTATGTGGACACCGCGGCCTCGGCGACCCGCGTGCTCTACGCCGGCGCCGCCTCACCGATCTTCGACGAGCACACGGCGCTGCGCTGGCTGGACACCGAACGGGACAACCTGGTCGACACGATCGCCTGCGCCACCACGGATCCCGCGTTCCAGTCCGCCGCGTGGCGGCTGATCGACGTGCTGCGCGGCTACCTCCAGGCGAGCGGGCACGCCCGGGAAGCGGTCGCGACCTGCACGGCGGCCCTGCGCTCGGCGACCGAGAGCGGCAACGTGCGGGCACGGCTGTCCCTGCTCGACGTCCTCGGGCAGATGTCGCACAACCTCAGCGACTACGACCGGGCCATCGAACACTTCCACCAGGCGCTCGCGGCCGCGCGGGAGCTGGAGGACCTCGACGCGGAGACCGACGCGCTGCGCAACCTCGGCCGCGCGTCCAGCCAGCAGGGCAAGGCCAGGCAGGCGCTGCACTTCCACGGCCAGGCGCTCACGGTCAGCCGCCGGGCGGGCAACACCGGGGCGGAAACGCTGGCGTTGAACTGCATCGGCGTCATCCACACCTTCTCCGGCAGGCCGAGGACGGCGGTCGACTGGCACGACAGGTCCCTGAAACTGGCCGAGGAAACCGGGCAACGGGAAGCCGCGTTCCACGCGCTCAACGGCCGCGGGATCGCGTTGTGGGCGCTGGGCAGGTTCGACGAGGCCATCACGGACCACGAACAGGTGCTCGCCTACACCCGCGAAGCCGGACTCGGCTACGGGGAGACCGCGACCCTGAACTGCCTCGCGGAAACCCATTGCGACGCCGGCCGCCTCGACGTCGCGATGGCGCTCGCTGTCGAATGCCACGCCCGCTCCGTGCAGATCGGCGACCGGCGCGGCGAGGCGGCGGCCGTGGAGGTCATCGCGACGGTGCGGAACCGGCGTGGCGAGCACGCGGAGGCGATCGAGGGACTGCACGAGGCACTGCGGGTGTTCACCGACATCGGCCTGGGCTACGGCCAGGGATCCGTCCGGATCGGACTCGCTTTCGCGCACCGGAGTCTCGGCGACGCCGCGAAGGCGTTGGGGTACGCCGAAAAGGCGTTGGCCACGCTTCGCGAGAACGGTCAGCTCCTGCTGGAGGCGGACGCCCTCACCGAGATCGCGCACGCCCGGCTGGACCTCGGTGAGCCGGAAGCCGCGAGGGAACTGGCCGGCCAGGCGGTGCGGCTCGCCGCGAAACGGGGACGGCGGCTGCCCGAAGAGCGGGCCAGGGCACTCAGCCGCCGGGCGTGAGGTTCACTCGGCCAGGCGGTGCAGCAGGAAGATCCCGTTCAGCAACGGCCTGTCGAGCCGCTGTTGATCGGTGGCCACGTACTCGTCGAGGATGTCGAGGATGCGGTTGTCGAGTTCGGTGACCTCCTCCGGCGAGAGGTGCAGCGCGAACCGCTCGACGACCCGCACCGAACCGGGGCCTGCTTCACGAAGTTCGTCCTGGAACGCCTCGATGGGACCGAACCGGGTGTCGGCGTCCTCGCCGTTCAGCGGCCCGTCCAGCCACCAGCTCTTGCCGACACCGCGGTAGGGCTTCTCGAGCGCGCCGCTCGTACCGGTGCGCACCGGCGCCTGCTCCAGCAGACCGGCCTCGGCGAGCTGCCGTACGTGGTAGAGCACGGTGCCGGGATCCTTGCCGAGCCGGTCGGCGATCTCCTTGTTGGTCAGTTCCCGCTCGCCGCAGAGCCGGAGGATGCGCAGCCGCAGGGGATGACCGAGCGCCTTGGCCTCGCGCGCCGTCGCCTCGCGACGCCGGTCCGCGACCCTGGCGGCGACCTGATCGTCCATGACCGCAGCGTAGTCGACCGGTGGGGAAGAGATACATCGATGGAGTTTTCTCAATCGATGTGCGATTCTCGATCGATGACCTCACTGGGGGCCGCCTACTGGCGGCTGTGGAGTTCGTCGGGGCTGTCGAATCTGGCCGACGGGATCGTCAAGATCGCGCTCGGCCTGGTGGCCATCCAGTTCACCCGGTCGCCGGCGCTCATCGCGGGGCTGACGTTCGTGTCGTCCTTGCCGTGGCTGCTGTTCGCCCTGCACGCCGGGGTGCTCACCGACCGCGTCGACCGCCGTCGCGCGATGCTCACCGCCAACGTGTTCCGTGCCGGCCTGCTCGGCGCGCTCGCGGTGGCGATCGCGCTGGGCTTCGGCTCGATCTGGCTGCTCTACGTGGTCGCGTTGGGACTCGGACTCGCCGAAACGATCCACGACACGGCCGCGCAGGCGATGCTCCCCCAGGTCGTCGGCCGCGATCAGCTGACGCGGGCCAACAGCCGCCTCTACGCCGCGGAAGTGACCGCGAACGAGTTCGCCGGCCCGCCGCTGGGCGGATTCCTGGTCGCCGCGGGCGCTTTCGCCGCGTTCGCGGCCCCCTCGGCGCTCTGGATCGTCGCGGTCGTCGCGCTCTTCTTCGTCCCCGGCTCGTTCCGCGCCGAGCGGACACACGGCACGAGCGTGCGCGCGGATCTCGCCGAAGGGCTGCGTTTCCTCTGGGAGAACCGGATTCTCCGGGTCACGGCGATCATGGTCGGCGGGTTCAACTTCGCCACGAGCGCCATGATCACGGTCTTCGTGCTCTACGCGGTGGGCCCGCCGTCCGCGATGGGCCTGACGGAACAGACCTACGGTTTTCTGCTGTCCGCCATCGCCCTCGGCAGTTTCGCCGCGTCGTTCGCGGCCGAGCGGATCGAACTCGTGCTCGGGCGCTCCCGGGCCCTGGTCCTCAGCCTGCTCACCGGCGCCGCGCTCGTCGGGATCCCGGCGGTGACCACGAATCCGTACGCGATCGGCGCGGTGTTCTTCGTCGGCGGGGCCGGGGTCGTGGTGTGGAACGTCATCGTCGTCTCGCTGCGGCAACGGATCATCCCGGACCACCTGCTGGGACGGGTCACCAGCGCCTACCGGCTCCTCGCGTGGGGCACCAAGCCGCTGGGTGCGGCCGCCGCCGGACTGCTCGCGGAGGTCGTCGGGCTGCGGCCGGTGTTCGCGGGAGCGGCGGCGATGATCCTGGCGCTGGCGCTGCTCACCCCTCGTGAGTGGTGAGGACGGTTAGAACCGTCCTCACCACTCACGAGGCCCAACGCTCACAGCCACTCAAGAGCCGGGCAGCACCGACTGAACGGCCTCAGGCGTCCGCCCGACGACGGTCGTGCCGTCGTCGGCGGTGATGATCGGCCGCTGGATCAGCTTCGGATGCGTGACCAGGGCGTCGATCCACCGGTCGCGGTCGACGGGCGTGCGTCCCCAGGTCTTCAGCCCGAGTTCCTTCGCGACCGCCTCGGCGGTGCGGGTGATGTCCCAAGGTTCGAGTCCGAGCCGCTTGAGGACGGCCTTCAGTTCCTTCGCGGTCGGCGGCTCCTCGAGGTACCTCCGCACGGTGTACTCGGCCCCCGCCTCGTCGAGCATCGACACCGCCGACCGGCACTTGGAGCACGCCGGGTTCACCCAGATCTCCATCCGAGACAGCCTCCCTTCGAAAAGCGCTCACTGGATGAGCACTTTGGTTCCGATGATGGTCACAGACGTTACGACGAGAGGAACCCGGTCATGGACGAGCCCACCTTCACCGCCGCCACCCCTGCCGAGTGGCGTGCCTGGCTGGCCGAGAACGCCGGTACCGAGAAAGAGGTCTGGCTGGTCATCCGGCACAAGGGCAGCGGGATCGCGAGCGTCCGCATCCACGAGGCGATGGAGCAGGCCCTGTGCTTCGGCTGGATCGACGGGCTGCACCGCAAGAACGACGCCACCAGTTCCCGGCTGCGGTTCACCCCGCGCCGCCCGCGGAGTTCGTGGAGCCGGATCAACCGCGAGCGGGCCGCACGCCTGATCGCCGAGGGGCTGATGACCGAGCGGGGTCAGGCGGCGATCGACTCGGCGAAGGAGAAGGGCCGCTGGGATCCGGAAGGGTGACTCAGTTCGGTTCGCGCCGTGCCACGAGGAGGGCGATGTCGTCCTGCGCCGGCGTCGCGCCGACGAGCGCGGCCATCACCCGCGCGCACACCACGCCGGGCTGGTCAGGGGTGACCACTCCGGCCAGCCGCTGCAGGCCGATGTCGATCAGCTGCTCCCGGCGCTCCACCAGACCATCGGTGTAGAAGGCGAGCACGCCGCCGAGCGGCAGTTCGACCACCGTTCTTCGCCGCCTCGGCACGGTGACCCCGATGGGCGGGTCGACCGGGACGTCGACGAACACCGACGGCCGACCGGGCGCCGCGAGCACCGGCGGCAGGTGGCCCGCCAGCGAAATCGCCACGCGGTCCCGTGAAGCGGGCACCAGGCCGTACACGACGGTGGCCAGTGACCCCGGTTCGAAATGCTGGACCTTCCGGTCCAGTTTGGACAGGACTTCCGCCGGGTCGTCCGATTCGAGCGCGTAGGCGCGAAGCGCGCTGCGCATCCGCCCCATGATCACGGCGGCGTTGAGGCCGTGCCCGGCGACGTCGCCCATCACGATGCCGAGGCGGTCGCCCGGCAATCGGAACAGGTCGTACCAGTCACCGCCGACCCCGGGTTCGGTACCCGGCACGTAGCGCGCGGAGAACCTCATCCCGGCGATGTCGGGCAGCCGTCCCGGCAGCAGACTCCGCTGCAGCGCCGCCGCGGCCGCGCGGTCGGTGGTGGAGTTGTCGATCTGCAGCGCCAGCGCGAGCCGCGCGGCGACCAGCCGCAGCAGTTCGACGTCGGCTTCGGGGAACTCGCGCGGCGTGACGGACCCGACGTGCAGCACGCCGATCAGCTCGTCCCCGGCCACCATCGGCACGCCGAGCAGGCTGCGGAGCCCGCGTTCCCGCAGGAGCGCGTTGACCACGGTGGTCTCGTCGACGTGGTCGAGGATCACCGGGCGCCGGTCCGCGGCCACCCGGCCCGCGAAGCCCGCGCCGACGGCGATCCGGACGTCCTGGAAGACCTCTTCCTCGATGCCGGAAGCGGCGATGGCCTGCAGCAGTTGCGCGTCCGGGTCGTGCCGCAGCACCGTGGCCGTGTCGACCCCGAGCACGTCGCGCACCCTGGCGAGGATCTTCGCCATCACCACGTCTTGACCGAGGTGCCCCAGCGCGGTGTCGGTGATGGCTTCGAGCACCTGGAGCCGTTCGTCGGCCGTCGATGTCCCGGACATGCGCTGAGCCTAACCAGTCCGATCGTGTGACGTCTCCCAGCCCGCCGCCATTTCATCCAGGTCGGCGGCCAGTTCGGCGCTCGGCGGGATCGCGTCCCGCGGGACCCGGCAGGCGAGCGCCGTGCCGAGCCCGGCCATCCGGATGACGGTGTCGATCAGCGCCTCGGGTTCCTCCGGCCAGTCGAACCCCGGCTGGGCGATCAGCAGGCTCACGCAGCCGTGCATCGCCGACCAGAGCCCCATCGCGAGGACCTCCGGTTCGCCGCGCAGGATGCCCGCGCGCACGCACGCGGCCGTCGCGTCCGCGAGATGCCGGAAACAGGCGACCGCGCCGGGAGACGAACCGGCGGACGGGCGCATCAGGAGTACCCGGTACTGCACCGGATGGTCCAGGGCGAACCTGGCGTACACCCGCGCGCAGCGGCTGAGCGCGCGCATGGGGTCGGCGACCCCGGCGGCGTGATCGCGCATCCGGTGCGCGAGCTCGTCCCACACCCGAAGACAGACGGCCTCCAGCAAAGCGTCGCGGCTCGGGAAGTGCGCGTAAACCGACGGAGTGGAGACGCCGGTCCGCCGCGCGACGGCGCGCAGCGTCAGCGCCTCGTCGTCCCCCGCCTCGCCGAGCAGGGCATCGGCGGCGGACAGGATCTCGCCCCGCAGCTTCTCCCCTTCGCCCGGCCGCGCCTTCGTCCGCTTCGCGCCCATGCCGTGATGCTGCCAGCTTTGACTTGACACCGTCAACTTGACGATGTCAGCTTGAGGCATGGCGCACTTCCGGACCGCGACCGCCCTTCTCCGCCGGGGCGACGGCCAGGTATTCGACACCGAGCTTGATCCACAGTGGACGATCGGCACGAAGCTGCACGGCGGCTACCTGCTCGCCGTGCTCGCCAGGGCCTCCGCAGAGGTCTCCTCGCATCCGCATCTGACCGCGATCAGCGGCTCGTTCTCGGTGGCGCCGGAACCCGGTCCCGCGGTCGTCGAGGTCGAGGTGCTGCGCGAAGGCCGCGGCCTGTCCCAGCTGCGCGCGCGACTGAGCCAGAACGGCGTGCCCTGCACCGAGGCCCTGATCACCCAGGGCGTCCTGGCCGAAGGCGACGCGTGGTGGTCCGGAGTGGACCCGGTCGAGATCCCGCCGGAGCAGGACTGCCTGCCCGTGCCCGCCGACGGCGGTGGCGGCTTCCGCATCGGCCTGATGGACGTCGTCGAGCAGCGGATCGACCCGGCCGCGGCGGGCTTCGCGGTGGGACAGCCGTCCCGAAAAGGTGTCATCTCGTCCTGGCTTCGGCTCGCCGACGGCACCGACTGGGACCCGGCGAGCCTGCTCGTGGCGCTCGACCCGGTCCCCCCGATCTCCTACGACCTCGGCATCGCGGGCTGGGCGCCGACCGTCCAGTTCACCGCGTACCTGCGCGGACTCCCGGCCCCGGGCCCGGTCCGGGTGCGGATGCGGGCCGGCGAGGTCGGCGGCGACCGGATGGACGAGGTCGCGGAGCTTTGGGACGAAAAGAACAGGTTGATCGGGCAAGCCACCCAGATTGCGGCCGTCCGGGTCCCCTGAACCACCCGAAAGCGGGGCCATGACGGAACTCCGGGCGTTAAGATCCGGCGTCGACGTCATTGTTCTGGGGGCAGGACCATGGAAGTGGAACCACGCCGCGCGGACGCGGACGGCTCCGACGGGGACGGGGCCGAGATCACCCGGCTCTGCCGGACCCTGGTGCCGCTGGCGGCCGCGGGCAAGCACGCCGAAGCCGCGTCGACCTATCGGTGGGTGACCAGGGCCTCGTCCGGAGCCCCGGACCGCTACGGCGACCACGCTTCGCGGCTGGAGTTCTGCGCGCTCACCGGCAACGAGCACACCGGTCTCGATCTTCTGTCGCTTTTGGACGGTGTCGGCGACCACTCGGAAGCCGTCGGCAGGCTGGAGTTCTTCGCTTCGGCGGCGCTGCTCACCCGGCGGTTGACAGAAACCGGATACGGCGAGATCCCGTTCGTCCTCGACGGTCCGTACGACGGGCTTTCCCTGAAGCTGCTCCACCGGCGGATGCGGGCGGCGGCGCTGGTCGAGGCGGAGGAGCTCGACGAGCGCGATCCCCACGGGTACTTCACCGCGCACGTCGAACGGAAGATGGCCGCGAACCCGGTCGCGGAATTCGTCCCGCTCCTGCCTTCCGCGCTTCCCCGGGTCCCGATCCTGCCTCCGCCGGGCCTGTCGGCGGAGGAACTCGTCACCCGTGCCGAAATCCACAACCACCGCTGCGAGCCCGACGAGGCGCGGGCCTGCCTCGCCGCGATCGGCACCATCCCGGACGGGATCGCCCCGCGGCTGGCCGAATTGCGCGCGATCTTCTTCCAGGACGGCGACACCGAGGAACGGCTGCGCCGCGCGGCCACCGGGTTCCGGCGGCACGGCGACGAAGTCCGGTTCCTCCTCAACCAATGCTGGCTCGGCCTGTGGCTCGTCTTCGACGACCAGGCCGAGACCGGGGTCGCGCTGACGACGGTGGCCGCGGCGCGGTTGCGGGCCGGGGCCGACGACAGCGCGGCCTGCTGGGGCGAATACTGGCTGGCACACGTGCTTTCCGGACAGGGCCGCACTCCCGAGGCGTACGAGGCCTTGCAAAGGGGAGCCGAACGAGCTCGTGAAGCGGGCGATCCCTTGCTGCACGGCACTCTTCTGTGTCTGGAGGCGTCGCTGCGGAACGGCGACGGCGAAGATCCGTTGACCACACTGGAACGCGCGCAGGCGGCGACGGACGCCTTCATCGTCGGAAACGTCGGCGAGAAAGCAGTCGAGGCTGTCGAACAGGTCCGGATCGCCTATGAGCGCACGGGATCGCTCGACGAATTGGACG
The DNA here is from genome assembly GCF_055584485.1 of Amycolatopsis sp. NPDC102522. Classification (NCBI taxonomy): domain Bacteria; kingdom Bacillati; phylum Actinomycetota; class Actinomycetes; order Pseudonocardiales; family Pseudonocardiaceae; genus Amycolatopsis; species Amycolatopsis sp. NPDC102522. The sequence continues at coordinate 156,968 of NZ_JBVJLY010000010.1, read as the reverse complement.
TCTTCGTGGAGCACCTGCTGTCGACGCTGCCCGTCGGCGGTCCGGAACGGTTGCGCGGGCATCTCCGTCATCTCCGGGCGCTGTCCCTGATCGGCACCGGCCGGTTCGCCGAAGCCGTCGAAGACGCCTACGCGTCCCTCGGAGTCGCCGTGTCGAAAGGCAAGGACACCGCGGAACACTGGTACGTCCTCGTCACCGCGCTGCACGGCGCCGGCCGCTACGACGAGGTGCTCGACGTCGCGCCCCGCACCATCGACCTGCTCGCCGGACTACCGGACTGGGGGCACCGCTGCCGGTGGATGTACGCCGACAGCTACCGCGCGCTCGGCGAATCTTCGCGCGCCTTCAACGAATACGCCGTCCTCGCCGAAATCCTCGAGGAGTCGGGCGACACCGGGCACTCCTACATCTCGGTGAGCATGGCCGCCGCCGAACAACTGGATCTGCTCGGCTACGGCGCGAACGCCGCCGACTTCTACGCGCGGGCCGCCGACGCGGCCGTGGCGATCGGCGGCGGCTACGTGGCCGCCACCTGCCGCAACGCCGCGACGCTTTCCCGGCTGCGGTCCGGCGACCTCGACGCGGCGCTGACCGCACTCGACGCCGCGGAAACCGCCGTGCACGCCGTGGAAACCGAAACCGCTCCCGCCAGGGAGCATCTCGTCGCGCAGCTCGATCACGTGGCCGCCCACGTGCTCAGCGCCGCGGGCCGGATCCGGGAAGCCGCCCGCCGCGCGCTCCGCGCCGCCGAAACCTTCCACCGGATAGGCGAAGCCGAGTCCGCCCGCGATGTCGACCTGTTGCTCGAACAGATACTCCTCGGTGAACAAAAGTGACGTGTGTCCTGTTCTGTCAGTGACATGCCCACCTTGAGCTGCTTATGATTCCTGCCGGTCCAGACCTCTTCACTGCATCCGGATGCCTCATCCCCCGCGATGAAAAGGCGGTTCGGCATGACCAGAAGATTCCTCAGACTCGTGGCGGGCGCGGTGTTGGCGCTCGGCGTCATTTCCTTGCCTGCCCCCGTCGCGACCGCGGCTCCGGCCTCGGCGGTCTGCGACGGTGACGGCGTCAGCGGAAAACGCGTTCAGGCGCTTTACGTCCGCGGAAACACGCAGGCGGATCGGTACGGGCAGCTCGTCGGCCAGTTCCAGACCTTCACCAGCCAGATCGACGACATCTTCGTCGAAGCCGCGTCCCGGCTCGGCGGGGGCATCCGGCACGTCCGGTACGTGCACGACGCGAGCCGGGTGGCAGGTCCATGAAGGCTCCTGCCCCTCGGCTCAGCCGAGGAAACTCGACCTTCACACCTTCCCCAGTACGTGATGGCCCCCTTCATTGCGCCTAGCGCAATGAAGGGGGCCATCACGTACTTCAGGGGGGTGGCGGCAGGGGGGGCAGGGGGCGCGACCACGACACGTTTGCCCTACCCCTCAATAACCCGAATCGCCACTCACGACCACCGGTACCGACGCCTCACCGCCACCCTGGCACCGCCCGCGGGCCATCCTCGCAAGCAGCCCTCTGAACGCGGCCTTGCCACCCCTCGCGGGCCGGAGAAGGATCCGTGCCATGTCCGGAGGAACCAGCGGTATCCGAAGCCTGCCCATCGGCTTGATCGCGCTGTGGGTCGTGCGCGTCGCGCTTGCCGCCGAGTTCCTCTACAGCGGCTACCTGCTGTTCGCGGGCGGCCACACCGAACAGACCTTCGCCGAGATCGGCCTCGGACAGTGGCTGCGGTACGTCACCGGCGTCCTCGAGGTCGGCGGCGCGATCGGGCTGCTCGTCCCCCGTTTCGGCGGGCCGTCGGCGCTGCTGCTGGCGGGCGTCATGGTGGGCGCGAGCGTCACCGAACTGTTCATCCTGACCAACGGCGGCCCGGTCCTCCCGCTGATCCTGCTGATCTTCACCGCGACGCTGGCGTGGTTCCTCCAAGATCAGACCCGCGCGCTCTTCGGCATCGAGCCTCCCGAAGACGACGAGGACTACCGCTAGCCGAACGCGAGGCCCCGTTGCACCGATCGGCGCAACGATGACCGTCCGAATGCACCGATCACCGGAACAGTCAACTAGAAACCGCATGTCAGCGCGCCTGGCAAGCGTCTGACGTGGACCGCGAAATATCCACATGAGCGTGATCATCCGCTCACTCAAGGTGAAAGATTGCGGCTCGTTTACAACGAACCGGCCACCCGCTTGACAGTCGGAGTGGTACGTACCACGCTGCCGACATTGGTCTACACCATTTTGTGGGAGCCCGGCACAGTGGCCGGGCATCGAAAGGACGGCACGAGTGAAGCGCTGGCTCAAGATGGCTGCGGGCGCCGCCGCCATCACCCTCGCGACGGCGGGCTGCGCCGGTTCCGGCAGTGGCGACAGCACGAATTCGAGCGCTCCGGCCTCGAACGGCTCGCTCACGGTCTGGCTCATGACCGGGACCGCCCCGGAATCTCTGACGAACTCGCTCCACAAGGAATTCGAAGACGCGCACCCCGGCGTCAAGGTCAAGTACGAGATCCAGCAGTGGAACGGCATCCAGCAGAAGCTGACCACCGCGCTGGCCAGTGACAACCCGCCGGACGTGATCGAGCTGGGCAACACCCAGACCCCCGCGTTCGCGAACCAGGGCGTGCTCGCCGACCTCACCTCGAGCGTGGGCGACTTCAACGGCGCGCAGTGGCTGCAGGGCCTCAAGGCTTCGGGCGAGTTCGACGGCAAGACCTACGGTGTCCCGTTCTACGCGGCCAACCGTGAGGTCATCTACCGCAAGGACATGTTCGAGCAGGCGGGCATCACCGCGACGCCGAAGACGCGCGCGGAGTGGCTCGACGCGATCACCAAGCTCAAGGCCAAGTTCGGCAGCGACCCCGAGTTCCAGGCCCTCTACCAGCCGGGCCAGAACTGGTACGAGCTGCTGTCGTTCATCTGGGACGAGGGCGGCGACATCGCGCAGGCCAACGGGAAGTCCTTCAAGGCGACCCTGGACTCCGCGCAGGCCAAGGCCGGGCTCGAGTTCTACAAGCAGCTCACCGACGCTTCGGGCACCAAGGCCCCGAAGGACGCCGACGAGGCCACCCCGCAGCAGGCCGGCATCTACGGCGCGGGCAAGGTCGCGATGATGATCGGTGTCCCGGGTGAGGCCGACACCGCGGCGAAGACCGACCCGACGATCAAGGAGAAGTCGGGCGCCTTCGCGATCCCGGGCAAGGCCGCCGACAAGTCGGCCCCGGTCTTCCTCGGTGGTTCGAACCTGGTCATCCCGGCCAACAGCAAGAACGCGGCCGCGGCCAAGGACTACGTCAAGCTGTTCTCCACCCCGAAGTACCAGACCGAGCTGGCCAAGGCCGGTTACGTCCCCGGTACCTCGACCGACGTGTCCGCGCTCGACGCGAACCCGCTCACCAAGGTCATGGCCGAGGCTTCCAAGAACGGCCGTGCCGTCCCGACCAGCCCCAAGTGGGGTGACGTCGAGTCCGGTCAGAACCCGATCAAGGACATGCTGACCGCCTACCTGACCGGAACGAAGACGCTCGACCAGGCGACCGCCGACGCCAACGCAGCGCTCGACAAGCTCATCGGCGGATGACCACGACCAAAGATGTGACGACGCCGGCGGGGGCCACCCCGCCGGCTTCGCCGCGCATCAAGCCCCCGAAGTCCAATCGGCGTCTCCGTCTCGGCGAACGGACGGCGCCGTACCTGCTGATCCTTCCGGCGCTGGTCGCGATCCTGGTCCTGCTGGGCTGGCCGACGATGCAGCTGATCGGGATCAGTTTCCGCAAGCTCGACCTCCGTGAGCTGGTCTCCGGAGACATGGTCTGGGTCGGGTTCGAGAACTTCTCCGCGATCCTTTCCGACCCCGAATTCTGGGAGATCACGGTCCGCACCCTGGTGTTCACCGCCTCGGTCGTGATCATCACCCTGCTGCTCGCGCTGTTCATGGCGCTGCTGATGCGACACCTCAACCCGGTGGTCCGGGTGATCCTGCAGGTCGCGCTGATCCTCGCGTGGGCGACGCCGGTGGTCGCGACGACCACGGTCTTCCAGTGGATCTTCGACCAGCAGTACGGGATCCTGAACAAGACGCTCGCGAAACTCGGTTTCGAGGGCTTCATCGGGCATTCCTGGTTCTCCACCGGCCCGAGCACCCTGACCGTCATCGGCCTGCTGGTCGTGTGGCAGGCGGTGCCGTTCGTGGCGTTCACGCTCTACGCCGGGCTCCTCGGCGTCCCGAAGGAGCAGTACGAGGCCGCGGGCATCGACGGCGCCAACGGCTGGCAGGCGTTCTGGGCGGTCAGCTGGCCGGCGATCCGGCCGATCCTGACCATGGTCACGTTCCTGTCGGTCCTGTGGGACTTCAAGTTGTTCGCCCAGGTCTGGGCGATCCGCCAAGGCGGGCCGGACGGCGCCAGCACGACGCTGCCGGTCTACATGTACCTCAAGGGCCTCGCGGGCAACCACTTCGGCCTCGCGGCGACCGCCGCCCTGCTGATGATGCTCGTGCTGATCCTGCTCACCGCCCGGTACGTCCAGCTGCTGGTGCGCACGAAGGAGGCCGACCTGTCATGAAGAAGTCCCTGACACAGCGGATCGGCCTCGGCGCGTTCGGCGTGGTCGTGGCCCTCCTGTTCGTCTTCCCGACGTACTGGATGATCACGTCCTCGCTGAAGACGCCGGGCCAGGTCCTGTCCCCGGACTACGACCTGATCCCGTCCGCGGCGACGCTCGACAACTTCGTCTCGGCGCTGACCAAGCCCGGGTTCACCACGTACCTCGCCAACAGCCTGATCGTCACGCTCGGCGCGGTGCTGTGCTCGCTCGTCGCGGGTGTGCTGGCGGCGGTTCCCTTGTCCCGCATGCGTTTCCGCGGTCGCAAGGGCTTCCTGTTGCTGGTGCTGATCGCCCAGCTCGCCCCGTTCGAGGCGCTGCTGATCCCGATGTACCTGCTGATGCGCGACGCCGGGCTGCTCAACCAGCTGCCTTCGCTGCTGCTGGTGTACTTCGCCGCGACGCTGCCCTTCACGTGCTGGATGCTCTACGGCTTCGTCAACGGCATCCCGTACGACCTCGAAGAGGCCGCGATGATCGACGGCTGCAGCCGGGCGGGTGCCTTCCGCCGGGTCACGCTGCCGCTGCTCGCGCCGGGACTGGTGACCACGTCGGTGTTCAGCTTCATCACCGCGTGGAACGAGTTCCTGTTCGCGTTCGTGTTCATGCGCGACCAGAACAAGCAGACACTGCCGGTGTGGCTGTCCTCGTTCCGCACGGCGTTCTCCGTGGACTGGGGCGGGATCATGGCGGCGTCGGTCATCTACGCCGTGCCCGCACTGGTGTTCTTCATTCTCGTTCAGCGCAAGCTCGTGTCCAATCTGACCGCAGGCGCAGTGAAGGGGTAATCCTTGTCTTCACCGGAAAAGCTCGCCGCATCCGTTCTCGTATCGGGCTTCGACGGCACCACCGCTCCGGATTGGCTGCGCCGCAAGGTGGCCGACGGTCTCGGCGGCGTGATCCTGTTCGGCCGCAACGTGGTCGACGACGAGCAGGTGGCCGCGCTCAGCGCGCAGCTGCGGGCGGAACGGCCCGGCGTGCTCATCGGCATCGACGAAGAGGGCGGTGACGTCACCCGGCTCGACGTCGCCACCGGCTCGTTCATCCCGGGGCCACTCGCACTCGGCGCCGCGGACGACGTCGAGCTGACGGCGTCGGTCGCCGCGTCGCTCGGTGAACGGCTGGCCGCCTGCGGGGTGACGATCAACTTCGCCCCGTGCGCGGACCTGACCCTGGCGGCGGAGGATCCCTCCATCGGGGTCCGGGCGTTCGGTTCGGACCCGGTGAAGGCGTCGCCGCACGTCGCGGCGTACATCACCGGGATGCAGAAGTACGGCGTGGCCGCGTCGGCCAAGCACTTCCCCGGGCACGGGGCGGCGACCGACGATTCGCACCACGCGCTGCCGGTGCTGCCGAGAACCGAAGCGGAACTGCACGAGATCGAACTCGTCCCGTTCAAGGCGGCGATCGCGGCGGGGGTGCGCGCGGTGATGACCGGGCACCTCGTCGTGCGCGCCTGGGGTGACCTGCCGGCCACGCTCAACCCGAAGGCGCTCACCGACGTCCTGCGCGGTGAACTCGGCTTCACCGGCGCGGTGATCACCGACGCGCTCGACATGGGTGCCATCGCGGGCGAACTCGGCAAGACCGAGGGCGTCGGCCGGGCGTCGGTGAAGGCGTTGATCGCCGGTGCCGACGCGCTCTGCCTCGGCGGTGTGTCGTTCGAAGAGGACGAGCTGAACCAGATCGCCGCGGTCATCGCGGCCGCGGTCAAGTCCGGTGAGCTGCCGCTGGAGCGGCTGGCCGAGGCGTCGGAGCGGGTCGCCGCGCTGGGCACTCCCCCGGCGTCGACGCCGATCTCGCCGGTCGACCACCGGCTCGGCCTGGAGGCGGCGCGCAAGGCGCTGCGGATCCAGGGCACACCGAAGCTGGACGGGCCGCCGCTGGTGATCGACATCGAGACCGAGCCGATCATCGCGGCCGGTCCGATGCCGTGGGGGCTCGGCTCGCATCTGACCGAACTCGTGCCCGGCACCCGCGCGGTCAAGGTCGGCGCGGACGGGATCGCGACCGCGATCGAAGCCGCCCAGGGCGCGCGCGACCTCGTCGTCGTGACGCGTGAGGCGCACCGGCACCCCGAGGTCCGCGAGTTCCTGAGCTGGCTCCGGGAGTCGGGCGTGGACTACATCCGCGTCGAGACCGGCGCACCGGGCCCGGACACCGAGGGCCCGCGGATCGACACGTTCAGCGGGTCCTACGTCAGCCTCCGCGCCGCCGCGGAATACCTGGCCTGAAAGTACGTGAAGGCCCCCTTCATCGCGCTAGACGCAATGAAGGGGGCCTTCACGTATTTCAGTTGCGGCACTGACGCGAGAGTGCTGTAGTCGACTGGACCTAGGAGATGATCGTCTTGCCGGTGTCCGCGTCCTTCCCACGGGTAATTTCCGCCTACCTCAAGGACAAGACACCTCGTGAAGACCCTCAACCTGGGGATCCTGGCGCATGTTGACGCCGGGAAGACGAGCCTGACAGAGCGGCTGTTGCACACCGCCGGGATCATCGGCGAGCTGGGCAGCGTCGATGACGGCAGCACCCAGACGGACACGCTGGCGCTCGAACGCGCCCGCGGCATCACCATCAAGGCGGCCGTGGTGTCGTTCTCCGTCGGCGACGTCACCGTCAACCTGATCGACACCCCCGGTCACCCCGATTTCATCGCCGAGGTCGAACGCGCGCTCGGTGTGCTCGACGGCGCCGTCCTGGTGCTGTCGGCGGTCGAAGGCGTCCAGGCGCAGACCCGCGTCCTGATGCGAACCCTGCGACGGCTGGGCCTCCCGGTGCTGCTGTTCGTGAACAAACTGGACCGCCGTGGCGCCGACCCGGACCGCGTGTTCCGGGAAATAGCCGAAAGACTCACGCCCTCGGTCGTCGCGATGGACCCCATGCCACCTGACCGGGTGGTCGACCTGCTGGCGGCACTCGACGAGGACTTCCTGACCGGGTATCTCACCGACCCGGACGAGTTCACGCCGTCACGGCTCCATGCCGAGTTCGCCGCGAAGGTGTCCGAAGGGCTCGCCTATCCGGTCTACTTCGGATCGGCGATCACCGGCGCCGGTATCGACGCACTCCGCGACGGCATCGAGAACCTGTTGCCCGCCAAGGAAAACGACGTCGATGGACCCCTGTCCGGCACGGTGTTCAAGGTCGAGCGCGCTCCGGGCGGCGAAAAGATCGCTTACGTACGACTGTTCTCCGGCAGCGTCGCCGTCCGCGACAAGGTCCCGCTCGGTGACGGCGAAGGTAAGGTCACCGCGATCAGCGTGTTCGCCAACGGCTCGGCCGTCCCGTCGGGAACGGCCGAGGCCGGGCAGATCGCGAAGCTGTCGGGGCTCGACGTCCGGATCGGCGACGTCCTCGGGACCCGGCCCGAGGACGTGCCCCGGGCCTTGTTCTCGCCGCCGACGCTGGAAACCGTGGTCTCCCCGGTACACCCGGCCGATCGCGGTCCCCTGCACCAGGCGCTCACCCGGCTGACCGAACAAGATCCGCTGATCGGCCTGCGGCACGACGAGGTCCGGCAGGAGACTTCCGTTTCGCTGTACGGAGAAGTGCAGAAGGAAGTCATTCAGGCGACGCTCGCGGACGAGTACGGCATCGATGTCGCGTTCAGCGAGACGACCACGATCTGCGTCGAACACGTCTCCGGCACCGGATCGGCCGCCGAACTCATCGACAAGGCGCCCAATCCCTTTCTGGCGACTGTCGGGCTGCGCGTCGAGCCAGGGCCGCCAGGGAGCGGGATCTCGTTCCGGCTGGAGGTCGAACTCGGCTCGATGCCGTACTCCTTCGTCAAGGCCGTGGAGGACACGGTGAAGGAGACGCTGCGCGAAGGCGTCCACGGCTGGGAGGTGCTCGACTGTGTGGTGACGATGACACGTTCCGGCTACCACGCCAGACAAAGCCACGCCCACGGCACCTTCGACAAGAGTATGTCCAGCACCGCGGGCGACTTTCGCGCCCTGACCCCGCTGGTGCTGATGGCGGCACTGCGCGAGGCCGGGACGACCGTGCACGAGCCGATGCACCGGTTCACCCTCCAGGCCCCGGCCGACACGCTCGGCCCGGTTACCGCGCTGCTGGCGCACGCGCGTGCCGTCCCGAATGCGGCGCTCACGAATGGCGGGACAGCGGAACTCGACGGCGAGATCCCGGCCGCGAAAATCCATGAGGTGCACCAGCTCCTGCCCTCGGCGACCCGGGGAGAAGGCACGCTGGAGACCGCTTTCCATGGCTACCGGCCCGTCCGGGGAGCAGCGCCGTCACGATCGAGGACCGACCACAATCCGTTGGACCGCAAGGAATATCTGTTACGCGTGCTGCGGCGCGTATGAAGGAACGGAGAACGTCATGGTTTCACGGCTCGGGGTCAGGATCCCGCGCGAACTGCCCGCCTCCCGGCTGACAGCGCTGGCCCGCTGTGCGGAGCAAGAGGGGCTCGACGAGGTCTGGATCGTCGAAGACTGCTTCTACGCGGGCGGGATCGCCACGGCGGCGACGGTGCTGGCGGCGACCGAGAAGATCACCGTCGGCATCGGCATCATGCCCGCCGTGGCCAGGAACCCGGCCATCGCGGCGATGGAGATCGCGGCGCTGGCGGAGCTGCACCCGGGGCGCCTCATCGCCGGATTCGGACACGGTGTGCCGAGCTGGATGCGGCAGATCGACGCGTGGCCGCCCTCGGCGCTGGCCGCGTTCGAGGAGACGCTGACGGTCATCCGGCGGCTGCTCGCGGGTGAGCGCGTTTCCTTCGAGGGCAAGCATGTCCGGCTCGACGAGGTCGAACTGGAGTTCCCGCCCGCGGTCCCGCCGAAGCTCATCGCCGGCGTCCGCGGCCCGAAGTCCCTCGCGGCGGCGGGCCGGGCGGCCGACGGGACACTCCTGGCCGAACCGGCGACACCGGAGTACGTCCGCGCGACGCGGGACCTCATCGGCGTCGAGAGCCACACGATCGCCGCCTACAACTGGCTGGCCCTCGACGACGACCCCGAGCGGGCCCGCGAGCGGGTGCGGGCCGACGTCGCGTCCGCGATCGGGCCGGACTCCGGCCCGGCACTGAAGCCGCTGGACTTCGGCGCCGAACTGCTGGCCGAGGTCGCCGCCGCGGGTGACGACCGGGTGGAGCTGGCCCGGCGCCTGCGTCCGGAATGGATCGACAGGCTGAGCGTCAGCGGCACGCTCGACCAGTGTGTCGAGCGGATCCGCGCGCTGTACGCGGCCGGGACCGAATCCGTCATCCTGCTCCCCTTGCTCGGCGAGCCGGAGGAGGAGTCCTTCGCCGCGGCGGGCCGGATCGCCGCGGCCCTGCGCGGCTGACCGCGAGACAAGACGAGCCCGTTCGCGGTGCCCGAAGGCGTGACTCGCGTGATTGGGAACGTGACTCGCGTGATTGGGGCCGGAACTCACGTGACTGGGGCCGGAACTCACGTGACTGGACGCCGCACTCGGATGTGCGGCGAGTTCCGGCCTCAAGCACGCGAGTTCCGCCTCCAAGCACGCGAGTTCCGGCTTCGAGCACGCGAGTTCCGGGTCTGATCACGCGAGTTCCGGCTTCGAGCACGCGGGGCTGGGCCGGGCTTCGAGTGCCTTGACGACGGCGACCATGTCCTCCGCGCCGAAACCGAGCCGCGCCGTCTCGGCGTAGAGGGCGCGGGCGGCGTCGATCAGCGGCAGCGTGAGGCCCGCGTCCTCGGCCGCCGCCGCGATCAGCTCGACGTTGGCCAGGACGTTCGCGATCGACGCCTGCGGCGCGAAATCCTCGTCGGCCAGCTTCGGTGCCTTGACCCGCAGGATCGGGCTGGCCAGCTGTCCCGCCCCGAGCACCCCGGCGAGCAGGCCGAGGTCGAGTCCGTGCCCGCGGGCGAAGTGCACGGTCTCGGCCAGGCTCGTCACGACCGCGGTGAGGTGCACGTTGACCGCGAGCTTCATCAGGAGCCCGTTGGGCACCGGCCCGCAGTCCACGGTTTCCCGGCACAACGGCCCGAACAGCTCCCGGACGTCCTCGATCGCGCCGGGGTCGCCCGCGAGCATGGCGACCAGCTCACCGGCCTCGGCCGGGACCCGTGAGCCGGAAACCGGTGCTTCGACGTACCTCGCCCCGGCCGCCACCAGCTCGGACTCCAGCGCACGGGAATGGCCGGGGGCCGTCGTCCCCATGTGGACGATCGTGCGACCGGCCACCCGCCCGGCGAACGCGGGCCCACCGCGGTCGAGGACGGCGTCGACGGCGGCCGCGTCCTTGAGCATCAGGATCACGACTTCGCACCGTGCGAAGAGTTCGGCCACGTCGTCGACGGCCTCGGCCACCCGGTCCGCCTTACCCTGGGTGCGATTCCACACGAGCAACGGGATCCCGGCCCGCCCCAGGTTCAGTGCCATCGGCTCGCCCATGCTGCCCAGTCCGGCGAAACCGACTCGCGAGATGTCCATGGGATCCACTGTGCGGCACGGCCGGGCGACGGCGTGGCCCTTGAGACGATCCCGCCGGAATTCGCGAGGAACGGCTCGATCAGAACGGGTGCTCCATCCACACGTTCGCCTCCACGTAGACCCCGCAGTCCCGCTCGACGTTCGCGTGCACCGGCGCGATCCCGCCGGGGATCACGTTGTCGCCGTCGGCGAGTTCGACACCGGCCCACTTCCGCCAGTCCGCGATCGAGCCCGAAATGGTCACGGCGAACGGGCAGACCTTGATCAGTCGCGCGCCCAGCCGTTCGTGAGTACGCAGCCAGCGGTCGGCGAGCAGCCCGTCTTCGCGGCGCCGGACGGCGTAGGACTCCATGGGCACGTCCGGCTCGTCCTCCTTTCCGATCGGGCGCACCGAGACGATCAGCCGCTTCAGCCCCGTCTCGGCCGCGCGCGCCTTCAGCGCCTTCAGCATCGGCGTGGACAGGCCGGTCCCCCGCAGGTGCGGCGCCACGACGACTTCGAGCGCGCACAGCGTGTCCGGCGCGCGGCCGTCCATGAGGTCCTGCGCGGCCCACTGGATCGCCTCGTCCCAGCCGTGTTCCGGCAGCTCCGGGCGGTCTTCGGCGGGGTAGGTCAGCGGAACCGACAGCGCCCGCGCGATCGGCACGCCGTCGTCGTCCAGCGCGATCAGGAAGTACCGGGCCCAGTGCCGCAGGAACCGTTCCGGGGTGATCATCTTGCCGCTGAACCCGGCGTAGATGAACTCACCGCCGACGTCGCCGAGATTCAGCGCTGGATCGAGAAGATCGGGACGGGACGCAAGATCGACGATTCGCATGCCGCCAAGTCAACCGAGCCGATCATCACCGGCGATAGCTGCTTCCGGGCGATGATCAAGCGAGCTGGCGCGGCGTGGTCTGCAGCCGGGAAAGAACGTCGGTGAGCCTGCCCGCGGCCACGTCCCATTCCTCCAGGGCACTGCTCCGCGCGAGCGCCGACGTCCGCAGCGAATGGCGGAGTTCGGCGTCGAGCGACCAGCGCAGCAACGCCGTCGCGAGCGCCGCCGGGTTGTTCGGCGGCACCAGCATGCCGGGGACACCGCCGCCGGGCGCCGTGCCGAGCGCGTCGTGCGCGCCGGCGGTATCGGTGGTCACCACGGGGATCCCGCGCGCCAGCGCCTCGGCGACGACCAGTCCGGACGTACCGCCGCGAGTGGGCAGGACGAGCAGATCCGCGCCGTCGTAGACCAGGTCGAGGTCTTCCGGCGGCCGGATGAGGCTGATGCGGGAACCGAGCCCGAGCCGTTCGACCGTCCAGCGCAGTTCGTCGACGTAGGCGGGATCGTGGTGCGTCGCCCCGGCGAACACGCATTTGAACGCCAGTTCGTCGACCGTCGAGAGCGCCCGGATGAGCACGTCCTGGCCGTGGCGCGCGGTCATCGGGGCGAGACAGAGCAGCCGGGAGACGCCGTCGGCGCCGGCGGCGAGCGGGGCCGCGTCCGTGCCGGGTGTCGCGACGTAGACGCGGGTGGGATCAAGGTCGTGCCTGTCGATCAGCTGCCGCGCGAGCCACGGCCCGGTCGCCACGACCATGCCCGCCAGCCGCAGGGTCTCCCGTTCGCACGCGTCGAGTTCGGCGGCCTGCGCCGGGTCGAGCGCGGGGTCTTCGGCGAGCGGCTGGTGGACCAAGACGGCCAGCCGCAGCCGCCGGGTGTGCGGGACCACGATCTCCGGGACCCCGCAGGCGACCGTGCCGTCGATCAGGACGACGGTGTGGTCGGGCAGCGCGGCGAGCGAACGGGCCAGTCTCGACCGGGACAACGGCCCCGGCATCGGCCAGGTACCGGCGATCGGCAGTTCGAGCAGGGGGAGACCGGTGGCCGGGAGGTTCTGGCACATGCGGCGGTCGTACTCACCGCTGGTGTCCTCGGCGTCCCCCGGCAGGACGAAGACGACCGGTTCGGTCACGCGGACATTCGAGGTGAACACGGTTACCTCCAGATGCGGGCGCCTTACCAGGGGACACGGATCCGGCGCCCGCCCGGTTCATCTCGTGGGTGACAAACTTTTCACCCGCCGACGCGGGCGATCGCCGCCACGATGTCGTCGCGCAGTCCGGCGCCGACCGCGATGGTGGCCGCCGAGCGCACCGTGTGATCGCCGCCGGCGGTGTCGACGACCAGTCCCCCGGCCTCGCGCACCAGCAGGACCCCCGCCATCGTGTCCCACGGTTTGTTGGCGAGGATGACGCTCGCGTCGAGTTTGCCGTGCGCGACCCAGGCCAGGTCGATCGCCGCGGAGCCGAGGAAGCGGACCCGCTGCACACGGCCGCCGAGTTCGGCCAGCAACGCCATCCGGACCCGGTTCTTGACCTCCGCGCCCTCACCGACCGCGAAGTCGCCGATGCTCACGATCGCGTCGGACAGTTCCGTCGCTTTCGAAGCTTCGAGACGCTCTTCGCCCGCGTACGCCCCCTGGCCTTCGACAGCGGTGTAGGTGACATCGAGGAAGGGCAGGGAGATCGCCGCGACCGTGCTCTTCAGGCCGTCGACGAGGCCGAGCGAAACACCGCACAGCGGGATGCCGCGCGCGAAGTTGGCCGTGCCGTCGACCGGGTCGAGCGCCCACCACAGGTCCTTGTTTCCCTCGTGCCCGCGTTCCTCGCCGAGGATGCCGATCTCCGGGGTCTCGCGCGCCAGGAATTCGCGGACGGCGTCCTCGACGGCGAGGTCGACGTCGGTCACCATGTCGCGATCACCCTTGGCGGCAACGGAAAACGACGTCATCGAGTGGATGATCCCAGTCGCCTTGGCGACGGCCTCGCGGGCGACGGACAACAATGCGGCGTGGTCGGTCATCTGGGTACCGTAGCCCGGTGAACCTGTTTCCGACGGCCACGACGGCCGACGAACGTGCCCGGGGCGCCGACGTCGCGGTGCTGCCTGTCGGCAGTTTCGAACAGCACGGCGCGCATCTCCCGCTCGCCACCGACGCGGTGATCGCGACGACGATCGCCGACGCGCTCGCCTCGGCGTATCCGGTGCTGCGGCTCCCGCCGGTCACGATCGGCTGCTCGCACGAACACGCGGACTGGGCGGGGACGGTCAGCATCTCGGCCGCGACGCTGTACGCCGTGGTGAACGACGTCGCCGCGTCGCTGCGCCGGTCCGGGGTGCCGAAACTGGTGCTGGTGAACGCGCACGGCGGCAACTACGTGCTGTCCAATGTGGTCCAGGAGTCGGCGTCGCCGATGGCGCTCTTCCCCGGTGTCGAAGGCTGGCAGGCGGCGCACGACGCGGCCGGGCTGGAGACGTCGCTGGACAGCGACATGCACGCCGGGGAACTGGAGACTTCCCTTTTGCTGCACGCCCATCCGTCGCTCGTCCGGCCCGGTTTCGAGGAGGCGGACCACCTGGCCGACGACAGGCGGCACCTGCTCACCGTCGGGCTTCGGCCGTACTCGGAGTCCGGTGTGGTGGGACGGCCTTCGCTGGCGACCGCGGAGAAGGGGCGGCTGGTGCTGGAGTCACTGGTGGAGAGCTTCAGGAAGACCCTGGCGGTGCTCGCTTGAGTCGATCACGTCCAGATGCGGCAGGAAGTGGTGCATCCGCTCCTGTTTCGTCCGCAGGTACCGCAGGTTCTCGTCGTTCGGCGTCACCAGCAGCGGCACCCGCTCGCTGATCCGCACGCCGTGCAGCTTCAGCTGGTGGACCTTCGTCGGGTTGTTGGACAGCAGCCGCACCGAACGCACCCCGAGGTCGGTCAGGATCGCCGCCGCCGCCCGGTAGTCGCGCGCGTCCACCGGCAGCCCGAGCGCGATGTTGGCCTCGACGGTGTCGAGCCCTTCGTCCTGTAGCCGCATCGCCTTCAGTTTCGCGAGCAGGCCGATGCCGCGTCCTTCGTGTCCCTGGGCGTACACGAGAACCCCGGCGCCCTCCTCGACGATCGCCCGCAAGGCCGCGGCCAGCTGGTCTCCGCATTCGCAGTGCATCGAGCTGAAGACGTCGCCGGTCAGGCATTCCGAATGGACCCGCGCCAGCGTGTCGAAGCCCGCGATGTCGCCGTGCACCAGCGCCATCTGCTCGGTGCCGTCGGCGTCCAGGTATCCGTACGCGCGGAAGACGCCGTAGTGGGTCGGCAGCCTGGTCTCTACGACTCTCTCGACGGTCATCGCGTGTCTCCTGTCTTTACGGGTGTCCTCGCCGCGCTGCGCGGTGCGGCAGTTGTACGGGTCTTGAGGGAGCCGGCGAGCAGCACGACGGCGCCGGGAAGGCTGGAGACGAGCGCGAGCACGCCGTAGACGACGGCCACGGTGACGCCCTGCGCCGAACCGAGGCCCGCCGCGCCGAACAGCAGCGCGCACACGCCTTCGCGCGGGCCCCAGCCGCCGATGTTCAGCGGCAGCCCCATCGCGAGCAGGGCGAGGATCATCAGCGGTAGCAGTTCCCCGACCGGCGCGGTGACCCCGGCCGCTCGCGCGGCGACGACGAACAGGGTGAGGTGCCCGGCCAGGGTGGCCACCGAAAGCAGGCTCACGCCGGGCCAGGTCTCCTTGGTCAGCAGACCCAGCCGGACGTCGGCGAGGGTGACGGCGAACCCGCGCCGCCACTTCGATCCACTGTGGATCCAGTGTTTCCCCGCCGTCATCCCGGTGACGACAGCCGCGAAAGCGAGCACGACGACCACGATCCCGGCGCCCGTGACGACCCCGTCGATCGGCGGCGGCACCACGGAAGGCGTGCTGAGCACGACGGCGACCGACGCGCCGATCACCACGATCTGCCCGGCCGTCCGCTCCAGCACCACCGCGCGGACGCCGCGCAGGACGTCACCGGCGCCGCGGCCGTGCTGTACGGCGCGATCGACGTCGCCGAGCACGCCCGCCGGCAGGACACCGTTGAGGAACAGCGCGCGGTAGTACTGGCCGACGGCGCTGGGCAACGACAGCTCCAGACTGAGCCGCCGCGCGACCAGGCACCAGCGCCAGGCGCTGAAAACCGTGGTGGCGAAACCGATCCCGAGTGCGGCGGCGACACCGCCCGCGTCGACTTCGCGCAGTCCGTCCAGGAACGCCCTCGTGCCCAGCTGCCAGACGAGCACCCCGAGGATGCCGAGCGCGCCGAGGATCCGCAGCCAAGGCCAGAAGCGCTTCACGACGGCACCACCAGGAGGTCTTCGTGCTGGATCGTCGCGTTCAGCTCGCCCGCCGCGCACTGCGCGAGCCGCCACCGCAGGTAGACGTCACCGTCGGCCGAAAGCTCCGGGCACTGCTCGCAGGCGGCGCCGACCCAGCCGGTGAGCCATTCCGCGGTCAGCGCGGCCTGATCCGCCCCGAGCAGCCACGGGCTCGGGGCGCGCCGCACGGTGGCGCCGAGCCGTTCGAAGACACCGGCCGCGACGTCCACCGCGTCCGGGCCGAGCAGCCACCGGCCGTTGGTCACCCGGCGCTGGTGCGCGTTGAAGGCGTCGGAGATCTCGACGTCGAACTTGTCCTGGGGCGCCAGCACGACCCGGCCCGAAACGCTCAACGTGAACAGGACCGCGCATCGGGCCTCGACACAGGCCTCGGCCAGGCGGGACATCTCCTCGGCGGTGAGCAGGTCGAGCAGCGCCGACGCCGCCACGAGCGAGGTCCCGGCGAGGTCTTCGGCGCGCAGTTCGATGATGTCACGCTGTTCGGTGACGACGGTGACCTCGCTGCCGTCCAAAGCGTGCTCCGGACGGCTGGTGCGGGCCAGCGCGTGAGTGAGCAGATCGGTGTCGCGGTCGTGCAGGATCCAGCGCTGCCGTCCGGGCAGCCGCCGGGCGAGCCAGCGGCCGAGCGATCCGGTGCCGCAGCCGAGGTCCCGGACGACGACTTCGTCCTGTCCCCGCAGGAACGTGCGCACCGGCTCGATCAGCTCGGTCGCGCGGGCGGCGGCGTCGGCGTCTTCCCGCAACTGAAGCCAGCTCGGGGCGAACTTGGTCATGCCGCCGTCCTTTCGCTCAGCAGTACGGCGGCGATGCCGCGGGCCGTCGCGTCCCAGCCGGTCAGCATCTCGCGGCGAAGGCGTGCGGAGGCGCGAAGCCGGTCACGCAGTTCAGGCTCGGTGAGCCAGCGGCGAAGGGCCGTGGCCAGTGCGTTGACGTCCTCACCCGGGACGAGCAGCCCGGGCACACTGCCGTCAGGAGACTGGCCGAGCGTGTCCGGCAGGGCGTCGACGGCGGTCACCAGCACGGGAATGCCGCGAGCGAGCGCCTCGGTGACGACCATGCCGTAGGTCTCCGCGCGCGAAGGCAGCACGAGGAGGTCTGCGGCCGCGTACGTCGCTTCGAGTGCTTCGCCGGACCGGGGACCGGCGAGCGTGAATCGATCGCCGAGAGTGTGCCGCCGCAGGCGTTCGACGTAGCGGGTCTCGCGGCGGATGGCGCCGACGCATTCACAGCTCCACGGGAGATCCGTGAGCGACTTCAGCGCGTCCGCGAGCAGGCCTTGGCCCTTGCGTGGCGTCACGTTGGCGACACAGACCAGGTGCGTCCCGTCCGGACTCCCGGAAGCGAGTTCGGCCCTGTCGACTCCGGGCGGCACCACGCGCACGCGATGCGGGGCGAGATCGTGGTGCTCGATCAGCCGCCGCGCCGCCCAGTCGCTGGTCACGACCACGGCCTCGACAGCGCCGAGCGTCTCCCGCTCCCGCCTGTCGAGGTCGGCGGCGAGAGAGGGCGAAAGTCCCGTCTCGTCGGCCAGCGGGAGGTGCACCAGCACCGCGATCGACAACCGCTGCGCCGCGGGCACGATCACCTCGGGCACTCCGCAGGCCACCAGTCCGTCGAGCAGGACCGTCGCGCCGGTGGGCAGGCCGGCGAGCTTGCGCTCCAGCACCTTGCGCGCTTCGGTGTCGGGCCGCGGCCAGTTCCCGCGCACGGCGATCTCGTGGACCTCCACACCCGCCGCGACGAGGCCGTCGCACAGCCGTCTGTCGTAGACGTTCCCGCCGCTGGGGGCGCTCGGGTCGTCGATGTCACCGGGCAGGACGACCGGGAGGCCGTTCACAGCGCACGCTCGTAACTCGCCCACGCGACATGGGATTCGTGCAGCGAGACGGTGATCCCCTCGAGCCCGCGCGCCCCTTCGCCGAGCGCTCCCGTGTGGACGCGTTCGGCGAGCCTGTCGGTGATCACCTTGGCGAGGAACTCGGTCGAGGTGTTGATCCCGGCGAACTCGGGCACGTCGTCGAGGTTGCGGTAGTTCAGGTCGGCGAGCGCCGCTTTGAGCTCTTCGGTCGCCTTGCCGATGTCGACGACGATGTTGTCGGCGTCCAGCGCGGCCCGGCGGAACGTCGCGTCCACCACGAAGGTCGCGCCGTGCAGTTTCTGCGCTGGCCCGAAGACCTCGCCGCGGAAGCTGTGGGCCACCATGACGTGGTCTCGGACGGTGATACTGAACAACGGACCTCCCGGGTCGTGCCCTAACGCGTGTCCTCCATCTGATAGGTGACACGGAGGCAGAGCGTTCCTGGTTCATTCGCGGCCAGACGCGGCAGGACGTCCGGTAGTTCATGGAACCTGCATTCCCCGCTGACCAGCACACTAAAGACGGGGTCCGACAAAATTTGCAAAGAGAGAGCCAAGCGGTCGCGATAGCTTCGGTTCGTGCGGCGCGCGGGCGAGACCATGCCGACCTGGCTGCCGCGGATCGTCAGCCGTCGTGAGTGGAAGTTCTCGCCGAGCGGGACGCTGATCCGGCGGTCGCCGTACCAGCTCAGCTCGATGACCTCGCCCTCCGGCGCGAGCAGTTCCAGCGAACGCGCGAGCCCCGCTTCGCTCGCGCTGGCGTGCACGACGAGGTCGCAGTCGCCCAGCGCGTCCTCCGGTGTCGAGAAGTCGACTCCGAGCGCTTCGGCGACCTTCGCGCGCTCCGGGTCGACGTCGATCAGCTGCACGCGGGTCGCCGGGAAGCCCGCCAGCAGTTTCGCCACGCTGCTGCCGACCATGCCGGCGCCGACCACGGCGATCCGGTCGCCGAGCTTCGGCGCCGCGTCCCACACGGCGTTGACCGCTGTTTCGATCGTCCCGGCGAGGATCGCGCGTTCCGGCGGCACGCCGTGCGGCACCGGCGTGACGGCCGACGCCGGGACGACGTAACGCGTCTGGTGTGGATAAAGGCAGAAAACGACTTGCCCGACGAGATCCTCCGGACCACGTTCGACCACGCCGACATTGAGGTAGCCGTACTTCACGGGCCCCGGGAAGTCACCCTCCTGGAACGGCGCGCGCATGGCCGTTCGTTGACTGGCCGGGACCTCGCCGCGGAAGACGAGCGTCTCGGTGCCCCGGCTCACGCCGGAGCACAGGGTGCGGACAAGCACCTCGTCGTCGCCGATCGGAGGGAGCGTGACCGGCCTGAGCTCACCGCCGCCGGAACCACTGAACCAGAAGGCGCGTTCCATCGTGTCCTCTCATGCCGGACCCTGGAGACGGGGTCGCCGTCACCATAACGAGGAGGCCTCGTGATCAACCCCGGTATCTTCCTGGGGGTCCTCGTCCAGCTGGCGTTGCTGGGGACGCTGGACGCCGTCGCCGGGCTGGGCCCGCTGGGCTGGCTCGCCGGCGCGGCCTACGGCATCGCCGTGGGCGGATTCCTGACCTACGGGCTGAACCGGAGCACCGCGCGCTCCCTCGGCCCGGCCGACGCCGTCACGCTCGCCCGCTCCGCGCTGGTCGGCTGCGTGACCGCGCTCGTGGTGGACACCGCCGGCCGGGAGATCGTCACGATGGTCGTCATCGCGTCGGTCGCCCTCGCCCTGGACGCCGTCGACGGCCAGGTCGCGCGCCGCACCGGGACGGCGTCGCCGCTCGGGGCGCGCTTCGACATGGAGGTCGACGCGTATCTGATCCTGATCCTGAGCGTGGTCGTCGCGCAGTCGCTGGGCCCGTGGGTGCTCACGATCGGCGCGATGCGCTACGCCTTCGTCGCCGCGAGCAGGCTGTGGCCGTGGCTGAACACGCCGCTGCCGCCGAGTATGGCGCGCAAGACGGTCGCGGCGGTGCAGGGCATCGTGCTGGTCGCGGTGGCTTCGACGGTGCTGCCGCTCTGGGCCGGTTTCGTGGTCACGCTGGGCGCACTGGGGCTGCTGACCTGGTCTTTCGGCCGCGACACGTGGTGGCTGCTGGAACAGCACGCCTTCAGTGGCACTCGCCGCGTCGCGGCCGACGTCGCGTGATCAGGCGTACTGCGCTTCGCCGTTCCCGAACGACCAGTTGACCAGATCGGTCTCGGTGATCGTGACGAGCACGTTCCGCGGCTCGGTCCCCGCATACTGCTCGGCGAGCTCCGCGATCCGCCGGTACAGCGACTTCTTCTGCTCGCCGGTGCGGCCGGGCCGCATGGTGATCGCGACGAACACGATCCCTTCGTCCCGGTGGATCCCCAGGTAGTCGTCGTATTTCAGGGTGCTCCGGCCGTTGAGGACCTGGAAGCGGTCGTCGGCCGGGATGCCGAGCGTTTCGACCATCGCGTCGTGGACGGCGTTGCCGAGGGCTTCGAGCTTTTCGGTCCCGACGGCGTCGATGCGGACGAAGGGCATGTCAGTTCTCCTTGGTGGCGAGCAGGCCGAGGGCGCCGTCGACGGCTTTCGCGAACACGTCCGGGGATCCGGCGGCGCGGGCGAGGACGTAGCCGCCCTGCAGGACCGCGACCAGCGCGGTCGCCGTGGCGGTGGGGTCAAGCGAAGCGTCTAGTTCGCCTTTCTCGCGGCCCTCTTCGAGCAGCTCGGCGAGGCGCCCGGTGAGCCAGCCGAAGGTCTCCTCGACCGGCTTTCGCAGGTCCGCGTCGGCCATCACTTCGGGATCCTGGGTGAGCTTGCCGACCGGGCAGCCCTTGAGGACCGCGCGCTCGCGGCGCAGGTAGACCGTGATCCGCTCGACGACCGTGCCCGGCCCGGCGAACTCGGCCTCCGCCCTGGCGCGCAGGTCTTCGGCGTTGCGGCCGATCGCGGCGAGCGCGAGCCCGGACTTGCCCTGGAAGTGGTGGTACATGCTGCCCTGGCCGGCGCCGGAGCGCTCCTGGATCGCCTTCGGGCTGGTGCCGACGTACCCGCGCTCCCACAGGAGTTCGCGAGTGCTCTCGATGAGCTGTTCCCTCTTGTCCACACTCCAACCGTACATACTAGTAGGTACAGAGACAACTCTGGGCGGCGGGAGCAAGGGACCTTTGCTATCACTTTCCCGCGAACCCGCAGGTCAGGTCCTCGCGCGCCGTCCCAGAACACGTTTCGTCCCTTGAATGCGGCAGGTGGCGGGCCGGAGGGTCCGTGAAGGACCTCAGGCGAACAGGGCGGCGGTACCGAGGGGGTCGGGGTGGTCGTGAGTGGCAAGTGTCGTTAGAGCGAACCCGCATTTGTTGACCTACATGTGACCTGCGGGTACTGGTTGGATCGCTGGTCAGCTCCGCCCACGTGGGCGGAGCTGTACCCCTTCAGCAAGCAGGATCCTGCGGGTTTGGTTGTAGCTCATGCCGTGTTTCGCGGCTAGCTGCCGGATCGAGCGCCCATCTCGGTAAGCATTAGCCAAACCGGGCGGGGCCGGTGGTAGGGGAATCTTCGGAGGTCGCAAGATCACTCCGGAGTTCAGCAGCAGCGTTCGGACTTTCCGATAGCTGAGGGTGAACTGCCGAGACAGGCTCTCGATGGTCGCGCCGTCCGCGTACCGGGAGACGAGGTTGGCAATCGTCTCGCGAGCGACGTCGTGTTCCGGTCCGGTTAGCGTCATGTAGCTGCACTTCTGGCGAGCTGCCCCGCTTGGAGCTGGAGACTGCCGCGACGGGTCGCCGCAAGGATGTCTCCAGCTCTTGCGAGGACGTCACGTATGGCTTCCAGGTGACAGACGAGGCATTCCTGGCCAAGCTCGGTTAGGCGCCAGAAGGAGCTTGCACCTTCTCGGCGAGTCTCCACGTAGCCACGTTTGCGGAGGTTCCGGAGCTGGGCCGACAGACCGCCTGATGTCATGTTCATGGTGTCGAAGATGACGGCGTAGTCACGCCATTCCGTGTCTGCCAGCATCGTCGCGATCAACAGCCGGACTGGTTGCATAAACGCCGAGTCGAGATCCGCCGCGTGGTCGGATGCCCTGAGGAAGCGCGGTGCGTCGTGCTCGATCTCGCTCATGATTTAGGCGGCATCTCCTGAGTTGGAGGCTTGGGGTTTCGGTCTGTCACCTCGTCAGGGAGGCCCGTCACGGCGTCACGCCGCCTGTGACAGGTTTTCCGCCCGCTGACCAGCGAAAATGAAGGTGTGACGGGTGTGACGGGCACACGCAAGACCCGTCACGCCCGCCCGAGCTGGCGTTATCTAGGCCCGATACGAGACGTGTCTGACCGGTGTCACTGGCAAATTGCGCGGCCTGCTCAATTGATCGCTCGATCTCTTGTGTCGCCGAGTCCCCGGGCTGCCCATGGGCTGGCGTGGGGGTACGGCGCAAGCAGGATTCGCACGGCATCCCCCGGGGCGCGTCGAGTCGTTCCAGGACGCCGGGGCCGAACTCTTCCCCGCACAACGCGCTCAGGCTGTCCGGCACGGTGTCGGTGTCCGGCACCTCGAACACGTGCACCACCCGGCGGGACTCGCCCACCGTTCCGGGACGCGGACGGCCGAAGAACAGTCGGACTGTCATCGCGTCTCCCGCAACGCGTGGCGTCCGGTGGAGACGGGCGCGGTCGGTGCGCTGCCCGTCTCCACCGGAACGTTGGTGCGGCCATCCCATTCCGATGCCAGCGGTCGCCGCTGACGAGGGATGAGGGTCGGGGCGGTCGCAGGTTTTGGCCTGCGGAGCAGTCGACGCCACGCGACCGGTTTGCGATGACGCGTCGGTGTCATGCGCTGCTCAACGGTCGGCAGTGTTGACCTTGCTTTCAGGAACGCGTGACAGCCCTCGCAGGGACGGCCGGAAGGTTCGAGCATCGACACTGCCAGCACCACATGACCGCACAGCGCCTCGTACCGGCCGCCGGACTCCGCTTCACGGGCCTGGTAGAACTCCTCATCCGTGACCGCGTGGTCCAGCCCATCGTGTTGACTTCGGTGCCAACAGACGAACAGTTCGGCGCGCTGTCCCTGCCGCGCTACGTCGCTCACGGTTGCCTCCGCTACCTACCGGCTGACCAGCCATAATGAGTTGTATGATGTGAAATCAATATCTCTCGTGCGCTCATTTCATCGCGAGGCCACGGAGAGGCCAAAGCGGGGACATTCGAGGTGGCGACGACCGGAGAGGGGCGCGGGATGGCAGCCGATGAGGTGCACGAGTCGCCGCCGCGAACGGTGCTCGAACAGAAGCTGCGCGAGAGAAGCGAGACTCACGCCGAGTTCGTCAGGGCGGCCGAAGAGTTCGCGCGGAACTTCGGAGAAGCGGGAACGGTCAGTGAACGCAACCTGAAACGGCTTGTGGCGGGACGGAACCGGGACGGTTCGCGGGTCCGTCCGCGCCCGGCAACCGCTCGCCTGCTTGAACGGATGCTTGGGCTCACTATCGATGAGCTGCTGTCGCCGCCGGACATGGTTCGCTCGGTTGAGACCGGGGAGCAGGAACTACGGCAGATGCTCAGCGCCGCGCGACGCGTGAATACCGAAGTCCTTGCCTTGCTGCACGAGCAACTGACGGCGGTACGTCGTCTTGATCGGCAATTGGGTGCGGCGGTCGCGCACGATGAGGTGGCGACCAAGATCCGGCAGGTAGTGCGTCTGCGGTCGCACAGTCTGACGCCGGACACCCGGACCGAACTCGCGGCGCTGCTTGCCGAGTTCGGCACCCTCGCCGGATGGCAAGCCCTGGACATGGGGGCCGTCGCCGAATCGTGGCAACACTACGAACGCGCCAAGGAATCAGCCCACGAATCCGAGGACGTGGCGTTCGAGGTACACAGTGCGGCCGAACAAGCCTTCGTACTGATCGAGGTGAACGAGACGGCGACCGCCGTCGAGCTGCTGCGAACGACTGAGCAGCGCGCTCGCCGGGCTACGGGAAGGTTGTTGCGCTCTTGGCTTGCGGCCGCCTATGGCGAAGCGCTCGCCGCGCACGGGCAGCGTTCGGAGAGCTTGCGCGCGTTCGACCGCGCAGCATCCTTGCTGCCCTCTGACGCGTCCACTCCGGACGGGCCTTACGTGGTTCTTGACCCCGTGCACCTCGCCCGGTGGCGCGGCCACGCTCTTGCACGCGTCGGCGAACCGGAAGCCGTCGACGTGCTGTCTTCGGCACTCAGCCGCCTTGACCCGACGTTCACTCGCGCCGAGACGGGCTTGCGCGTCGACTTGGCAACCGCGTTCTCAGCCATGGGCGAACGTGAGCAGGGCCGACTACACGCAGACCGCGCAGCCGTCCTAGCAGCCGAGATCGGTTCGGCACGTCAGCAGCGACGAATCGACCACCTTCGGTCGTCGCTCAAGAGTTCCGACACAGTGCAACCGGGACGGGCCAGCAGGCCGTAGGCTGCCCGGCGTGGCTGACGAACATGGGTCGTGGAAGACGTTCGGTGAGCGGCTGGTCTACGACAACCGGTGGGTCAAGGTCGGGCTGACCGACGTGGAAGCGCCGAATGGCGAGCGGTGGGACTACCACGTCGTACACCTCGCGCGGATCGCCATAGCGCTCATCGT
The DNA here is from genome assembly GCF_055584485.1 of Amycolatopsis sp. NPDC102522. Lineage (NCBI taxonomy): Bacteria > Bacillati > Actinomycetota > Actinomycetes > Pseudonocardiales > Pseudonocardiaceae > Amycolatopsis > Amycolatopsis sp. NPDC102522. The sequence goes on along the minus strand of NZ_JBVJLY010000010.1, from coordinate 132,325 downwards.
GAACGACCGAGACGAAGCGCTCATGTTGTGGCGCTATCGGTTCGCCACCGAGCAGTGGGGCTATGAACTGCTTGGCGGCATGGTCGACGACGGGGACGACTCCGCCAACACTGCCGCGCGGGAAGCGGCGGAGGAAAGCGGCTGGCGCCCGGTTGGCGAGCCCGAACACCTGGTGAGCTTCGAGCCGTTGCCGGGACAGGTAACCGCACCGGTCGACGTGTACCTATGGCGCGACGCGGAGCACATCGGCGACCCGACAGACACCGAAGAAGTCGGGCGAATCGAGTGGGTGCCGCTGTCGCGGGTTAACGAGCTTGCGCAGCGGCAAGAGCTTTTGGGGTCGGGCACGCTGGTGTCCCTGCTGTACTACCTCAACTCACGCCGTACGTGAGTCACCCGGCAACACGAGACCTTCAAGCCGTCGTCGCAGCCGGACAGATCCGACTTGCGAGATGATCCGCCGCGCCTGCTGAGCGTAGGTGCGGGCCGCTTCGCGGTCACCGACCGCGCTGTAGGCAAGGGCAAGATCGACGTAGATCGACGCGCTTGCGCGGACGAACGACGGCTGTATTCCGTCGGCCAGTCCTTCAAGCTGGGCGATCGCTTGTGGATCGCCGAGCAAGACGAGTGCGTTGCCCCGCCAGCGGTCGAGATGCGTGCCACCGAGAAACAGGAACGGCAACTCCGGGTGCACGACCTCGGAAGGACGTAGCGCGTCTGCCTCATCGAACGCCCGGCGGGCATCACCATCGTTTCCGGCACGCGCGTATCCCTCGCCTTCCGCTGCGGCGAGCCATGCGCGCAGCAGGCGCGGTGCTCGCTGGCCGATCTCGCGTGCTTCGGCGAACAGAGACAGGGCGTCATCGACGTTGCCCGCGTCGATCAGGACGAATGCCTGTTCAGCGGTCGCGTGGGCCAGCAATGCCGATGATCCGGATTCCAGGGCGGCCGACTTGGCGCGTTCGTAGTGTGTCCACGCTTGCGCGAGCGAGCCGATGTCGAGCGCGTTCCAACCGGCCAGTGTGGACGCTTCGGTGAGGACACCGGCCAGTGGCGCACGGTCACGGCGCAACAGGGTGTGCCGTAGCAGGTCTTCTACCTCGGTGATCTGCCCTCGCAGTCGTTCAAGACGTGCGGCGGAACCGAACCTCCGGTCAGCGTGTCTGACGCCGTCGACCTCTTGCCGGAACAACGCGATGGTCTGGGAGTCGACGCGGCTAGCGATGACGAGCCGTTCGGCGAGCTCCTCGCCGATGCCGCTGTCGGCACTCTCGTCCGGGAATCCAAGCTCACCGTTGGTTCTGCCGTAGATCTCTCGCAGGATCGCGCGCATCGGCGCTTCCGGCACGATGCGCCCGTTTTCCCATCGCGATATTTCGGTCTTCCTGCTCGCGACCGGGAGCACGGGCAGATCACGCCCCGGACAGCGGTCATTGATAGCCCGCGCGAGCTTTTCCTGGCCCCATCCGAGCGCATGGCGCGCAGCCTGCAAGAGGCTTTTCGACGTCATGAGATAACACCCATAGGCGCGCGATGACCTGCGAAAATAACACGGGATAACACAGGTCGTGTCATCCGGTGCCCGCTCCCGGGGGCCGATGAAATGCCGTTTCTTAGAGGCATGACACACGACACGAATCCTCGCCGGACGACCACTCGGGCCGACCGGGAAACAGAATTCCCGCTACACGTCGGAATTCCTGTCACGGCTGACCAGTTCGGCGACGTCGGTCCGCAGATCGGCAAGCTGATCGGTGATCTCGGACAACCGCCGTTCGATCACTGCCAGCCGGGCCGATACCGCGTCTTCCATGTCCTCACGAGGTTGTCCCAACGCTGGCGGTATCCGTCCATGCAGGACGGCCAGCAGGTGTTGTGGGTGCAGACCAAGGGCCAGCGCGAGCGCTTCAAGCGTGCGATCACTGCGCTTGCGCTCGACAGTGTGGTTCTGGATTTCGCGGACGATCGCCTGCGAAACCTGCGAGCGCTCGGCCAGTTCGCGTTGCTTCCATCCGAGTTCGCTCACGCGCTCGTTGATGGCCTTCGCGACCGCCGCCCAATCTTCCGACACCCATTCCTCCGTGGTCCGCCTCAGCGCCGACATTAGCGCTTAAAGCGTTTCCGCGGCGCCGGCGACGGGCCGCAGCGCTCATTCGGGCCATTCTCACGCCCTTGTGCGACTAAATCAGCTCTCTTTTCGCGACTAAATCATCGTTCTCACGTTAGGACTCCATTCTGATGAAAAAGACAACCCACAACGCCGGTGCTCCGGCGTTCTACTCGGTAGCGGATGCGGCGTGGATTCTGGGCGTCGACCGCGACCAGATCCACCGCGCTATCCGGCTCGGTGTACTGCCCCTGGTCCGGCGCCGCTCCCGGCTGGTGATTCCGGCCGCCGCACTCCGGCGCGTCCTCGACGGCGGTGCGCGATGAACCACGACGAATACACGGAGATGACCGCCCGGCTTGACCGCTACGCCAGCGTCCCGGACGACGTACTAGCCGAAGCGGTGACCAGGGACGGCCTGTGTTTCTGGGCGTTCGACAGGGCCGACATGCCGGAACTGACCGGAGACGACCCGCCAGACCGGGAGCTAGCCGCACGACTGTGCGCGGGATGCCCGGTGATCGAGGAGTGCCTTGAACTCGACCTGCGGACGGCCGGAGCGAACACGGTCGGAGTGTGGGGCACGTTGCCGGACACCGATCGGCGCGCCCTGTATCCGGTCTGGCGTCGCAGCCGGGGCGGTGAGGTGCGATGACGGTCAACCTCACGCCGACACAGATCCTCGCCGGGGTCGGTGTCCTGCTGGTCCTGTTCGCGGTGTGGCGGTTCAGCGCCCGGAAAGCACGGCAAGCGGCCGACGCTGCCAGGGCAGGCGCCCGGGTCGTCTCGCTCGCCGGACGCGTCCTGTTCACGGGCGCCGCGTTCGTGGGCGTCCAGTGGCTGGTGATCACCCACCCCGGCAATCCAACGCTGCTGCTCGTGGTGCTCGCAGTGCCGGACTTGATCGCGGCACACGTGCTGACTCGCGCGCTCACGGTGACGTCGCTGGACACCACACCCCGTGGTGGTGGCCGCCGATGAACGCTGACGACAAGACCGTGAACGGCAAGTCTGCCTTAGCTCGCAAGGGTTCACGGGAGCTGGAACACGCCGGGCCAGTGCTCGACGCTGAGCTGATCGATGACACGTTGCCGCAGCCTCGCGGCCGGACGGTTCGGCGCCGGTTGGTGTGGTGGTGGCTGCATTCGCCTCGGGTGCCGTTGTGGCTGAAGAGCAAGCCGCAGGCGGTCCAGGCTGCGAAGGACGCCGTTGTGGCGGTGCTGAAGTCGCCGTGGCGGTACCTCCGCGCGGTCGTACGCGGTGCCGTGGCCGGTGCCCGGTGGTGGCGCACGTGGGTCACGGTGCGGGACTACCGCACAGCGGCCGAAGAGTCGGACAAGCTTGCCGACAAGTTCACGGATATCCGTGAACTGACTCTGTTCCGGTGGAAGGTCACCGGCGCCGTACTCGCCGTGACGGCGGTCGCCGTCGCGGTAGTCCACCTCGTGTACGGGAGCGATCCACTATGGATCGCCGGGGCCGCCGCATCGGTGGCCTTGGCGATCCTCGGTCGCCGTAAGGACGGCAGCCCGGGCCGTAAACCGGCGCTGGCGGGACCGCGCTCGCTGACGTGGACGATGGACCCGCAAGTCCTGGTGGACGCGTTCCGGGACGCGAAGCTGATCGGAAAGGACGAGAGCCTGCGCCTGGTGGAGCGAGCGCACCGGATCGGCGATGGCTGGGCGATCACGGTCGACCTTCCGGCCACGCGCAAGGCGGCCGACGTGGTGAAGAACCGCGAAGCGCTCGCGTCGGCGCTGGCGGTCGATGAGGTACAGCTCATCGTGGAACGTGTTCGGGGCAACGGCGGGCACGCCGGGCGAGTGTCCATGTGGGTCGCGGATGAGGACCCGTACGCGTCCCCTCCGTTGCGAACTCCCCTTCTCGGTGCGACGCGATGGGATGCGTGGCGGGCGGTGCCGTTCGGTCGTGACGCACGAGATCGGCGGATTGATCTGCCGTTGGTGTGGACGTCGCTTCTGATCGGTGCCATTCCTAGGCAGGGCAAAACATTCGCGGCACGCCTCGTCGCAGCAGGCCTGGTCCTGGACGCATGGGTCCGGCTATATGTGGCGGACTTCAAGGGAGGAAAGGACTGGGACGCCGCCGGTCAACTGGCACATCGGTTCATGTCCGGCGACGAACCCGAACACGTCCTATCGCTAGTGGACTGGCTCGTTGAGCTGGTCGCGGAGGTCCAAGGCCGATACCGGCGGATGCGGGATCTCGACGACCTGACATGCCCGGAATCCAAAGTCACCCCGGACATGTCCCGGGACAAGACCCTGAACATGCCGATCACCGCGATCATCATCGATGAAGTTCAGCTACCGCTAGAAGACCGGACACCTGTTGTCGTGCAAGGAAAGAAGGTTCCTGCGGGCGAGTACATCGGCGAGTTACTGACCTGGCTGGCGAAGAAAGGACCAGCCGCCGGAATCGTGCTTGTCCTCGCCACGCAACGGCCGGACTCCAAGACCATCCCGTCCGGTCTGCGCGCGGTACTCGGCTCACGGTTCGCCCTGCGGGTGATGGACTGGCGAGACTCCAACATCGTGCTCGGAGAGCAGATGAACACCCGGGGCTACGACTCCAGTCGTCTCCTCCCATCGCACAAGGGCGTGGGCATCTTGCGACCGGACGGGGACACTGCCGCCGGGGCTGACGTGCTCGCGATGACGGTCCGCACCTACTACATGCCGAACGAAGATTGGCAGGCCATCTGCCAGCAAGGCCGCGCCCTGCGCGAGGCCGCCGGGACACTGTCCGGACACGCCACAGGGCAGGACACCACACCCGCGCTCGATCACGCCGCCGTCGCTCGCGCGATCGGCGTGGGAGCCGCCACCGCGCGGACACCGGCCCCGGCGGACGTCGTGGAGCTACCGGAACCGCTCGCGTCTGTCGTCGCCTACCTCGATAACGACCTTGATGGCGGGAGGGAGTTCATACCAACGTCAGAACTGGTCGATGCTCTAGAGGTCGAGCCCACCGTGTTCGGGCAGCATATGGGTGAGCACGGGTGCCGACCGGAACGCAACCGAGTGCCGGGCGCAGACGGGAAGAACCGACAGATGCGCGGCTACTTCACCGCAGACATCCGAGCCGCTGTTTTGCGTCTCCAAATGCCCGAGGTGGCGCCGGATGACGGCTGAGCACACACACGAGGCGAAGTCGGCCGACGCGGAGTCTGACGCCTACTGGCAGGAGGTGTGCGCGACAATGCCTCCAATGTCCGACGCAGATATCGCGGCCGTTGCGGTCATCCTCCGTGAGATTGCCAATCTCCGCCACGACAGCGCGCCACCCAGCTAGAGCATTTACTCCCGGGAATGGACCGGGCGCAGGATGGAGCGCTGGCGCCTCAGTCCTGGCCACGGCCTGGAAGTTTGCCTTGAGATTCAAAGTACTTAAGTAGGCCGTTCAGGTCTGAACTAGTCTGATTGACCTTGTACGGAGCGAGGCCTATGACATCCACTGCACTCTGGACGTCGCCTGCCTGGTAGTGCCGCTTGGCCTCTTCTGCGTACTCGACGATCGCGCGAGCATCCTTCAGTAGCTCGTTCAAGCGCGGGAGGGTCTCGTCGACGGCCATCTGTGCTCCCTTCCAAGAAGTAGGATAAAAGCTTACCTCTTCACAGTCTGTTCCAGTGGCGACCCGCGTGGCCATCACACAGGTGACAGGGTCGCATCCGATCAGGTGGAGGGCTGGCAGATGAAACAATCATGGGCAGCGAGCGACTCATAGTTATGAGGGAGAGGCGCGCGCATTTGGGAGCACAGCGTCTCCGATCGACTGCGGAGAGTGGTCGCGCAGAGTCACGCTCTTGCTACGAAGCCAACCGTAAGCTGAATAGTGAACTAGGATCTTGAGATGGACTCGTTGTCGCTAGAGGCTACCGACGACCACGTTAAGCGGCTTGTTCGCGAGAATGACCCTGCGCGCGCGGTTGTCGAACTGATATGGAACGCGCTGGACGCCGAAGCAACGCGTGTTGAAGTGTCTGTCGAACGGAATCAGCTCGGCGGAATCCAGCGCGTCTCCGTAAGTGACAATGGGCACGGTATCCTGCCCGATGAGGTTAAAAGTACATTTGGACGCCTTGGTGGTTCCTGGAAGGCAAATTTAACAAAGACGCGCAATAAGATGCGAGAGCTACACGGAAGCAAGGGCGAAGGTCGCCTCAGGGCATTTGCCCTAGGTCAGAACGTTCGCTGGTTCAGTCGAAGTGTAGATATCGCCGGAAATCCGGTAAGCGTTGATATCAAAGGTGATTCCCGAAACCTCAGGAACTTTGAATTCGATATTGCTGCACGCGACGATCAAGAACACACCGGCACTGTCGTTTCATCTGAATTTGACGATCAGAAGCGCGGCAAGCGACTAGAATTGCAAAGTGCTCGCGACACGCTCACGGCCGCTTTTGCCCCGATACTCCTTGATGAGCCAACACTTGAGATCATCTATCTTGGAAAGCCGCTCGAAGCAAAGAAGCACGTCAGGTCGGACTATTCATGGTCAAGAAGTGTTATTGCAGAGACGGGCAAAGAGACGTATAGGATCCGCCTAATTCAGTGGGAAACTATTAAGCGTCGCGTTATCTACTACTCAAAGTCCGAAGGGCGAGGACTTATTGAACAAGGCGTGCGCGAACTGGAGAAGCAGTTCAATTACTCCGCCTACGTCACATGGGATAAAGTTGATACCCATCGCACCCAAGTCAACCTGGGCGACATGGCGCCCAGTCCAGTGCGCGAGGTAGTCAGCGATGTTCACTCTGAAATTCAGCGCTACTTCTCCGATCTTCGCCGATCAAGGCGAAAAGAGCGCCTGGCGCAATGGAAAAAGGATGGCATCTATCCCTACACAGGGGCGCCAAAAGGCGAGGCGGACAGGGTTGAGCGCGAACTGTTTGCGATAGTCTCGGGAACTCTGAGTGGGCACATTGCGGAAGATTTAGATGCGGCCGAACTTACGCTTGCCTTGCTGCAAAACTCGCTACAGCACGAACCTGGACACCTTCTTGAGATTTTGCATGAAATAGTTTCCTTGCCGGTGGTTGATCGTGACAACCTAACAAGGTTGATCAGGTCGGTTTCGATGCGAAGTATCATCAAGGCCGCGTCGAGTATCGCGGATAGAAATCGTTTTCTTCTTGCCTTAGATCACATCGTCCATCATCCGGAAGATTCAAAAGTATTTAATGAGCGAGACAACCTTCACAAGATCGTGGAAGGTGAGCTGTGGATCTTCGGTGAGCAATACAATTACATGAGGAGTGAGCGTGGCTTAACGGAAGCACTTCGCTCCCATCTTAGATTGTCCGGTCTGAATATTCCAAGTAATCTAAGGCCTGTTCGTCAGCCTGATGGAAGACTCGGTCGCCTCGATTTGCATCTGGCCGTCATGGCACAAGAGCACGAAAGGGTGCGACACTTAGTGATCGAATTAAAGGATCCCAGCCTTGAGCTCAAACGGGATCACCTTGACCAAGTAAAAGACTACTGCAACACCATTCTGGATGACCCGAGGTTCTCGGATCCTTCTGCGCATTGGGATTTCCTGCTCATAGGTCGGAGTGTAGACAGGATCGCAAGGCGAGAGATTCACGAGAATTCAACGATCCCCGGCCTTTTCCTGAAGCCAAACAAGGAATCGGAAGACTCGCCAAGCGTGGCTGCCTACGTTAGAACCTGGCGTGACATTATCGATGATAACAAAACAAGATTGAAATTCTTCAAGGACTCCTTGGATGACGACCCAACTATTGAGGAGTCTCTGCACTACTTACGTAAGGTACATTCGGCCGCCTTGCCGACAAAGTTTCAAGCAATCGAAGACGATGGTAAGCGGGAAGCTGGGCCTGCGGCGTAAGTGTCGCTCAGGCGTGCCGCGTGCAGCCAGGCGACTAGCGCGCGGCAGTTGAGTCCGGCTTGACCGGACGCAACCGGGTGCGGTCGAACGCTTTACGCCCAGACGCAGGTGCCGGGTTTAGAACCAGGCGCCAGTCACCGACTGCGCGGCGCAACATTGCTCGTCGCTCCGGGACCCCGCCCGCGTCCCATTCCGCACCGACAATTGCCTTGCTTTGCACCGTGACTGGAACGTCGAGCCGATCACCCGATAATTGATCACGTTCGGCGGTGTACCTAGCGAGGTCTTCCAGTAGTGGCGCGTTCGCACGGTCGAAGGCAGCCAGGCTCATTTCGCGACGCCCTAATCGCTCCGACAGTGCTTCGTGGACTTTGTCGCACTCGGCGATCAGTGCGTCGAGCTCGGCCAGGCGCGAGCCCACCTTTGCGTATGCAGCGCTGATCGCTGCCGCGAACCGGGGATCAGATAGTCGGGTCATCACGAATCGGCGCAGTTCGGCATCGATGTGCCGCGCATCCGCTGCGACCTTTCCGCAGCCACGACGCGACGTCAGACACGCGTACTGACGTCGCTTCTCCCCAGTGTCTTTGTAGATGCCTGAGTGTGGACGGCCGTAGAGCCTATTCCCACACCGGCCGCACCGCAGGATTCCTGACCCTGCGTAGCGGTCGCTCGCGACCCTGCCTCGCCGCCGTCCCGCGAACAGCGCCCGCAGTCGCTCGAAGTCGGTCGGATCGATGATCGGGGCGCCATCCATGCGGCCCACGACCTCGCCGCCGTACTCGACCAGTCCGGCATTGCGTGGTCGAAGCAGCACATCTTTGACGGTCTGGCTGATGAAGTCCCGGCCGGTCGAGGTGCGCAGTCCAGCGGCGTTCCATTTCCGCGCCAACTTCGCGCAATCGGTCGCCCCTGCAAGCAGGGGGCTAACAGCCTCAGCGACGGCCGCCCGCTCTGCCGCTACCTGCGTCGCTGGAACCTCAACCCGTTCGTTTTTCGTGGGGTTTTCACCCAGCGGGCGACGCTCCATTCCGGGAAACCCGAACGGCCTTGGTCCAGGATGAGCGACGCCCTTTCGCCGCAGTACATCGAACCGGCGCTTAGTGCGGCGCTGGGTGTCATCAGACGAACGGGCAGCGTGGGCGACTTCGATCCGCAGAATGAAACGGTCGTTTGGGTCCGACAGATCACGCGCCCCGTGCGCCGACGCGACCTTGTATCCAGAGTCGCCAAGTTCGATCAGTCGTTCTAAGTCTTTCGGCTGGCGAAACAACCGGTCCACGTGCCAGACACACACCCCGTCTGACTCGCCCGATTCCAGCCGGGCCAACAGTCGTTCCCAGCCCTGCCGCTTTGCGCCCTTGCGCCAAGCAGACATGCCGTCGTCAAGTGTCAGGCCCAGCACGCCGCCCAATCGCTCGATCACTTTGCCGTTGTCGGCGTGCTGGGTCTCGATCTTCTCTAGCTCGCCCGTTTCCGGCACCCGCGACAGCCGTGCATACGAGTCGTACACAGGCCGTCGACCCGCGTTACCAGCGGTTATGTTGTCGGTAGCTTCCCTGTCGGCACCCATACGAGAACCGTAGGTCAACAAATAAGGGTTCGCTAGAACGCGACTTGCCACTCACGACCACCCCGACCTCCGCACGCGGCAACCTCAGGGCCGCGAGTCCTGCCCGAACCGCTCCCAGTCCCGGTCCCAGGCCGCCCGCCGCGCCCGGTTCAGCAGGCGCGAAGCGATCAGATACCCCGAAGCCAGCACCGTCGCCGCGATCAGCCACACCCCCACCCCGACGCCGACCCCCGTGCTGGTCGCGTCCAGCGGCATCACCGGCGGAGCGACGACGGCGTCGGACTCGTCGAGCCACACGGTCACCCCGTCACCCGCCGTAGCGCCGAGATCGGCGGTGGCCGGCCCCTCCTGAACCGTGCCGTCCGCCAACACCCAGCGCGCCGGGACACGAGCGGTCTCCATCGAAGGAGTCCCGTCGACGCCGATGCGCGCCGGCGGAGCGTCTTCGAGCAGAAAAGCGGTCGTCGAATGACGAGTAGCCGTCTCCAAAGCCGAGCGCGCCATCGTCGTCGCGTAGGCCTCCGAGCCGGCCGCCGCGGCCAGCGGGACACCCAGCAGCGCCGCCAGGACACTGCCGAGGAGGATCACTCCCTCGATCCGGTCGGAGAGCCGGGCGAGCGGATTCCGGCCGGGATGAATCCGGCGCCACAGGAACAGAAGCGACACGACGGGCCTCCTTCACCGGTTCCCCACCGACAAGACTGCGTCGCGAAGAGCCGGAGTGATAGGAGGCTTTGGTCCCGTCAGCGGCGAGGAACGTTCTCACCCGGGATCACGTACGCGGCGGCCGCCCGGTTCACCGCACGACGTGCGCGTACGCGGGCTTCAGGTCCTCCACAGGACCAGGCGGCGCCACCAGTGGCCCTTTCGCCCAATCGCAGCCGAGTTCGTGCAGCACCTTCAGTTGCCGCGCGGTCTCGACTCCCTCGGCGACCACCACGAGGTCGACGGCGTGCGCCATCGCCATGATCCCGGCGACGATCGGCTCGGCGTCGGTCGACTTCCCGAGGTCGGCCACGAACGACCGGTCGATTTCGATCACGTTCAGATCGAGGCGGCACAATTGGGCGAGCGAGGAGTACCCGGCGCCGAACCGTTCCGCGGTCACCCGGACCCCGGTCTTCCGCAGCGCGTCGACAGCGTCGGCCGCGTCCTTCAGCGCCGTTTCGTCGACGTCGAGGCTCAGGTCCTGCGGTCCCAGCCCCGCTTCCTCCAGAGTTGTCTGAACCACCTGTAGCAACGTGGGATCGCCCAGTTGGCGGACCGAAAGGCTCACATTCACATTACAGTGCACACCATGATCGGCACGCCATCGCGCGATCTCGCCGGCGGCCTTGGCAAGGACCTCCGCGCCGATGACCGTCAAAAGATCGCCGTCGTCGGCGATCTCGGCCAATTCGGCCGGATCGATCGGTCCCCGGACGGGGTGATCCCAACTGGACTTCGCCTTCACCGCGACCATGTCGCCGGTCCGCAAATCGACGACGGGCTGATAAACGGTCTCGACCAGGCCTTCCGCGACGGCGTTCCGCAGATCCTGCTCCAGAATGAATCGGTCCTGCGCTTTCTTTCGCATGATCGGCGCATAGAACGCGTACCGGCCTGGGCCGAATGTTTTGGCCTGATACATCGCCAGATCGGCGTCTTCCAGCAATTCATCGGCACTGCGGGTATCGCCGGGTTCTGCGATCACTATTCCGATACTCGTATTTATATGCAGTTCTCGGCCGTGCACCGTGAGCGATTCGGCGAGATGCCGCTGAAGGTGATCGGCCAGCGCCCGTACCTCGGCGGCTTCGGTATAACCGGTGGTGATGACCAGGAACTCATCCCCGCCGAGCCGCCCGACCAGATCCGAAGGTCCGGCGGCGGCTCGCAGCCGGTCGCCGATGATGCGCAGCACCTGGTCGCCGACGGTATGACCGAGCGAGTCGTTGATGATCTTGAACTTGTCGAGGTCGATGAACATCACGGTGGTCGTGCGCGCCGGATCGGCGATCGTGAGGCGCAGCCGGTTCAGCGCGAGCGTGCGGTTCGCGAGCCTGGTCAGCGGGTCGTGGGCGGCCTCGTAGGCCAGCCGCTCGCTGATCGCCCGCCGTTCGGTGATGTCGGCGAAGGACGTCAGCACCGAGGGCACGCTCTGCCCCGGCGCCATCAGCGGACCGGAGGTCAGCGAAAGCCACCTGTGCGCACCGTCGCGGCGCCGCACCTGCACGACCCGCCCGGTCTCGACCTTCCCGGAACGCCGCACGCGCGCGGACGGCAGATCCTCGACGGGCACCGGGACGCCGTGTTCGTCGTGCAGCCGCAGCGTCCGGCTCTCCAGGCCGACCAGGGAGCCCGCCGGGACACCGGAGATCCGGTGCGCCGCGGAGTTCGCCAGCTCGATCCGCCCACCGGGCCCGACTACCAACACGCCTTCGTCGAGCGTTTCGACGACGGTGGCGAATTCGGCCTCGGCCCGGCGCTGCGCGGTCTCGTCGGCGCACAGCAGCACGTAGCCGTCGAACATCTCGGCCGCGGAGACGCGCACCGCCAGCGCCGTACCGTCGGCGCTGAAATGCGTCGCCTGCACGACACCGCCCGCCGCGACGACCTGCCGCGGACTCATCGGCGCGCCGACGACCTCGGCCACCGGGACACCGATGACCTGGTCGAGTTCGTGTCCGTAGACGGCCTCGGCCGCCGGATTCCAGCTCGTCACCAGCCCGTCGGGCGAGGTCGCGATGATCGCGTCGCTCGCGTGCCCGACCAGCGCGGCCTGAAACCGCAGCCCTGCCTCGGCCGCCTTCTGCATGGTCAGATCGCGCATGATCACCTGGTAGGCGGGTTCGCCCTCCCAGGTCGTCAGCACAGCCTGCGATTCGACGGTGACGCCGCGGCCGTCCAGGGTCCGCAGCGTCATTTCCGTCGGTTCACTGAACGAGCCGGGCGAGGCCAGCGAACCGATCCGCGCCAGCAGCGCGTCCTGCGAACCGGCGGCGACCAGGTCTGTGATGTGCGTCCCGATGATCTCCGTCGACACCTTCGCGCCGACGAACCGCATCGCGGCGGAGTTCACGAACACGATTTTGCCGCGCTGATGGACGCAGATCCCGTAAGGGCTCGCCTCGACCATCGTGAGATATTGCGTACCCAATGTGCCGCCGTCGGAGTTTTGCTCCAAAAGGCGGTACCCATGACCGAGAAAAGCAAGTGCGGGGTCACCGCGGTGATCCCTCTCGGCGGACAACTCGGTCAGCAGACGGACGAGCGAAGCATGCCGGTCGGGTTTTCCCACCGTGCGGGTCGCGGCGCCGTTCGCTGGCGAGGAATCCTGATCCGAGGGCCGGTGGGTGTCGGGAGTCCCACCGTCGAGATCGTCAGGATCCATCTGATCCAAACCCCCTACTCGACTGATGTAGCTTCCGATTAGATCACTAAATCGACGTAGCCGTCCTCCCCGGACAGCTGATCGGTGCGGCTATTCCACCCCAGCGTTGACTGAATGTAGTTGAAGGGAAACACGTGCGGAGCAAAACAGACATCTGCGGCATCGGCGCCGTAACCGCCTACGGCTGGGGGCGCGAACCGCTGTGGGAGGGCCTCGCCAGTGGTGTCCCCTGCGCCCAGTTCACCGAAGGCTACGGGGAGACCCCGGATCTGCCGGGCTGGGTCGCACACGTGGCCGAGGGCGGCAGATCCAGGGACGGCAGCCTGCACGCCCGCGCTTTGCTCGCGGCGGCACGCGAAGCGATCGAAGACGCCGGCTCACGGGGCTGGTCACCCGGACGGCGGGTCGGCGTCATCGCCGGCGGCGTCCGGGAAGACCTGCGGAGCTGGGACAGGCTCACGGAGATGGGCGACCAGCTCATGTACCGGCGCGAGTTCATCGGCATGATGCCCTCGACCCCGATCGCCGCGCTCATGTCGGAGTTCGGCTTCCGCGGCCCGTCGATGACCACGTCCGCCATGTGCGCGACAGGCAGTGCCGCGACCCTCACCGCGAAGATGTGGCTGGACGCGGGAATGGCCGACGACGTCGTGGTGCTCACCACGGATCTGTCCGCGACCAGGCCGGTGGTCCGCAACTTCGTGCACTGCGGAGTGGCCATCACCGACGTGCCGCCGCTCGAGGCGTGCCGTCCTTTCCAAGAGGGCACCATGGGCTTCACCTTCTCCGAGGCCGCGGTCGCGATAGTGCTGACACGGCAGAAGACCGATGCGTACGCGACAGTGCTCGGCGGCGCCATGACCCACGAAGCGCACAACGCGATGGCCCTCGACCCCGACCCGACGACAGCGATCGCGGCGGTGACCGAGGGACTGGAGAACGCGCACGTCTCCGCCTCGGACATCCGCTACGTCAACGCGCACGGAACCGGCACGAAACTCTGTCACCGCACGGAATCCCGGATCCTCGAGACGCTCTTCCCCCGCAGCACCCAGATCTACTCGATCAAGCCGCTGACCGGGCACAGCCAGTCGAGCAGCGCGCTGACCGAGATCGCGGCGAGCTGCCTGGCGGCGGAGCGGGATCTGATCCCGGCGCCGAAACCGGTCGCCGACGGGCATCCGCAGCTGATGGAAGGACCGTCCCGGCCGGAAAACGGGCTCACCGTCAAGACGTCGATCGGGATGGGCGGTTACGTCACCTCGGTCGTGCTGGAGACCGCGTAGCCGACCAATTCGATAACACACGGTCTCAACGTCGTCACGAAGTGTCATTTACCGTGCTCATGTGGTCGATACTCCCGAGTAGCGACAACGCACTGAGCACGGAGGCGATCATGAGCGCGCGAACTGCATCCGACAATCTCGTCCGTAACTACCTGTTCTTGCGGCGCGCCATAGGTTTCCTCGGGATCGGGCTGCCCTTCGTGCTGATCTTCGGGAAGCTGTTCGTCGACGGCGGCGGCCTGCTCAACTCGATCAGCGGGTACTACTACTCGGGAATGCGCGACGTCTGGGTCGGCGTCATGTGCGCCATCGGCGTCTTCCTGTTGTCCTATCGGGGTTACGGGCGGATCGACGACATCGCCGGCAACATCGCGGCGGTGGCCGCGGTCGGGGTGGCGCTCTTCCCCACCACGCCGTCGAACGGCGACAGCACGGACGTGTTCGTCGGCAGGCTGCACCTCGTCTTCGCCGCGGTCTTCTTCCTCACCTTGGCGTTCTTCTGCATCGTGCTGTTCACCAGGTCGGATCAGGAGATCCCCGGCGCCCGCAAACCCGAACGGAACCGGCTGTACGTCACCTCCGGTGTGATCATGCTGGTGTGCCTGGCCTTGATCGTGGTCTGCAGCCTCGTTTTCGACGACCTGACGAAGTCGTTCTACCCGGCGTTGTGGCTGGAATCGATCGCGATTTTCGCGTTCGGCGTCGCGTGGCTGACCAAGGGCGGGACGCTGCTGCCGGACCGGACCGTGACACCGGGGGCGACCGTGACGGTCTGACCAGTGCCGGAGCCGAGGCGATCAAGGTAAAGGAACCTTTATCATCGGCCGGGTCGTTGAGGCCTTATGACCGATCGCATCGCACTCCAGCTGGGCCGCCGCGATCTGCTGGTGGTCGCGGGGATTCCCGGGGCGGGCAAGACCACCTTGCTGTCCCGGGCGGCGACCGGCGCACTGCCGGTGCTCGATTCCGACCAGGTCCGCGCGCGGCTGCGCGAACGGCTGCCCGCCGCGCTGCCGTACCGGTACTACCGGCCGCTGGTCCACGGGTGGCACCGCGCGCGGGTCGTCCGGGCCGCGCTGGCGGACGGCGGACCGCTGGTCGTGCACGAGCCGTCGACCCGCGCGACCACCCGCGGGCTGCTGGCCCTGCTCGGCCTGCTGAGCCGCCGCCCGGTCCGGCTGCTGTGGCTCGACGTCTCCCCGGAGGACGCTCGCGCCGGCCAAGTCGCGCGCGGGCGCGTCATCCGGCGGCATTCGTTCGCCCGCCACGTCAAAAGGGCCGAGAAGGTGCGCCGTGCGCTGCGCTCCGGCTGGGTTCCGGCAGGCTGGCACAGCGCCCGGATGGTGACCCGCGAAGTCACCGGGGCGCTGCGGTTCGTCATCGACGAGGAGCCGGGAAGAGTCCGGCTCCTCCCTGCCGAGCGGCGCGCCGCCTAGCCTTCCTGGGCGCGCAACCGCGCCCGGCGCTTCCCTTCGTGCATCGCCACGACGCGGGCGACGGGGATCGTGTGTCCCTGTTCGACGAGGTCGGCGGGCAACGTCTGCGGCGACGGCATCGCCTCGGCCCAAGGATCCTTGTCCCCCAGCAGGTCCGGCGCCGTGTAGACGGTGAAGTCGGCGGGGAGGACGGAGCTCAGCTCGTCCCAGGCCACCGGGAACGACACCGGCAGTCCCGGCCGCAACCGCGGGCTGTACGCCGCCGCGACCGTGTTCCCGCCCGCCCGCGTCGAGTCGAGGTACACCTTCCCCTCGCGGTCTTCCACGATGTACGCGGTCGTCGCGACCGACGGGTCGACCTGCTCCGCGCGGGCGGCGAGCGCGCGGGTCGCGGCCGCGACGTCCTCGAAGCCCTGCCCCGGCACCAGCGGGACGAAGATGTGCACTCCCTTGGAGCCACTGGTCTTCACCGCACCGGCGAGCCCGGTGTCGGAAAGGGCCTGCCGCACCAGTTCCGCGGCCTTCACGACATGCGCGAAGTCGTCTCCCGCGGGCGGGTCGAGGTCCAGGACGAGATGGGTCGGGCCCGCGTCCGCGTCCGCCGTCATCAACGTCGGGTGGTACTCGACGGCGCGCTGGTTCGCGAACCACAGCAGCGTGCGGCGGTCGTCGCAGAGCGCGTACGACACCTGCCGTTTCGACGTCTCCGCCCACATCCCGTGCCGCTTCACCCAGGGAGGCGTGTACTTCGGCAGATTCTTCTGCATGAACGGGCCCTGGCCGCGCAGGATGCGGATCACCGACAGCGGCCTGTTCTCCAGTACCGGGAGGAGACGGCCCGCGACGGCGTCCAGGTAGTCCACGAGATCGCGTTTGGTCGCGCCCTCGAACAACGGCTGGTCGAGGTTGGTCAGCTTGACCCCGTCGCGCTCGTCATCGCTCATGGGGTGAGCCTGGCACAAAAAACTCGTGAGTGGTAATGACGGTTAGAACCGTCATTACCACTCACGAGCCTGGCACCTACTGATGCTGACAACTAACTGATGCCGGCGCCTAACTGATGTTGGCGTCAATACACGCGTAGAACGCGTTCGCCGTGTCGTAGACGTTCCAGCGGGCGAGGATCTTGTGCCGCCCGCTCTGCTGCAGGTTCACGCTGTGCGTGACCGTCGCACCCGGAGTCGCGCCGTTGTCGTTGACGGTGGCGACCTTCGCGCCGTCGACGAAGTACTCCCACGTGCTGGTGCGGTGGCGAGCCGTCAGCGTCCACCGGAACTGGGTGGTGCGCCCGATGGAGTGCACCTTCCAGCCCTTGCTGTCATTGTTGAGGTCCGCGAAACGGCCGACACCGCCGTTACAGCTCATGAGCCCCTTGGGGCCCTCGACGCTTTGCGGTTCCCATTTGATGTCACCACAGGAAACGGTGCTCTGGGCGCACTGTGCCTGCCTGCTGGCGGGCGAGGAAACGTAACCGTGCGCGCTGGCGGTTCCCGCCGGGATCGCGACCAGAACCGCCGGCACCATTGCCGCACCTGCCGTCAGGGTCAAAAGCCGTCGTTTGAAGCTCATGTCTACCCCTTTCCCATCTCTACACCCGCCGCTGACCCGGTCGGGGAACCGTCCGCAGACTCGAGGTTCCTGGGCCACAGCGAGCGAAAACCAATGAAGGTTGGGACCACATCCGCCCAATGCGCCGAGCAGGCGAATGTGGTCTAGACCATAATTGGTTCAGACGACTCGGTCAAGAGTAACCAACCGGGCACTTGGAGTCGTGAAGATCGAACAGGTGTTGTCAAGCCGTACGTTCAGCCCGCACCCAAACAGACGAACGGTCGCCGGAACGGATCAACGGCGATGGTGTCCGCCAACGCCGTCGCCGGTCCGGCCCCTTCGGCGAGTCCGCGGTGGTAGTCGTCCATCGCGGCCGCCGCGGCCTCGTCACCGACTCGGCTCAACGGGGCGATCACCGTCCGCGAACCGCTCGCGAGCAGCGCGCTGGCGAAACCGAGGACTTCGTCGCCGGGCCGGATCCGGTTCAGCGCCAGTTCGCACGCCGCGAAGACGACCTGCGACGGCGGTTGCGCGAGCCCGGCCATCTCGTGCGCGAAGAGCGCCCCGTCCGCCAGTTCCAGCCGGGAGAACAAGGCGTTCTCGGGTTCGTGCGCGCCGTGCGCGGCGATGTGCGCGAGCTTCGCGCCGTCCAGCGCGCGCAGCACGGAAGACACTGTCGCGTCGGGCCCGGTCAACGTATGCGCGTCCTGGTAGTGCGTGGCGAGCTTTTCCAGCTCTCCCCTGGTGCCCACGAGACCCGGACCGCGGACGAGCACGACCTTCCGCGCGCTGGGCACCGTCGCACGTTCCGCGCCCAGCCACGCCGTCGCCGACGGGGCGACGACGATGGGCCGCGACCGCAGCGCGGGCAGGACACCCCAAGGGACGGCGTACAACGGACCTGTCGGCACGACGACCAGGCCGCGGTCCCCGAGCAGCCCTTCCAGCGGCCGGATCAGCTGGATGTCGAGCCGTTCCGCCTGTTTCCGCGCCGAACCGAGGACCGACTGGACCAGTGGCGCCGGCAGCTGATCCGGGGCGAGGGCGTCGAGATCGACGTTCAGCATCCGCGCGGACTCCGCCGCCCGCGCCGCCGAACCGAGCCGCACCAGTTCGCATCGCCCGCCCGCGACGACCACCGCCACCAGGTCGTCCTCGGAGTACGCGAAACTCACCAGCGCGCGTTCGCCCAGCCGCTCGGCGACCTCCGCGAGGCGCGCGATCGGCCGCGGCTTGCCCCAGCGTCCGGCGTGCCACCCGAGCCGATGCGCCTCGCGCAGCCGCTCGGCGTGTTTCGCGCGCAGGGCCGCCGTCGAATGTCCTTCGTGCTGCGCCTGGTGGATCGCCTGGTCGAGACCCCGGACCTCGCCGACCCGCTCGGCGAGCTCCGGATCCGTCGCCGCGAGGGGTTCGTACCGGTAGCTCTGCGCGCGGGTCCGCTCCGTCCAGGCGAACAACCGGGCAGCATCCGCACGTTCGAGCACGATCTTGACGGCCAGATCCGCCAGCTCCCGGCCGTGCAACGCCGTCCCGGACACCAGCTCGAGGCCGCCCATCCGGTCGCGGACCCGGTCGAGTTCGGTGAGCCCGGCCCGGATCTCCGCCAGTGCCCTGGTCTTGTTCCCCTCCGAGATCGCGAGTTCCGCGCGGCAAAGTCTTCGCAGCATCCGATGATCGACGGAGGTCAGCCGCCCCGGACGCGGGATCCTGTCGAGCAACTCGGCCGCACGCTTGCGTTTTCCCTTCCGCAGCTCGACCCGGACGGCCAGCATGCGCGCCAGCGCGGCCTGATCGGCGAGCCGCGGCATCGGCATCCCGTTCGCCGCGCGCAGCGCGCGAGCGGTCAGGGTGAGCGGGATCTCGTTGGTGCGCAAGGCATCCCGGACGTCGGCACGGAGACCGACGATGGTCGCGTTGGCCACGCAGGTCTGACATCCCCAGCGCAGCATCCTTCGCCGCGCCGAGGCCGCGTAGCCGCGCGCGAGTTCGAGGTCGTCGCTCATCAGCGCCGCCGACGCGCGGTACAACTCCACGTCGGCGAGATCGCGGGTGGCGCTGCTCTGCGCGCGCATGACCTCCAGTACCTCGTCGAGATGCCGGGCCGCCTCGTCCGCCAGGCCCGCGGCCAGCAACGCTTGAGCCTGGTCCAGCCGCAGAAGTGGATGCACCTCTTGGTCGAGGGCCCGATAGATCCGTTCGCTCTCCTCGTACAGCCGGAGAGCGGCAGGAACGTTCCCGACCCGTAGTTCGAGCGAACCGAGCGGACGACGGACGTCGGCCGCCTGGAACCGCAGTTCGTACTTCTCCGCGATGTCCATGGCACGAGCCAGATCCTCACGAGCCCGGCCGACGGCGCCCAACCGCGTGTACGCCAGGCCGCGCGTGATCATCGTTCCCAGGTACGGATGAAGTACGGGAATCGGATCCTGCGCCGAGGCGAGAACGAATTCCTTACTGTGGATCGAAGAATCGAAGTAGGCGATGCCGTCTTCGTTCTGCCCCACCGCCATCAGCAGGAGCCCGTAGTTGTGGTCGATGGCACCACTCAGTTCCGCCCGCAGCTTCAGATCCCCGACGTCGGCGAGCAGCGACCGGACCTCGTCCAGTTCGGCCAGCCCGGCGGCGACCTCCCCACCGGTTTCCGCGCCGAGCGCGACCAGCGAGTTCGTGAGGCGGATCCGCGCGGCGAGCCACTCCGATCGGTCGCCTTCGAGCGCCGGTTCCACCGAGTCGAGAACCGACATTCCCTGATGGAGCAGCTTCAAACCTTCGCGCGGCCGCGCCGAGCAGACCGCGTCGACCCCTGCCCGTTGCAGGGCACGCGCCTTTTCGATGGCCTCGGCCATCCCGAGTTCTGTTACGACCACTGATCTATGACAGCACAGTCGGTAGCCGAAAGACCGCCGCCCGCCAGGGAATACCCTGACGGGCGGTTCAAGTCTTTCAACTCACGCGGTCAAGGCGTCGGAGGCGGGGTCTGGATACAGCCGCCCGAGCATTCCAGCAGCTTGTCACGAAAGTGATCACAGTCCGGGCTGTGTTCGTGTTGTTGCAGGTCAGGCTTGGGCAGAACCGGGTCGACCGGCTCCTCCTCACCGATGGGGTCCTTGACGTCCGTAGGCGTCGACATTTGACGATCTCCTCCCCTGCTGATCTTTCTCTGTCTTACCAGGCAGCCCCATTACGGCGGCCCCCTCTGCGCGCAGGCCCTCTTCCTGCGAACGGGGCAATAGTGCCACAACGGAGCAATGATCGGGAGTTTTTACCTACACTGAGTCATCGGCGGCACCCAAAAGAGGGACGTCTAGTTAGCGAGCCTTACGACCTGCACCAAATGGCCGATAGGGGCTTACGCCACCCTCCGCGAAGGCGACGGATCGAGATCGTTTCGCTGCGCCATCCGGCCTAAGATCCAAAACTTCTTGCGACACAAGGGTTTCCGCCGACAAACGCCGGGGAACTCACGACCGGTCGGGGGTTGACCGGCAAAAATCCGGAGGAGATAGCGATGCCAACATGGTTGGTCATCATCATCGTCGCCGCCGCGATCTTGGTAGTGGGCGCGGCCGTTTGGTTCGTCATCGAGGGGCAGCGCAGGCGGCGATTACGAGAGACGTTCGGGCCCGAATACGACCGGGCCGTCAAGGAACACGAAAGCCCGAGGGAGGCCGAACGTGAGCTTTCCTCGCGGGTGAAACGCCATTCGGATCTCGACATCCGGCCGCTGCCGTCGTCCACAAGGGACCGGTACGCGCAGGAATGGGCACTGATCCAGGAACAGTTCGTCGACCGACCGTCCGGCGCCGTCGTCGAGGCGGACCGGGTACTGGTCTCCCTGATGGCCGAGCGCGGTTACCCGACCGAAGGGTACGACCAGCAGCTCGCGGATCTGTCCGTCCGGCACGCGAACGCGTTGCGGCACTATCGCGCCGGACACGAAACCCTGGAGAACCACAGGGAATCCGAGATGTCCACTGAGGACATGCGCGGGGCGATGAAGCACTACCGCGAGGTGTTCGAAGATCTGTTGACCGACGGTGACGAAGGAGTGGAAGATCATGGAAAGCAGGCCTCTGGGAACCGAGGACACGGAAAGCAGGCCTCTGGGCACCGAGGACTTGGTGAGCGCTGAGCCCGTCCGGGAAGAATCCACCGAGGACAGTGAGCAGACCCTGTTCGCCGTCACCGACGTCGAACGGTTCCGCGACAGCTGGCAGGGCATCCAGACGGCCTTTGTGGACGATCCGCAGCGGGCGGTCAAGGAGGCCGACGAACTCGTCGCCGTCGTGATCCAGAACCTGGCCACGACCTTCGCGGACCACAAGAAGGACCTGGAATCCGCCTGGAGCCAGGGTGAACCGGCCACCGAAGACCTCCGGATCGCGTTGCGCCGCTACCGGTCGTTCTTCAATCAGTTGCTGAAGTCCTAAGAGCTCTTCACGCGCCGGTGGTCGATCCGGGTCGTACGATCATCAGCACCGTCACCACGGCCCAGAGCAGGTTGAACATCCCGGTGTACATCGCCACGCGGCCCGCCGTGACCGGTTCCGACGGCGGCTCGGTGTCCAGCGCCGCGAGAATGGCGTTCTGCCCGGGAAGGACCAGCAGCGCCAGCACACCGGTGGCCGCGGCGGTGAGCACGATCGACACGATCACCCACAGGTCGCCGAACACCCGCATGCTCCCCGCCGTCGCCAGTCCGAAGAACGGCACCGCCAGACCGAGAATCGCGTAGACGCGGCAGATCCGGTTCAGCAAGCGCAGTACGGACAGCCCGGAACCCGGTTCGGCGAACGCCTTCCGGGCGGCGGCGGGGAACATGCTGGCCGCGACGGTGACCGGACCGATCGCGATGACGGCGGCGAGTACGTGGATGATCAAGAGAACTTTGGACACGCCGCCGAGCCTATGATCCGCACCCCGGTGCCCGGTACCGGTGTTTTCGACGGATATCACAGGATTCCGGCCATCTCCTACGTCCGGTGACGTACGCCGGGTGCCGCTTGGGAACGGATGTGGCGAGGGCCTCTCCCGCGCCACCATTCGTCACCATGAACCTTCCCGTGGACACAGACGAACTCACGAAACGGTACGGCGAGCACCTCGCCGTCGACCGGATGAAGCTGACCGTGCTGCCCGGCGAGATCTACGGCTTCCTCGGCCCGAACGGCGCGGGCAAGACGACGACGTTGCGGATGCTGCTGGGCCTGGTCCGGCCGACTTCCGGCAGCGTGCGGCTGTTCGGCAGACCGCCCGGCGCGCTCGGCGAGGTCGGCGCGCTGATCGAATCCCCCGGGTTCTACCCGTACCTGTCCGGCGCGGACAACCTCAAGGTGCTGGCCTCCTACAGCGGAACGGACCCGCTCCGCGTCGGCGAAGTGCTCGCGATGGTCGACCTCGCCGATCGCGGCAAGGACCGGTACTCGACCTACTCCCTCGGCATGAAGCAGCGGCTGGGTGTCGCGGCGGCGTTGCTGAAGGATCCGCGGCTGCTGATCCTCGACGAGCCGACCAACGGCCTCGACCCGGCGGGGATGGCCGACATGCGCGTGCTGATCCGGCGGCTCGGCGCGGAAGGCTGCACCGTGCTGCTGTCGAGCCATCTGCTGGGCGAGGTCCAGCAGATCTGCGACCGGGTCGGCGTCGTCTCCCGCGGCAGGCTGGTCGCGGAGAACACGGTGGCCGAACTCCGCGGCGGCACGGTGCTGCACATCGAAACCGACGAGAACCTGCGCGCCGCCGAGCTGACGCGGCGCTGGATCGGCGCGGAGAACGTGCGGGCGAGCGGGACCGGGCTCGATCTGACGGTCGCCCCGGAGCGCGCGTCGTGGCTGAACCGCGAACTCGTCACGGAAGGGATCGCGGTGCGCGAACTGCACGTCCGCGAACGGGATCTGGAACAGGTCTTCTTCGAGCTCACCGGAGAGGTGGCAAGTCATGTGGGGTAGCTGCACCGCCGAGCTGGCGAAACTCGTCCGGCGTCCGGCCAACTGGTTCATGCTGGGGATCGCGGTCGTGCTCGGCCTGACCTTCACCTACCTGCTGCCGCTCGCGGGCGCGGCAGGCTCGCCGAGCGGGGCGCCCGGCACGGATCGCGGGCTGGCGGCGACCATGCCGTCGAACCTGGTCGGCAACTCGATCGGCGGGCTGCCGGTGTTCCTCGGGGCGATCATGCTCGTGATCGGGGTGCTGGCCGTCGGCGGCGAATACGGCTGGAGCACGTGGAAGACCGTGCTGACACAGGGTCCTTCGCGGCTGACTGTCTACAGTGGAAAGTTGTTCGCGCTGGCCGTCGCGACCCTGACGATCGTGCTGACGACCTTCGCGACCGGCGCGGTCACGAGCGCGATCATCGCTTCCTCGGAGGGCCAGCCGACGGACTGGCCCGAGTTCGGCTCGCTGCTGACGGGAATCGGCGCGGGCTGGCTGATCGCGATGACCTGGGCGGCTTTCGGCGCGGCGCTCGCGATCGCGATGCGCGGGGTGGCGCTGCCGATCGGGCTCGGCCTGGTGTGGCTGCTGGTGGTCCAGAACCTGCTGTTCGGGGTCGCGGCCCCGCTTCTCGACTGGGTGAACACCGTCCAGCTGGCCCTGCCGGGAGCCAACGCCGGCTCGCTGGCCGCGTCGCTCGGCGCTTCGGGCGCGACGCCGGGGATCGGGGCCCTCGTCGGTGCTTCGCAGGCGACGCTGGTGGTGGCCGGGTACCTGGTGGTCTTCGCCGTTCTCGGCGGCTGGCTGCTGCGGCGCCGGGATGTCCTCTGAAGATCCGTGAAGGCCTCCTTCCCTACTTTGAGGGTAGTGAAGGAGGCCTTCACGGACCGCTAGGCGAGGGCGTCGAGGTCGGCGATGACGTCCTTGGGCAGTTCCAGTTCCGCGGCGGCGACGTTCTCCCGCAGGTGCGACACCGACGACGTCCCCGGGATCAGCAGCATGTTCGGCGACCGCTGGAGCAGCCACGCGAGCGCGACCTGCATCGGCGTCGCGTCGACGCGACGGGCGCAGTCGTCCAGCACGCCGGACTGCAGCGGCGTGAACCCGCCGAGCGGGAAGTACGGCACGAACGGGATGTTGATGGCCGCGAGGGCGTCGAGCAGGCCGTCGTTGGCGCGGTTCGCGACGTTGTACTCGTTCTGCACGCAGACGACCGGCGCGATCGAGCGGGCTTCCTTGACCTGCTCCGCCGAGACGTGGCTCAGGCCGAGGTGCCGGATCAGGCCCTGCTGCTGAAGCTCGGCGAGGACCTCGAACGGCTCCGCTACCGAAACCGGGATCGGGAAGACCCCGTGCTCCCCCGCGAGCCGCAGGTTGACGACGTCGAGCACGTCGACGCCGAGGTTGCGCAGGTTGTCGTGGACCGCCGAGGTCAGCTCCTCGCGCGAAAGCGCCGCAGGCCAGCCCTTGTCCGGAGTCCGCTTCGCGCCGACCTTCGTGACGACGTGCAGGCCGTCCGCGTACGGGTGCAGTGCCTCGCGGATCAGCTCGTTGGTCGTGTGCGGACCGTAGAAGTCGCTGGTGTCGATGTGGGTCACACCCAGCTCGACAGCTTCGCGGAGGACGGCGAGCGCGCCGTCGCGGTCGCTCGGCGGTCCCCAGATGCCGGGGCCGGACAGCCGCATGGCGCCGTAGCCCATCCGGCTCACGGTGAGATCGCCGAGGGTGTGGGTGCCGCCTGGGCTCATGATCGCTCCTTGTACGAGTGGGTTGCGCTCACCTTAAGCAGATCCGGCCGGTCCGGCTCGCGAGGGAAGGGAGCAAGGGACCTTTGCTATCGCCCGGGGCTCTGACCTGCGCGAACAGCCAGGCCGACCAGCTGGTTCGCCAGTCCTTCGGTCAGCCCGTCGACGAACATCTCGTGGCCGGCGGGTGCTCCCCGTTCGGCCAGGACCGTCGCCACCGCCTCGCCAGGGTTCGCGTAGGGCCACAGTCCCGCGACGAGGATGAAGACGGCCTTCGCGAAGTGTCCGGCGGCTCGGGCGTCCAACGGGACCCGGGCGCGGACGACGTCGCCGAGCCGTTCGGTCCGTTCGGCCGCCCGGCTCTTGAACGTCCGGGCGGTCTCCACGGAGATGTTGCGTTCGAGCACCGCGGCCATCGTGCTGATCAGCTCGCACAGCAGGCGTTGCCGCGAGATCGACGTCGCGATGACTGTCGCGACGCGCTCGTAATCAGCGTTCTCAAGCGCGCCCAGCTCGTCTTCGAGCTCGTCGAGCCACGCGACCCAGACCGCGTCGAGGACTTCCAGGAAGATCGCCTCGCGGCTGTCGAAGTACCGCAGCACGTTCGACTTCGCCAGGCCGACCCTGTCGCTCAGTTCCCGCAGGCTGATCCGGGAGACGGGCCGCTCGGCCAGGAGTTCGCGCGCCACGCCGAGGATCGCCGCGCGCCGGGCCTCCACCTGTTCCGGCCGCCGCGCGCGCTGGAAGTCGGAGGACACGCGCCGCACGGTACCAGACCACCCGGCTGTTATTCGGCGTTCGCGGCCCTTCGTGCCTGCACCCGCTGGTAGCTCCAGATCAGCAGTGCGAACAGGATGAGCCCGGACAGGATCAGGCTCGAACCGGTGCTCCAGCCGGCGAGCGGCAGACCGGGCACGAGTCCCCAGACCACGCCCGCGGCCAGCAGGCACAGCCCGGCCAGCACCGAACCCGCGATACGCAGCGGGGACGAGACGCTGTCCTCGGCCGCCTTCATCGCCCTGTCGCGGATGGGATCGACGTACTTCTCCACCGCGGGGAACTCCGAAGCCAGCACGAGCAGACCCGCGAGCACCAGCAGCAAGCCGGGTCCGGGCAGCACGAGCAGCGCGATGCCGACCAGCAGGAGAATGACTCCCGCGATCAGGATCAGCACCTGCCTCACGGGTTTTCCGATGCCCACGTCTTCTCCTCGCCGTTGTTCCCCTGACCGATTGTGCCGGGAACGCGCTGGTCCCGCCCGATCTGAAAACTCTTCGCCGGACCTGTCTGTTCCGGGAGCAGCCGTTCGTCGGTGGGTGAACCACCCACCGAAGGACGGAGGCACGCATGCACCCCGACCCGCGCCGATGGCGAGCGCTGGCCCTGCTCTGCACGGCCAACTTCATGGTCATCCTGGACTCGCAGATCGTCGTGCTGGCGGTGCCGTCGATCGAACGGGACCTCGGTTTCGACGGCGGCGGGACACATTGGGTGCTCAGCGCGTACCTGCTGAGTTTCGGTCTCCTGCTCCTGCCCGCCGGCCGCGCCGCGGACCTGCTCGGCCGCCGCCGGACGTTCTCGGCGGGCACGCTGCTGTTCCTGCTCTCCTCGCTGTGGTGCGGATTCGCCTGGAGCGACGACGTGCTGATCGCCGCTCGGGTCCTCCAGGGGATTTCGGCCGCGCTGATGGCGCCGAGCGCGCTTTCGCTGGTGATGACGACCTTCACCGACGACGGTGAACGCACCAAGGCGCTCGCCGCTTGGTCGGGCGTCGGCGGCTTCGGCGCCACGGCGGCGCTGCTGATCGGCGGGGCGCTGACGCGGGCGCTCGGCTGGGAGTGGGTGTTCTTCCTGAACATCCCGGTCGCGCTCGTGCTGCTCGTGGCCACGCCGGTCCTGCTCTCCGAAAGCCGCGACGCTTCACGACGCGGAGCGCCGCTGATCCCCCTGCGGATCTTCTCGTCGCGGATGCTCACCGGCGGCAACCTGGTGATGCTCACCAGCGCGATGGGCGCTTTCGCGGTCTCGTTCCTGATTTCGCGCTATGCGCAGGAGATACTCGGCTATTCGCCGCTGCTGTTCGGCGTCGCGACGGCGGTGCTGCCGGTGATGGCGGTCGTCGGGGCGTACGGCGGGCACGCGCTGATCCCCAGGATCGGCGTCCGTGGCCTGGCCGCCGTGGGCACGGTACTGCTCGGCGCCGGCTGCCTGACGCTGGCCGGTATCTCGCCGGACGGCTCCTACCTGACGGATCTCCTGCCCGGCCTCGCCGCCTTCGGGCTCGGGCTGGGCGCGGCCACCGTCGCCGCGCCGATGGCCGCGCTGGGCGGCGTCGACGCCGGGGACACCGGGCTCGCGTCCGGCATCAACACCGCCGCCTTCCAAGTCGGCGGCGCGCTCGGTGTCTCGGTAGCCTCGGCCGTGTCGGTGGCCGTCACCGGTACCGCGACGTCGGCGGAAGCCGTGACCGGAGGCTTCCGCATGGGATTCGTGGTCGCCGCCTGCTTCGCGGCACTGGGCCTGGCAATCGCTCTTTCGGCGCTGCGGCCCGAAAAAGCCCTGGCGATGGAGGACTGATGCGCTACATGTTGCTGATCTGCGGGAGCCCTCACCCCGGCGCGGACGGCTGCGACGACCCGCTCGACGAAAAGACCCAGGCGTGGGTCGACGAGATGACCGCGCGCGGAGTGCGGTTGTCCGGCAGCAGGCTCCGGTCGACGGCCACCGCGACCACCGTGCGCCACCGCGACGGCGACCTGCTCGTCTCGGACGGGCCGTTCGCGGAGACGAAGGAACAGATCCTCGGCTACGACCTGATCGAGTGCGCCGACCTCGACGAGGCGATCGAGGTCGCGTCGAAGCATCCGGTCACGAAGTTCGCGACCATCGAGATCCGGCCGATCTGGCCGACGCCCTGACTCTCCGTGAAGGCCTCCTTGCCTACGCTCAGCCGAGGAAACTCGACCTTCACGCCTTCCCAAGTACGTGAAGGACCCCTTCATTGCGCCTAGCGCAATGAAGGGGTCCTTCACGTACTTGAGGCGACCAGGGCGGCGGCACCGAGTGGGTCGGGTTGGTCGTGAGTGGCAAGTGTCGTTAGAACGCGACTTACCACTCACGACCCGCTGTACCGACGCGTCACCGCCGCACGCCCCGCCAGGCGATAGCAAAGGTCCCCCGCTCCCTTCACCCACCGCCCAACAACTGCTCAAACGGCACGAAACCGCTGCTCGGAGCCACCACCGGCGCCGACGACAGCCGAGCAGCGAACTCTCGCCCAGCCCGCGAAGCCCGCGTATCGAGATCCCCCGGAGAAGCCCAGTCCGACGAAGCCGCGTACACCGCCGTCGCGACAGGCTCGGCGCGAAGGTAGGCGAAGAGCGGACGCAGCGCGAAGTCGAGCACCAGCGAGTGCCGTTCGGTCCCGCCGGTGGCGCCGATCAGCACCGGCTTCCCGTCGAGCGCCTTCTGGTCCAGCACGTCGAAGAACGACTTGAACAGCCCGCTGTACGACGCGGTGAACACCGGCGTCACGGCGATCAGGCCGTCCGCGGCGGTCACCGTGTCGATGGCCGCGCGCAGGGCCGGGGAAGGAAACCCGGTCAGCATGTTCTTCGTGACGTCGAGGGCGAGGTCGCGGAGTTCGATCACCTCGATCTTCACGTCCGGCAGCGCGGAGGAAACCGCCGCGGCCAGTTTGTCCGCGAGCAGCCGCGTCGAGGACGGCTGGCTCAACCCCGCGGTCACCACAGCGATCGTCGTCATACCGTCACCTCCGAAGAAGACACCGAAGCCCCCGAAAGAAGCGAAGCGTGCGTAGGAGCCTCAGGCACGTGAGCGGGGCGAAGCGAGTCAAGTTCCTTACGCAGCACCGGGATCACGTGCTCACCCAGCAGGTCGAGCTGCTCCAGCACGGTCTTCAACGGCAGCCCGGCGTGGTCCAGCAGGAACAGCTGACGCTGGTAGTCGCCGAAGTGTTCGCGGAAGGTCAGCGTCTTGTCGATCACCTCTTGCGGGCTGCCGACGGTCAGCGGCGTCTGCTCGGTGAACTCCTCCAGCGACGGCCCGTGCCCGTACACCGGCGCGTTGTCGAAGTACGGCCGGAACTCCCGCACCGCGTCCTGCGACTTCGGCCGCAGGAACACCTGGCCGCCGAGGCCGACGATCGCCTGGTCCGCCTTGCCGTGCCCGTAGTGCTCGTACCGCTCGCGGTACAGGTCGATCAGCGCCTGGAAGTGCTCCTTCGGCCAGAAGATGTGATTCGCGAAGAACCCGTCGCCGTAGTAGGCGGCCTGTTCCGCGATCTCCGGGCTGCGGATCGAACCGTGCCACACGAACGGCGGGACACCGTCGAGCGGCCGCGGGGTCGAGGTGAACTCCTGCAGCGGCGTCCGGAACTTGCCGGACCAGCTGACCACGTCCTCGCGCCACAACCGGTGCAGCAGGTGGTAGTTCTCGATCGCGAGGGGGATCCCCTGCCGGATGTCCTTCCCGAACCACGGGTACACGGGGCCGGTGTTGCCGCGGCCCATCATCAGGTCGACGCGGCCGTCGGCGAGGTGCTGCAGCATCGCGAAGTCCTCGGCGATCTTCACCGGGTCGTTCGTGGTGATCAGCGTGGTCGAGGTGGAAAGAATCAGCTTCGACGTCTGCGCGGCGATGTAGCCGAGCATCGTCGTCGGCGAAGAGGGCACGAAGGGCGGGTTGTGGTGCTCGCCGGTCGCGAAGACGTCGAGGCCGACCTCTTCGGCCTTGAGCGCGATCCGCACCATCGCCTTGATCCGCTCGTACTCGCTGGGCGCCTCCCCGGTGGTCGGGTCGGTCGTCACATCGCCCACCGTGAAGATTCCGAACTGCATGACCTGCTCCCTAAGCCGGGTTGTTATTGCTTGAGCGTTCAACCTCATGCGCGCAAGAAGTATTCCAGACCATCGACGCAGGCCGAAAGGGTGACTTGATCGGCCCGGAAAGTGGCCGCCCTCACACTCGGATCCATGTGGATCGCTTCCCTGCTTGTGACAACGTTGACATTCGCTCTCACGCCGGCCGCCACCACTCCCGAACCCGCCGTCTCGGCGACTATCTGCGCCAAGTACTGCGACAGCCGCGACCCCGCGCTGGCCGTCGGCGAAAGAAGACCCAGCACCGCGACGGTCTGGGGCCGGGGCATCACGCTGCACCTCTCCGACGGCGACGACATGGGCTGGGGCAGCATCGCCGACGGCGACCCCGGCGACGAACTCTGGCTCGACCGCTCCTTCGACGGCGGCCGCACGTGGTCCGCCGACAGCCGGATCGGCGACACGAAGATCCCCGCCGGACAACGCGGCCGGCGGACCCTGATGTTCAACGCCGACGACCCCGCCACCCACCGTTTCGGCGCCCTGCGCGCCTGCGGGAAGGCGGGCAACCGGCCGGAAATCGCCTGCACGCCGTGGTTCCGCACCACGGTCGCCGCGAACAACCGCACCGAAGCCGCGGCCACCGCGCTCATGCAGTTCTACGACAACGGCACCGGACTCTGGCAGACCACGGGCTGGTGGAACTCGGCGAACGCGCTCACCGCCATCCTCGACTACAGCATCCGCACCGGCTCGCAGAACTACCGCTACGCCATCGCCAACACCTTCGACCGCAATCGTGGCAACAACTTCACCAACGAGTACATCGACGACACCGGCTGGTGGACGCTCGCCTGGATCCGCGCCTACGACCTGACCAAGGACCGCCGCTACCTCGACACCGCCGTCATCGCGGCGGACTACATGTACTCCTACCGCGACGGGACCTGCGGCGGCGGTCTCTGGTGGTCGACGGCGAAGACGTACAAGAACGCCGTCACCAACGAGCTGTACGTCAAGGTCGCCGCGTCACTGCACAACCGTCTCCCCGGCGACACACTCCAGCTCGCCAGGGCGCGCGAGGTCTGGGACTGGTTCCGGGCGAGCGGCATGATCAACGGGAACAACCTGGTCAACGACGGCCTGAACGCCTCCTGCGCCAACAACGGGCAGGCCGTCTGGAGTTACAACCAGGGCATCGTCCTCGGCGCGCTCGTCGAACTGAACCGCGCGACCGGTGACGCCGCCCTCCTCACCCGCGCCCGCCGGCTCGCCGACGCCGCCACCACGACCTCGCTGCTGCACTCGAACGGGATCCTGCGCGACCCGTGCGAGTCCGGCGACTGCGGAGCGGACGGGCCGTCGTTCAAGGGCGCGTACGCCCGCGGTCTCGGCGAGCTGGACCGGGCGCTGCCGGGCAGGCCGTACCGCGCTTACCTGACCCGCCAAGCGAATTCGACGATCGCGAACAACCGCACGTCGCTCGATCAGCACGGCCTGCGCTGGGCGGGGCCGGTCGACAAGGTCGACGCCGCCCGTCAGCACAGCGCGCTGGAGGTCCTCACGGCAGCCCTCTGAGCACCGGATCCGGGACGTGCAGCCAGGCGCGGACCTCGGTCTCTTTCTCGTGCACGAGCACCTGCCGGTAGCTCATCGTGTCGAGACCGGGGCCGCCCTGGTCCTGGACGTCCTCGTGGAACCGGTCGGAGACGAGCACCACCATGGGTGACCCGTCCGGCGCCTCGGCGAGCGCGCCCCGCAGCACCCGCGAATCGAGCAGCCGGGCGAGCAGCACCTTCGGCCGTCCCGTCACGCCGTACTCGTCGACCGTGATCTCCCCGGCGTGGATCGCCACCCGCACCCGGATCCGCAGGCCGGGCGCGGTGACCACGTTGTACTGGGCCAGGTCCGCCGCCAGCCGCGAAAGCAGCGGGAACAGCAGCCTGAACTTCGGGAAATGCGGCGGGACGACGACGATCATGCCGTCCCCGGTGTCGCGTTTCAGGCAGACTTCCCAGGCGATCCCGCTGGCCTCGAAGGCGCTGGACAGCAGGCCGAAGAGCATTCTCCGGACCTGGACGAAGGTCTCGCTGCTGCGCCCGACCTGGCCGAACCCGGCGATGTCGATCGAGAACAGCCCGCAGTGCATGCCGGACTCCACCCACACCGTCGGCGGCGGGTAGAGGATCTTCTTCCGCAGCAGGGCGAGGTGGACGCAGGACACGGTGACGAACAGGATCGTGCCGAAGAACCAGAGGTAGCCGAACGCGATCTCCGTGTTGTCCTTCTCGCCCGCCCGCGCGAGCGCGTAGAGCATCACGCCGGACACCACGGCGTAGGCCAGTACGTACAGCCACACGACGGCCCGGCGCAGCCGCAGGGCGGCGTGCACGAACGGCAAAGGCGCGAGTACACCGAGCGACCCGACGACCGCCACGAAATACCAGAGACTCACGACGCGCCGTACGGTCGATACGCGTGTGGGACCGAATCCGACGGCCACCTTCTTCCCCCCGTCACCCTGTGACACCGGAAACGATAACGCCTCGTCCGAGGCGCGAGAAAGCAGCTTTCCCCAGCCGTGACCCGGTCATCGGGACGGGTGGTCCGCCACACCCGGGTGCTTCTGAAGAGGAAGCTGTCGGAGGGGACGGATATCCTCCAGTACGGTGTCGCGTTGAACGCCACCGTCACGAGCCAGTTCGCGAGCCACGACTCCAGGAGAAGTACCCAGTGACTGCTGAGACCCTGTACGGGGCCGACGACCTGACGCATCTCGAGGGTCTGGAAGCGGTCCGCAAGCGCCCCGGGATGTACATCGGCTCCACCGACAGCCGCGGCATCAACCACCTGTTCTCCGAGGTCGTGGACAACTCGACCGATGAAGGTGTGGCGGGTCACGCCGCGAAGATCGTGGTCACCCTGCACGCCGACGGCAGTGTCCAGGTCGACGACGACGGCCGCGGCATCCCCACCGGCACGCACGCCAAATCCGGTTTGTCCGGTGTCGAGCTCGTGCTGACCAGGCTGCACGCCGGCGGCAAGTTCGGCGGCTCGGGCTACAAGACCTCCGGCGGCCTGCACGGCGTCGGCGCTTCGGCGGTGAACGCGCTCTCGCACCGCTTCGACGTCACGGTGAAGCAAGAGGGCAAGGTCCACCAGATGTCGTTCGCGCACGGCGTGCCCGGCGTGTTCGACGGGCCGGGCCCGAAGGCCAAGTTCACCCGCAAGTCCGGGCTGAACATCACCGGGAAGATGAAGCGCGGCGAGCGCGGCGGCACGTCGATCCGGTACTGGTACGACTCGCGCTACTTCGAGACAGGCGCCGCGCTCGACGTCGAAGGCGTCCGCGCGAAGATGCGCAACACCGCGTTCCTGGTCCCGGGCGTCACGTACGTGCTGCGCACCGCGGTCGACGACTCGATCAGCGAAGAGACCTTCCACTTCCCCAACGGCCTCGGCGACATGGTCGACTTCCTCGCCCCGGACAGCGAGAAACCCGTCTGCGGCACGCTGATCATCAACGGCGAGGGCACGTACAAGGAGAACGCCGCCGACGCCAGCGGTGTCATGCAGTCCAATGTGGAGCGTCACGCGGAGATCGAGGTCGCGCTCCGCTGGGGCACCGGCTACGAGCGCACGGTGGAGTGCTTCACCAACACCATCCGCAACGTGCACGGCGGCACCCACCGCCGCGGCTTCGACCGCGCGGTGCTGAAGTCCTTGCAGGACGCCATTTCCAAGACCCGCGGACTGCTCAAGCCCAAGGAGGACATGCCGACGGTCGAGGACGTCCTCGAAGGCATGACGGCGGTCGTCCACGTCCGGCTGCCGGAGCCGCAGTTCACCTCGCAGACCAAGGACGAGCTGTCCACCGCCGGCATCACCCGCGTCATCCAGGGCATCGTCGACAAGCACATCCGTGCCTGGACCGAAGAGCGCAAGACCAAGTCCGAGGCCAAGGTCGTGCTGCAGAAGGTGGTCGACGCGGCACGCGTCCGTCTCACCCAGAAGCAGCAGAAGGACGCCGCCCGGCGCAAGACCGCGCTCGAAGGCGCGGCCATGCCGCCGAAGCTGGTCGACTGCCGCACCACCGGCGTCGCCCGCAGCGAACTGTTCCTCGTCGAGGGTGACAGCGCGCTCGGTTCGGCGCGGATGGCGCGCGTTTCGGAGTACCAGGCGCTGCTTCCCTTGCGCGGCAAGATCCTCAACGTCCAGAAGGCGTCGCTCGGCGACACCCTGAAGAACGCCGAGATCGCCTCGATCGTGCAGGTGCTCGGCGCGGGCAGCGGGCGTACGTTCGACCTGACGACCATGCGCTACGGCCGGGTGATCCTGATGGCCGACGCGGACGTCGACGGTTCGCACATCCGGACGCTGCTGATCACGCTGTTCGCCAAGTACATGCGGCCGGTGATCGAGGACGGCAGGCTCTACGCCGCGATGCCGCCGCTGCACAAACTGGTCACCAAGGGCCGCAACCCGGAAACCCACTTCACCTTCACCCAGAAGGAGATGGAGACCAAGTTCGCGGCGCTGGAGCGCGCGGGCAAGCAGATCGTCACGCCGGTGCCGCGGTTCAAGGGCCTCGGCGAGATGGACGCCGACGAACTGTGGGACACCACGATGAACCCGGCCACCCGCTCGGTCCGCCGGATCACCCTCGACGACGTCGAAGCCGCGGAGAACGCGCTCGAACTGTTGATGGGCGAGAAGGTCGAACCGCGCCGCAACTGGCTGGTCGCCTCTTCCGACCGGGTCGACCGCGAAGCCATCGACGCCTGATTTCGTTGCTATTCAAGGAGCTTTGAGCAATGGCACGCCGTAAGGGCACCACCACCAAGGTCGACCCGTCAGCGTTCGACAGGCCCGGCGCGAACGTCTTCGACAACTCGCTGAAGACGGAGATCGAGGACTCGTACCTGGAGTACGCCTACTCGGTCATCCACTCGCGGGCGCTCCCGGACGCGCGGGACGGGCTGAAGCCGGTGCACCGCCGGATCATGTACTCGATGAACGAGAACGGCTACCGGCCGACGCACGCGTACGTGAAGTCGTCCCGCGTGGTCGGCGACGTGATGGGCAAGTACCACCCGCACGGCGACACGGCGATCTACGACGCCATGGTCCGGCTCGCGCAGGACTTCTCGCTCAACGTCCCGTTGGTCGACGGGCACGGCAACTTCGGCTCCCCCGACGACGGCCCGGCCGCCTCGCGGTACACCGAGGCGCGGCTGTCCCCGGAAGCGATGCTGCTGGTCGGCGAACTCGGCGAGGACACCGTCGACTTCCGGCCGAACTACGACGGTTCGCTCGAAGAGCCGTCGGTGCTGCCCGCGGCGTTCCCGAACCTGCTGGTCAACGGCACTTCCGGGATCGCGGTCGGGATGGCGACCAACATGATCCCGCACAACCTGACCGAGGTCATCGGCGCGGCGCGGTGGCTGATCAACCACCCGACGGCCACCCTCGACAAGCTGATGGAGTTCGTCCCGGGCCCGGATCTGCCCACCGGCGGTTCGCTGCTGGGCCTCGACGAGGTCCGCCGCGCCTACGAGACCGGCCGCGGGGTGGTGCGCATGCGCGCCAGCGCCGAGACCGGGCCGCTGGAGGGCAGCCGCGGCCGTCAGGCGATCACCGTCACCGAACTGCCGTACGGCGTCGGCCCGGAGAAGGTGATCGAGAAGATCACCGACGAGGTCAACAAGTCCAAGCGGCTGACCGGGATCGCCGACGTCAAGGACCTCACCGACCGCGAGAACGGCACGCGGCTGGTCGTCGAATGCAAGGTCGGCGTGAACCCGCAGGCGCTGCTGGCGGACCTGTACCGGCTGACGCCGCTGGAGCAGTCCTTCGGCATCAACAACCTGGTGCTGGTGGACGGGCAGCCGCAGACGCTGGGGCTCAAGGCGCTGCTGGAGGTCTTCCTCAGCCACCGCTACGAGGTCGTCACCCGCCGCACGCGTTACCGCCGCCGCAAGCGCGAAGAGCGCCTGCACCTGGTCGAAGGCCTGCTGGCCGCCTTGCTCAACATCGACAAGGTGATCAAGCTGATCCGCGAGAGCGAGAACGCCGCGGCCGCGAAGGACGGCCTGATGAAGCGGTTCAAGCTCTCGGAGATCCAGGCGACGTACATCCTGGACACGCCGCTGCGTCGGCTCACCAAGTACGACCGGATCGAGCTCGAAGCCGAGCAGGACAAGCTGCGCGAGGAGATCGCCGAGCTGTCGAAGATCCTCGACGACGAGTCGGTGCTGAAGAAGGTCGTCTCGGCCGAGCTGGCCAAGGTCGCCAAGGACTCCCCCACCGAACGCCGCACCGCGCTGAT
Organism: Amycolatopsis sp. NPDC102522; assembly: GCF_055584485.1. Lineage (NCBI taxonomy): Bacteria > Bacillati > Actinomycetota > Actinomycetes > Pseudonocardiales > Pseudonocardiaceae > Amycolatopsis > Amycolatopsis sp. NPDC102522. Next base: position 96,279 of record NZ_JBVJLY010000010.1, on the reverse strand, counting down.
CGACGGCGACCTCAAGGAGGTCCTCGCCGCGTCGAAGCCGTCGGGTCCGCTGGAGGTCACCGACGACCCGTGCCAGGTGATCCTTTCGGCCACCGGGCTGGTCGCGCGGACCGCGGCGGAATCGGAGGAGTCGTCGGAAGTGCGGCGCCGCAACGGCCGCGTCAAACACGACTCGGTGGCCGCCGTCGTGCACTCGACCGCACGCGGGCAGGTGCTGCTGGTGACCAATCGCGGCCGCGCGTTCAAGACCGACGTGCTGCCGTTGCCGGTGCTGCCCGAACAGGCGGGCACCGTGTCGCTGCGCGGCGGAATGGCCGCGAAGGAACTAGTGCCGCTGGAGAAGGGCGAGCGCGTCATCGGCGTGGCGCCGCTCGGCGAGCAGGCCACCGGTTCCCCGGGTCTCGCGCTCGGCACGAAGCACGGCGTCGTGAAGGTCTGCGCGCCGGAATGGCCGGTCCGCTCGGACGAGTTCGACGTGATCAGCCTGAAGGACGGCGACGAGGTCGTGGGCGCCACCTGGCTCACCGACGGCAACGAGACGCTGGCGTTCCTGTCGTCCGAAGCGTCCCTGCTGCGCTACGCCGCTTCGCTGGTGAGGCCGCAGGGTCTCAAGGGCGGCGGCATGGCCGGGATGGTCGTGCGCGGTGAGGCGGAAGTGGTCTTCTTCGGCGCGATCCGGACCGACGACGCCGAACACGGCGAGCCGATGGTCGTCACCGCGACCGGCGCGAGCGTGAAGGTGACGCCGTTCAACGAGTACCCGGCGAAGGGCCGCGCGACCGGCGGTGTCCGCGCACAGCGGTTCCTCAAGGGCGAGACGCGGCTGGTCGTCGGCTGGATCGGGCCGCGCCCGGCCGGTGCCGGCCGCAACGGCGACCCCGTGGAACTGCCCGAAGTCGACCCGCGCCGCGACGGCTCCGGCCACGCCCACCCGGGCCCCGAGGTCGTCGGCCACCTCATCGAACGCGACTGACCCCCGTCACACGCGTGATCAGACCCGTCACACGCGTGATTGGGGCCGGAACTCCCGAGTTCCGGCCCCAATCACGCGAGTTCCGGCCCCAATCACGCGAGTTCCGGCCCCAATCACGCGTGTCGTCCGTCCAGACACCCGTGTCGGCCGTCTGGTCACCCGTGTCGTCAGCAGGCGGCGGGCAGCCCCGGACCCCAACGCGATAGCAAAGGTCCCTTGCTCTCCCTGCCCTCGCGCCCACCGCATTCAGAGGACTAAACGCGGCGGCCCAGCAGGCCCTTCGCGATGTGGGTCACCTGGATCTCGTTGCTTCCCGCGTAGATCATCAGCGACTTCGCGTCCCGCGCCAGCTGCTCCACCCGGTACTCCGCCATGTACCCGTTCCCGCCGAACAGCTGCACGGCCTCCATCGCGACCTCGGTGGCCGCCTCCGACGAGTACAGCTTCATCGCCGAAGCCTCGGCCAGCGTCGGCATCTTGCCCGCGCGCAGCGTCTCGATCAGCTGGAACACCATGTTCTGCACGTTGATCCGCGCGACCTCCATCTTCGCCAGCTTGAGCTGGATCAGCTGGAACCGCCCGATCTCCTGGCCCCACAGCTTCCGGTTCTTCGCGTAGTCCACGCAGAGCCGGTGGCATTCGTTGATGATCCCGAGCGCCAGCGCCGCGACCCCGATCCGCTCGACGGCGAACCCGGACTTCACCTCGGCCTTGCTGTCGCCGTCACGCCCGGTCTCGGATTCGCCGAGCAGCCTGTCCCGCCCGAGCCGGACGTCGCTGAAGAACAGCTCGCCGGTCGGCGACGACATCATGCCCATCTTCTTGAACGGCTTGCCCTGCGTGAGCCCCGGCATGCCCTTGTCCAGCACGAACGTCAGCACCTTGCGATCCCGGACGGCGGCGCCGTTGCCTTCGTCGAGCTTCGCGTAGACGATGATCGTGTCGGCGTACGGCCCGTTGGTGATGAACGTCTTCTGTCCCTTGAGGACGTACTCGTCACCGTCGCGCCGCACCGACGTCTTCATCCCGCCGAAAGCGTCCGAGCCGGAGTCGGGTTCGGTGATCGCCCACGCGCCGACCTTCTCGAACGTCGCGAGCTCGGGCAGCCACCGTTCCTTCTGCGCCTGCGTGCCCTTCGTCAGGATCGTCTGCGCGGTCAGCCCGATGCTCACGCCGAGCGAGGCGACGATGCCGAGGCTGACCCCGGCCAGCTCGCTCACCGCGATGAGCGCCATCGCTTCCTGCCCACCGAAAGCCAAGCCTCCGCCACCGGAGCTGCGCTCTTTGGACAACAGCTTCGTCACCGATTCCCGCGCGAGCGCGTCGATGCCGAAGGCGGCGAACATCTTGCGGATAAGGTCGTACGGCGGCAGCGTCCCGCTTTCGAGCTCGTCGACATGCGGCCGGATCTCCTTGTCGACGAACTCGCGGATCGCGTCCCGGATCAGCAGTTCGGTCTCGGACCACTCGATCACGGCAGCCTCGCCGCGATGTCGTCGATCTCCCAGGCTTCCTCGGTCTCGATCACCTTGACGTCGTGCCAGCCCGCGAGTTCCGAGATCGCGCCGCCCTGCACCGCGAACACCTTGCCGGTGATCGGGCACTTCTCGGTCGCGAGGTAGGCGACCAGCGGCGAGATGTTGGCCGGGGAGAACGCGTCGAACTCCCCTTCCTCGACCTCTTGGGCGAAGATCGCGCCCATGCCCGGCGTCGCCAGCGTGAGCCGGGTGCGCGCGATCGGCGCGATCGCGTTGACCCGCACGCCGTAGCGTTCCAGTTCCTCGGCGGCGACCAGCGTCAGCGCGGCGATCCCCGCCTTCGCCGCGCCGTAGTTCGCCTGTCCCGCGTTCGGCAGCGTGACCCCGGAGGCCGACGCGGTGTTGACCACCGAGCCCGCCACCCGCTCGCCCGCCTTGCTCGCCGTCTTCCAGTACGCGGCCGCGTGCCGCAGCACCGCCGCGTGCCCCTTGAGGTGCACCGCGATCACGGAGTCCCACTGGGATTCTTCAAGCCCGGCAAGGAAAGCGTCCCGCAGAATGCCCGCGTTGTTCACGACGACGTCGAGCCTGCCGAACTCGTCCACCGCCTGGTTCACCAGCTCGGCGGCCCCCGCCCAGTCGGCGACGTTGGCCGTGTTCGCCACGGCCTTCCCGCCCGCCGCGCGGATCTCGTCGGCGACCTCCTGCGCCGGGCCGACGTCGGCCCCGCTTCCGTCGTTCGCCCCGCCGAGGTCGTTGACCACGACGCTCGCGCCTTCTCGTGCGAACAGCAGCGCGTGCTCGCGGCCGATCCCGCGTCCGGCGCCGGTGATGACGGCGACCCGTCCGTCGAGTGCTCCCATGGCTTTGCTCCTACTCCGCGAATTCCGCGAGACCGTCCTTGAGCACGACGGTTTCGCCGACGGTGGTTTCGAACGCGTAGCTCCCGGCGTCCGCGCGCCAGACGTGCGTTGTCAGGTCTTGCCCGGGCAGGACCGGTTTGGCGAACCGGACGGCGAACCGCTTCAGCCTGTCCACCTCGGATCCGGCGACCTCGGTCAGCAGGGCCCACGACGTGAACGCCATGGTGCACAGGCCGTGCGCGATGATCCCCGGCAGTCCCGAATCCTTCGCGACCTCTTCGTCGAGATGGATCGGCATCGGATCGCCGGCGGCGGGCGCGTAGCGGTACGTCTGGTCGTCGTCGACGTGCTGGTTCACCTTCGCCACCGGCGCCTGTGAACGCAGTGAGTCGTCGAACTTGTGCTCCGGCCCGAGTTCACCCCGCGTCTCATCGGTGTCGAACCCGCGCACGAACAACGTCACGTACTGCTCGTTGACCAGGTCGCCGTCCTCGGTCCGGCATTCGAGGTGGATGGTGCCGCGCGTGCCGTTCGACAGGCCTTCGTAGCCGGTCATCCGCGCCCGCGACACGAGCTTGTCGCCGGGCCGGATCGGGCGGTGGAAACGGAATTCCTGCTCCCCGTGCACGATCCGGCCGAACAACCCGACCGGCACGACCTCCAGCGCGGGTTCCATCAGCGACTCGAACACCGGCACGATCGCGAACACCGGGCTCGCGACATCCCCGGCGAGATGCGCCGGGATCGGGTCGTTGGTGGCCTTCGCGTACTCGATCAGCCGCTCGCGGGTCACCTCGAACCGGGACTCGTCGGTCCACTTGCCGAGCCCGCCGGGATCGAACCGCTCGTCGGTCACGCGACCAGCGCCTTGAAGTTCTCCAGCGAGGCGTCGAGGTTCTTCTTGCCGTCCTTCTCGACGGCCTTGCCGAGCGCGCCGACGATCATCTGGCCGGCGAACTCCGCGTTGATGCTGGCCAGCGAGCCGTCGCCGGACGCCTCCACCGACAGCTCGAACTTGACCTTCACCCCGGCCATCCCGGTCCCGGAGATCGCCAGCTTCGAGGGCGCCTCGAACTCGTCGACGGTCCAGGTGATCGTGTTCGGCATCCCGAGCATCGTGACGACCTCGGTGGCCTGCGCCCCCTTGGAGAACTCGGCCGGGACCTCGCCCTTCCACTTGGTGTGGATGGTCAGCCACTTCTCGAAGTTGTTGGGGTTGGAGAACTCCGCCCAGACCTTGTCGGGCACCGCGGGGAGTTCGACGGAGGCACTGATCTTGCCCATGGTTGTTCCTTTCGGTGAGATCAGCGCTCGGCGCGCTGGTAGGCGGTGACGACGGCGGCGCCGCCGAGTCCGATGTTGTGCTGCAGCGCGGCTTCGACGCCGTCGACCTGGCGTTTGTCGGCGGTCCCGCGCAGCTGCCAGGTCAGCTCGGCGCACTGCGCGAGGCCGGTGGCGCCGAGCGGGTGCCCCTTGGAGATCAGCCCGCCGGACGGGTTGACGACCCACTGGCCGCCGTAGGTGGTCGCCCCGGAGTCGACGAGCTTCCCCGCTTCGCCCTCGGCGCAGAGTCCCAGCGCTTCGTAGAGCAGGAGCTCGTTGGCGGAGAAGCAGTCGTGCAGCTCGATGACCTGGAACTCCTCCGGCCCCAGCCCCGCCTGGTCGTACACCTGGCGCGAGGCCTGGACGTTCATGTCGTGGCCGATGATGTTCTTCGCGGTCCCGTCGAAGGTGCTGGCGAAGTCGGTGGTCATCGCCTGTCCGACGATCTCGACGGCTTGCCCGGCGAGGCCGTGCGAGTCCACAAAGGACTCGCTGGCGAGGATCGCCGCGCCCGAACCGTCCGAAGTCGGGGAGCACTGGAGCTTCGTGAGCGGGTCGTAGATCATCCGCGAGTCGAGGATGTCCTGCAGCGAATAGCTTTCCTGGAACTGCGCGTACGGGTTGTTCACCGAGTGCCGATGGTTCTTCTCGCCGATCTTGGCGAAGTGCTCGGCGGTGGTGCCGTAGGTCTTCATGTGCTCGCGGCCGGCCGCGCCGAACATCCACGGCGCCGGCGGGAAGAGCACCTCGGAGATCTCCGCGAGCGCCTGGAGATGCCTGCCCATCGGCTGCTCGCGGTCGTCGTAGGTCGAGCCGAGCGAACCCGGCTGCATCTTCTCGAACCCGAGCGCGAGCGCGCAGTCCGCGCGGCCACCCCGGATCGCCTCCGCGGCCAGGTACAGCGCGGTCGACCCGGTCGAGCAGTTGTTGTTGACGTTGACCACCGGGATCCCGGTCATGCCCAGCTCGTAGACCGCGCGCTGTCCCGAGGTCGACTCGCCGTAGACGTAGCCGACGTAAGCCTGCTTCACCTCGTCGAAGGAGATCCCGGCGTCGGAGAGCGCCTTGGTCCCGGATTCCTTGGCCATCTGCGGGTAGTCCCAGTCCTCGCGGCGTCCGGGCTTCTCGAACTTCGTCATGCCCACGCCGACGACGTACACCTTGTTGGCCACCACGACGCTCCTTGTCGTTGCCGGGTCGCTGCTGAAACTGAAGATACAGACAGGACTGTATTTATCAACCCCTTACATACATTCCTGAACGGATGTTATCCATCGCACGCTGAGTGTCAGGTGACGCAGACGAGGCGGCCGCACCCCCGTTAAACAGGGCGAACACCACTAACAGGGGGTTTCGATGAAACGGACGAGCTTGGTCCTGGCCGCGACCGTCGCCGCCGGACTGCTGTCAGCGGGGACGGCGTCGGCGAGCGATTGGACGATGAGTTACCTGCCGCTCCCGCCCGGCGGCAGCGGCATCGCACGGGTGGCCGCCACGAACGGTGCCGGGGGCTACGCGGGGACAGCCGACGGGAAGCTGATCACCTGGGATGGCGGGACCTTCGCGGACCACGGCATCCCGGCGGGCTACCTCTCGGTCGAAGCGGTGGACGAGAACGCGTCCGGTTCGGTCCTCGGCAACGCCGTCTACTACCCGGACGGGAGCCGCTACCCGGGCAAGCACGCCTTCGCCTTCGAGAACGGCGGATTCCAGTTCCTGGGGAAGGTGGCGGGCTACTACAACTCGCAAGCTCTCGGCACGAACGACCGCGGCGACGTCGTCGGCACGGTGTTCAACGACATCCGCTACGGCTCCACCGCCGCTTTCTGGCCGTCCGGCGACCACGCGCACCCGGTGCTGCTGGACGTCCCGCCGCTGCTCACCCCCGTCGACATCGACCAGGACGGCACCATCTTGCTGAACGAGCAGTTCGGTGGCACCTGGCTCTGGAAGGACGGAGTGCTGCGGCAACTCGTGCTCCCGGAGGGTCTCCGCGAATCACGCGGGATCGCGATCCGGAACGGGAAGGTGCTGGCCTCGACCCAGCTGGGCGACCGGCTCTGGACGGCGTTCGACACCTCCGAAGAGGTCCCGGACAACATGTCCACGATGGCGCTCAACGGGTCCGGGCTGGTCACGGGATGGATTTCGCCGAGGACCCCCACAGCGTGGTCCCCGGGCGGCCCGGTGACGACGCTCCCCGCCCCTGTCGGCGCGTACGGCACCGTCGTTGGCGACAACGGCGAGATCGCCGGAACGCTGGAGGGCGGCGGCTACGACGGTATCCCGGTGGTGTGGCGCCGTGGCTAAAGTCGGGGCATGGATCTCGACGAGCGGTTCGCGCTGCTGACCACCGCGCATCTGACCGACGGCTGCGTCCGCGCCGGCGTCCCGGTCCGCTGCGCGCCCGCCGGGACGCACGCGGTCGTGCCCGGCGGGCGGGTGGCCGGGCGGGTCTCCCCCGCCCGGCACGTCGGCAGCGTCGACGTCTTCCTGGAGGCGTACGAAACCGCCGCGCCCGGGGACATCCTGGTCGTCGACAACCGCGGCAGGCTCGACGAAAGCTGCGTCGGCGACCTCGCTGCGCTCGAAGCGCAATCGGCGGGCCTGGGCGGCGTCGTCATCTGGGGGCTGCATCGCGACACCGCCGACATCAAGAAGATCGGGCTGCCGGTGTTCAGTCTCGGCTCGATCCCGACCGGCCCGCTCTCGGTCTCCGCCCGCCCGGACGGCGCGCTCGACTCGGCCGTCGTCGGGGAGTGGACGGTGACGCGGGACGACCTCGTGTTCGGTGACGACGACGGCGTCCTGTTCGTCGCGGCCGACCGGGCGGACGAGGTCCTGAATCGCGCCGAGGCCATCCGCGACACAGAACGCCTCCAGGCTGAGCGGATCCGCTCCGGAGAGTCACTTCGCGCGCAGGTCCGCTTCGCCGACTTCCTCGCGGAGCGCGCGAAGTCGCCTTCGCTGACGTTCCGGGAGCACCTGCGGGCGGTCGGCGGCGCCATCGAGGAGTAGGGGGAGCAGGGGACCTTTGCTATCGCCGTGGCCCCTGACCTGCGGAAAGAGAGCAAGGGACCTTTGGTATCTCGGCGACCGGTCCCCCGGGCTCCTCGCGCCGGGCAGCCCTGCTCGCTACTTCATCCCGGTGGCGCCGGTGACGATCGCCTCGACGGCGGTCGCGCTGGCGGGCGGCTGGCGTGACGACGGCGACCGCCGGGCGATCGTCACCGCCGCCGTGGGCACGGCCGCCGCCACCGGCATCACGGTCCACCTCGTCCGGTCGGTCAACCTGACGTTGCCGAAAGAACAGCCGGACCAGATCCGGCGCGAAGAGCTCGCCAAGAAATGGCATCGCGCGAATCTGGCCCGGCTGGCCCTGCTCATCCTCGTGCGAGTTGCTTTCCGCCGAGCCACAGCAGCCCGTCGATGACGAACCGGTTCTGCACCTCACTGGCGAAGGTCGACGAAAGCGGCTGGTTCGTCTCGTAGTTCATCTTGTTGTGCCCGAAGTTGGCGTACAGCATCTTGTACTTGTTGTTGGTCCAGAGAATCGGGTAGTACCCGCTGTACCAGGACTGGTTCGGGTCGGTCCCCAGCGGGAAGCTCACCGGGTCCACCGACGCGAGGATCTTGATGTCCGGGTTCTTGCGCAGGTCGTTGTTCCAGGCGTACCACTCGCTCACCGAAGAGGTGAACGTCGCGGGCAGCCGCGTGGTCGAGGGATGGGGCTTGTTCTCCACCTTCAGCGTCGCCGTCGTCGGGCCCCAGGTGTTGGACTTGAAGCCGCCCGTGCCGAGGAATCTGTTGTGGTACCAGTCCCAGGCGGACGGATTGGTGTTGAAGGCCGCCACGTGGAAACCGAAGAACGCGCCGCCCGCGTTCATGTAGCGCTCGAAGCCCGAACGCTGCGCCGAGGTCTGCGGCAGGTCGTCGAGGAACAGCACGACCTGGTACTGCGAGGGCTGCAGCGAATTCAGCTGATTCCAGTTGTTGGTCGCGGTGTAGCTGAAGTTGTTCTGCGACGCGGTTTTCGGGAACCACTGGTTGGCTTCCTTGACGAAACTGATGTGCGCCGCGTCGTACGTGCCGTTGTAGAAGGCCAGCACTTTGAACGCGGGTGCCGCTTGTGCCGCGACAGGCGCCAATGCCAGCGCGAGACACGAAACGAACAGCAGAGCGAGCCGGACCGCGAATTTCCTCATACCTCACCACCCGTGCCGATAGCGAAGGCCGAACCCGAACGGGAACAGCCCGGACTTTCCATCACCGACGTTGATCGGCTGCTGGTCAGCGCTGCGCATCCACGTCACCGGCAACTTGCCGGTGGGGTTGTGATCGCCGAAGAGCACGTCCGCGACGCCTTGGCCCTCCGAGCCGGGCAGCCACGACGCGATCAGCCCGTCCCATGCCGGTAGCTGCTGGGCGATGTCCAGCGGCCGCCCGGAAACGAGCACGACCACGGTCGGGACTCCGCTGTCCTGAAGCCGCTTCAAGGTCGCCAGATCTTCGGCGTCGAGCCCCATTCCCTCGGGCTTGTCACCGCGGCCTTCGGCGTACGGCGTCTCCCCCACCACCGCGACAGCGACGTCGTAGGACTTGTCGATCCCGTGCGCGTCCTTGTCGAAAGCGACCGTGGACGACGGTTTCGCGGTGTGCCGGATCCCTTGCAGGATGGTCGTTCCCTCGGTGACCGGGCCGCTCTTGCCCTGCCAGCCGACCGTCCAGCCGCCGCTCTGGTTGCCGATGTCGTCGGCGCTCTTGCCCGCGACGAAGATCCGGTTGCGCGACTTGTCCAGTGGCAGCACCCGGTTCTCGTTCTTCAGCAGCACCTGCGATTCGCGGACGGCCTGCCGCGCGAGGGCGCGGTGTTCGTCGCTGCCGACGGTCTTGAGGAACCGGCGGTCGGTCAGCGGCCGTTCGAACAGGCCCAGTTCGAACTTCTTCGTCAGGATGCGCCGGTTCGCGTCGTCGATCCGCGACGGCGTGACCCGCCCGGCGAGGACCTCGGCCTTCAGCGTGTCCATGAACTTCTGATACTCGAAGGGCACCATCACCATGTCGATGCCGGCGTTGATCGACGCGGTGACCTCGGCCGGGGTGAAGCCCGGCTGCCGGTCGATCTGGTCGATGCCGTTGTAGTCCGAGATCACGATCCCGGAGAACTTGAGCTCGCCCTTGAGCACGTCGTTGATCAGGTAGGAACCGGCGTGCATCTTGAGGCCGTTCCAGCTGCTGTAGGAGATCATCACCGAACCGACGCCACGGCGGACGGCCTCGCGGAACGGCGGCAGGTGCACCGCACGGAGTTCGGCTTCGCTGATGTCGGTCTCGCCCTGATCGTCGCCGCCGGTCGTGCCGCCGTCGCCGATGTAGTGCTTCGCGGTCGCGAGGACCGAGCCCGGCGCGGACAGCGAACGGCCCTGCATGCCGTCGATGGCCGTCGTCATCGAGGACGCGATTTCCGGTACCTCGCCGAAGGATTCGTACGTCCGGCCCCACCGGTCGTTGCGGGCGACGCACAGGCACGGCGCGAAGTTCCAGTCGATCCCGGTGCCCGACACCTCTTCGGCTGTCGCGCGGCCGATCTTCTCGACCAGCGCGGGATCGCGCGTCGCGCCGAGGCCGATGTTGTGCGGGAAGACGGTGGCGCCGTAGAGCCCGTTGTGCCCGTGGACGGCGTCGACGCCGTAGATCAGCGGAATGCCGAGCCGGGTGGCGAGCGCTTCCTTCTGGAAGCCGTCGTACATGTCGGCCCAGATGGCCGCGTTGTTCGGGGTCGGCTGGGAACTGCCGCCGGAGAGCAGGGAGCCGAGCATTCCCTTGGTGACGTCGCCGGGCGCCTTGATGCCGAGGCGTTCGGCCTGCGTCATCTGGCCGATCTTCTCGTCGAGGGTCATGCGCGACAGCAGATCGGCCACGCGGACCTTCACCGGCCGCCAGGCGTCCCGGTAAGCGGGGCCGTTTCCGGCCAGTGCCGGGGTGTGCGACCCCAGCACGAGCGCGGCGGTCAGTATCCCCAGTGTGAATCTCCGCATCCGGGTCCTCCTCGACACCAGGCGTAAGTTCAAGGCTTGAATTAACGCATGACGGAGGTTCTATGGTCTAGACCTGCAAAAAAGACGGTTCCCGATGACCGACACCGGCCCGAATCGATAACCTGGAGATTATGGAACTGCGGGACATAGAGATCTTCTTGGTGCTGGCCGACGAACTGCATTTCGGCCGCACCGCGGAACGGCTGCACGTCTCGCAGGCACGGGTGAGCCAGTCGATCAAACAGGTGGAGCGGCGGATCGGCGCACCGCTGTTCGCCCGCACCAGCAGGCGGGTCCAGCTCACGCCGATCGGCAACCGGCTGCGGGACGACCTCGGCCCCGCCTACCGCGCGCTGCACGAAGGCATCGACCGCGCGATCACGGCGGGACGCGGGATCGGCGGCGTGCTGCGGCTGGGCTTCGAGGCACCCGGCGTCGCCGATCTGACCGAGGGCCTGCTCGACCGCTTCCGGCAGCGCTACCCGGACACGGAACTGCTCATCCGCGAGGCCGATTTCGCCGATCCGGCGTCGATGCTGCGCTCGGGTGAGATCGACGTGCTGGTGACCCTGCTCCCGGTCGGCGAACCCGACCTCGTCACCGGACCGGCCGTCCACACCGAACCGATGGTGCTCGCGGTGTCGTCGAAACACCCTTTCGCGCGACGGAAGTCGGTGACCCTCGACGACCTCGCCCGCGACACCGTCCTCCGCGCGGCGCATCCGCCGGAGCCGTACTGGGTCGAGGAACCGCGCCAATGGCTGACGCCGGCCGGGCATCCCGTGACCCGAGGCACCCCGTTCGCGACGTTCCAGGAACTGCTCGCCGCGATCGCGGCAGACTCCGGCATCTGCCCGCTCGCCGCGCACGCCCAGGAGTACTTCAGCCACCCGCGAATCCGCTTCGTGCCCTTCACCGGCTCACCCGACGTCGCGTGGGGCCTCGTCTGGCCGTGCTCCGCCGAGACAGCCCGCGTACAGGCCTTCGCGTCCGTCGCCTCCGCTTCGCTTCCCTGACTCCCCCGCATTTCGTCCTCTAAATGCGCACTTCACCGGGGCCGGGCACTTACTCGCGTTCAACGTCCCGAATGTGGCGTTGGGGACGCTGGACGCCCCCAACGCCACATTGGGGACATCACCGCCGTACCCGCGAGCAAGCAGGCACCCGAGGCCCGCAGGTCCGCATTTCGTCCTCTGAATGCGGCGCCCACCTGCGGGAGGAGCAAGGGACCTTTGCTATCGCCTGCCGCCCAAAACCAGCCCCGAGCTGCGTGAAGGCCCCCTTCCCTCGGCTGAACCGAGGGAAGGGGGCCTTCACGCGAGTCCCGAAAAAGGAGAGCTACCCGAGGGCCTTCTCCACCCAGTCCTGCTCCAGCTTCACGACCTGCCCGTTCACGGCCACGGTCGGCGTGCCGAAACCGGGGCCCTGCCCGAAGTCCTGCTGCAGCGACGGATCCGTGGAGATCTTCTTGTACGCGTCCTGGATCTGCTGCTCGTAGACGCCGGTGTTGATCGCCGTCGCGAAGGCCGGGCCGGTGATGCCGACGTCCTGGCCGAGCTTGATCAGCTGCGCCTTGTCGAATCCGCGCGCGCCCTCCTGCGGCTGGTCCTTGAACAGCGCGTCGTGGAAGGCGAGGAACTTGCCCGCGTCGGCCGCGGCGAGCGAGGCGTTGGCCGAGTCCAGCGAGTACCCCGGCGGGTCGGAACGCTGGTTGAGCATCGGCAGCATGTGGTACCGGATCGTCAGCGTCCCGTTGTTCACCTGCTCGTGGAGCTTGTCCTTGAACGTCTCTTCGAACTGCTTGCAGATCGGGCACAGGAAGTCGGCGTAGACGTCGACGGTCTTCGTGGCCTCGGGTTTGCCCGCGGTCACGACGGCTCCGTCGCGCTTCTCGACGACACCGGGCGCCCAGGTGCCCGCCTGTGGCGCGATGTCCTTGCCCTCGGTGGAGTTCTTGCTGGACGTCGTCCAGAGCACGCCACCGATCACCAGCGCGGCGAGCACGACCACCGCGACGGTGATCGCGACGACCTTCTTCTTGTCTCCGCCCGCGACGCCCCTGGCCTGCGCCACCGAGCGCGCCGCCGTCTGCTCCTGCTTGCGTTTCCGAGCGTTGCGCTCAGCTCCACCCACGATTATTCGTTCCCTTCAGCGATACCCACATAGTCGTCGTCGGCGGGGCCCCCGGAGTTCCCGAGCCAGCCGTCCACCGACAGCCAGGTCCGCGGCCGCACGATCAGCCAGACCCCGAGCAGCGCGAACCCGAAGTCCCTGGCGATCTCCTGCGGATACTGCGTCTGATCCGCGGCGATCTGACCGCCACCGCCGAAGCAGCCGCAGTCGATGCTCAGCCCGCGCGCCCACGATTGGGCGATGGCGGCGATGAGCACCGCGAGCAGCAGCACCGACAGCACCGACGCCCACCGGGTCACGAACCCGGCGAGCAGGAACAGGCCGAGCGCCAGTTCGACGAGCGGCATCCCGATCGCGACCGGGCGCACGAACCCGTCCGGCAGGACAGCGAAAGCCTGCACCGCGATGTAAGTCTGTCCCGGATCGCTGATCTTCAGCGCTCCGGAAATCAACCACACGGCGGCCAGTCCGAGCCGGGCGAGTGTGCCCACGGCGTCGAGTACGACTTGGGGCGGTCTACGCACGGGCTTAGGCTAGCCGTCAACCCTGAGAACAACGTGAGGCGGCGGACGGAGGCACCCGATGAGGGGACGCGCCCTGCTGGTGGCGTGTTTGATGCTGGTCACAGCGACGGCCTGCGGCAAAGAAGCCGGTCCGTCGGATTCCCTCGTCGCGCGCGCCGTCGCGTTCAACGAGCTCACCATCGGGATCCGCTTCGACCAGCCGGGCCTCTCCCATCGGACGGTCGACGGCCGGTACGTCGGCTTCGACGTCGACGTGGCGAAGTACATCGCCGGTGAATTGGGCGTGGACGAGGATCACATCACCTGGCACGACAGCAAGCCGTCGTCGCGCGAGACGGACATCACCTCCGGGATCACGGATCTGATGGTGGCGACCTACTCGATCACCGAGAAACGCAAGCAGATGGTCGCCTTCGCCGGCCCTTACTTCGACACCGGCCAGGACCTGCTCGTCCGCCTCCGGTCGACAGACATCACCGGTCCCGAGAACCTGAACGGCCGCAAGCTGTGCGCCGTGGGCGGCACCACCTCGGCCGAGCAGGTGCGGGACAAGTTCGCCCAGGCCGTCCAGCTCGTCGAGTACCCGCGCTACCAGGACTGCGTCACGGCGCTGCTCGCCGGACAGGTGGACGCGGTGACCACCGACGACGTCATCCTGGCCGGTTACGTGGCGCAGAACCCGGAGTTGCTGAGGGTGGTCGGCAAGCCGTTCTCGAAGGAGAAATACGGCGTCGGCATCCGCAAGGACGACATCGAGGGGCGGGCGGCGGTGGCCAGGGCCATCCAGAAGATGATCTCGTCGGGGGAGTGGCTCGAATCGCTGAACCGCAACATCGGCCCGTCCGGCTACCGGATCCCGCCTCCGCCGCAGGTCACCGAGCAGTGACCCTTCCCGATCTGCCGGTTCGCGCCGTCCTGCCCGAACTCGAAGCCGCTCTCGACGCCCATGGCACCGCGGTGCTCGTCGCGCCCCCTGGCACCGGTAAGACCACCCTGGTGCCGCTCGCGCTGGACAACGGCGAAGGCCGGGTGATCGTCGCCGAACCGAGGCGGCTGGCCGCGCGCGCCGCGGCGGCGCGGATGGCGTCCCTGCTCGGCGAACGGGTCGGTGAGACGGTCGGCTACTCGGTCCGAGGCGACCGGAAGGTGTCTTCTTCGACGCGCATCGAAGTGGTCACTTCGGGGCTCCTAGTCCGGCGGGTGCAGGGCGATCCCGAACTGGCCGGGGTTTCGACCGTCCTGCTCGACGAATGCCACGAACGCCACCTCGACGCGGACCTGCTGCTCGCGTTGCTGCTGGACGTTCGCGCCGGGCTGCGGGACGATCTGCGCCTGCTCGCGACGTCCGCCACCGTGGCCGCCGGGCGGCTGGCGGCCCTGCTCGGGGACGCGCCGGTGATCACCGCGCAGGCACGGACTTACCCTGTCGACGTCGCGTACTCCCCGCCCACGCGCGGCGAGCGGATCGAGGCGACCGTGGTCCGCGCGATCCACAAAGCACTGTCCGAAGGGGACGGCGACGTGCTCGCTTTCCTTCCTGGCGCGGGAGAGATCGCCAGGGTGAGCGGGCTGCTCAACGGCCTGGACGCCGACGTGCTGCCGCTGCACGGGCGGCTTTCGGCGGTGGCCCAGGACGACGCACTGCGCCCGCGTGCCCGCCGCCGGGTGGTGCTCTCGACGTCGGTCGCCGAGTCCAGCCTGACCGTGCCGGGCGTCCGCGCGGTGGTGGACTGCGGGCTGTCCCGGGTGCCCAGGGTCGATCATCGGCGCGGCCTGCCGGGGCTGGCGACGGTCCGGGTTTCGGCCGCGGTCGCGGACCAGCGCGCCGGCCGCGCCGGACGCGAGGCGCCGGGACGCGTCTACCGGTGCTGGGCGGCACACGAGCAGGGTTCGCTTCCCGCGTACCCCGAGCCCGAGATCAGGACGGCGGAGCTGGCGCGTTTCGCGCTCGAACTCGCGTGCTGGTCCACTCCGGACGGTTCCGGCCTCGCCTGGTGGGATCCGCCGGGTGAAGGCGCGCTGGCCGCCGGTCGCGCGTTGCTGACCACGCTCGGGGCGACAAACGAAGACGGGACAGTGACCGAGCGCGGCCGGAAAATGGCCGGTCTGGGCCTGCATCCTCGGCTGGCGCGCGCGTTGCTGGACGGCGCGGCGCGGACCAACGCGCGTTCGGCGGCCGAGGTCGTCGCGCTGCTGGACAGCGGCGGCTCGCTGACCGACCTCGAAGCCGAACTGCGGCGGGTGCGGGGCGACGAGCGCTGGAAGTCCGACGTGCGCAGGCTTTCCAAGCTGGTGCCCGACGGCGGCGGCGCGGCCGATCCGGCGCTGGTCGTGGCGCTGGCGCATCCCGAGCGGCTCGCGCGACGGCGGTCCACGGGGACGCCGGTGTACCTGATGGCCGGTGGGACGGCGGCGGAACTGCCGCGCGGCAGCGGGCTGGCCGACGTCGAATGGCTGGCGGTGGCCGAAGCGACCCGGGATCCCGGCCGCGCGCAGGGCATCATCCGGCTGGCCGCGCCCGCGGACGAGGACCTCGCCGTCCGCGCGGCCCCGAATCTGGTGTCCTCGAAGGACGAGGTGCACTGGTCTTCGGGTGATGTCGTGGCGCGTTCGGTGCGGCGGCTCGGGGCGATCGTGCTGTCGGAGAAGCCGTTGCGCTCGCCCGCGCCGGACGCGATCCGCGCCGCGCTGCTGGACGGCTTGCGCGCCGAAGGGCTCGGCCTGCTGCGGTGGTCGGAAGACGGGCGGCGACTGCGCGATCGGCTGTCCTTCCTGCATCGGGTGCTGGGCTCGCCGTGGCCCGCCGTCTCCGATGCCGCCTTGCTGTCCACTTTGGACTCATGGCTCGACCTCGGCACCGCCCGCCGCCGGTCGGACCTGGCCTCACTGGACGCGGGTGCCGCGCTGCGCGGGCTGATGCCCTGGCCCGAAGCTTCGCGGCTGGACGAACTGGCGCCGGACCGGCTGGAGGTACCGACGGGTTCACGGATCCGCGTCGACTACTCGGGTGAGCAGCCGGTGCTGGCCGTGAAACTGCAGGAGACCTTCGGGTGGCTCACGACGCCGGAGCTGGCGGGCGTGCCCGTCGTACTGCACCTGCTCTCGCCCGCCGGACGGCCCGCCGCTGTCACCGCCGATCTGGAGTCGTTCTGGCGCAACGGTTACGCGGCCGTGCGCGCCGATCTCCGCGGACGCTACCCGAAGCACCCCTGGCCCGAAGACCCGCTGAGCGCCGCGCCCACGCGACGGACCGCGCGGCGCGGCGGGTCGTGACCGCTCAGTCCATCAGCTGGTGCTGAGGCCGGGTCGGCAGTTTCGACGCCAGCTCCTCGTCGTCCTCCCGCTCGTTCAGCCCCAGTTGCACCGCGCTCCGGATCTGCTCTCGGTTCTCCCGCACCACGTGCGCGAAGAACTCGTCGATCCGCGGGTCCGTCAGCACCTCGAGGATCACCCGCATCGCGGTGTCGATCACCGAGCGCACCACCTCGTCGTGGAACGGCAGCTTCGAAAGCCGTCCCGCCTGCGGGTCGTTCTTGAGTTTCTCGGCGATGATCCCGCGCAACAGCGACTGGTTGTCGCCGAGTGAGCGCGCGAGGTTCTGCGGGTAGTTCCCGGTTTCCAGCACCTTGACGACCTCGTCGAGCACCGCGATCGTGATCGGCTTCTTGATCGCCAGCACGATCGGCCGCGAAAGCCGTTCGACCAGCCGCTGCGTGAACCGTTCCCCGAACGCGCGGTCCGCCGTGCGCGCGAGCCGGATGAGCACGACCAGGACCCGCAGCAGCCGGAACCCGCGCAGCGCCGGATGCGCGATGGGGATCATGCCGAGGATTTCGTACCAGTTGCGCAGCGGGAACCACTTCTCCCAGCCGTTGCGCCGCCACCGCCACAGGAATTCCAGCGCGAAGATCCCGCACACCGTCGTGTCGATGATGAAGACGGTATGCGCCGTCTCGTCCGAATGCGGGAAGAACGTCACGTAGACGAGCAGCCCGACGGAGAACACGGCGAGGACGAGCATCACCAGGTCGAGCGGATTCACGCGCCGTTGTTCGCGGGTGGTCATGGCGCCGATTCTGCCTTTCCGCGGTGACTCGTGCCGAGCGGCACCTGCCGAAAGTAAGGGTGGGCCGATGACTTCGGGTCAATGTCCGCGGGGGCCTCCTCATTGAAGACTCAAAGGACCACGAAGGAGGACGCGGATGATCACGCTTCGAGGACTCACGAAGCGCTACGGCGAGAAGACGGTGGTCGACGGGCTGACCTTCGCCGTCGAGCCGGGCAAGGTGACCGGCTTCCTCGGTCCCAACGGTGCGGGCAAGTCGACGACCATGCGGATGACGCTCGGGCTCGACACGCCGAGCGCGGGCGAGGTCCACATCGACGGCACGAAGTACGCGGACCTGCGGCACCCGCTGCGCGAGGTCGGCGCGCTGCTGGAGGCCAAGGCACTGCACCCCGGCCGGAGCGCGGGCAAGCATCTCCTGGCGATGGCGCGCAGCAACGGGATCCCGGACAGCCGGGTGGACGAGGTGCTCGCGACTGTCGGGCTCACCGACGTCGCGGGCAAACGCGCCGGGACGTTCTCCCTCGGCATGGGGCAGCGGCTCGGCATCGCGGGCGCGCTGCTGGGCGACCCGCGCGTGCTGATGTTCGACGAGCCGGTCAACGGCCTCGACCCCGACGGCGTCCGCTGGGTACGGCACCTGATGCGGTCGCTCGCCGCGGAGGGCCGCACGGTGTTCGTGTCGAGCCATCTGATGAGCGAAATGCAGCTGACCGCGGACAGACTGGTCATCATCGGCAAGGGAAAACTGCTGGCCGACGCGCCGGTCGACGAATTCATCGCGGGTAATTCGCGGACTTCGGTCGCGGTGCGGGTGCCCGTTCCCGTCGAACTGCGGGCGCTCGAACAGCGTCTCCGTGCCCTCGGCGCGACCACGGAAACCGACCGGGACGAACTGCTCGTGCACGACCTTCCCGTGCACCGCGTCGGCGACACCGTGCACGAACTCGGGATCCGCGTGCACGAACTGGCGGAGCGGACCGCCTCACTCGAACAGGCCTACATGGAACTGACCGCTTCGTCGGTCGAATACGGAACGGGAGTCGCGGCATGAAGTCACTCATGGTCTCGGCAGCGGTGATCGCGGGCCTGCTGGGTGCGCCGGCTGTCGCGTCGGCCGCACCGGCGGCACCGGCTTTGTCGCTGCCCGCGCCGGGTGGCCCGCTCCCGATCGGGCTGCGCACGCTGCACCTCACCGATCAGCAACGAGCCGATCCCTGGGTGCCCGAGAAGCGGCGCGAGCTGATGGTCAACGTCTGGTACCCGGCTGTCCCGATCGGGCGCGCGCCCTTGTACATGACCAAAGCGGAGTCCGCGGCGGCGGTCGCCGGGCGGAAACTCGACCTGCCGCCGGACACGCTGAGCAAGGTGCGGGTCCACTCGCGGGAGAACGCGCCTACCCTGCCCGGACGACGTCCTCTGGTGGTGCTGTCGCCGGGCGCGGGCAACAACCGGATCACCCTGACCTCGGTGGCGGAACACCTTGCCTCACAAGGTTTCGTGGTCGCCGGGGTCGATCATGCCTACGAAGCCTGGGCGACCGAGTTCCCCGACGGGCTGCGTCAGTGTGTCGCTTGTGGACAGCAGCCCGACCCGTGGCCCGCCGCGATCGCGAACCGCGCGATCGACACCTCGTTCGTCGTCGACACCCTGCTGAGGGACCGGCGCTGGTCGATCGACGCCGGGAAGATCGGGATGGCCGGTCACTCCGCCGGAGGCTCGGCGACAGCCGCTTCGATGGTCGCCGATCCGCGGATCAAGGCGGGCGTGAACGTCGACGGCCCGTTCTTCGGCACCGTTTCGCTCGACCGGCCGTTCCTGCTGCTGACCAGCCCGACCGGCGAGAAGTACTACCGCGATTCCTGGACGGCGACCTGGCCGCGGCTCACCGGGCCGAAGAAGGACTTCCTGGTCAAGGACAGTGGTCACTCGTCGGTGACCGACGCGGCGATCCTGGTCGACCAGCTGGGCCTGCGGCCGCACATCCCGCCGGCCGAGGTCGAGAACCAGTACGGCTCGATCGATTCGGTGAAGGCGCTGAAGTTCTTCCGCGACGAGCTGACCGGCTTCTTCAAGAAGTGGAGCGCACGATGAACGCGGTCTCCTCGGAATGGACGAAGTTCTGGTCGGTCCGGTCGACCTGGTGGTGCCTGATCAGCGGCGTCCTGCTGATGCTCGCCTACTCCGGCGCGGTGGGCCTGGCCGCGAACGCGGGCGTCGAACGCTCGATGGCCCCGCACGCCGTGGTGACCGGGGCGGCCTTCTACCTCACGCAGTTCGCCGTCGTCGCGCTGGCGGCGCTGTTCATCACGAGCGAATACGCCAGCGGCAGCATCCGCTCGACCCTGCAGTGGGTCCCGGCGCGGAACCGGGTTCTCGCCGCGAAGTCCGCCGTCCTGGTGCCGGTGCTGTTCGGCTACGGCGTCCTGAACACGCTCGTCGGCGTGGCGATCTCGGCGCCGCTGATCCCGGCGAGGGATTCGTCGGTGGGCGACGTCCTCACCACCGCGGCGGGCATGGGCGGCTACTTCGCCCTGCTGGGCCTGCTGTGTCTCGGCCTGGGGACGGCGCTGCGGAGCACGGCGGGGACGCTCGTGACGGCGTTCGTGCTGCTGGTGATGATCCCGATGTTCGCCGGTTCGCTGGGTGGCGAAGACCTCGTGAACTACTTCCCCGGCTTCGCGGGTGTCAACGCGATGATCACTTCAGGGGAGCCGAACCCCATCTTCGGCGGCGTCGCGCCCTACGCGCCCTGGGTCGGCATCGCGCTCTGTACGGCTTGGGCGGCGGCCGGTCTCGCCGCCGGCTCCACCGTCCTCCGGCGCCGCGACGCCTGAGGGGGTAGCAAGGGACCTTTGCTCTCGCTTGTCTCAACATTGAGAGAAGCGAGAGCAAAGGTCCCTTGCTCTTTCCGCAGGTCAGCCCCCTAGACGAGGTCGGCTGAGGCCAGAACGCTTGTCTCAAAGGGGCCCTTCAGGACGTTGAGCGTCTCAAAGGGACCCTTCACGACATGCGCGCGGCCAGATCTCGCAGCGAGTCGTCCGCCTGGACACACGTGTCGTCCATCTGCTCACACGAGCCGTCCCTCCAGTCACGCGAAAGCCCCCGGCGAGAGCAAAGGTCCCTTGCTCTCTTTCCGCAGGTCAGCGCCTCACGCGATACCAAAGGTCCCCCGCTACCCCGCCACCCCGAGCCCCGCCAGCACCTCCCGTGCCCCCCGCGTCAGCTCCGCGAGATCCGGCGGCCGCAGCGACCCCGTCCCGGCGATCGCGTCGAAGATCGTCCCGTCCAGCCAAGCGACGAGCACCCGCGCGTGCCGCTCCGGCTCCGCCGAGCCGCGGTCGGCCAGCACCTCGGCACACCGCCGCCGGATGACCAGCCCCCCGCGGTCGTAGGCCTCGCGCAGCTCCGACCGCCGCGTCGCCTCCAGCGCGAATTCGTACCGCGCGAGCATCCGCGTCCGCCCGCCCGTGATCGCCGCGTGGGCGAACCCCGCCACGTACTCGGCCAGTCCGCCGGGCGGCGGATCGAGCGTGACGTCGTCGAGTTCGACCATCCGCGAGATCGCGAGTTCCAGCAGCGCGGCCCGCGTCCGCGCGTAGTACGAGGTCGAACCCGACGGCAGCCCGGCGAACTTGTCGACCGCGCGATGCGTCAGCCCCCGCATTCCTTCGGCCGCGATCACTTCGATGGCCGCGTCCCCGATCGTCGCCTTTCGCACTCTACAAGTGTAGTAGTACTCTACACATGTAGAGGAGGTCGACATGCGCAAAGCGATCGTGGTCGGCGGAGGAATCGGCGGACTGACAGCGGCCATCGGGCTGCACGGCATCGGCTGGGAGGTCACCGTCCTGGAACGAGCCCCGGAACTCACCGCCGCCGGCGCCGGCATCTCCCTGTGGCCGAACGCCCTGCGCTCACTCGAAACACTGGACATCCACCTCGCCACCCTGCAGGAACAGTCGTCAGGCGGGCTCCACGACCGTGAAGGCCGCCGCATCACCCGGTGGGACGCCGAGGCGTTCCGCCGTCACCACGGCCGTCCGCTCGCCGCCATCCACCGCGCCGACCTGATCGGCGCACTCCGCGACGCGCTGCCCGCGGGCCGCGTCCGCACCGGCACGGAGGTCACCGGCCTCGACGATCTCGACGCGGACGTCATCGTCGCCGCCGACGGAATCCACAGCGGCGTCCGGAAGCAGCTGTGGCCGTGGCATCCCGAACCGGTTTACAGCGGCAGCACGGCCTTCCGAGCGGTGACCACCCTCCCCCACCCTGTCGAGCTCAGCACGAGCTGGGACGACGGCGCCGAGATCGGCGTCATCCCGTTGCACGACGGCCGCGTCTACTGGTGGGCCAGCTACGTCACCGAAGCCGGAATCCGGCACGAAGACCCGAAGTCGTACCTAAAGGAGCGCTTCGGCGGCTGGCACGCACCCATTCCCGAGCTCATCGACGCGACAACGCCCGAGACGCTGCTCCACCACGATCTCCACCTGCTCGGCACTCCCCTGCCCTCATACGTGAAGGGCCGCGTCGCCCTTCTCGGCGACGCGGCCCACGCGATGCCTCCCTTCCTCGGCCAGGGCGGTTGCCAGGCGATCGAAGACGGGGTCGTGCTCGCCGCCGCGCTCAGCACCACCGAAGACGTCGACGCGGCGCTGAAGAGCTACGACGAACAGCGCCGCCCGCGCAGCCAGGGCGTGGTCAAAGCCTCGATCCAGGCCGGGAAAATCGGGCCACAGCTGCGGAACCCGCTCGCCGTGGCCGTCCGCAACGGCGTGTTCCGCCTGCTCCCCGGCACGCTCACCGCCCGCATCGGCGCCGGCGTCAGCGGCTGGACTCCTCCCGTTCCCCGCCGACCAGTCCCGCCTCGTACGCCGTGATCGCCGCCTGCACCCGGTTCCGCGCGCCGAGCCGGTTGAGGATGGTGCTCACGTAAGCCTTCACCGTGCCCTCGACGACGAACAGCTTCGCCGCGATGTCCGCATTGGACAGTCCGGAACCCAGGAGTGCCAGCACTTCCTGCTCACGCGGCGTCAGCTTGCCGATCAGCGTCTTCGCCTCTTCGGCACGGGACACCTGGTTGCCGGAGAACCGGGCGATGACCCGCTGCGCGACCTTCGGCGAGAGGAAGGCCGCTCCACCGGCGACAGCGTGGATCCCCGCGAGCAGTTCGCGGGGATCACCGGATTTCAGCAGGAATCCGCTCGCGCCGAGGCCCAGCGCGCGCTCGATGTAGGCGTCCTCGCCGAACGTGGTCAGCATGATCACGCCGATCTCGGGCAGCAGCCGCCGGATCTCCTCGGCGGCCTTCAGCCCGTCCATGACCGGCATCCGGATGTCGAGCAGCACGACATCCGGCCTGGTCGCGCGCGCCTGCTCGATGGCGGCACTGCCGTTCTCGGCCTCCGCGACCACTTCGATCCCGGCGTCCGCCGCCAGGATCGCCGACACTCCGGCGCGGATCATCGCCTCGTCATCGGCCAGCACCACCCGGATCATCCGGGTCCCCCTTTACTCGTCTTCACTGATCAAGTCCTTCGACACGAGTTTCCCGGCGGTGAAGCACAGCCGGTAGGCCTCGTAGTTCAAGTTGAACACGGTGCGCTCGGTGCCGTAGTACTCGCATATCGCCCCGGCGGGCACCGGCGGCTCCACCTGACGCGGCCGCGCGATCCGCTGCCCGCCGGGCAGGACACGCGCGATCTCCTCCCTCGTCTGACCCGGCGAAATGCGCTCGTAGTCCGCACCTGCGAGCACGGAGCCGTACCACTGGACGAGGAACACGCTCCCGCTGATGGCGACCACCACGCCGAAGAGCCCGATCGGCACGACGACCGCCTGGATCAGGCTGCGCCGAACGTCGCGGCGGGCGCGTTCCAGTTCCCTGGCCGAAACCGACTGCCCCACCTCGGCGTCCATCGCTGCCTGGCTCTCCGGCGATTCCTCCGAGGGCGCCGCGTCGTGCGGCAAAGTCGCGCTGACCTCGAATCCGCCGCCGTGGGGGCCCGCCCGCAGCGTCCCGCCGACCAGCCGGACCCGCTCGCGAAGGCCGATCAGCCCGCGTTTGCCCGAAGTCCTTCCCGGCAGCGGCCCCGCGGGAGGCGCGG
Source organism: Amycolatopsis sp. NPDC102522 (assembly GCF_055584485.1). Lineage (NCBI taxonomy): Bacteria > Bacillati > Actinomycetota > Actinomycetes > Pseudonocardiales > Pseudonocardiaceae > Amycolatopsis > Amycolatopsis sp. NPDC102522. Next base: position 72,768 of record NZ_JBVJLY010000010.1, on the reverse strand, counting down.
CGTTGGTGACCACGACGTCCGTCCGTCCCGCCGAACGCACGACGCGGACGGTGACGGCGGCACCGGGAGCGTGCTTCACCACGTTCGTGACCGATTCCTGGACCACGCGATACGCGGCGCGGTCGACCATCCGCGGCTCACCGTCCACCGGGCCGTCCACGGAGGAATCGATCAGCACGCCGGAGGCGCGGGTGCGGTCGAGCAGGTCGTCGATGCTCTCGTGCACCGGTTCGGTCGGCGCGTCGTCCTCGCGCAGTACCCCGATGATCTCGCGCAGCCGCTCGGTCGCTGTCGCGGCGCTCTGCCGCAGCTCGCCCGCGGCCTGCCGCTGAGGCTCGTCGAGCCCGCCCGCGACCTCCAGCGCCGCCGCGCGCACCGCGATGAGACTCAGCTCGTGCCCCAGCGAGTCGTGCATGTCGCTCGCGATCCGGGTGCGCTCGCGCAGCCGCGCGCGGTCGGCGACGAGCCGCTGGCGGCTCTCCATCTCCTCGGCGCGGCGCCAGCCGTCGCGCGCCATGTCCTCGCGTTGCCGGATGTACCGGCCCATCAGCCACGGCGTCACCGACGCGAAGACCAGGACACCGAGCAGGGCACCCCAGGACGCGAACCCGTCCTTGCTCCACACCAGCGCGACGGGGACCGCGATCACGGAAACGACGGTGAAGAGGCGCAACATCGGCTTCGCGACCGGCTGCCGGTACCCGGCGAGGTAGCTCACCGCGACCAGGACGAACCCTTCCCAGATCGGCACCCGGCCGCCGAAGCTGCCCATGACGACGAAGCTGGCGACCATCGCGATCCCGAGTGAGACCAGCGGATACCGGCGCGAAACCGCGATCGCGGCGGTGGTCGCGGTGAGCCCGGCGACCAGTTCCCACGGCCGCGTGCTGGACCCGGCGTCGATGACCACCCAGCCGCAGAGCCCGAGCCACAAGGCGACGTCCATGACCAGCCGCCGCCCGCGCCGCACGGGTTCCTCAACGTCCATCACAGGCTTGGACGCTACAAGTCGCGCCGAACGGTCCGCCATGGACGAAAGTAAAGGTCCCCCGATCATCGGGTCTCCGCCGGATTCATGAGGCATGATGATCGACCATGGCCGAGCGCACACTCACCGGCCAGCTAGGCGGTCCTGTCCCGGCAGGCATCGAAGCGCTGGCCGACAACGAAAAACAGGACCTCTCCGACGCGTTGCGCGATGCGCGCCACCGCCAGGCCAAAGCCTTGGCCGAAGCGGGCGAAGAGGGCCTGAGGTACGTACCCGCGCTTCTGCGCGGCACCATCCGCAAGGTAGTGGGCCTGTGACCACCGAAAACTTCGCTTCGCAGGCGGAGATCCTCAAACTCGCCCGCGTCCTCGGCACCGCCCCCGAACGGCTCTCCTACCTGGAGAGCGTGGACGCGACGGAGCTTCAGGCGTTCCGCGAGCAGGTCACGGACACGCTGTTCGACGCCAACCTCGCCGCCCTCGAGCGGATGGCGATGGCGAGCAAGCTTGTCCCGAGCCCGATCCTCGCGAAGATCGCCGAGAAGGTCTTCGGCCCGCTTCTGTGCGCGCGGATCGCCGGGCTCGTGGACGCCTCCAGGGGCGTCGACGTCGCGAAGCGGCTGAAGCCGCAGTTCCTGTCCGACGTCGCGGCCGAACTGGACCCGCGCCGGGCGAGCGCGATCATCGCGCGCATCCCGCTCGACACCGTCGTCGCGGTCGCCGGGGAACTGGTGCGCCGCGAGGACTGGATCACCGTCGGCCGGTTCGTCGGCCACCTGCCCGATCCGACGGTGCGCCGGGCCCTCGGCGTCATCGGCGACGAGGCGCTGATCCGGATCGCGTTCGTCCTCGACGACAAGAGCCGGATCGATCACGTCCTCGGGCTGCTCTCCGAAGCCCGGTTCCGCGGCCTCCTGCAGGTCGCGGCCGCCGACGAGGACCTGTGGGCGCCGGTGCTCGACTTGCTCACCCACCTGAGCGAGAAGCGAGTCGCGCAGTGGTCCCACCTGCTCGGCGAACTCCCGCCCGCGCTGCGCGAACGCGTCGAAGAGACCCTCGACCAAGCCTCCTGACCGCAGGGGGAGCAAGGGACCTTTGCTATCGCTTTGACGCGAAACCGCTGGTCAGCAGCTCTCCGCGCCGCCAAACAGCGGCCGTCAGCGGCACCCCGGGCCGGTACGCGAGGTGTGTCGCCGAAGGCGCCTCCAGCACCTGAAGGTCGGCTCGCGCCCCTGGCCGCACGAAGCCGACATCGTCGCGCCGTAGCGCGCGAGCGCCGCCCGCCGTCGCCGACCACACCGCTTCGTCGATCGTCATCCGCATCTGCAGCACCGCGGTCGTGACGCAGAACGCCATCGACGTCGTGTACGAGCTGCCCGGGTTCGCGTTGCTGGCCAGCGCGACCGTCGCCCCCGCGTCCAGCAGCCGCCGCGCCGGCGCCAACGGCTGCCTGGTCGAAAGGTCGCACGCGGGCAGCAGGGTCGCGACAGTGTCCGAAGCGGCGAGGGCCTCGACGTCCGCTTCGCTCAGGTACGTGCAGTGGTCGACACTCGCCGCCCCCAGCTCGACGGCGAGCCGCACGCCGGGCCCCTCCCCCAGCTGGTTCCCGTGCACCCGCAGCCCGAGGCCGCGTTCCCGCGCCGCCTTCAGCACCCGCCCGGACTGCGCCTCGTCGAACGCGCCGGTCTCGCAGAACACGTCCGCCCACCGCACGATCGGCGCCACGGCGTCGAGCATGTCGCCGCACACCAGGTCCACATAGGACTCCGCGTCCGCGCCCGGCGGCACCAGGTGCGCGCCGAGGAACGTGACCTCGTCGGCCACACCGGCGGCGATCCGTGCCGAACGCACCTCGTCTTCGACGTTGAGCCCGTACCCGGTCTTCGTCTCCAGGCACGTCGTGCCCTGCTTCGCCGCTTCGTCTACGTGACGCCGCAGGTTCGCCGCCAGCTGCTCGTCGGAAGCCGACCGCGTCGCGTCGACGGTGACCGCGATGCCCCCGGCGCTGTACGCCTTCCCGGCCATCCGCGCCTCGAACTCGGCCGTCCGGTCCCCGGCGAAGACGAGGTGCGTGTGGCTGTCCACCCAGCCGGGCAGCACCGCGCGGCCCTCGACGTCGATCCTCTCGTCCGCGTCGGGCGCGTCCGCCGCCGAGCCCACCCACGCGATCTTTTCGCCCTCGATGACGACGGCCGCGTCGCGGAGTTTGCCCAGCTCGGCGTCGTTCGTGGTGAGCTCGCCGATACCCGTGATCAGGACTGCCACAATGCCTCGATCTCCTTGGCCAAGACCGTTTCCGGCCGGTCGATCAGCTGATGCACGCCGTCGCGGACGATCTCACGACCGGCGACGACGACGTCCCGGACGTCCGCGCCGGAAGCGGCGAAGACGACCCCCGACGGCTCGATCCCGGCGGTCCGCACCGAACCCAGGCCGACCGTTACCAGGTCCGCGCCCGCGCCCGGAGCCAGTTCGCCGACCTCGTCCCAGCCGACGGCGCCGTGATCCGTCGCCGCCGCGAGCAGTTCCTCCGCGGTGAACCGGCCGCGCCGCTCGCTGGCGAGCCGCTCGTTCAGTTCCAGCGCCCGGGTCTCCTCGAACGCGTCGACGACCGCGTTGCTGTCGCTGCCGAGGGACAGCCGCACCCCCGCGTCCAGCAACGTCCGCGCCGGGCCGATCCCGTCGCCGAGATCCCGCTCGGTCGTCGGGCAGAAGCATGCACGGCTTCGCGCCTCACCGAGCCATTTGACGTCGCCCGCTGTCAGGTGCGTCGCGTGCACAGCGGTGAGCCGTTCGGTGAGTACGCCGTTGTCCCAGAGCAGCCCCGTCGGAGTCCAGTGATAGGCCGCCATGCACTGCTCGTTCTCGGCCCGCTGCTCGGAAAGGTGGATGTGCAGCGGCCGATCCTCGGGCGTCCCGCTGTCCACTTCGGACAGTTGATCTTCGGGAACGGCACGCACCGAATGGATCGCGCCGCCCACCCGGAACGTCTCCCCTTCACGCAGTTCGCCGACTCGTTGCGCCCAGTTCGTAGCGGAACCGTCGGAGAACCGCTGCTGCACCTCGTCGGGTTCCAGGCCGATGCCGCCCGCCAGGTAGCACGTGTCGAGGAGAGTGAGCCGGATCCCGGCGTCCGCGGCGGCCTGCCGCAGCGCCTCGCCCATCGCGTTCGGCTCGGCGTAAGGCTTTCCGCCCGGCGCGTGGTGCAGGTAGTGGAACTCGCCGACACTCGTATACCCGGCCAGCACCATCTCGGCGTAGACCCCGCGCGCCAGGCGGTAATACGAGTCCGGCTCCAGCCGCGACGCGAGCGAGTACATCCGCTCGCGCCACGTCCAGAAGGTCCCGCGGTCATGATGCGTCCGGCCGCGCAGCGCGCGATGGAACGCGTGCGAGTGACCGTTGGCGAAGCCCGGCAAGGTCAGTCCATTCAGGACGGTTCCTTCGCTGGGCGCGTTCGCGGCCACGGAAGTGATCTTCCCGCCGCCGACCTCGATCCGGACGGCATCGGCGATCCCGTCCGGCAGCCAGGCCCGCTCGCACCAATATGTCGTCATGTCGACAGTTTTTCCAGGACATCCGCGAGCGCACGGGCACCGTGGTCGACGTCGTCGGCCTCGGAGAACTCCTCCGGGGAATGACTGATCCCGGTTGGATTACGCACATAGAGCATCCCGGACGGGACGAATCCGGCGAGGATCGCCGCGTCGTGCCCGGCCCCGGTCGGCAGCTCCGGCGGCCCGCCCAGCCAGGTACCCAGGTCGCGGCGCAGCGCGTCGTCGAAGATGACGTCGTCCGAGTAAGACTCCCTGGTCACCTCGACCCGGCAGCCCTCCTGACCAGCGGCTTCTTCGGCCAGCTTCGCGATCTCCGCGACCAGTTCGGGCGTATCCGTGCCCGGCACCCGCGCGTCCAGCCAAAGGTCCACAGTGGACGCGATGACGTTGGTCCCGCCCGGCACCGGCACCAGCCTGCCGACCGTCGCCCTGGCGTCGGCTGTCGCCCTGGCCAGTTTCCGCACGGCGAGGACGGTCTCGGCCGCCGGGATCATCGGGTCACGGCGGTCGCCGATCAAGGTCGCGCCGGCGTGGTTTCCCTGGCCCTGGAAGGAGAAACGCCATCGGCCGTGCGCGATGACCGTGTTGCCGACGGCGACCGGCGAGCCGAGGTCGATCAGCCCTCGCCCCTGCTCGACGTGCAGTTCGAGGAACCGTCCGATCAGGCCGAGGCGCTCGGAGTCCCGGCCGACGTGCTCGGCATCGAGGCCGGATTTCGCCGCCGCTTCGGCGAAAGTGACACCTTCCGGGTCACGCAGTCCGCGTGCTTTGTCCGCGTCGATGGTCCCGGTCAGCAGCCGCGAACCGAGGCACGGCACGCCGAAGCGGCCGCCTTCCTCTTCCGCGAAGACCACGACGGCGAACGGCTTGGCGGGGCGGAATCCCTTGTCCTGCAGGATTTCCACCGCGTCGAGCGCGCTCGCGACGCCGAGCGGGCCGTCGAAGGCGCCACCGCCGGGAACCGAGTCGAGGTGGCTCCCGGTGACGACGGCGTCCGCACCGGGCGTACCCCACCAGGCCCAGATGTTGCCGTTGCGGTCGGTCTCGACGCCCAGCCCCAGCCGTCCGGCGCGTTCGACGAACCACGCGCGCAGCTCGGTTTCGGCCGCGTCGAAGGCGTGACGGGAGTAGCCGCCGCGCTTCGGGTCGCGGCCGACGTCCGAGATCTCCGCCAGCAGCGAGGACGCGGTCACTCGGCGTCCCGCATGGGCACGCGCACGCCGCGCTCGTCGGCGACCTCGGCGGCGCTGTCGTAACCGGCGTCGACGTGCCGGATGACGCCCATGCCCGGGTCGTTGGTGAGGACGCGCTCGAGTTTCTGCGCGGCCAGCAGGGTTCCGTCGGCCACGCTGACCTGGCCCGCGTGGATGGAGCGGCCCATGCCGACGCCGCCGCCGTGGTGGATCGACACCCAGCTGGCGCCCGAGGAGGTGTTGACCAGCGCGTTCAGCAACGGCCAGTCGGCGATCGCGTCGGAGCCGTCGGCCATGCCCTCGGTCTCGCGGTACGGCGAAGCGACACTTCCCGAGTCGAGGTGGTCGCGGCCGATGACGACAGGCGCCTTCAGTTCGCCGCTGGCGACCATTTCGTTGAACCGCAGGCCCGCGAGGTGCCGCTCGCCGTAGCCGAGCCAGCAGATCCGCGACGGAAGCCCTTGGAAGGCGACGCGCTCGCCTGCCAGTTTGATCCAGCGCGCGAGGGATTCGTTCTCCGGGAACAGTTCCAGCATCGCGCGGTCGGTGGCCGCGATGTCCTCGGGGTCACCCGACAGCGCCGCCCAGCGGAACGGGCCGTTGCCCTCGCAGAACAGCGGGCGGATGTAGGCGGGCACGAACCCCGGGAAGTCGAACGCGCGCTCACAGCCGCCGAGTTTCGCCTCTCCCCGCAGGGAGTTGCCGTAGTCGAAGACCTCGGCGCCCTTGTCGAGGAAGCCGAGCATCGCTTCGACGTGCTCCGCCATCGACTCACGGGCCCGCTCGGTGAACTCGTCGGGCTTCTTGTCCGCGTAGTCCTGCCACTCGTCGACGCCGATGCCCTTGGGCAGGTAGGAAAGCGGGTCGTGCGCGGAGGTCTGGTCGGTGACGATGTCGACTTCGACGCCGCGGCGCAGCAGTTCGGGCAGCACCTCGGCGGCGTTGCCGACCACACCGACGGACAGCGCGCGCTTCTCCTTCTTGGCGGCTTCCACGCGGCGGATCGCGTCGTCGAGGTCGTCGGCGACCTCGTCGAGGTAGCGAGTCTCGACGCGGCGGTGGGCACGCTGCGGGTCGCATTCGATGACGAGCGCGACACCGTCGTTCATCGTGACGGCCAGCGGCTGCGCGCCGCCCATGCCACCGAGGCCCGCCGTGACGGTGAGCGTGCCCTTGAGGGTGCCTCCGAACCGCTTCTTCGCGACGGCGGCGAAGGTCTCGTAAGTGCCCTGCAGGATTCCCTGCGTGCCGATGTAGATCCAGGACCCCGCGGTCATCTGGCCGTACATGGTCAGGCCCTGCGCTTCGAGACGGCGGAATTCCGGCCACGTCGCCCAGTCGCCGACGAGGTTGGAGTTCGCGATGAGCACGCGCGGCGCCCATTCGTGCGTGCGGAACACGCCGACCGGCTTGCCGGACTGGACGAGCAACGTCTCGTCACTGTCCAAAGTGGTCAGCTCGCGGGTGATCGCGTCGAAGCTGGCCCAGTTGCGGGCGGCCTTGCCGGTACCGCCGTAGACGACCAGGTCTTCCGGGCGCTCGGCGACCTCGGGGTCGAGGTTGTTGTGGAACATCCGCAACGCGGCTTCGGTCTGCCAGTTCTTCGCGGTGAGCGTGGTGCCTCGGGCGGCACGGACCGTGCGGGTCATGGGCTCAGACCTCCAGTTGGGCCGCGGCGAGGACGGCACCCGACGCGACGAGTTCTTCGGCGGCGGCGATCTCCGGCGCCAGATGACGGTCGGGGCCGGGGCCCTCGACCTTGGTGCGGACGAGATCCCGGACCCGGCCGGTGACCGGCGACGGGACCAGGGGCGCGCGCATGTCGAGTGCCCGCGCGGCGGTGAGCAGTTCGATGGCGAGGACGGTGTTGAGCCCCTCGACGGCCTTGCGCAGCTTGCGCGCGGCGGACCAGCCCATGGAGACGTGGTCCTCCTGCATGGCGCTGCTCGGGATCGAATCGACCGACGCCGGCACCGCGAGGCGCTTGAGCTCGCTGACCACGGCGGCCTGCGTGTACTGGGCGATCATGTGGCCGGAATCGACGCCGGGGTCGAACGCGAGGAACGGCGGCAGGCCGTGCGAACGGGCCTTGTCGAGCATGCGGTCGGTGCGGCGCTCGGCGATGCTCGCGACGTCCGCGAGCGGGATGGCGAGGAAGTCGAGCACGTACGCGACCGGGGCGCCGTGGAAGTTGCCGTTGGACTCGACGCGGCCGTCGGGCAACACTACCGGGTTGTCGACGGCGGAGTGGAGCTCACGCTCGGCGACGAGTTCCGCGTGCGTGAGGCTGTCCCGTGCGCCGCCGTGCACCTGGGGCGAGCAGCGGAGCGAGTAGGCGTCCTGGACCCGGTTGCAGTCCGGTCCGCGGTGGCTCTCGACGATCTTCGAGTCCTGAAGCGCGGTCCACATGCGGTGGGCGCTTCGGGCCTGTCCGGGGTGCGGGCGCAGAGCCTGGAGGTCGGCGGCGAAGGCGCGATCGGTGCCGAGGAGCGCTTCGACGCTCATCGCGGCGGTGATGTCGGCGGTGTCGAAAAGCCTGCGCAGGTCGGCGGCGGCCAGCAGGAGCATGCCGAGCATGCCGTCGGTCCCGTTCGTGAGGGCGAGGCCCTCCTTCTCCGCGAGAACGACAGGCTCGATCCCGGCATGCTTCAGCGCTACAGCGGCCTGGACGACTTCGCCGTTGTACGCGACTTCGCCCTCCCCCATCAGCGCGAGCGCGACAGCGGCCAACGGCGCGAGGTCGCCGGAGCAGCCGAGGGAGCCGTACTCGTGGACGAGCGGGGTGATCCCGGCGTTGAGCAGGGCCGCAAGCGCTTGCGCGGTCCCCGGGCGGACGCCGGTGTACCCGCTGGTGAGGGTGCGGAGACGCAACAGCATCAGCGCGCGCACGACCTCGATCTCGACGACCGGGCCCGCGCCCGCCGCGTGCGAACGGATCAGGGACCGCTGCAGCGCGGTACGGCGCTCGAGCGGGATGTGCCTGGTGGCGAGCGCACCGAAGCCCGTCGAAACGCCGTACGTCGGCGTCTCGGCGTGGGCGAGGTTGTCGATGTGCTGACGCGTCGCGGCGAGGTTCTTCTCGGCCGCTTCGCTGACCGCGACGGGCGAGTGGTCACGGGCGACCGCGACGACCTGTTCGGGCCGAAGCGGTTCGGACCCCAGAAGTACGGTTTCCGGCATAGCCCCATTGGACAACGCCATGCCCGCTGGTGGGCGGCCCCAACCGGTGGTTGTGTCTGGTATCCAAGACCTACCCTGGAGGGGAGCAAGGGACCTTTGCTATCGCGAGGGGGGTGTGTGGATTTAGGGACGTTGAGTGTCCCTAAATCCACACACCCTGTACTCCGCGTAGCGATGGGCACTGACTGTGTGGATTTTGGTGCGTCAGATGACCAGAAATCCACACGGTCACCGCACTGAACCGCAAAAAGAGAGCAGGGGACCTTTGCTCTCACTTGTCTCGACATTGAGAGAAGTGAGAGCAAAGGTCCCCTGCTCCCCCGGGGTCCGGGCGAACAGGAGGTCTGCATGGGTGAGAGCAGCGAAGTCCCAGCTCTGCGACGCGGCCTCGGCATCCTTCGCGCCCTCGCCGCCCGGCCGGGCCCGGTGTCGGCGGCCGCGATCGCGCGCGAACTCGGCCTCCCGCGTTCGACGACGTATCACCTGCTCGCCGAGCTGGAGGCCGCCGGTTTCGTGGCGCATCTGCCCGCCGAGCGCCGGTACGGCCTCGGGATCGCCGCGTTCGAGCTCGGCTCGGCCTACCTGCGGCACGATCCGCTGGAACGGCTCGCGGTCCCGCTGCTGCGCAAGCTCGCCGACCGCGTCGGCCACACCGCGCATCTCGGCGTGCTGCACGGCAACGAGTCGCTCTACCTGGTCAAAGAGCGCCCCACGCGCCCGGAAACCCTGGTCACCGAGGTCGGTGTCCGGCTGCCGGGTCAGCTGACGGCATCAGGCAGGGCGATGCTGAGGCACCTGCCGTCGCCGCACGTGCGCGCGCTCTTCCCGGCGGCGTCGGCGTTCGTCCTGCGCACCGGCCGCGGCCCGCGCACCCTCGCCGAACTGCGCCGCACACTGAACGCGGAGGGCAGGCTCGGCTGGGCGGTCGAAGACGGCCATGTCACCGAAGGATTCGCCTCGGTGGCCTGCCCGGTCTTCGACCACGGCGGCCGGCCGATGGCCGCGATCAGCGTGACCCTCCGCCACCTCTGCCCGGGGGCTGAGGGTTGCGAGGAAACTTGGCCTGAACTGGCCGAAGAGGTCCGCCTGACCGCGGCCGAACTGACCACGAGGATCGGGGGTCAGGTGCGCTGAACGTGCTTCTTCTGGACTCCCTCGAGCCCGAGCATGGCCAGCAGTTCCGCACAGTCGATGGCGTCCGAGGCGTGCCCGGCGACGGTCCTTGCGGCTCTGCCGTTCTGCAGGGTGAGGCGGACTTCTTCTTCCGCACGCACACCGGCCATCCGGCTCTGGTCTTCAGCGGGGTCGGGACGACTGGAATGCCTAGCCCAGGTCATCTGCCACCTTCTTCCGGCCCTCCGTCGACTCGGGGTCGTTTCGATAGAGGGCCATGGTCGGACACTCAGCATGACATCCCACCCCGCGGCAGTTCCCGGCGCGGGTGAATTGAGACGAAAATGATCTAGATTTTGCTACTCTCCGTGATTCAAGTAGGACTCGATTCAGGTATTGAACGGCGCACTCGTGTCTGCCACCAAATGCTCCATCCCCACGACGATGCCGCAGGCGGCACCGGTCCTCCTCCGTGATCGCGGCGGCGATGGCCTCGTAGTCCGGCGATGATCGCGAGCATCAGAAATCCGCCGCGGCCAGCACATCGAGCGGCGATTTCACGGCTCCCGGCGATCGAATCCCGATCAGGGCGTGGGGACGCCGCGCCGCGAGGTTCCCGGCACCAGATGGGCAGCGGCGCACCCACGAACGGGAAGAACGCGTCGAAAACCTCGCGAGGGTCCTCCGACGAGCTGAAGAGGAGCAGCCCCATTGATGCACAGGAAGCCACATGGCCCGAGCCTACGTCCATCGCGCTCAGGAAACCGCTTCCTTGACGCCGTCAGCAAGCGCGCCTACGAGGTCCGGCCCACGGGGGAGGCGAGCATCGTTGGCCAACCGGCCCAGCACATCGTCGTCGCCGACTATGCCGAGCAGTACCGCGATCCCCTCGGGATCCAGCAGACCGGGCATGTGCGAACCGAGCAGCCAGGCTCCCGCAAGCGCAGGGTCATAGCTGTTCCGCTCGAGAATTTCGAGTTCCTCGCCATAGAGCCGATCCAAGTACGGCCCCGATGAGTACCAGCCGATCATCGTCCCGAGATCGATGGCGTCGCGCGTAGTCTCGACACTCCGATCCCACCACGTCAGCAGCTTGAGCAAAGCCAGCGCCGGCACCGCGGGGACCTTGATGACGAGTCCACCCGGCAGGAGCACCGACTCGGCCGACGCCACGGCTTCGCTCAGTCCGCGGACATTCATGCGATGGTCGTCGGGCCAGAGGATGGTCCGGTCTTCGTCCTCGATGCCGCCGTAGGGCAGTACATCGACCTCGACGCCTTCCACCAGAAAAGAATGCGCGCTCCCGCCGTGCCGTTCCAGCCGGCTCACGAACTGTTCGAAGTCGTCCCAGGTACCCATCGCGGCGGCGATGTCGATGTCCTCGGTGGCCCGTTCAGGCACGCCGCCGACCAGCCCGATCGACAGGATCGTGCGTGCCGTCGCCCCGACCACGAGGTAGTCGACCGCCACGGCACGGGCGATGGCATCCACCCGGGCCGGCACTCTCGCGGCGAGAAGGAGATCAGGTTCGGTCGATGCGCTTAAGTCGATCATCGCCGCTCCTGATCCGGTCTCCGTGTTCACGCTGACGCGGATCCCCCGAGGCCAACAGGTCCGCGTAAATCAGAGGGGACGGCACGATCCACGACTCCGGTTCAGGTGCCCGCCAGAACCGGGTCCGGAAATACACGTTGCCTTTGTTTTCCGCCCGGGCCAGGCGATGCAGGCCGATGAGCCGCACCGGCAGCCCGGTGGCGTAAAGGGTGAGCGAGGCAGGCCGCAAATGCGAGTCGAGCAGGCTCGCCCCGGCTTCCCCGCCCACCTGGACCCCCTGGGAAAGCAGATCGGCTTCCGCGTTGCGCCACCACGAAAGGTCGGCCGCGGCGAAGTCGCCGAGTGCCAGCGCGGCGTCCAGGGTGATCGAGTAGGCCTCCGACCATCGGTCGAGCAGCTCGGCTCCGCGGGCAAGCCGCCGCTCGTTCCCACGTTCGTACAGGTAGCCGGCACCGGCGAGCTCATCGATGACCGTCTTGACCGTACCGAGCGACGCACCGCTCATCTCGGCCAACCGACGGTAGGGAAAGGCGGCCGTCTCCGGCCAGCTGAGGAGGACGAACAGGACCTGAAGGCCTGCCCTGCCGAAAGCTCCCGCTCCTCGCGGCGAAGGGCGCCCTGCGGGTACGGCCGGCTTGCGACGGCCCCGGACATCGATCAGGACGTCAGCCCAGGCGAGGTGGGCGTTGCCCGCGGTGTCCACGTAGTCGATCCTCCGGGCACGCAGCCGCTCGGCGACCGGTTCACTGAGGTACGTGGTGAACAGCAACGGCGGTGGGGCCGACGGGAAGTGGACCGCCGTGGCCAGTTCCGCGGTCATCCGCTGCTTGATCTCGACCCCGTAGGTCCGGGCAGCGCCGGATTCCGTCGTGAGCTTTACGAGGGCATCCACCTGATGCCCCTGTGCCCGTACTTCGGTTCCGAGCACGTCGACCCGGAGCCCCAGCTCCTGGAGCCGAGAGCGCGCTTCGGCGGACAAGCCCTCGTTCAGCAAGCCTGGATGTTCATTTGAATTGAACATGACCATATTTTGAACACGTCGCCGCCTTCACCGCAACCCAGCCGGGTCAAGAAACGAGAAACGGCGAGTGCTCGGTACGAGCACTCGCCGTTCGACCAGTGGAGGTGCCGGGAATTGAACCCGGGTCCTCTGGCGTATCACCAGGACTTCTCCGTGCGCAGTCCGCTATGTCTCTACTTGGCCCCTTCAGTCACGCGAACAAGCTGAAGTGACGAGCCCAGCCACTGTTTGATTCCCAACCACACTCCGTAGCCGAGTGTGACGGTAAGCCTCCTAGCTGATGCCGGTGACCGGGTCGGAGGCGACCCCGGACCGACAGAGTTGCTCTACTGCTTAGGCAGCAAGGGCGAACTCGCGCTGGCTCTTAGGCTCGGCGCTTATTGGTTTGCGATGACGCTTACGGTGGTCTCTCGCCTGCACCGGCACGCTTCTCCTGATTCAACGTCCAAAGTCGAAACCGTTCACCCCCTTGGTGGGATACAACCTCTACATCATAACGCGGTCGGCAACCGGGTTAATCCCGCAGGTGGGGCTAGCCCCACCTGCGGGATGCCCGCGGGCACCATGTCGCCGCCCCCTCCCGGAGACGATGCTTGTCCCATCGACCTCGGAGAGGAGCACGACCATGAGTTCGCTAGCGGCCGAGCGGGAGCTGAGCAGGTCCGATCCGTCGTTCGGCGGCTCGCTGGTCTACCTGCTGATGAACCTGCCGATGGGCGTGTGCGCGTTCGCGCTCCTGATGGCGTTCATCTGGGCGGGGATCGGCACGGCGATCGTCTGGATCGGGCTGCCGATCCTCGCGCTGGTGATCCTGTCGGTCCGCGGGGCGGCCAGGATGGAGCGTGCCAGGGTGTACGCGCTGCTCGACCGCTACATCGACCTGCCGTACCTCCCGTTGCCCGCCGCCGGCCAGTCCGTGCGCTGGAAGGCACGGCTGCGGGACGGCTCGACCTGGCGCGACCTCAGCTACTTCTTGGTGCTCTTCCCGCTCGGAATCGTCGAGTTCGTCCTGGTCACGGTGTTCTGGTCGACCAGTCTCGGCCTCGCCGGCCTGCCGATCTACTACCGCTTCCTGCCGAATGGCGAGTATCGCTTCCCGACCTGGGAAAACGCGTGGTTCACCGTCGACTCGACGGTCTCGGCGCTGCCGTGGGCGGCTCTCGGCGTGTTGTGCGTCGCGCTCTCGGTAGCGTTGACGAAGGCGCTGGCGGGGCTGCACGCCCGGCTGGCGACGGCGCTGCTCGGGCCGACCCATGCCCAGCGTCGCCGTCTGGAGGATTCATGGGGCGAGGTTCCGACGATGAGCACGGTGCGCGGATGACGATCGACCAGCAGGTACAGCAAGTGCAGATTCCGCGGCCGCGGCCGTTGCGGACCATCGTCTACATGTTCGTCAGCTTCTTGTTCCGGCTGCTCCAGTTCGTTTTGATCATCGTGGGCCTGTCGGTCGGCATCGCGACGGCGGTGGTGTGGGTCGGCTTCCCGATCCTCATGGCCACGACCAACTTCATCCGCTGGTCCGCCGACCGCGAGCGGGGCTGGGCACGGAAGATGCTCGAAACTCCGCTGGAGCCGGTCGAACGTCTCCCCCTCGAAGGGCTCTCGCTGGTCAAGCGCTGGCTGACCCGGCTGACCGACCCGACGACCTGGCGCGACCTCGCCTACCTGATGCTGGCGTTCCCGCTGGCCTGCGTGGAGCTCCCGATCGCGATCGCGTCGATCGTGCTGCTGCCGATGGCGATCTGGGTGACCCCGTGGGTCGGCTGGCTGCACGGCAACCTGGCGTTCTCGCTGCTCGGCCCGAACCGCACCCAGAAGCTGGAGCAGAAGGCCGAGCGGCTGCAGGCGTCGCGGGCTCGCGGTGTCGACGCCGCCGAGGCCGAACGCCGCCGCATCGAACGCGACCTGCACGACGGCGCCCAGCAGCGCCTGGTCGCCGTCGCGATGAGCCTGGGCCGCGCGAAGTCGAAGTTCGACCAGGACCCCGACGCCGTGCGCGAACTGATCGACGAAGCGCACCTCGACGCCAAGCTCGCGGTGTCGGAACTGCGCGACCTCGCCCGCGGCATCTACCCGGCCGTGCTCGGCGACCGCGGCCTCGACGCGGCGCTGTCCGCGCAGGCCGCCAAGTCGCCGATCCACGTCGACGTCGAGGTGGACGTCGAACCGCGACCGCCCGCCGCGGTCGAGACGACGGCGTACTTCATCGTCGGCGAGACGCTGACGAACATCGCGAAGCATTCGGGCGCGACCGAAGCGGGCGTGAAGGTGTGGCGCACCGACGCGATGGTGATCGTCGAGATCACCGACAACGGGCACGGCGGCGCCGAAGTCCGGCCAGGTGGCGGGCTCGCCGGGCTCGCCGACCGGGCGGCCACGATCGACGGCGTGATCACCGTCGTCAGCCCGCCCGGTGGCCCGACGGTGATTCGCGCGGACCTGCCGTGTCAATGGTGACCCGTTCGTGAGTGAATAGGCCCTGCCGTTCACTCACGAACCTGGGGGCAGGATGCGGGTCGTCATCGCCGAAGACGCTGTGCTGTTGCGGGCGGGGGTGATCCGCCTGCTCGCCGACGAGAACATCGAGACCGTCGCCGCCGTGGACAACGGCGACGACCTGCTCGGCGCCGTCAAGGAGCACCGGCCGGATCTCGCGATCGTCGACGTGCGGATGCCTCCCACCTTCACCGACGAAGGCCTGCGCGCGGCGCTGGGAGCCCGTGAGGCCGTTCCCGGCCTTCCCGTTCTCGTGCTTTCCCAGTACGTCGAGGAGAGCTACGCCGTCGAGCTGCTGTCCGGCGGCGCGGGCGGAGTCGGTTACCTGCTCAAGGAACGCGTCGCCGACGTCAGCGACTTCCTCGACGCGGTCAAGCGTGTCGCCGGTGGTGGCACGGCCATCGATCCGGACGTCATCGCGCAGCTGATGGCCCGTGGCCGCAAGAACCCTCTCGACGCGCTCACCGCCCGCGAGTCCGAAGTGCTGGGGCTGATGGCGCAGGGCTTGTCGAACACCGCGATCGCGAACTCTCTCGTCGTCTCGCACGGCGCGGTCGAGAAGCACATCGGCAACATCTTCTCGAAGCTCGGCCTCGAAGCGAGTTCCGTGGAACACCGCCGGGTCCGCGCGGTCCTCACTTACTTAGGACGCTGAAGTAGCTCTTGGTGGCGAAGCCGTCACTCACCTAACATGGGCAGACTGTCAGTGAGTGACGAGCCGAACCGAGGAGGCCCTATGACCGACCGGACCTCCCACAGCGTCCGCTTCTTCGGCGGGCCCCTCGACGGACGCGTCCAGGAGCTCGGTGACACCGAGCCGGTCGCCGGCACCGTCCTCAAGCACGTCCATCTCCACGACGGGCCGAAGATCGAAACCCGGTACGAACTCGGCCGCGCCGAGGACGACTGCTGGGAGTTCCGGCTGTGCCAGGCCCAGGTTCCGGAGCCCGCGCCGCGGCCGGAGCCCGAACCCGACGGTGTGGGGTAGGGAAAACTCCACCTTCGGCGGGCGAAAACCGGAAGACCGATACGGCGGCCCGCACTGCTGTTTCCGAGCCTGGAAAGCACCAGGCTTCTTCCCATGCACACGAGCCAGAAACAGGGCCGGGACAGGTTCCTGGACATCGTCCGAGCGGTCGCGATCCTCGCGGTCGTCGTCCAGCACTGGGGCATGCCCGTGCTCTCCTACGCCGACGGCCACCTCAACACGGGGAACGCCCTCGCGACGCCCGGCTGGTGGGTCATCACCTGGCTCAGTCAAGTAATGCCTCTCGTGTTCTTCGCAGGCGGCGCGGCGAACCTGATCTCCTTGGGCCGCGCGGAAAGTTCCCGCTCCTGGCTCGCGGCCCGCCTCAAGCGGCTGATGATCCCGGTGCTGCCACTGGTGGCCGTCTGGCTGTTCGTCCCGGACATCCTGCGCGGGATGGGCATCCCGGAGCAGCCGCTGCAGGTCGGCGGCGCGATCGCCGCCCAGCTGCTGTGGTTCCTGGCCGTGTACGTGCTCACCGTGCTGCTCACCCCGATGCTGGCCGCCGCGCATCGCCGCTGGGGCCTGAAAGTCCCGCTCGTGATGCTGGCCGCGGCCGTCCTCGTCGACGTCGCCCGCTTCAACGACCTCGGCCTGATCGGTTTCGCGAACGCGATCTTCGTCTGGATGGCCGTGCACCAGCTCGGTTTCCACTACACGCAGGGCCGCCTCGGCTCACTGAGCCGCAACGCCGCGCTGGGCATGGCGGGCGCCGGTTTCGGCATCACGGCGCTGATGGTCGCCTTCGGCCCGTACCCGGCCAGCATGATCGGCATGCCGGGCGCCCCGGTTTCGAACATGAGCCCGCCCACCGTGCTGCTGGCCTTCCTCGCGATCGGCCAGATCGGGCTCCTGCTGGCCTTCAAACCGCAGCTGAACGCCCTGGCCGCCCGTCCGAACCTCGACGCCGCCCTGAAGTGGATCGGCCCGCGGTTCATGAGTGTCTACCTGTGGCACATGCCGGCGCTGATCGTCGTCTCCGGTGTCACGGTCTACGGCCTGGGTTACGAGACCCCCGAACCGGGTTCCGTGCTGTGGCTGACGATGGTCCCGGCCTGGCTCGGCGCCTGCGGGCTGGTGCTCCTCGGTCTCCTGCGGCTCTTCGCCCGCTTCGAAACGCAGGCCTCCGGCCCGGCCTCGACCGCGCAGACGCCTCAGCTCGTGCTGGCCGGGCTGGCGATCGCCGGCGGCCTGCTCGGACTGGCCGCGCACGGCTTCGCGCCGCTGAGCGACGGTCTCACGCAGGGTCCCGTGCCGTGGGTGGCGCTGGCGACCGGCGGTTTCCTCCTGGCGGGCAAGCAGATCCCGGTCTCGGAGCTGGGGACGCGGCTGCTCGGCCGGGCGCTCTCGGTCACCGAGATGGCGCAGCTCAAACGCTGAGCAGCTTCGCGGGGGTGTCGTGCAGCACCGCCCGCAGGAAAGGCTCACCCAGGCGATCGTCGGCTGCCCAGCCGGCGATCGCCTGCAGCTGTGTGGCGTAGGAGTACGGGATGTTGGGGAAGTCGGTGCCGAGCACCACGCGATCGGGGAACTCCGCCAGCAGATCCGTCCAGTCCGGCGGGAGCGGGTTGCCGCGCCGGGTGAAGTCGACCCCGACCATCGTGGTGTCGAGGTACACCCGCGGATACTTCCGGGCCAGCTCGAACGCGAAGTCGATCTCCGGCATACCCGCGTGCGCGAGCACCAGTGTCAGGCCGGGATGCCGGACCAGGATCTCTTCGAACAGTCGTAGCCCGGTGTAGGCGCCCTTCAACGGACCGTGTCCACAGTGGACGACCACCGGGACACCCGCGTCCGCCAGCGCGCCCCAGACGCCGTCCAGCAGCTCGTCACGCGGGTCGTAGGCGCCGACCTGGACGTGCGCCTTGAAACAGCGGGCGCCCGCCCTTAGCGCTCCGTCCACAACGGACAGTGCGGAGGGTTCGGGGTAGAACGTTCCCGTCGGGACGGCGTCCGGCACACGTTCGGCGAACTCCAGCGCCCAGGAGGTCAGCCATTCGGCCATCCCCGGTTTGTGCGGATAGACCAGCGGCGCGAACTTGCGCACGCCGAACGAGCGCAGGGTTTCGATCCGCTCTTCCTCCGACGTGCGGTAGTGCACCGGCCAGGCCATGCCGTAGTGCTCCTCGGCCTGGTCGAAATAGGCCCACACCTTGTCCATGACCGGCTTCGGCAGGAAGTGCAGATGAAGGTCCACGAGCCCGTCGATACCCAGCGCCGAGATCCACTCGGGGATCTCGGCGTCCGAAGCAGGTCCGTGGATCAATCGTTGTACCGGCCCTTCAGCGCCCGGCCCAAGGCCCGGCTGATGGTGCGGTCCGCGTCGCGTTTGGAGATGTCCTGACGCTTGTCGTAGGACTTCTTGCCCTTGGCGAGCGCGATCTCGACCTTGACCTTGCCGTCCTTGAAGTACATCGACAGCGGGACCAGGGAAAGCCCGCTCTCCTTGGTCTTGCCGATGAGCCGCTCGATCTCCTGGCGGTGCAGCAGCAGCTTCCGGGTGCGGCGCGGCGTGTGGTTCGTCCACGTGCCCTGCACGTACTCCGGGATGTGCACGTTGCGCAGCCACACCTCGCCGTCGTCCACCGTGGCGAACGCGTCGGCCAGTGATGCCCGTCCTTCACGCAGGCTCTTCACCTCGGTACCGACGAGCACGAGACCGGCTTCGTAGGTGTCGAGGATGGAGTAATCGTGGCGAGCCTTGCGGTTCGACACGATCACCTTGTGTCCACGTTCCTTGGGCATAGCGGCGACTCTACGTGATTTCCTGTGTTCGAGCAGGTGGTTATCGGGGCGGCTAGTGGCGCACGTACAGACGCAGCGTCACGTAGCCGGTGATCGCCGAAATGACGACCGAGACGGCGAGCAGGATCGGTGCCACCGGGAACAGCAATTCGAGCATGCCGACCGCGGGGAACACGTCACCGGTGAGCACCAAGTCGAGCAACAGCACCTTGGTGAGCACGAGGAAGACGATCCCGATGATCGCACCGACAAGGCCGGCGACCACCGCCTCCAGAAGGAACGGCAGCTGCGTGTACCACCGGGTCGCGCCGACCAGGCGCATGATGCCGACCTCGGTGCGCCGGGTGAACGCCGACACCTGGATCGTGTTGGCGATCAGCATCAGCGCGGCGATGGCCATGATCAGCGCGGCCCCGAACGCCAGGTTCCGCACACCGTTGAGCGCGTTGAACACGCGGTCCAGTGCCTTCTGCTGGTCGTCGACCTTGCTGACGCCGGGTTTGCCGGTGTACTCCTGGATGATCGCCTGGCTGCGCTCGGGGTTCTTCAGCTTGACGTGGAGCGACGCGGGCAGCGCCTCCGGCCCGGTCAGCGCGAGCAGTTCCGGCTGGCTCTCGAACATCTTCTTGAACCGCTCGTAGGACTGCTCGCGGTTCTCGAACACGACCGACTCGACGCCGTCGTTGCCCTGCAGGTCCTGGCGCAGCGCCTGGCAGGCGGACTGCGAGCAGTTCGGGTCACCCGAGCTGATGTCGTTGACCAGATAGACCGAAACCTCGACGTCGGCGAGGAAGTTGGCCTTCATCTTGTCGATCGTGCCGACGGCCAGCAGACCGAAGCCGAGCATGGCGAGGGAGACCGCGGTGGTGAGGATCATCGCGATGGTCATCGTGACGTTCCGGCGCAAGCCGGTGACTACCTCGCTGAAGACGAAACTGGCGCGCATCGGGGTTGATGTCCCTTGGAAGTCGTGGGTAACGGAGGAGGGCGGGGCCGGTCAGCGGCCGATGCCGTAGACGCCTCGGGCGTCGTCACGGATGACCTTGCCGAGCTGAAGCTCGACGACCCTTCGCCGCATCGAGTCCACGATCGAATGGTCGTGGGTGGCCATCAGCACCGTCGTGCCGGTGCGGTTGATCCGCTCCAGCAGCAACATGATGTCCTGGCTGGTGTCGGGGTCCAGGTTCCCGGTCGGTTCGTCGGCGAGCAGCACGAGCGGGCGGTTCACGAACGCACGGGCGATCGCGACACGCTGCTGCTCGCCACCGGAGAGTTCGTTGGGGAGACGGTCGGCCTTGCCGTCGAGGCCGACCAGTTCGAGCACCTCGGGCACGACCTTGCGGATCGTGGGGCGCGGCTTGCCGATGACTTCGAGCGCGAAGGCGACGTTCTCGGCGACGGTCTTGTTCGACAGCAGGCGGAAGTCCTGGAAGACGCAGCCGATGGTCTGCCGCAGACGCGGCACCCGGCGACGGGCGAGCTTGGCGACGTCGAAGTTGGAGACCATGACGCGACCCTTGCTCGGCACCTCTTCGCGCAGCAGGAGACGCAGGAAGGTCGACTTCCCGGACCCCGAGGGACCGATCAGGAAGACGAACTCACCTTTGTCGATCTCGACCGACACCCTTTCGAGGGCGGGACGGGTCGAGGTCTTGTAGACCTTGGAAACCTCTTCGAGCCGGATCACGGTTCGGCATACTACCCATGCCCGCCGTTAAGCCCGGGTAGCCCGGTCCCGGCGGCCAAGCGAGCAAGGGACCTTTGGTGTCACTCTCTTCCGGAGAGTGACACCAAAGGTCCCTTGCTCTTCTCACGCAGGGTTGTTACGCGGCTCCGGACTGCTTACGCCAGCGGATGCCCGCCTCCAGGAAACCGTCGATCTCGCCGTCGAGAACGGACGACGGGTTGCCGACCTCGAACTCGGTCCGCAGGTCCTTGACCATCTGGTACGGGTGCAGAACGTAGGAGCGCATCTGGTTGCCCCAGCTGGAGCCGCCGTCCTTGAGCGCGTCCATCTCGGCGCGCTCCTCCTCCTTCTTCCGCAGCAGCAGCCGCGCCTGGAGAACCTTCATCGCGGCCGCCTTGTTCTGCAGCTGCGACTTTTCGTTCTGACACGAAACGACCACGCCGGTCGGGATGTGCGTGATCCGCACCGCCGAGTCCGTCGTGTTGACACTCTGGCCGCCGGGACCGGACGAGCGGTACACGTCGACGCGGATGTCCTTCTCGGGGATGTCGACGTGGTCGACCTCCTCGACCTCGGGCATCACCTCGACATGCGCGAAGGAGGTCTGACGGCGGCTCTGGTTGTCGAACGGCGAGATGCGCACCAGCCGGTGCGTGCCCTGCTCGACCGAGAGCGTGCCGTAGACGTAGGGCGCGGTCACCTTGAAGGTGGCGGACTTGATGCCCGCTTCTTCGGCGTAGGAGATGTCGTAGACGTCCGTCGGGTAGTTGTGGCGCTCCGCCCACCGCAGGTACATCCGGAGCAGCATCTCGGCCCAGTCGGCCGCGTCCACGCCGCCCGCTTCGGACCGGATGGTGACCACGGCGTTGCGCGGGTCGTATTCACCCGACAGCAGGGTGCGGACCTCGAGGCCGTCGATGTCCTTGGTGAGCGCCGTGAGCTCGGACTCGGACTCGGCCACACTGGCGGAGTCGCCCTCGGCCTCGGCCAGTTCATAGAGGACGCCCAGATCGTCGAGCCGCTGCCGCAGCTCGGAAATGCGTCGCAGCTCACTCTGCCGGTGGGACAGCTGGCTGGTGACCTTCTGCGCCGCTTCGGGGTCGTCCCAGAGGTTCGGGCTGGACGCCTGTTCCTCCAGCTCGGCCACCTGGGCGCGCAGCGCGTCCAGGTCCATCACCGACTCGATCTGCGTCAGCTTGCCGGTCAGGTCCTTCAGGGCCGCATCGAACTCATCACTCACGTCGAACAAGGTTACGGCAAAACCCACGACCGGTTGCGAGTAACCGGTCGTGGGCACCCGTCCAGGTCAGGACTGAGGGATGGAATCCAGCAGTTTCAGGGCCGCTTTGGCCTGGGCCTGCGCGAATTCGGCGACCGCCTTGGCGTACGGGCCGTCGGCCCCCTTGGTGGCCGCCTTGGCCTCGTCGAGCTGCTGGGTGTAGCTGGCGCGCGCTGACTCGAGCAGAGTCGAGCGCTGCTTCACCGTCAGCGAACCGGCGTGCACGAGACGCAGGATCAGCGGGCTGCGGAGGTGGTCAGGACCGGCTTCGGAGGACAGCCACGTCTTGAACGCCTTCTTGCCCGCCGCGGTGATGAGGTACTGCTGGCTCGACCGCGGGCCCTGCTTGCCGAGGCGGACGAGGCCCTCCTTCGACAAGGCGGGGAGCTCCCGGTACACCTGGCTGCGGGTCACGCTGAAGAAGGCGCCGAAACGCTCACCCGCCCCCGCGACCAGTTGCCCGCCCGTGGCGGGACCGTCGTGGAGAAGACCGAGCAGTGCGGCGGCTGTTGCATTCAATTCGGACACGTACTCTACGGTCCCACTTTTCGGAACCTGTGTCCACTGTGGTCAGCGCATCTGTCCATTGTGGCTAGTGATATGCGCTCATTCGGCCCAACGCATTACGCCTGTCCACAATGGACCGAACACGCTGCGCAACCGGCCTTCGCCACGGACAGCGGTACGCGTCCCCCGCCCCGACCAACGACGGCGGGTGATCGACCCGGAGGGCGCACGGGCAGCGGAAGCGGAAAAGAAAGAAGCGCGGATCTGCGATTTCCGCAGATCCGCGCTTCGTTTTCTCTGTAGCGGGGACAGGATTTGAACCTGCGACCTCTGGGTTATGAGCCCAGCGAGCTACCGAGCTGCTCCACCCCGCGTCGTTGTGTTAATAGATTACACGGGGCCGAACCCGGGTTTCAGGGGGGTACCCTTAACTTCTCGAAGGGCCCTTGACCTGCCTTTATGGCGAGACTTTGTCATCCAGCCAAGCGAAGACGCCGTTGAGCACCATGGTCAGCCCGTCGCCGAACCTGCCCTCGACGTCCTCGTCGAAGACCCACGCGGTGTTCAAAATGTCGTACCGCGGGTCCCGTTCGCCCGGAACCGGATAAACCGCCTGCTCTTCGATCGTGAAACCGACGACGTAGCTGTAGACGGTGAACAACGCTCGTCCAGCCAGGTACAGTTCCAGCCCCGCGTCGACGCGGGGCTGGAGCGGATTGTCACCGAGCAGGCTGTCATCGGTCATGAAGGTCCCGGAGAAGACCTTTGCCCCGTCACGGTAAGCGAGCATCATCCGGCGCAAACCCCGCGCCGCCAGGTCGAGAGAGTCCCGCTCCCCCATACCTTCAGGCACCCGGCCCGGCATCGCGTCGGCGTACATCAGTGTCGCCATCTCGTCGAGCAGCTCTTGTTTGTTCTTCACGTGCCAGTACAGCGCCGGCGCCTTGACGCCGAGCTCCTGCGCGATGAGGCGGAGCGTCAGCCCGTTGAGCCCGACGTCGTTCAGCAGCCGCAGCCCGGCGCGGACGATGTCCTGCCTGGTCAGACCCACTTTTCACCTTCTTTCCCGCGGTAACTCCTTGACAATTTAACGATGTTAAGGGCACGCTGGGCGCAGGTCAATTTAACGTCGTTAAGGAGTGGTATGAACAACCTGGGGACGGACGTGGTCGTGGCCGGGGCGGGACCGACGGGGCTGATGCTGGCCCACGAACTCGCACTCGCCGGCGTCGATGTCGTGGTACTGGAACGGCTTCCCGAACGCACAGGACTGTCGAAAGCGCTGAACCTGCAGCCGCGCACCGCGGAAATGCTGGAGCTGCGCGGACTTCTGGACGGCGCCGAAGAGCGTTCGTTCACGACAGTGCAGGACGGACATTTCGCGATGATCCCCGTCGACTACCACGGTTGGGACACTCACTTTCCCTTCCAGATGGGGATTCCGCAGGCTCAGGTCGAGGAGTACCTGGAAGAACGGCTTGTCACACAAGGAACGAAGGTGGTGCGCGGAGCCGAAGTAATCGATTTCGTTCAGGACAAAGACTCTGTCTCTGTCCGGTACCGAACAGACGGTGGCGAAACCCGGCTGCGCGCGAAGTACCTCGTCGGCTGCGACGGTTCTCGAAGTGTTGTACGAAAAGGACTGAACGTGGACTTTCCCGGCGTGGACGGTGAAGGCTTCGGCGTCGTCGCGGACGTCCTGTTCGACAAAATCCCTGACGGTGCGCAAAAACAGTGGCGAACGATGCGGAACGTCGGCGAGCCGACCGGTGCGACCACGTTCAAAGGCCTGATTCCGCTGGGAGAACCGGGTCTCTACCGCTTCGTGTACGGCGACAGGGCTTCACGGCCTACGGACATCCGGTCCGCCGTTTCCCACGACGAAGTCCGGAAGGCGCTGCTCGACGCGTACGGCGCCTCCTCGACCGTGTCGGAAATCCGGTGGGCGTCCCAGTTTTCCGATGCCGCGCGGCAGGCCGAGCACTACCGCGTCGGGAGGGTACTGCTGGCGGGCGACGCCGCGCACATCCATTTCCCGGCAGGCGGCCAGGGGCTGAACCTGGGCGTGCAGGACGCCATGAACCTGGGCTGGAAGCTCGCCGCGACGGTGCGCGGCTGGGCCGGTGACGACCTGCTGGACACCTACGAGGCCGAACGGCACCCCGTCGGGGCTCAAGTGCTGCACAACGTCGCGGCTCAGCTGGGGCTGACTCCGCGGTCCCACGAGTCTCGCGCTCTTCGCGACTTTTTCGCCGACCTGGTCGAGCTGCCCGAGGTGAACCGGCACCTGGCGGGGATGGTCTCCGGTCTCGGGATCCGCTACACGACCTACGGGACTTCGCACCCGGCGCTCGGCTCGCGGCTGAACGACCAGGACGTCGCCACCGACGCGGGCCCGCTTCGGCCCAGCACGCTCTTTCACAACGGCGACTTCGTGCTCCTCACGACCTCCCCGGCCCACGTCGACGCCGCGCGGGCCCACGCCCGCTCGCCACGCCTGACGACCCAGCTCGTCACGGCCCTACCGTGGCCCTCCACGGACGCCGTCCTCTACCGCCCCGACGGCTACGCCTGCTGGGTCGCCCCCACCCCCACGCGATAGCAAAGGTCCCCCGCTCTCCGCCACTCCGGCGATACCAAAGGTCCCCCGCTACCGCCGCCACCTCGGCGCGATAGCAAAGGTCCCTTGCTCACTCCCGCGCTCATACGCTGCGCTACCGAACGCTTCGGGGGGTCCAGGGGGCGAAGCCCTCCCTGGCGGGGGTCCGGGGGTTCGACCCCCGGGGACAAAACGAAGGAGGCCCGGTCTGCGCAATCCGCAGACACGGGCCTCCTACCTCTGTAGCGGGGACAGGATTTGAACCTGCGACCTCTGGGTTATGAGCCCAGCGAGCTACCGAGCTGCTCCACCCCGCGTTGTGTCCCCTACCTTACGCCTGCGCTCCGAACAGGCGCAAAGCAGGGGGCCTTTAGGTAAGCGAGGTCACCCTCCGGGCTTGCTGGTGGGCGGTGCGCTGGCCGGCGGGCTGGCCTTGGCCGCCTCGTAGGCCCGGTATGCGGAGTCGAGCGCGGCAAGGGCAGCACCCTGATCCGCGTAGTTGCCCGTCTGCTGGGCCGCCTTGTATTTGGTCCAGGCGTCGTGCATCTCGCCCGCGGCTTTATCGAGCGCCGGATTACCGCTGGCAGGCGGCGGAGTCGTCGTACCCGGCGGCGGTGTCGTGGGTCCCGGAGTGCCGCCGGTCTGGGGTGGTGTGACCCCGGATCCGGTGCCCGCACCGAAGACCTGATCGAGCGCTTCGTTCAGCGTCGGCGCGAAGCCGATCTTGGTGCCGTACGAGACCAGGACTCGGGCCAACTGCGGATAGCTCAGCTGGTTCCGTTGCCGGATGTAGACCGGTTCCACGTAGAGGAAGCCGTTGGCGACGGGCAGTGTGATCAGGTTTCCGTAGGTGACCGTGACATTCGGGTTGTTGAAGAGTGTCCGGTCCTGCGCGACCCGTGGATCACTTTGGAATCTGTTCTGGACCTGGACGGGTCCGTCCACCTGGGTCGCGCCACTCGCTCCTGTGGGCAGTCTCAGGACCCGCATTCGTCCGTAGTCTTCGGGATCGGACGACACCGACATCCAGGCCGCCAGGTACTGCCGTTGGAGACCGGTCAGTGAACTGGTGAGCTGGAATCGTGATTTGGCGTCGCCCGGCGCGGTGGCCAGGACGTAATAGCCGGGCTGGTTGGCGATGCCGGAGGCGGAGGCGTTCACGCCGCCTTCCTGCGTCGGGTCCTGCGGGACGCTCCAGAAGGCCTGCTGAGCGTAGAACTCGGCGGGGTTGTTCACGTGGTACTTCGAGAGGAGTTCCCGCTGCACCTTGAAGAGATCCTCGGGATAGCGGAAGTGCGACCGCAGGTCCGGTGAGATCTCGCTGCTCGGCTTGACCAGGTCCGGGAAGACCTTCTTCCAGGCGTTGAGCACCGGCTCGTTGTCCTCGACCCCGTACAGGGTCACGGTGCCGTCGAACGCGTCGACGGTGGCCTTGACCGAGTTGCGGATGTAGTTGATCGAGGAGTTCGCCTGGCGGGTGGTGCCGCTGAGCGAGTCGTTGGTCGCCTGGCCGAGCTGGGTCTGCTGGGCGTACGGGAAATTGTTCATCGTCGTGTAGCCGTCGACGATCCAGATGATCTTGCCGTTGACGACCGCCGGGTACGGGTCGCCGTCGAGGGTCAGCCACGGGGCGGCCTTCGCGACACGTTCCCGCGGTTCGCGGTTGAACATGATCTTGGATCCGTCGCCGATGGCGTCGGAGAAGAGGATGTTCCGCTCTCCGTACTCGGCGGCGAAGACGAGCCGGTTGAACCAGTTGTCGATCGGCACGCCGCCGGAGCCCTTGTAGATGTAACCGCGGTCGACCGCGGTGTCGTACTCGCCGGGCGCCTGTCCCGCCGTGCCGCCGACGATCGCGTACGCGGCGTCGGTCGCGAGCTCGCCGTAGTAGATACGGGGCTCGTCCACCTTGATGCCCGGCTTGTTCGGGTCGGACGACCCGGCACCCGCCGGGTTCTGGGTGTCGCTGGTGGTGGCGATCGGGTAGCCGCCGTCGGAGTTGGCATCCTTCAGCGCGCGGTCGATCGTGTTGGCCGGCGCGGCGACGAAGCCGTTTCCGTGCGTGTAGACGAGGTGCTTGTTGATCCAGTTCGTCTGGTTGCCGGTGAGGCCTTCGGTCTTGATCTCCTTGGCCGCGACGATGTAGTCCTGCGTGACACCGTTGAGGGTGTAGCGGTCGATGTCCAGCTTGGACGGGAAGCCGTAGAAGTTCTCACGGCCGACACGCTGCGTGAAGGTGTCGCTGAGGATGTTCGGGTCGAGGAGCCGGATGTTCGGAACGGTCCCCTTGTCCGCCTTGATCTCCGCGGAGGTCGCCTCGGACTTGCCGGTGTAGTCCTTGTACTCGACGTTGGTCAGGCCGAACGCCTGACGTGTCGCGTCCATATTGCGCTGGATCGACGCCGATTCCTTCTCGTTGGCGTTGGGCTTCACGGAGAACTGGTCGAGCACCGCGGGCCACGCGACGCCTACGAGCACGTTCGACAGGATCAGCAGCACCAGCGCGATCGCGGGCAGCTGCAGATTGCGCAGGAACGCACCGGCGAAGAACGCGACGGCACAGATCACCGAGATGCACAGAAGGATCAGCTTCGCGGGCAGGACCGCGTTCAGGTCGGTGTAGGTCGCACCGATGAACAGCGGCGCCCCCCGGTCGGAGAGCAACAGGTTATAGCGGTCGAAGAAGTACTCGACCGCCTTAAGCAGCACGAAGATGCCGATGGTGATGGCGAGCTGGGCACGGGTCGGGCCGGCGAGCTGGCCGCCCTTGCCCGCGAGCCGGATGCCGCCGAAGACGTAGTGCGAGATCAGCGCGCCGAAGAACGCGATGACGACCGCGATGAACAGCCAGCCCAGGAGCCAGTTGTAGAACGGGAGGTCGAAGGCGTAGAAACCGACGTCGTTGCCGAACTCGGGATCGGTCTGGCCGAACGGTGTGCCGTTCAGGAACAGCTGCACGACCTGCCAGTCGCTCTGCGCGGACGCGCCGGCGATGAGCCCGGTCAGCACCGGGATGCCGATGCCGAACAGGC
This sequence comes from Amycolatopsis sp. NPDC102522, assembly GCF_055584485.1. Lineage (NCBI taxonomy): Bacteria > Bacillati > Actinomycetota > Actinomycetes > Pseudonocardiales > Pseudonocardiaceae > Amycolatopsis > Amycolatopsis sp. NPDC102522. Next base: position 44,791 of record NZ_JBVJLY010000010.1, on the reverse strand, counting down.
GGATCCGGCCGACGATCGCGGACCGATAGCGCGCGAGCGGGTCGTCGTTGCCGGAAACCGGCACGAAGACGGGCCTGGACCGGTACGCGATCATCAAACTGATCGCGAGCGCGCCTCCCACCAAGAGCCCTACGGCGAAGAACAAGACGACGCGGGTGATCAGCACCGTGCTGAACACCGTCCGGGCGCCTACCTCGCCGAACCACAGCCAATCGACGTAGGTGTCCAGCAGTCTCGCGCCCAGTAGCAGGGCCAGAATGACTACGGCGGCGATGATGAGCAGTATCCGGCTGCGCCGGGACAGCTTCGGCAGGCTCACGGGGGGCCGAGTGGCCACTGCACACGCTCCTGGTTTGGTGAACTTTTCGCGGGGGCGCGCGTACCGCGTGCGGCCCCTGATGCTCTAACTCTACGGATGCCGTCGGAAGTTCCCGGAACCCGCCCAAACCGGACTCGGAAGGCCGCTGCCCCGACCGCCTGGAACGATGTGCCAATGGCACCGAGTGAGCAGCAGGGCGTGGCCGGCCTGGCCCGCGAAGTCGAGGAGTTCGTAGCCTCCGGAGGATGGGATCAGCCGCCGCAGTTGTTCGCGCTGGTCCCGACCGCGGCGCTGCTGGACGAGCAGCCCGAACTGGCCGGGCAACTCGACCCGTCGGCCCCGCTGACGCCGGTCGCCCAGGAGTCGCTGCCGGACGGCGATCTGGGTGAAGCGCTGGCGCAGATCGCGTGGCCCGATCTGGTGCTGGGCTGCGCGCTCGCGCAGGAGATCATCGTGCTGCCTCCGGACGCCGAAGCCGAGCTTCCGGTAGTGCCCGAGACCGACGCCGAACGCCTGCGTCAAGCGGCCGCCGACCACCCGCGCCGGACTGAGGCCCGGCTCGTGGCCGCAGTGCTGCGGGACGGTTCCGGAGCGTGCGTCATGCGGCTTCGCGGTGCCGGACAGCCCGAAGAACCCGGTGACGTCCCTGTCGACGAGATCATCGAGAACCCGGAGCTGGCCCCGAACCTGCTCGAAGCCCTGAAGGCGACCATGCTGCCCTGACCTGCAAAAGAGAGCAAGGGACCTTTGCTATCGCCAGCTCCAGACATCCGCTGGGCGATACCAAAGGTCCCTTGCTCTTGTCAGTCAGACCCGAGGGGCGATAGCAAAGGTCCCTTGCTCCCCCGGTGGTCAGCAGGAGGCGGTCGGCCGTCCCGCCTTGAGGTTCTCGAGCTGCGCGATCGCCTCGTCCAGCGTGGCTACCTTGATCAGGTTCAGGCCGTCGGGCGCGGCGGTCTTCGCCTCGGCGCAGTTGTGCGCGGGCACGAGGAAGTCGGTGGCACCGGCCTCGCGAGCGCCGACCACCTTGAACGAGATGCCGCCGATCGCGCCGACGACGCCCTTCTCCGAGATCTCACCCGTTCCGGCGATGTGCCTGCCGCCGGCCAGGTCGCCGGGCTCCATCTTGTCGACGATCGCGAGCGCGAACATCAGCCCCGCCGACGGGCCGCCGACATCCTGCAGCGAGATCTTCACGTCGAAGGGGACATCGGCACGATCCACCGCGGTCAGGCCCATGAAGCCTTCCGGGCCATCGGGCCGCTGCGCGAGCGTGAGCGGCACGGTGCGTTCTTCCTGCCCGTCGGACTTGAAGGTGATCTGGACGGTCTGCCCGGGCTTCGTCCCGTTCAGCGCGGCCCGCACATCGGTCGCTTCCTTGACCGTCTGCCCGTTGACCACCAGAAGCCGGTCACCCGGGGCGAGCACCTTGTCCGCCGGGCTGCCGGAGACGATCGTCTTCGTGAGCACCTTCACCGGGAACTTGCGGCGCAGCGCGGCGACCTGAGCAGCGGTCTGCGAGTCCTGCAGCTGCTGGATGTTCTCTTGGCGGACCTGCTCGTTGGTCTCGCCCGGCTTGAAATACTCCTCGCGCGGAGCCAGCGCGTACCGACCACTCGCCCAGAGACCGAGCGCGTTGAACAGCGTGATGCCGCCATCGCGCAGGGAGACCGTCGTCATCCTCAGCTCGCCGGAGGTCTGGAAGATCTCGTGCCCATTGACCTGGATCACCGACTGCCCGGCGGCGTCCTTGCCGAGGGTGTCGTAGGTCGGGCCCGGGCTGATCGCCACATACGGCACCGGGATGAAGAACCCGACCAGTGCGAAGGCGACGAACAACGCGCCACTGACCAGCAGTGTCCAGCCGCGCCGGGTCAGCCGCCGTTCGGAGCGGTCCTGGTCGCTCGCGGAGCCCGCACGGCTCCGCGCTGCTGTGGTCTCCTCCGAGGGCTCTGTCACGCGTGACAGCGTACGGTGACGGTGTTCGCTTCTCGGTGAAGGCCACGCTCATCACTCCACTTGACGAGCTCTGGGTCCCAGGACCCGCGTACGGTGGGTGCCATGAGCAAACCCCCGTTCGGCTTCGGACCGCCCGATCCCGACAAACGAGGCGAGAACGAGCCGTCGGATTCCGGCGGCCAGCCCTCCGGCGCCGAGGCCTTCAATCAGCTCGGTCAGATGCTCAGCCAGCTGGGCCAGATGCTCAGCCAGGCCGGCAGCTCGACCGGGCCGGTCAACTACGACCTGGCGAAACAGATCGCGTTGCAGAACCTCAGCAGCGAAAGCGGCGACTCCAAACTCGGCTTTTCGTCCTCCAGCGGCGGCGACTCGAGCACAGCCGTCCGTGACGCCGCCCACCTGGCAGAGCTGTGGCTCGACGCCGCGACGATCCTGCCCGCCGGAGCTACGACGACCGTCGCGTGGTCCGCGCGTAACTGGGTCGAGAAGACCCTGCCCACCTGGCAACGCCTCTGTGACCCCGTCGCCCAGCAGGTCTCGGGTGCGTGGGTCCAGGCCCTGCCCGATGAGGCCAAGCAGGCCGCCGGTCCGCTGCTGTCGATGATGGGGCAGATGGGCGGGATGGCCTTCGGCTCCCAGCTCGGTAACGCCCTGGCTCAGTTGGCTTCCGAAGTGCTCACCTCCTCCGAGGTCGGCCTTCCGCTCGGCCCCGCGGCCACCTCCGCGCTCCTGCCGGCGAACATCGAGAAGTTCACCGAGGGCCTGGAGCTGCCGACCAGCGAGGTGCTGGTCTTCATCGCCGCGCGCGAGGCCGCCCACCAGCGGCTGTTCGCCCACGTTCCCTGGCTGCGGCAGCGGCTGCTGGCCACCGTCGAGGAGTTCGCGAGCGGTATCTCCGTCGACACCTCGGCGCTGGAACAGCTCGCGGGCCAGATCGACCCGTCGAACCCTGCCAGCATCGAAGAGGCCATGTCCTCCGGCCTGCTCGAGCCGCAGACCTCGCCCGAGCAGAAGGCGGCGCTGAACCGGCTGGAGACCCTGCTCGCACTGGTCGAAGGCTGGGTCGACGTCGTGGTCGCCGAGGCCATCGGCGACCGCCTCCCGGGCGCGGACGCGCTCCGGGAGACGCTTCGCCGCCGAAGGGCCACCGGTGGCCCCGCCGAGCAGACCTTCGCCACCTTGGTCGGGCTCGAGCTCCGGCCCAGGCGGATGCGGGCGGCTTCCGCGCTGTGGAAGCTGGTCGGCGACCAGCACGGCATCGAGAAGCGGGACGGCCTCTGGTCCCACCCCGACCTGATGCCGACCGCCGAGGACCTCGACGAACCGCTCGACTTCGCCGAACGTCTCGGCGATGGCGAGTCGACCCTCGAAGGCATCGACCCGATCGCCGAGATCGAACGCGCCGAGCGCGAGAAGAACAAGCCCAAGGACGACGAAGACAAGAGCTGAGGCACGTCAGTCCTCCGCCGCGATGCCCCAACCGGCGGCGGAGGACAGGCCCTCCAGGTAGCCGATGGCGCGCTCGGTCTTGGGATAACGGCGAACCAGCTCCCAAAACGCCGCGTTGTGCCCTGGTTCCTTCAAATGCGCCAGTTCGTGCACGAGGACGTAGTCCAGCACCCAGGCCGGCACCCGGCGCAGGCGATCACTGACCCTGATCGTCGCGTCGACCGGCGTGCAGGACGCCCACCTCGTTCGCATCGGCGGTACCCAGCGAACGCTCGCGGGTATCGCCTTTCCGTCCAGATACTTCGCCGAGAGCACGGCGCAGCGCGCCAGCAGCGCCTCGTCAGAGGCCTTCGGCGGTGCTGCCTGCCGCGGCCCCTTGCGCAGCAGCTTGCGCTGCATCTCGGCTACCCAGTGCTTCTCCTCGGCCCGGGTCATCCGGGCAGGGATCAGCACGACGAGGGTGTCCTCGTCCCAGTACGCGGTGACGGTCCGATGGCGGCGTTGGCTGCGCCGTACCTCGACCTTGTGTTCGGGAGTGTCCGACGGATTCGTCGTGTCCCGGCTCCTCAATGAGGGCGTCCGTGCTTCGACCACTCGACCACGGTAAGGCCAGTCACCGACAACTCCGAGGGCCGAAAGGTCACAGCCTCGAGTTGTCCACAACGAGGTCAGCCTGTGGATAACTCGCGTTTTCTCGGCGGTCGGCCGGCGAACCAGTGCGATCCTGTGATCATGAACCTGCGCGCACCGGATCTCCGATCGATCATCCTGCCCGCCTTCCCGGTCCTGCTTCCCGGCCTGGATGTGCTGGAACGGGGGAACGGCGAGATCCAGGTCGGCCTCGACCCCGCACACGCCGTGGTGATCGCCGGAGTCGCCACCGAGGTGGCCGAAGCGCTCCGAGGGCTGGACGGGAAACGGGCCGCCGACGACATCGTGCTCGCGCAGAGCGAACACGATGAACAGCTGCGGGACCTGATGACCGACCTGACGGCCCGGGGGCTCGTGACCGACGCGGGGGAACCTCAGCGGCATCCGAGACAGAGGCCGGAGACAGGGCTCTGGTCGCTCCGCGCCCGCCATCATCAGGCGGCCATGACGGCGCGCCGCGAACGCACCGCGGTGGCGATCCACGGCGACGGCAGGCTGGCCGTGGCCATCGCCGTCCTGCTCGCCAACGGCGGAATCGGGCACATCGACATCCGGGCGTCGGGCACGGTGCGCGAACGCGATCTGGGCTCGGGCTTCACCGAGGCGGAGATCGGCATGCCGCGCCGGGAGGCGATGGCTCAGGTGGTGCACCGGGCCGGGGCGGACACGTCGACCACCCGGCTCTACTCGGACCGGCGGCCGGAGCTCGTGCTGCTTACCGACACCGTGGTGCCTGCTCCCGAAGTGATCGAGGAACTCGTCCGGGACGGGATCAGCCACCTGCCGGTGCGCGTCCGGGACGGGGTCGGCATCGTCGGACCGCTGGTGGTGCCCGGCCGCAGCAGCTGCCTGCGCTGCGCGGACCTGCACCGCGCCGGCCTCGACGAGTCCTGGCCGAGGGTGGCGAGCCAGCTCGCGGGACGGGTGCAACGGCCAGACCTCGGCGCCGTGCAGGCGTGCGCCGCGCTGGCGGCCGCGCAGGCACTCCGGCTGCTCTCGCCCAGCGATCATGCGCCGCCCGCGTGGAACGCCACCCTGGAGATCGACTTCTTCGACGGCGCGATCCGCCATCGCGACTGGCCACCGCACAGCGGCTGCGGATGCGGCGCCCGGTGATACAGCGAGCGACGTAGCCCACACACACGCCCTCAACAGGCTGCGCGAGCGGAGTGAATCAAGGCAGAATCGCGAGGGTGACCGACTCCCGCAACGCCGAGGACCGAGAAGCCGCCATCCCCCGCAACGGGGCAGCGCGAACGGCGAAGCTGGCCAGTATTCCGCTCGGCATAGCGGGCCGGGCGGTCGGAGGCTGGGGCAGGCGGCTGACCGGGCAGAGCGCCGAAGAGGTCAACGCGACACTGTCCGCCAAGGCCGCCGAGCAGCTCTTCGAGGTCCTGGGGACGCTCAAAGGCGGCGCGATGAAGTTCGGCCAGGCCTTGAGCGTCTTCGAGGCGGCAGTGCCGGACGAGATGGCGAAGCCCTATCGCGAGGCCCTGACGAAGCTCCAGGCCGCGGCGCCGCCCATGGCCACCCGCCAGACCCACCGGGTCCTCGCCGAGCAGCTGGGACGCACCTGGCAGCAGCGGTTCTCCGCGTTCGACGACGAGCCCGCCGCGTCCGCGAGCATCGGCCAGGTCCACCGCGCGACCTGGCACGACGGCCGCGAAGTCGCAGTCAAGGTGCAGTACCCCGGAGCGGACGACGCGTTGCGGAGCGACCTTCGGCAGCTCCAGCGTTTCAGCAGGTTGTTCCAGGCCTTCGTGCCGGGGACCGAGGTGAAGCCGCTCCTGGCGGAACTCGCCGAGCGGATGAACGAAGAACTCGACTACCAGGCAGAAGCCCAGAACCAGCGCGCCTTCGTGAAGGCGTTCGAAGACGTCTCCGGCTTCGTGATCCCCCGTGTGGTCGCCAGCGCGCCGAAGGTCGTCGTCACGGAGTGGGTCACCGGCACCCCGCTGTCGAAGATCATCGCCGGCGGCGACAAGGAAGCCCGGGACCGCGCGGGCCGCCTGCTCACGGAGTTCCACTACTCGTCGCCGGAACGGGCCCGGCTCCTGCATTCGGACCCGCACCCCGGCAACTTCATGCTGACCGCCGACGGCAGGCTGTGCGTGATCGACTTCGGCGGGGTTTCCCGGCTGCCCGAGGGGATTCCGCAGCACCTCGGCGAAATGACCAGGCTGGCACTCGACGGCGAGTCCTCGAAGCTCATGCGGCTGCTCAGGGAGTCCGGTTTCATCCGGCCCGACGCGGAACTGCAGGCCGATGACGTGCTCGCTTACCTGGCGCCGTTCACCGAGCCGCTGGCGGGCGACACGTTCCACTTCACCCGCCGCTGGATGCAACGGCAGGCTGGACGAGTCGGCGACACCCGCGGCCGGGATTTCAGGATCGGCCGCTCGCTCAACCTGCCGCCCGAGTACCTGATGATCCACCGGGTGACCGCCGGATCGACCGGCATCCTCTGTCAGCTCGACGCGGAGATCCCCGCCCGCGCGATCGTCGAACGGTGGCAGCCGGGCTTCGCGGCCTGAGAAGTTATCCACAGGGAACGGTGCGGCTGAGCCGAAATCGGGGTCGTTCGGGCGAGTTGTCCACAACTTCGCGGAAGCGGTTCCACCCGGACGGCCCAACGGCCATCCTCGATTCATGGCCACTACACGAAGCGCCCGACTCATGGCGCTCAGTAACACCAGCGAGTCCGGGATCATCACCAGCCGCGAGCTGCGCGAGGCGGGCGTCACCGCGCGTTACGCCGCGAAGCTCTGCGGCCCGGGCGGTCCTTGGCGAAGGCTGATGCCGGGTGTGATCCTGTTGCGCGACACCGCGCCCACCCGGCTTCAGCTGCTACAGGCCGCTGTCGCGCGGTTCGGGCCGGAGGTGGCGGTGACGGGTGCCGACGCGCTTCGAGCGCGGGGTGTCGACTGCCCGGTGACACGGGAGGTCCATCTCCTCGTCCCTGACTATCGGCGCGTCCCGGCGGAGCCCGGCATGCTGCCCCGAAGAACCACCCGGATGCCGCCGCCGACCTTGATCGACGGCGTCCCGTTCGCCCCCGCAGCCCGGGCGGCGCTCGATCTGGCCAGGCTGGAGCTCGATCCCGCGCGGATCGACGAGCTGATCTCGCTACCGCTGTACTGGGGTCTGTGCACACTCCGAGAGCTCGGCGACGAGCTCGATTCCGGTAACCGGCGAGGCTCGGCCGCGGTCCGTACGGCTCTGCGACGCGTCGATCCCGAAGAGACCTTCGCGCATGGACTGGCGAAGAAGGTCCTCAGCGGCTGCCCGCTGCCCTCGCCGTCGTGGAACACGACGATCTGCGACCGCCGAGGTCGTCCCATCGGCGCCGCCGACGCCTGGTGGGACGACATCGGCCTGGCTTGGCAATTCCGTGCCCCGAAGCAGGGCACCGCGGATTTTCACCCGTTGGCGCTGACCGCGACCGGCACGGTGCTGGTCCGCTGCACCATCGACCAGCTGAAGAAGGTTCCGCTGGAGGTCGCGGCCGAGCTGGTCAGGGCGTTCGCCGAAGCGGCGCGGACGCCGCGGCCGAAAGTCCTCACGCTCGGCCGGATCGACGCCGCCTGAGGCGCTCACCAGTACTCGTCCGGCAGCTTTCCTTCGATGTCGCGGGTGTGGCGGCGTGCGCAGGCAGGGCACATCCAGCGCACGACGTTCTTCTCACGAGTGGAAACCCAGGCGAGCGTCTGCGCTGGATCCTCGTCGGCGCCGCGGATCCGGCCACACAACGAACAGCCGACGGGTTCGCTCACGACCGCCGTCCACAATGGATCGTCTTCGCCCCTTGGAGGAAAAGATCCTGGCGTGCGCCGAGGAAGACCTGGCTAGCCGGATTCACCAAGGCGGCCACGGTCTCCTGGTCAGCACTGCCCAGGAGGTCGCCGGCCGCCTCTGCCAGCCAGGTCACCCGCTCGATGACGAACTCGCGCAGCAGTTCCGGCCCGGGCGCCGGGTGATGGATGAGCGCCCCGAAGGAGTCGACGCCGGTCAGGCCTGCCCGTTGGAGCGCGATGTTCCAGCCGTAGGGCATGGAGACGGAGCCGGGAATGCCAGCCCGCATCTCGGCGAACCACTCGCTTCGGGCGGCGAGCAGTCTCTCCTCGAGCCCGGGGCGGCCGATGCCGAGGTCCCAGGGGAGGCAGTTGAAGTCCAGGCCGCCCTCGGAAATGGCGACCAGCCCGCCGGGGCGGGCGAGGCGGGCGAGGGTGTCGATCGCCGCTTGCTGATCGGGCAGGTGGTGAACCACGCGTGACGCCCAGACCAGGTCGGCGGGCGGGAGTTCGGCGGGCAACCCGTCGTCGGCCACGTCGGCATGGACCGTCTCGACGGCGGCGCTGTCCCCCGCGGCCGCGCTGACGACCCGGTGCGCTTCGGCCAGCAGGTGCTCGGTCGCGTCGACCAGCACGATCCTGGCGCCGGCGGAGGCGAGCTCCTCCGCGAAGAGCACGCTCATCCCGCCCGCACCGCAGCCGACGTCGAGAATGGTCGGCTCGTCCGGCAAGCCATCCAGCAGCCGTCGGGCCGCGACCCGCATCGGCTCGGCGTCGAGGGCTTCGGCCAGGCGAAGCGATCGAAGCCGATCGGCCCAGTCGATGTCGTCGTGCGTGTGTACGGCCATTCCCCCAGTGAACACCACGCCGAGCCACGTCACGCCCAAAAAGGGAGCGGGGGGGGGGGGGGGGGGGGGGGGGGGGGGGCGGGGCCCCCCCCCCCCCCCCCACCCCCCCCCCCCCCCCCCCCCACCCGACCCATCCGCGCCGCTCCCAGTTCCGAAGGCCTGTCATGACACCGGGATCAGGGGTTCATCCGCAGCAGCGGAAGGCCCGAGGGCGTGCGGATCTCCAGCGCCTTGATGTCCCCGGCGCGCATCGCGGTGCCGACCACGATGTGCGCGGTGTCCTTGGGCATCGCGCGCCAGGACGCCAGTTCGCTGGTGCCCCCGTCGGCGCCGACGGCGACCAGGATGTAGTCCCCGGTGCGGTTGCCGCCGTAGCTGCACGTCATGTCGACCTTCGTGCCGGTGTCCGTGGCGGACATGGCGACGTCGGCGGTCACCGGGTAGTCGCCGAGCGGGGTCATCGGGTCGCCCGCCGACGCGATCGGCCCGGTCAGGACGACGGCGAGCGCGACACCGGCCGCGACGGCCACCCCGGCCGCGGTGGTGGTGATCGCCCGTTGGATCCGTCTTCCCCGGCGGACCCGTTTGAGCACGGCGGGCAGCAGTTCCGGCGAGGGCGCCGGTTCCTCCTCCAGCAGCGCGGGGGCGCCGGCTTGGGCGAGCAGTCCGGGGATCCCGGCCAGATCGCGTACGGAAGCCGCGCACCGGTCACACACGCGAAGGTGTTTCTCGTAGGCGAACCGGTCTTCCGGGGACAACGCCCCGAGCACGTAGGCCGCGTCGTAGGTGGCGAAGGGGTCGGTCATTGAGTCACCCCTCTTTCCTCCAATACCAGCCGCAACGCCCGCAAGGCGTAGTGCGTCCGCGACTTGATGGTCCCTTCGGCCACACCCAGCCGCTTCGCTGCGTCGGCGACGGAGTAACCCTGGAAGTAGCACAGGACAAGGACGTCTCGATGCCTCGGCGAAAGCTCGCCGAGGGCTTCGGCGACCAGCCAGCCCTGAACAGCCCGTTCGGTGCCGTCCGTGACCGCCGTTTCGGGCGGTTGACCGGTCACCACCTCCGGATGCGTCTCGGAAGCCCGCCAGTCGTCGATGGCGATCCGTCTCGCCACGGTGAACAGCCAGCCCCGCGCCGATCCCTCGGACTGGTCGAGCACCTTGGCGTTGCGCCAGGCCCGCAGCAGCGTCTCCTGGACGACGTCCTCCGCGCGGACCCGGTCACCGCTGGTCAGGTGCAGTGCGTAGGACCAGAGCGCCGCGGCGTGCTCGTCGTGCAAAGCCCGCATCAGCCGGTCCTCCGCGAATTCCTTCACCGATCCGTGCTTTCGCGGTTGCGAAGCAGAGGGAGGGCGAAGACCACGCAAGCCGCTTCGGTGATCAGGCCCCAGAGCTCGGCCTGGGTCGTGAAGCGCTCCGAGACACCGAAGAACCCTGTGGTCAGGGAGAGCACGTACGCACCCAGCGTCGCCAAGCCGAAGCCGATCGCCGCCAGCGCGGGAAGCCAGTGGTGCCAGACCAGGACGGCGACCGCGATGACCACACCCGCCACGACGTTCACCAGAAAGAGCGGTCCGACCACGTCCGTTCCGGACGCCCAGTCCTGCCATACGACGTAATGCACCCACGCCGAGCCGAGCAGGCCCGCCGCCACCACCGCCCGCAACAACCACCGGATCATGTCCGTATCTCTTTCCGCGTGTTCGGTTCCCCTATGCCTTTGAACACGGAAAAGAGGGCCTCTCGGTTCAATCCCGCACCCGATGGTCGGCCAAATTGAACCGGATGGCCGCTCCGGCCGTGTGTATGGGCATGACTGCCGAACTCCCCTCCCGCCGCACCGTCCTGACCACCGGGGCCGCCGTCGCCGGCGCGGCCGTCGGTGCCGTGGCCCTCACGGCCTGCGGAAGCGACACCCCGTCGGCCGGCTCGGCCGCCGCCCCGCCCGCCGCGGCGGGCGAGACCCTGACCGCGCTCGCCGACATCGAGGTCGGCCAGGCGAAGGTCGCCAAGACCGCCGACGGCAAGGACGTGATCGTCACCAGGACCGCCGAAGACACCGCGGCCGCGTTCAGCGCGATCTGCACGCACCAGGGCTGCGCGGTCGTCCCGGCCGGTGCGGAGCTCAAATGTCCCTGCCACAGCTCGATCTTCGACGCGAAGACCGGCGCGGTCAAAAAAGGACCGGCGGACCAGCCGCTGCCCTCGATCGCGGTCAAGGTCACGAACGGCCAGGTCGTCACGGCCTGACGAACATGCGAAAGGTCCCTTTAGGACGGAATTCCCGTCCTAAAGGGACCTTTTCGATCTGAAGGTTTCAGCTGTCCCAGGTGAAGATCGGGTCGCCCGGCTCGACGTCGCCGCCGGTCAGCAGTCCCGAAAGGACTTCGGCCTTCGCGTCCAGCGCCACCACGGGCACGATCGGCGAGTAGCCGGCGGCCTTGACCGCGTCGGGGTCCCAGCCGACGACCGGCTGCCCGGCGCGGACGGCCTCGCCCTTGACGACGTGGAGGGTGAACCCCTCGCCCTTCTGCTTCACCGTGTCGATCCCGAGGTGGACCAGCACCCCGCGGCCGTCTTCGGTGGCCACGACGAAAGCGTGCGGGTGCAGGGTCACGACGGTCCCGTCGACCGGCGAGACCGCGTCCTGGCGTCCACCCGAGGGTAGGACCGCGAGGCCGGGGCCGACCATCGCCTGCGCGAAGACCGGGTCGGGCACTTCGGTCATAGCGGTCGTCTTGCCGCTTACCGGGCTCAGGATTTCGAGGCTCACATCAGGTCCTCGATGTCGCTGGCGATCGTGTCGGCCTCCGGCCCCACGATCACCTGGACACCCGCGCCCATGCGCACGACACCCATCGCGCCGGCGGCCTTCAGCGCCGCCTCGTCGAGCAGGCTCATGTCTTCGAGCTCACAGCGCAGCCGGGTGATGCACCCCTCCACCTCGATGACGTTCTCGGCGCCGCCGAGCGCCGCGAGGATCTTTTCCGGCCTGTCATCCGCCATCGCGGTCTCCCTGTTCCCTGTCGGTTTCCCACATGCGAACCAGCTGTACTACGCCGTTCGCCGACTCGCACGCCATCCCTGGCCACGAACGCGTAACGGTGGTTGACACCCGCTCGTGCGACGGAGCATCCTGCCCCATCGGATCATTGGTCTAGACCGGAACGTACCAATCTTCCGGACCAGATGCGAGTACGGGTTACCCGAAACGACCGGCCCGAAAGGACGGTGACCGTCATGAGCGCTTCGGCGCAGGTGCCGCCGTCCGACCGTGTGATCAACGGACCGACGCCCAAGCACGCCCAGCTGAGGGAGATTCTGCGCCGCACAGTGGAGCGTGAGCTACCCCCAGGCTCGCCTATCCCCTCGGAACGTGACCTGGCCGAGACCTATCAGGTATCCAGGCTCACGGTCCGGTCCGCGATCGGCAAGCTGGTCGAAGAAGGACTCCTGTCGCGCGTGCGCGGCAAGGGGACGTTCACCGCCGCGAGGCGGATGGAACTGCAGCTCTACCTGATGTCCTTCACCGAGGACATGCGCCGTCGCGGGATGACCCCGACCACGGAGGTCGTCAAGACCGCCACCGAGGTCCCGCCCGCCCCCTCGGCGCACGCCCTCGGCCTGACCGCCGGAACTCCGGCACACCGGCTGGTGCGGCTCCGCCGTGCCGACGGGGTGCCGCTCGCGGTCGAACGAGGCTGGTATCACGCGGGCCGGATGCCCGGTCTGCTCGACCTCGATCTCACTCGATCGTTGTACGTCCAACTCGCCCAGTCGTATGACCTCCGCCCGGACCACGCGTGGCAGACGGTCTGGGCCGAATCCGCGGACCGCGAAACGGCACGCCTGCTCGGCATGCGCGCCGGCAGTCCGCTTCTTGTCTTCCGCCGGGTCTCCAGCGTCAACGGGGAACCGATCGAAGACATGACTTCCTGGTACCGGGGCGATCACTACCAGGTCACCATGCAGCTTGACCGGAACACCCCGGATTCCGGTCATCATCCTCACTACGGAGGTACCCGATGAGCTCCACCACCGCGGAGGGGGCGAAGGGCAAGGGCAAGGGACTGGCCGGGCTTCAGCGCTTCGGCCGCAGCCTCATGCTCCCCATCGCCGCCCTGCCCGCCGCCGCACTCCTGTCCAGGCTCGGTCAGCCTGACCTGCTCGGCGAGAAAGGCCTCGGCTGGAACAAAGTGGCCGAGGTGCTCGGCGCGGCGGGCGACTCGCTGTTCAACTGGCTGCCGCTCCTGTTCGCGGTGGGTATCGCGGTCGGGTTCGCCCGGAAGAGCGACGGCGCCACCGGCCTCGCCGCCGTGGTCGGTTTCTTCGTGTTCACCAGCGTCCTCCGGGTGTTCGCGCCGTTCGCCGACCTCCCCGGCTGGAACCCCGAAAAGCCCGCCGGCCTGATGCTCAACCCGATCAAGTGGCCCTACAGTGTGCTGGCCGGTGTGATCGTCGGTCTGGTCACGGCGCTGCTGTGGCAGAAGTTCTATCGCATCAAGCTGCCGCCGTACCTGGCCTTCTTCGGCGGGCGCCGGTTCGTGCCGATCATCACCGCCCTGACGCTGATGATCCTCGCGGTGCCGCTGGGCCTGGTCTTCCACTGGGTCAACGAGGGCATCCAGGCCGCCGGTGAGGCGGTCACCGGGTCGCCGGTGGTCGGTGGCGGTATCTACGGTGTGCTCAACCGCCTGTTGATCCCGGTCGGTCTGCACCAGCTGCTGAACGTGCCGGTGTGGTTCATCTTCGACGGCGGTGACCTCACCAAGTTCTTCGAGGGCGACCCGACCCGCGGCACCTTCATGACCGGGTTCTTCCCGATCTTCATGTTCGCCATCCCCGCCGCGGCGCTGGCGATCTGGCAGAGCGCGAAGCCCAGCCAGAAGAAGATCGTCGGCGGTGTGATGATCGCCGGTGCGCTGACCTCGTTCCTGACCGGTGTCACCGAGCCGATCGAGTTCTCGTTCATGTACGTCGCGTGGCCGCTGTACCTGATCCACGCGGTCCTGACCGGTACCTCGATGGCGCTGGTGAACGCGCTCGACATCCACCTCGGCTTCGGGTTCTCCGCCGGCGCGATCGACTTCGCGCTCAACAGCACCCACCCGGCGGCGAGCAAGGCGTGGCTGCTCATCCCGATCGGCCTGGCCTACGCGGTCATCTACTACGTGATCTTCCGTTTCGTGATCACCAAGTGGAACCTGCGGACCCCGGGCCGCGAGGACGACTCGATCGAGGCCGACCTCGAGGCCACGGCGGCCAAGCCCGCCACGAAGTAAGCTCAGTTTCAAGAAAACCGAAGGCACGAAAGGGAAAGAACATGCCGGAGAAACGCGTCACCGTGGCCAGCAAGGTGGGCCTGCACGCCAGGCCCGCGGCGACGGTCGCCAAGGCGGCCGCGGCGCAGCCCGTCGCGGTGTCCATCGCCAAGGCGGGCGGCGACCCGGTCGCGGCCGGCAGCGTGCTGAACCTGATGACGCTCGCCGCCGGTTACGGCGACGAGGTCATCATCAGTGCCGAGGGTGAAGGTGCCGAGGCGGCCGTCGACGCCATCGCCGAGCTGGTGGCGACCGACCTCGACGCCTGATCCCCATCCCTGCGAAGCCCGGGCCGCCCCGACCGGCCCGGGCTTCGTAGGGTGTGGGCATGGAAAGCCTGCGCGAGATCGAACAGTGGCCGACGGACACCGCTGCCACGGCCGTGGTGACCGCCGCCGGTGACGTGCTGGGCACGCACGGCGACACGACGAAGGTGTACAAGCTGGCGTCGGTGACCAAGCCGCTCACGGCCTACGCCGCGCTGATCGCCATCGAAGAGGGCGTCGTCGAACTCGACACCCCCGCCGGGCCGGAGGGCTCCACGATCCGGCACCTGCTCTCGCATACTTCGGGACTGGCCTTCAACGAGCACAAGGCGATGGCCGCGCCCGGCAACCGGCGCCTGTATTCCAACGCCGGATTCGAACAGCTCGCCGACGCGCTCACCGAGCACTCCGGCATCCCCTTCGCCGACTACCAGGCGGAGGCGCTTTTCCAGCCGCTGGGCATGAAGTCGACCAAGCTCGCCGGTTCGCCCGCCGCGGGCGCGGAGTCCACTGTGGACGACCTGGTCGCGTTCGCCGCCGAACTGCAGGCCCCGAAGCTCATCGCCGCCGAGACGGTGCGCGAGGCGACTTCCGTGGTCTTCCCCGGACTTTCCGGCGTCCTGCCCGGTTTCGGCCACCAGAAGCCGAACGACTGGGGCCTCGGCTTCGAGATCCGCGACCACAAGAGTCCACATTGGACCGGGTCGTCGAGCTCGCCGCGGACCTTCGGCCACTTCGGGCAGTCCGGCACGTTCCTCTGGGTCGATCCCGACGCCGGTGCCGCCTGCGTCGCGCTCACCGACCGCGCCTTCGGCCCGTGGGCGGCCGAGGTGTGGCCGCCCTTCACCGACGCGGTGCTCGCGGAACTGCGCGGCCTCACTCCATGACGCGGATCGGTGCACCCGCCTGGAAGGCCGCGATGTCCTCGACGGCGTCGCGGTAGAAGATCTCGTAGGTCTCCCGGGTGACGTAGCCGATGTGCGGGGTGAGCACGACGTTGTCCAGCGTCCGCAGCGGATGCTCCGACGGCAGCGGCTCGACGTCGTAGACATCCAGCGCGGCGACCGCGATCTCCTTGCGGCGCAAGGAGTCCACCAGGGCGGCTTCGTCCACGATCGGACCGCGCGAGGTGTTGACCAGCATCGCCGTCGGCTTCATCGCGGCGAGTTCGGGCGCGCCGACCAGCCCCCGGCTGCGACGGCTGAGCACCAGGTGGACCGAAAGGACGTCCGCGCGGGCGAACAGTTCGTCCTTCGACACCGCCGTCACGCCATGGGGGTCTGCCTTCTCCTGGGTCAGGTTCTGACTCCAGGCGATGGTCTCCATCCCGAACGCCTGGCCGATCTTGGCCGCGCCCGCGCCGAGCCTGCCGAGCCCGAGCAGGCCGAGGGTCTTGCCGGACAGGATCGTGCCGACCGTCGTCTGCCAGCCGCCCTCGCGCATGTTCGCCGACTCCACCGGCACGTTCCGCGCGGCGGCGAGGATCAGCGCCCAGGTGTGCTCGGCCGCCGGGGCCGCGATGTAGCCGGTGGAGGAGACGACCACGCCGTTGCGCCGGGCGGCGGGCACGTCGATCGCGGCGTTGCGGTGGCCGGTGCTCACCAGCAGTTCGAGCGCGGGCAGCCGGTCGAGCACTTCGGCGGGGAAGCGGGTGCGCTCGCGCATCGCGACCACGACCTCGAAGTCCCGCAGGCGGGCCACCACGTCGGCCGGATCCGCGAATGGCGTCGTGAACACCTCGACCTCGGCGCCGAGGGAGTCCCAGTCGGCGTAATCGAGTGCCACGTTCTGGTAGTCGTCGAGAATCGCGATCTTCATGGTGACCAGGCTAAAACAGGCTAGGGTCGGGCGCCGAAGACCATCCCAAGGAGGCACCCGTGATCCTCGAGTTCCGGACCTACCGGCTGAAACCCGGGTCGACCGCCGATTTCCTTCGCGTGATGGGTGAGGAGTCCATCCCCCTCCTGGAAAGTGCGGGACTGCGCGTCATCGATTACGGTCGTTCCTTGGTCGCCGAGGACGGTCGAGAAGAGGCCTTCCTGATCCGCGCGTTCACCTCGCTGGAAGAGCACGAGCGCCAGGAACGCGAGTTCTACGGCAGCGAGGCTTGGCTGAAGGGGCCGCGCGAGGACATCGTTTCGCGGATCGAGAGCTACCACACGATCGTCATCGAGACCTCCGCAGCCGCCGTCGAAACACTCAGACGGGCTTGACGAAAAGGACAGCGAGCATGGACGTGGACGAGGGAAGAATCCTGGCCTGGACCGAGGCCGAGCGGCTGAGCTTCGCGGACCTGCTCGAAGAACTCGACGAAAAAGACTGGTCAGCCGACACGCTGTGTCCGAAGTGGACTGTCCATGAACTGGCCGCCCATCTGGCGCTGTCGCCCAGGACCGGTCTCAAGGACACCATCGTCGGCGCCATCAAGGCCAGGGGCGACTGGGACCGGATGACCGCCGACCAGGCGATCGAGCACGCCACGCGGTTCACCTCCGCCGAACTCGTCGCCCAGATCCGCGAGGACGCGGGATCGGACCACCGCTCCCCCGGCGCCAAACCGATCGACCCGCTCGCCGACGTCCTCATCCACGGTCAGGACATCGCCCGGCCGCTGGGCCGGACCAGGCCCATGCCGGAACAGCCGGCGATCGCGGCGCTCGAACACATCCTCGCGAGCCCGTTCTGGGGCGCGCGCAAACGCTGCAAGGGCGTGAAGATGATCGCCACGGACGCCGACTGGTCCGGCGGTTCGGGCTCCGACGAGGTGCGGGGCCCGCTGGCCGACCTGCTTCTCGCGGCGACCGGGCGGGGCACCGGCCTGGCCGCGCTCACCGGGCCGGGCACCCAGCGGATCGGCGCTCACTGCAACCCGCCGGTCGAGGTCTGAGACCTACCGGCGACCGACGAACACGTCGACCCGCACCAGGTGGTGGTCCGAGGCGTCGTTGAGCCGGGCCAGCGGCGAGTCGGGCAGCGGCCAGAACACCTCGGCGCGCCAGGGGAACAGGCCCTTGGACGGCAGGACGTAGTCGATCCGCAGGTTCCCCGGCGCTTTGTCGTTGAAGTCGCCGGTGTCGATGTACGGGTCGCCCTTCTGGCCGATGTTGGCGCCGGCCTGGTCCTGAGCCGCCCGTACGCCGCCTTCGCTGCCCGGCCGGGTCTCGATGACGCGGGGCGCGTTCAGCAGGCGTGAGATCGCGCCGGGGACGCTGTCACCGTCGAGCGGATCGGAGTTGTGGTCACCGGCGATGACGAACTTCTCGTGCGCGCCCAGGCCGCCGCGACGGCCGCGGTCGTCGTGGATGTAGCGGCCCTTGCCCGGGGTCACGTAGTCCGCCCAGAAGCGGATCTCGTCGTTGTTGCGGGTGCCGTTGCGGTCTTCGGGGCCGTCGAAGGTGGGCGGCGTCGGATGCGCGGCCAGGAAGTGCACGGTGGAGCGGCCGACGCGGATCGGGACGTCCCAGTGGGACTTCGACGACAGGCGCAGCACGTCGAGCGCCTGCGGCGAGTACCAGTCGTTCGGTGCCGGGGTGGCCGGATCGTCCGGGAGCAGCGCGCCGGGCATGTCCTTCCAGAGGAACTTCTGGAACGTTCGCACGCTCTTGGTGTCGATCGGGTACTTGGAGAGCACGAGCATGCCGTACTGGCCCTCGAAGAGGCCGAAACCGTGCGCGTCGTTGCCGCCACCGACCTTGCCGTCGCGGTCGAGGTCGAAGCCGGTCGCGACACCGGTGTTCGACGGCGCTGTGAAGGCGTACGGGTAGTCGATCGGCGCCGCGCCGTTCTGGCCGCGCTTCAGGTAGTTCTCGCGGAACAGGTCCGCGGCGCGGTTGTCCGGCACGTAGTCGAACTCGTTGATCAGCAGCACGTCCGGCCGGTTGCGCTGGATCACCTCGGCGACCTCGTCCGCCTGCGCGTTGCCCGGCTGCGACAGGTCGGTCACCAGCTGGCCCGCGGCTCCGCGGTTGAGCGAAGCGTTGTACGTCGCGAAGCGGACGTTCTGTCCGACGCCGGCCTCGGCCGGGGTGGCGGCCAGCAGCGTCGCGGCCAGCAAGGCGCTCGACGTGAGCACGGCGGCGATGCGTTTCACGGTTACCTCCAGAGTCCGGTGCGACCTTACGCAGCTTCAGCGGCCACCTGGGTGAGTTTCAGGTGAACAGCACCACTTGAACGCGTTCAAAATCTGGGCTACGGTTCTTCTTGAACACGTTCAAAAGGAGGTCCCCATGCAACCCGTAGTCGTGGCCTACGCGCTCTACCTGGCCATCACCGTCCCGCTGACCGTGCTGGTCGCCCGCACGCTGAGCAAACACGGCAAGACGTTCCTGGAGGACGTCTTCCAGGACAAGCAGGCGCTGGCGCATTCGGTCAACCAACTGCTCGTCGTCGGGTTCTACCTGGTCAGCCTGGGTTTCGTGACCCTGTTCCTGACCAGCGACGACACCGTCCTCGACGCACGCGACGTCTTCGAGATGCTGTCGGTCAAGGTCGGCACCGTGGCGCTCGTGCTCGGCGTGATGCACGTCGGGAACGTGCTGGTGTTCAACGGGATCCGGCGCAAGCACCTCAACCACGCCGTCGCCCGGCCCGCGCCGGTGCCGCAGCCCTACCCGGGCTATCCGGGCTACCCGGCGCCCGCTCCGCACCCGGCGCCCTGACCGGATAACGTGCAGTGGTGGCGAAGAGTGAGGAAACCAGGTCGCTGATCGTGGCGACCGCGTTGCGGCTGTTCGCCGAGAACGGCTACGACCGCACGACCATGCGGGCCATCGCGGGCGAAGCGGGTGTGTCGGTCGGCAACGCCTACTACTACTTCGCCTCGAAAGACCAGCTGATCCAGGGTTTCTACGACGAGATCGCCAAAGGCCACCTGATCATGGCGCGACAGGCGATCGAAGACGAGCGGGACTTCAGCGCGCGGCTCAAAACGGTCCTGCTCACCTGGCTCGACGTCGCCGAGCCGTACCACCGCTTCGGTACCCAGCTCTTCGTCAACGCCGCCGACCCGGAATCGCCGCTGAGCCCGTTCAGCGAGGAGTCGGCGCCCGCGCGGGAGTCCTCCGTCGGCCTGATGCGCGACGTCATCTCCGGCTCCGACGCCAAACTCGACCCGGACCTGCGCGACGAACTGCCCGATCTGCTGTGGCTGTACCAGATGGGTGTCGTGCTGTTCTGGGTCCACGACCGGTCCACGAGCCAGAAGCGCAGCCGGGTACTGGTGGAACGGACGGTGCCGCTGATCGCGCGGCTGGTGGGGCTTTCGCGGCTGCGGGTGCTGCGGCCGGTCAGCCGGGAGATCGTCTCGCTGATCCGGGACCTCTCGAAGCGGGACGATGCCGCCTGAGCACCTCGTGAGTGGTACGGACGGTTCTAACCGTCTGCACCACTCACGAGGGTGACGATCTCGGCGAGCGCCCGGATCGATGGGACTTGTGCGTCGTCTGTGGCCGGCAAGGCTATTGAGACGAACGGCAAAGTGGGCGGGTCAGTGGCTCCGCGCGATGCCGGACCCGCGGCGCCGACTGTGTGGATTTTGGAGCGTTGGATGACCCGAAATCCACACAGTCCCGCGTGACCGGTCCGGTCGCGAAGGGGGGCTTTCACCGCAGGAGGCTGCGGAGAGGGCCTCGGTCGGGTGGGTCGTGAGTGGTAAGTGTCGTTAGAACGACACTTACCACTCACGAGTGAGTCCCGTAAGACCACAGGTCAGGACTCGCGGACGGTCTTGAAGTACAGGAACCGCGGCTCCGTCCGCAGTTTCGCGTACCAGTGCGGGTCGGAGTCGGCGACCGTCTCCTCCGGCATCGGCTCCACCAGCCTGTCCACGGCGAACCCGGCGTCCCGCACCGCGCCGAACGTCCAGCTCAGCGGCCGCCGGTAGAACTGGACCTTCTGCCGGTACTCCCCCAACGGGAACTCGTCGTCGAGCAGTTCGAGCTCGAAGTAGTTCCGCTTCTCGAACCAGTGCCAGTCCTCGCCGGGGTGGTGCACGGAGAACACCAGGAGCCCGCCCGGTTTCAGCACCCGCCGGAACTCCGCCAGCGCCGGCGCCCACTCCTTCAGGTAGTGCAGCACCAGCGAAGCCGTGATGACGTCGATCGAGGCGTCCTCGACGAACGTCAGCGGTCGCGAGACGTCGGCCGTCTCGAACTTCGCGACGTCGCCGAACTTGTCCCTGGCGACGGCGACCATGCCTTCGCTGGCATCGACGCCGAGGACGTCCGCGCCCCTCGCGGCGAGCAACGCGCTCAGGTGTCCCGCGGCGCAGCCGACGTCCAGCACCCGCTTGCCCGCCACGTCCCCGGCCAGTTCGACGATCGCGGGCCGGTCGTAGTGGGCGTTGGTGCTGCTGGTTTCGGCGTGGGCCGCGTAGAGCCGGGCGAAACCGTCGTACTGGGCGGCGCGCGCCCGTTCGATGATCTCGTCGATCACCTCGGTCTTGGCGTCGGCGTACTGCTGAATGTATTTCCAGGTGCGCGACGCCAGTTCGCGTTTCTTGGCCTCGTAGAGCTTCAGCTCGTCCTCGTGCGCGATCAAGCGCTCGCGGAAGAGGCGATAACGCTCGGTCTGGCCATTGTCCGGCGAGTAGACGTGCAGGTTGATGTTGGTGTCCGGGCCTTTGAAACTGCGGTGCTTCTCCCACTCCGGCTCACGGATGACGAGTTTGTAGCCCTCGGCCTCCAGCTGCGGCACATAGGTGTCTTCGTCGTCCGAATCCGCGACGATCAGCATGATGTCGATGATCGGTTTCGCGCAGAGCCCGGGCACCGATGTGGAGCCGACGTGCTCCAGGACCAGCGCGCGCTCCCCCAGGATCCCCCTGATGCGCTTGGCTTCCCGGTCGAACAGCCCGGGCCACTCCGGATCGTATTCGGCCAGCGTGACGGTGGAATTCAGGACCGGTGCCTGACCGACCCACGCGGCGTCGATGTCTTCTTCGGTGTAGTCGTCTCGATCGGGTTTAGGCATTTGACCCCCTTGTTTCGCTTCAAGGCAGTCGACCAGATTATCGAACCCGGCGGATCTTGTCAGGAGATCGGCAAAGAAAGGATCCCGCCGGTCGCCTCGCGCAGCGCGTCCCGCATTTCGGCTCGCGGCGCCGGCTGCCCGGTGAAGTACTCGGACTGCCCGAAAGCCTGGTGCAGCAACATGTCCAGTCCGGTGGCGAGCTTTCCGCCACGGTCGGCGACGGCTTCGGCGAGCGCGGTCGGCCAGGGGTGGTAGATGACGTCGAGGACACAGCCGATCCCGGCCAGCTCGCTCAGATGCGGCCGGACGGCGTCCGGGGGCACGGTGTTCACCAGCACCGCCGAATCCGCCGCGAGCTTCCCGAAATCGACCTCTGCCCAGCGCAGGACCTCAACATCGAGCCCGGCCCGCTGAGCCGCCTCGACCGTTTCGCCCGCCCGTGCGGGATCCCGCACGACGAGCCGGACCGTGCGCACGCCGAGCGCGGCCAGTCCGACGACGGCCGCCGCGGCCGTCCCACCCGCACCGAGGACGATCGCCGCGTCGTCCACCCCGGGCGAGTACTCCCCCGCGATCCGCAACGCCTCGGTGACGCCGTCGACGTCGGTGCAGTCGGCCAGCCAGCCGGTTTCCCGGCGCACCAGCGTATTCGCCGCGCCGACGGCGGCCGCGCGCGGCGTGACCTCGTCGGCGTACTCCAGCGCGGCCCGTTTGCCGGGCATGGTCACCGAGAACCCGGTCCATTCCGGACCGAGGCCGTCGACGAACGCGGGCAGCCCGGGACCGTCCATCTCGACCCGCTCGTAGGTCCAGCCGTCCAGGCCCAGCGCGCGGAAGGCGGCGCCGTGCAGCACGGGTGAGAGTGAGTGTTCGACCGGTTTCCCGAGGATCGCGGCCTTGCGCTCAGTAGACACCGCGCCTCTGTGCGTCCAGCTTGGCCTTGTCGTGCTCCGCGTTCGTCACCGAGAAGCAGGAGAGCCCGTTCTTCTCGCATTTGACGAAGAACAGCCACTCCCCCGAGGGCGGCTTCAGCGCTGCCTGGATCGCCTCCGCGCTCGGGACCGCGATCGGCGTCGGGGTCAGGCCGACTGACTTGTAGGTGTTGTAGGCGCCCGCCTTGTCCCGTTCTTCGGGCTTGGTGAGCAGGGTCGGCCGGTCGAGGACGTAGTTGACCGTCGAGTCCATCTCGAGCTTCATCTTCTCGTCGAGCCGGTTGTAGATGACCCGCGAGATCTTCCCGAAGTCGGCCTTCACCGCCTCGCGTTCGATGATCGACGCGATGACGAGCGTCTCGTAGGTGGACTTGCCCTCACCCTTCGACTGATCGCTCAGCCCGGCGTTGAGGATGCGCTCCGCCGAGGTCTTCACGACGTCGGTGAGCAGTTCCTCGGCCGTCCAACCGGGTTTGACGTTGAAGATGCCCGGCGCGATGAGACCTTCGAGCCGCCGGTCCTTGTGCTCGGCCTTGGTGGCGGACTCGACCGCCCACGACGGCACGCCCAGCTTCGCCAGATCCGCGGTCTCGATCGTCTTCCGCAGTTCCTCGACCGGGATACAGGTGCTCGTGCCGTTCAGATCCGCGCAGGAAGCCTTGGACAGCAACGTGTACACCCCGGGCGTCACCTTGCCGTCGGGCTGGGTGATGTCGTGGAACTGGGTGTACGGCCGGATCTCGACCTGGCCGACCTTCGACGCGGCGGCGGTCATCTTCTCGACCGCGCTGGCGCCGGACATCTTCGTCTTCATGACGTAGTAGCCCTGCTGGAGCCGCGAGACAGCGGTGTTGTCCTCGCCCGCCTTCACGAACGCCTTGCCGCTGGCGACCACCCCGGCCGCCTGCAACCGGTTGCCGATCGCCGACGTCGAGTCGCCCTTCTGCACCTGGACGAGAACGTCACTCTCGCCGGCGCCTTCGTAATCCTCGTAGCCGAAGATCTCGGTGAAGCCGTAGTAGGCGCCACCGGCGAGCAGGACGAGCACGGTCAGCGCCGCGATCCAGCCCAGCGCGCGCTTCTTCTTGCGCTTCTTGGGCGGCGGGCCCTGACGTTCCGGGCGCTCGTCCTCGATGCGCTCGGGCTCGGCACGGTCGTCGTCCTCGAAGCCCTGCTCGTCTTCGTATTCCTCGTAGTCGTCGTACTCGTCATAGTCGTCGTACGCGTCTTCGCCGAAGATCTCGTCGTATTCCTCTTCGCTGCCCTGAGGCGGCGAAGCAGGAGCGGCACCCGGGCGCCGGGCGATCGGCGCTTCCTGGATCGCGGGGATGATGTCGGTCGGCCGCTCGTCCGGGAGCGGGCCGTCGTCCTCACGGCGCCTGCGGCGGCCGGGACGAGGGGGCTCGTCCCGGTCGTAGGCGGGCATGCCAAGACTCCGGTCACCCGGCTGGGGGGACCGCCGCTGCGGTGCGGGAGGCGGGGGCGGCGGTGTGGCCGCGGGTTCCGTGGCCCGCCGGTGCGGGGCCGGACGCTGCGCCCTGGGCGGCGGCTCCTCGGCGGCCCGCCGGGCACGCTGAGGCGGATCTTCCGGGGACCGGCGCGCACGGGGCGGCGGTTCGTCCGCCGCACGCCGCACACGCGGCGCGGGCGGAGCCTCCGGGGGTTCCTGCCGGATGTGCCGTCGGCCCGTCGGCTGGGGTTCGGGCCTGCGACGGGACGGAGCCGGTGGCGGGGTGCTCTCTTCAGGCTCCCGCAACCGTCGTCTACCGCCCTGACGGCGTTCGGGCCGGCCGTGGGGCTCGGTCATGTGTCGCCCTTCCGTGCGCGATGTGCCGTTACCGCGTCGATCCACGCCTGCAGGATCTCGACCGCGGCCGCCTGATCGACGACGGCACGAAGCTTGCGTCCCTTCACCCCACGCTGCGACAGCATCCTGGATGCCGTCACCGTGGTCAACCGCTCGTCGGCCAGCCGCACCGGTATCGGAGCGACCCTGGCGGCGACCTTGTCGGCATAGTCCAGCGCCGCTTCGGCCGCCGGGCCGTGACGGTCCTTGAGCGTCCTCGGCAGACCGACGACGACTTCGACCACGTCGTGTTCTGTGACGAGTTCGACGAGCTGGTCGACGTCCTTGTCGCCTGCCGCGTCGCGAGTGAGGGTAACGAGCGGGCTGGCGAGGATGGGGTCGGGATCGCTCAGTGCGATCCCGACCCGGACGGATCCGACATCCACGCCAAGCCGCCTGCCGCGCCCCGGATCGGACTCCCCAGGCCGATCCGGGCGCCGCCCAACGGCGTCGTCAGCCAACTTGGGCGACCGCCGCGCGCAGTGAGGCGATGGCCTGCTCGGCACCGGCCGGGTTGGTGCCACCGCCCTGAGCCATGTCCGGCTTGCCGCCGCCACGGCCGCCGATCGCCTCGGCGAAGGACGGGACGAGCTTGCCCGCCGCGATGCCCTTCTCCTGCGCCGCCTTCGTGGTGGCGACGACGAAAGCGACCTTCTCGCCCTGAGGCGCGAACAGCGCCACGATGCCGGGACGGGCGCCGAGCCTGCCGCGGATGTCCGAAGCCAGCGCGCGCAGACCGTTCGAGTCGACGCCCTCGCCGAGCATCTGGGCGACGACCGCGACCCCACCGATGTCCTCGGCCTTGTCCGCGAGCGAACCGGCCGAACCGAGCACCTGCTGCGTGCGCAGCTGCTCGATCTCCTTCTCGGCGTTCTTGAGCCGGGTGAGCACGTCGTCGATGCGCGACGGCAGCTGCTCCGACGGCACCTTGAAGGTGCTCGCGAGCTGCGAGACGAGCAGCTGCTCCTTGCGGACGTACTTGAGCGCGTCCGTGCCGACCAGCGCCTCGACGCGGTGCACGCCGGAGCCGATGGACGAGTCGCCCACGAGCTTCACCAGGCCGAGCTGGCCGATGCGGTCGACGTGGGTGCCACCGCAGAGTTCGCGGGAGTACTCGCCCATGTCGACGACGCGGACGTCGTTGCCGTACTTCTCGCCGAACAGCGCGACCGCGCCCAGTTCGAGGGCCTTGTCCTTCGTGGTGACGAAGGTGTTCACCTCGACGTTGGTCTGGAGGTAGTCGTTGACCTCCTCCTCGACCTCGGTCAGCACGTCGGCCGAGACGCCGCCGGAAGTGGTGAAGTCGAAGCGCATCCGGCCCGGCGAGTTCAGCGAACCGGCCTGCGCCGCGCGCTTGCCATACGCGCCGCGCACGGCCGCGTGGACCAGGTGCGTCGCGGAGTGGGACCGCTCGATCGAGAGGCGGCGGTGCTGGTCGACCGAACCGGTCAGCGTGCTGCCGAGGCCGACCTCGCCGTCGACGACCTCGACACGGTGCACGAACAGGCCCGGCACGATCTTCTGCACGTCGTGGACCTTGAGCTCGACGCCGTCGCCGAGCAGCACGCCGGTGTCGGCGACCTGGCCACCGCTCTCGGCGTAGAACGGCGTGCGGTCCAGGACCAGCTCCGCCTTCTTGCCCGCGACGACGCTGCGGACCGGGACACCGTCTTCCAGCAGCGCGACGACCTTCGCCTCGGCCTGCAGGTCGCGGTAGCCGAGGAACTCGGTCTCGCCGTGCTGCTCCAGCACCTTGCGGTACTCGGACAGGTCACCATGGCCGGTCTTGCGCGTCGCCGCGTCGGCCTTCGCCCGCTGCCGCTGCTCGTTCATGAGCGTGCGGAAGCCCTCTTCGTCGACGGACAGGCCCTGCTCGGACGCCATCTCGAGGGTCAGGTCGATCGGGAAGCCGTAGGTGTCGTGCAGCTGGAACGCCTTGTCGCCGGCCAGCAGCGAGCCACCTTCGCGCTTGGTCTCCTCTGCTGCCATGTCGAAGATGCGCGAACCGCTGGTCAGCGTGGAGAGGAAGGCCTCTTCCTCGGCGCGCACGACGTCCTCGATGCGGTCGAAATCGGCGACCAGCTCGGGGTACGTCGGGCCCATCGTGTCGCGGACGACCGCGGCGAAGGCGGGCAGCACCGCTTCGTGCACGCCGAGCAGCCGCGCGGAGCGGACGATGCGGCGGAGCAGACGGCGCAGCACGTAACCGCGGCCGTCGTTGCCCGGGGTGACGCCGTCGCCGATGAGCAGGACGCCGGTGCGGGCGTGGTCGGCGATGACCCGGAAGCGGATGTCGTCGGTGTGGTCGGAGCCGTAGCGGCGGCCGGAGAACTCCTCGGCGCGGCCGATCACCGGGCGGACGAGGTCGGTCTCGTAGACGTTCTCGACGCCCTGCAGGATCGTCGCGACGCGCTCGACGCCCATGCCGGTGTCGATGTTCTTCTTCGGCAGCTCGCCGATCGGCTTGTGGCCGTGCTTCGGGCTCTTGTCGCCCCGCACGTCCTGCATGAAGACGAGGTTCCAGATCTCGATGTAGCGGTCCTCGTCGACGACCGGGCCGCCCTCGCGGCCGTACTCCGGGCCGCGGTCGTAGTAGATCTCCGAGCACGGGCCGCCGGGGCCGGGCACGCCCATGTCCCAGTAGTTGTCCTTGCCGTCACGGGCCTGGATGCGCTCGCCGGGCAGGCCCGTGAGCTTCTTCCACAGGCCCGCCGCCTCGGAGTCGTCCTCGTAGACGGTCGCCCAGATACGCGCCGGGTCGAGGCCGTAGCCGCCTTCGCTCTGGGGCTTGGTGATCAGCTCCCAGGCCGCCTCGATGGCGCCTTCCTTGAAGTAGTCGCCGAAGGAGAAGTTCCCGGCCATCTGGAAGAACGTGTTGTGCCGCGTGGTCTTGCCGACCTCGTCGATGTCCGGCGTGCGGACGCATTTCTGGACACTGGTCGCGCGGGGGTACGGCGGCGGGGCCTCACCGAGGAAGTACGGCTTGAACTGGACCATGCCGGCGTTGACGAACAGCAGGTTCGGGTCGTCGAGGATCAGGGGCGCGCTCGGCACGCGCGTATGCCCCTTGTTCTCGAAATGGCTCAGGAAGCGCTGGGTGATTTCGTGTGTTTCCACGGGATCGTCCTTGTATACGGGCTCGCGCGAAGGCGCTGGAGGAATGCGGACAGGCTGGAACGGCGGAGGGCTCGGGCTTCGACAGTCGCGGACGCGACCCGATCAGCCCTCCGCCCGGCGAGCTCGCCGGGCCGGGCGCCGCGACGAGGCCGCGTGCCTGCCCGCAGGGCCTTCGGAGGCCGTGCTCAAACCGGTGCGTTCGGACACCATGTCGTGCAACTCCTGTTCCCGTTCGCTCATCCCGGCGCGGACCTCCGCGCCGAACGAACCGACGGCGCCCGCGAGTTCCCGCACGGCGTCGCCCAGGTTCGAGGCTATCCCCGCGGGCGTGGCCTGGCGAGCGGTTTCCGTCGCTTTGCGTGACAGGGCGACCCCGGCGACGACACCGACGCCGAGCCAGAACAGGCGCTTCACTTGCGGCCTCGCTTCGCCGGGCGCGCGGCCTTCGCTTCCGCCTTCTTGCGGCGGGCCTTGATGGCCTTGCTGAGGCCGTAAGACAGCGCGGCCGTCTTCACGAGCGGACCGCCGAGGGTCGCGGTGAACACCGACGTCAGCGCGGACACGTTGCCGGACATGGCCTGGGCGTTGGCCGTGATCCCGTCGACCCGCTCCAGCTGCGTGTTGACGTGCGTGATCGTCTCGTTCGCGCCGATCAGCAACGGGTCGGTGTTCTCATGCGCCTTGCGGATGGCGATCGTGGCCTCGTCCAGGGTCCGGCCGAGCTTGAACAGCACGATCGCCAGCAGCACGACGAGTACGACGAATGCTCCTGCGGCGATCAGCGCGGCGATCTGCCCTGCCGACACGGGCCCTCCTCAAGGGTCTGCGGTCTTTGGTGCCCGTGAGGTTACCGCCCCTCCAGCCGTTCAGCGGTGTCACCCCGCCGGACGGTCACTCAGCGCAGTGAAGTGGGCCGGAGAGCGTGGCGAACGCTGTTCGCCGCACAGACGACCTGTTCGGTTCTTGTGCCGTTCACATTGCTCGGCAAAGGTCGCGCGCATGCCTGAACTGTCACGCCGTACGTTGCTGGGCGCCACCGGCGCCGCGGCCGCCACCACTCTCCTCCCGCCGTCCGTGCACGCCGCCATGGCCGAGCCCATGCGCCGCGGCGGACTCGACGCCATCGAGCACGTGATCGTGCTGATGCAGGAGAACCGGTCGTTCGACCACTACTACGGCAGCCTGCGCGGCGTCCGGGGCTTCTCCGACACCCATCCGCTCGAACTGCCGTCGGGGAGATCGGTGTTCGAGCAGCCGAACCCGGCGGGCGGCACGGTGCTGCCGTTCTCGGTGCGCAAGGCGGCCGAACTGGCGGGCCGGAACGCCGACGACATCCAGTACCTCGGCGACCTCGACCACAGCTGGAACGGCAGCGGCAAGGCGTGGGCGCGCGGCTGGAACAACGGCTGGATCGCGGCGAAGACCCCCGCCACCATGACGTACTACGAGCGCCGCGACATCGCGCTGCAGTACGAACTCGCGGACACCTTCACCATCTGCGACGCCTACCACTGCTCGATCTTCGGCTCGACCAACCCGAACCGGAACTTCCTCTGGACCGGGACCACCGGCTTCGAACCGGGCAGCACGACGAACCGCGCGGTCTCGAACGCGGCGTACTCCTACGACCACCAGGGCTACGACTGGACGACCTACCCGGAGCGGCTCGAAGCCGCCGGGGTGCCGTGGCAGATCTACCAGGAGTGGGACAACTTCACCGACAACGCCGTCGAGTACTTCAAGCCGTTCAAGAAGGTCGGCACGAAGATCCTCGCTTCGGTCGAGGGGAAGTTCCGCACCACCGAGGAGTTCTACGACGAGCTGCTCAAGAAGACCCCGGAAGAGCGCACGAAGCTGCTGGCGCAGTTCGACGCCGGGGTCGCGAAGCTGACGCCCGCCGAGCGGAACCTGTTCAAGAAGGCCATGTACCGCGGCGAGCCGGAGACGCTGGTGACCCGGCTGAAGGCGGACATCCAGGCGCGGCGGCTGCCCGCGGTGAGCTGGCTGGTGCCGTCCGCGAAGGACTCCGAGCACCCCGGCGCGTCCACCCCGGTCGGCAGCGCGAACCTGATCTACCGTGTGCTCGACGCCCTCGCGTCCGATCGCGAAACGTGGTCCAAGACGGTGCTGCTGATCAACTTCGACGAGAACGACGGCTACTTCGACCACGTCCCGCCGCCGATGCCGCCCGGCAACGCGGCGAACGACGCGGACCACTTCAACGGCCAGCCGCTCGGTTTCGGCCCGCGCGTGCCGATGACGGTCGTCTCGCCGTGGTCGATCGGCGGCAACGTCGATTCCACCGTGTACGACCACACCTCGGTGCTGCGGTTCCTGGAGCGCTGGACCGGCGTCGGCGAGCCGAACATCAGCAAGTGGCGGCGGACCGTCGCGGGCGACCTCACGGGCGCCTTCGACTTCTCGCGCGGCGGACGCCAGCCGCGCGTGACCCGGCCGGGTCCGGTGCCCGCGCCGATCAGCCGCTGGCGGCCGTCCGCCCCGGCGGAGCAGAGCCTGCCCGTGGCCGAGCCCGGCAATCGCCCGGCGCGTCCGCTGCCGTACCAGGTCTCGGTGTCCGGCGTCGTGAGGTCCGGTTCCCTCGCGCTGTCGCTGGCGAACAGCGGCTCGTCTTCGGCGCATTTCGCGCTGTACCCGTACAAGGGCGAATTCGCCGAGCCCGCGCACCGCGACGTCCGTGGCGAGGCCGGTGAAAACGTGCCGCTGGCGGGTGACGAGTACCGCGTCGTCGTCCAGGGGCCGAACCGGTCGTGGTGGGAACTGCGCGGGACCCGGTCCGGTGCCGCCGCGGGCGTCGACGTCCGGACGCGGTTCCTGACGTGGCGTTCGGGTGTCGAGTTCAAGCTGTCCAACTCGGGCACTTCGGCGCTGACGCTGCGGCTGTCGTCTTCGCGGCTCACGCGGGTCGTGCGGGTCGGGGCCGGGCGTTCGGTCACGGTGGACTGGCCGGTTTCGGGCGGCTGGTACGACGTGAAGGTGACCGCGGACGGGGATCCGTCGTTCCTGCGGACGCTGACGGCACGGGTCGAAAACGGGCGGTCCGGCGTCTCCTGCTGAATTCCGCGAAGGCCTCCTTCCCTACTTTCAGGGTAGGAAAGGAGGCCTTCACGGCCTTAATCGGTTGCGGATGGGGCGCCGTTGTTCTTAGCGTCGCTTATGGCCGCTACTTTGCAGGAGCTTCGTTTCGCCGCGTACGACCCAGACGCGCTCGCGCGGTTCTGGGACGGACTTCTCGGCCGGGAAATCGACGACACCGGTTTCCGGCTGTGTTTCGTGCCGACGGAAGAACCGAAGACCCGCCAGAACCAGATGCATTTCGACCTGACGAGCGAGTCCCTGGAGGACCAGCGGCGGACGGTCGCGAAGGCGCTCGAACTCGGCGGCCGTCATATCGACATCGGCCAGCTTCCGGAAGAGGAGCACGTGGTGCTCGCCGACCCCGAGGGCAACGAGTTCTGCGTCATCGAGCCGGGCAACGGCTTCCTCGCCGAATGCGGTTTCGTCGGCGCGGTCGCGAGTGACGGTTCGCAGGAGGTCGGCTATTTCTGGAGCAAGGCGCTGGACTGGCCGCTGGTCTGGGACGAGGACCAGGAGACCGCGATCCGATCGCCGCACGGTGGCCCGAAGATCACCTGGGGCGGCCCGCCGTTCACTCCGAAGGCCGGCCCGAACCGGCTCCGTTTCGTCCTGAACGGTTCCCTCACGGAAGTCGAGCGGCTTGTTTCGCTCGGCGCGACCCGCCTCGGCGCCGAGGAAAACGGCCGGGTGGAAATGGCGGATCCCGACGGCAACGAGTTTTCTGTCGTAGTGCTTGGCTAGCCTCCGCCGTATGGACATGAGAGCCCTGGCCGAGGGCCTGGTCGCCGGAGAACGCTTCAGCGTCTGGGATCTGCGGGACGCCGGGCAGGACGATCTTCCCGAACTGCGCGAAATCCGGCGAACCGGGAATCAGGCGCTGCGCAACGCGGCACGCGCCTTGCTGTTCGCTTTGGGCGGCCCGGAAGCACTCGGCGAGTACGACCTCGGACTCGTCCGCCGCCTGATCCGGAGCAAGATCGCGGACGAGGTCCCGGTCGCGATGCGGAGTTGCGAGTTCTGGTACGCCATCCCGACCACGGACCAGGCGGCGGTGCTCGACGCGTTCGGCCTGTCCGATCCGGAGCCGGTGACGATGTCGCTGGGCACCGCGATCTGGAACCAGTACGACTTCGGCTCCGGACATCAACGGTGCGCCCGGGTCTACGTCAGCCCGGTGCTCGACGGATGGACGCTCGTCTTCGGCCGCCCGTCGGACGACCGGCACCCCGCGGACGTCACCGAAGAAAGCTCCTGGAGCATCGAGCCGCGCGAGCAATATCAAGCCATGCTCGCGAACGAGAAGGTCCGGCGCGGGGTGGATCGTGACAGCTGCGTCGCGCTGAGCCGCCGGTTCGGCGTGGCGCATTTGTACTGGCGCAGTCACGGCGACTCCACGACGTCGTGGTGCATCGCCGAAAAAGGCGGACTGGTCCGGTTCTACGACGTCTCCTCTCCCGAAGAATCAGTCGGCGAATTGGCGGCCGAAAACGGCTACCTGCTCCCCCACGAGGACACCCCGTTGCCCGAGGGCTGGGCCGACGACATCCAGCACACCGATAACCCCCTGGACTGGCAACGGGAATGGGTCCGGCGCTACCGCCGATTGAAGGCGGAACTCGGGATCCCGGACCACTGCGACGCCGACACGATCGCCGAAGCGATTTCGCTGCATCCCGGCAAGATCGGCCCGCACACCCGCGTCGAAGGACACGGGGTCATAGCACTCACCAGATGTGGTCGACAATATGGCCACCCGCGAACCCTGTTGCGGGGCCTGACTTACACGCCCGCGCCGGAACAGCCCTCACTCCTCGACGAAGACCAGACCTGACGGACCACAGGTACGCTCCGCCGTACGGCACAGGATGGAAATTGGTCTACACCTATTGACGCGCGTCAGGTCAGCGGCTCAAGCTGCTTTGACCGAGGGCCATCTTCCACTGTCGGAGGTTCGGCGTGCCAAGGAGAACCAGGAAACTACTCCCCCTGCTGGCGTCGCTCATCGCGCTGGCGGGACTCATGATCGTCGTCATCAGCCCGACCACGTCGAGTGCGGCAGGCCACGAGGACTGCCGTCCCGACGGGCTGTACCGGACACCCGGCGTCGACACCCCCTACTGCACCGTCTATGACACCAACGGAAGGGAATCCCTGGGAGAAGGGCATTCCCGCCGTGTGATCGGCTACTTCACCAGCTGGCGCACCGGGAAGAACGGTGCACCGGCGTACCTCGCGAGCAACATCCCGTGGACCAAGGTCACCCACCTCAACTACGCGTTCGCGCATGTCGACGCGCAGAACAAGGTGTCTGTCGGCGACCCGGGCCCGAACAACGAGTCCATCGGCATGGAATGGCCGGGCGTGCCCGGCGCGGAGATGGATCCGGCGTTCCCCTACAAGGGACATTTCAATCTGCTCAACAAGTACAAGAAGCAGTACCCGAACGTGAAGACGCTGGTCTCGATCGGCGGCTGGGCGGAGACGGGCGGCTTCCTGAACCCGGACGGCACGCGCAACGCGTCGGGCGGGTTCTACAAGATGACGCAAAACCAGGCGAGCATCGACGTCTTCGCGGATTCTGTCGTGAAGTTCCTGCGCGACTACGGATTCAACGGCGCGGACATCGACTACGAGTACGCGACGTCGGCGAACTACGCCGGAAACCCGGACGACTACTGGATCGCGCAGAGCAACCGCGGCACGCTTTGGGCGGGCTACGAAAACCTGATGCGCACGCTGCGCCAGAAGATCGACCAGGCCGGCGCCGCTGACGGCAAGCACTACCTGCTGACCGCGGCCGTCCCCGCGTCCGGCTGGCTGCTGCGCGGCCAGGAGGTCTACGGCGTCACGCAGTACCTCGACTACGCCAACATGATGAGCTACGACCTTCACGGCGCGTGGAACCAGTTCGCCGGGCCGAACGCGGCGCTCTACGACAACGGCAAGGACGCGGAACTCGCGCACTGGCAGGTGTACACGACACCGCAGTACGACGGTCAGGGCTATCTCAACACAGACTGGGCGTACCACTACTTCCGCGGTGCCATGCAAGCCGGCCGGATCAACATCGGCGTCGGGTTCTACACCCGGGGCTGGCAAGGGGTGTCCGGCGGGACGAACGGACTGTGGGGCACCGCTCCACTGCCGGACCAGAAACAATGTCCACCTGGTACCGGATCCCAGGTCGGTTCGACAGTGCCGTGCGGTAACGGCGCGGTCGGCATCGACAACCTCTGGCACGACATGAGCATGACGGGCGCCGAGGTACCGGCGGGCGCGAACCCCATGTGGCACGCGAAGAACCTCGAAAACGAGATCATCCCGGACTACCTGGAGAAGTACGGGCTGGACCCGAAGAAGAACCCGAAGGACCGGCTCTCCGGCACCTACGACCGGTACTACGACAACTCGATGGTGACGCCGTGGCTGTGGAACAACGACAAGAAGGTGTTCCTGTCCACTGAGGACGAAGAGTCTCTCGCCACGAAGGCCAAGTACGTGGCCGACAAGGGCATCGGCGGCGTCATGATCTGGGAGCTGGCGGGCGACTACGCCTTCGACAACGCCAAGGGCCAGTACTTCATGGGCGACACGCTGATCACGAAGATCAACGACGGCCTTCGCGGCGCCGCCCCGTACGGCAACTCGAAGTCGGGGCGTCCGGCGCCGTCTTCGGTGCTGAACGCGAACGTCAAACTGAGCGGATTCGCGCTGGGCGACGCGAACTACCCGATCACCCCGCAGATGCGCATCACCAACAATTCGACCACCACCATCCCCGGCGGTACGAAAATCGAGTTCGACTACGGCACGAGCGCACCCGGCAGCATGTCCGACCAGTCCGGCTTCGGCCTGGCCGTCACGAGCAAGGGGCACAGCGGGCCCAACTCCGGTGGTATGAAGGGAGACTTCCAGCATGTCGCGGTGACCGTACCGTCCTGGCAGAACATCGCCCCGGGTGCCACGGTCGAGGTCCGGCTGAACTACTACATGCCGATCGCGTCCCCGTCGAACTTCACGTTCACCTTCGGCGGGACGACCTACGCGATCGCGTCGGACAACCCGCGCGGCGGCGGCGCTCCGCCGACGACGACCACCACACCCACCACGACGACGGGTACGACGACCACGACACCCACCACCACGACCAGTCCGACGACGACCCGGCCGACCACCACCACGCCGACGACGACCACCACGGCGCCGTCGGACGCCTGGAAGCCGAACACCGACTACGCCACCGGTGCTCGGGTGACCTACAACGGCTCGGCCTACGTGTGCCGGCAGGGCCACCGGTCCCTGCCCGGCTGGGAGCCGCCGAACGTGCCTGCCCTCTGGACCCCCGCCTAGACCCCGGCAGCGCGCGTGACATGAAAGGGTCGTTCAGGACGAAAAATGTCCTGAACGACCCTTTCATGACACTCCGGGAAGCGAAGCCTCAGTAGCGCCCAGCGGTCAAAGTGTCGAAATCCGGGAAGTCCCCCGCCGGTGTCGCGCCGGTGAAGTTGCCGACCCACCCGCCGTCGTCGTGGAAGAACCGGACGGACACGTAGTCCGGCCGCGTCCCCATGTCGAACCAGTGCGTGGTGTTGGCGGGCACGCTCAGCAGGTCCCCCGCCTCGCACAGCACCGCGTGCACCTTGCCTCCGACGTGCAGATAGAACACCCCGGACCCACGGGCGAAGAAGCGGTCTTCGTCATCGTCGTGGGTGTGCTCGGCGAGGAACTTCTGCCGGGCTTCGGCGGCCTTGGCCGCCCAGCCGGGCTCGTCGGACGGCGTCATGCGGACGGCGTCCACGAACGTGTAGCCCTCGGCGGCCGAGACCTTGCCGATCGGCTCCTCGTAGGCGGCCAGCACCTGCTCCGGCGTCGCTTCGCGTGGCAGGTCCTCGACGAGTTCCCACCGTTCGAACCGGACACCGAGCCGCCCGAGTTCCCCGGTGATCACGGCCGGGTCCTCGGTCCTGAGCGCGATCTCGTCGGGCCGGTCGTCCGGCCACACGGTCAGCAGGGTCATCGCACTCCCCTTTCTCCACTGACGAGTCTTGTCTCTACCCGGAACCGGAGCAACCACTCCAAACATTCCAGGCGATGACGCGCGTGGCGCAGGTCATCTCCCCAGACGTAGATCCCGTGCCGCGCGACGATCACCGCCGGCGTGTCCGCCCGGAACCCCGCCTCGAACGCGTCGCCGAGGACGAGCATGTCCTGCCCGTTGGCGATCACCGGGATCGTCACCACGTCGTCGTGCGCGGAGCGGCCGAAGCCCTTGAGCATCTCCAGGTCCCGCAGTTCGACGCCGTCCGGCCAGTGCTCGGCGGCCACCACCGGCGCGAGCGCGTGCACGTGGATCACCGCGCCCGCGCCCGACACCGCCGCGATCCGGGCGTGCAGCCCGGCCTCCGCCGAGGGCACCTTGTCCGGATGCGGCTGGTCGGCGACGGCCAGCCCGTCCTCCCCCACCACCACGACGTCATCGCTGGTCAGCTCGCCTTTGTCCCGGCCGCTGACGGTGACGGCGACCCGCAGCGGATCGCGGCCGAGCACCACCGACAGGTTGCCCGAAGTGCCCCGCATCCAACCAAGCCCGGCGAACCGGGCGGATTCCTCGGCCAGCGCGCGTCCGGCGAGCTCCAACGTGGTCACTGTGGTCACTGTGGGGCGACCTTGATCTCGTCGAACGTCCGAATAGTCCGGTGCGTCCCGAAATCCGCGTCACCGAACGGCTCGCCGTCGCGCGCGAGGCCGACGGTCTGCCAGCCGTCGGCGGCGGCCCCGTCGAGTTCGGCCGGGACGTCGGAGAAGAACACGACATCGCCCGGCTCGGCCTCCAGCGCGGAGGCGATCGCCCGATACGACGGCGCCTCCCGCTTCGGCCCGGCGTTGACGGTGTCGAAATGCTTCTCGAACAGGCCGGTGACGTCGCCGTCGGTGGTCCGAGAGAACGACGCGATCTGCCCGGCGACCGAGCCGGAGGAGAACACCGCGAGCCGCAGACCGGACTCGTGCCACGAGCGCAGTGCCGGGGCGACGTCATCGAAGAACTCCGTCGTGAGGTCGCCGTCGGCGTACCCGCGCTGCCAGATGAGGCCCTGCAACGTCTTCAGCGGCGCGATCTTCTGGTCGGCGTCCATCCAGCCGTGCAGCACCGCCACGACGTCCACTGTGGACGCGTCCGCCGGGAGCCCGCCGAGTTCCTTGATCCGCACGACGGCGTCGACGACCTCCGGGTCGTCCGGGTGCCCGTCGATCAACGGACCCAG
The DNA here is from genome assembly GCF_055584485.1 of Amycolatopsis sp. NPDC102522. Lineage (NCBI taxonomy): Bacteria > Bacillati > Actinomycetota > Actinomycetes > Pseudonocardiales > Pseudonocardiaceae > Amycolatopsis > Amycolatopsis sp. NPDC102522. The sequence continues at coordinate 7,965 of NZ_JBVJLY010000010.1, read as the reverse complement.
CCGCGGGCGCGCGTAGTCGTAGAGGGTCACGTGCACGTAGCTGGTGGCGGTCAGCGTGCCCTCGATGTCGAGGACCACCCATCGGGCGGTCAGCGTTGCGGTCACTGGTTCGCTTCCCCTTCTGCGTAGTACTCGTGGAGCCGCCGGGGTTCGAAGGCCCCGCGGTCGGTCACCACGGCGGTCACGAACCGCGGTGGTGTCACGTCGAAGGCCGGATAGTGGCCACGGACGCGTTCGCTGGCGACGCGGTGGCCGAGCGCGCTCAGCACCTCGTCGCCGTCTCGATATTCGATCGGCACGTCGGCGCCGGTCGGGGTGGCCTGGTCGGGTGCCTGGACCATCGCGTAGAACGGCACGCCGAACGCTTCCGCCGCGACCGCGAGCCCCAGGGTGCCGATCTTGTTGACGACGTGGCCGTCCATGGCGACCCGGTCGGCCGCGGTCACCAGCGCGCCGACCTCGCCCGACGAAAGGACCGCGGCGCCCATCCCGTCGGTGATCAGCCGGGTGTCCGCGCCCATCTCGGCGAGGGTCTCGGCGGTCAGCCGCGCGCCCTGCAGGTACGGCCGGGTTTCCGTGCAGAGGAAGGAGAGCTCCTTGCCCTGGCGCCGCGCGGCCAGCACCAGGTCGACCAGGTACAGGTCCGCCCAGCAATGCGTCAGCACGGTCGCCTTGTCCGGTACCAGCTCCGCCGTGTGCGCCCCCAGCGCACGGCTGCGGGACCGGTACAACTCGTCACCCGCGCGCGCCCCGGCCGTCGCGGCCTCGACGAGGTCGCCTGCCGATTTGTCTACTTCGGACAGTACGGCGGCGACGGCCTTGCGCAGATGGTTGTTCGTCTCGCGGGTCGCGACGATCCGTTCCCCCGCCCGCCGCAAGTACGCGCGAGGGTCGGTGAGACGGGAGGCCTCACGGGCGGCGAGCACCATCGCGCCCAGCGCGGCGAAGTACGGCCCGGACGACTGGGTGACCATGTCCTCGATGGCCACCGCGACCTCTTCCGAAGTCCGGCACAGCACCCATTCCCGTTTGAACGGGAAGACCCGGCGGTCGAGGATGTGCACACCTTCGTCGTCGAGGCGGACGCTTTCGGCGAGGATCGGCAACGTCATCAGCTGTACCCCGAAAGACACGGCGGGATGCCGTTGAGGAAGTGGTCGCCGACCTCTCGCGCCTTGTAGGTCACGGGGTCGTGCAGGGTCAGCGTGCGGGCGTTGCGCCAGAAGCGGTCGAAGCCGTACTTGGTCGCCGTCGCCCGCGCGCCGGTGAACTCGAAGACCTTGCTCGTGGTCTCGACGGCGGCCCGGCTCGCGACGATCTTCGCCGACGAGATGGCGATCGCGGCTTCGGCACGCTCGGCCGGTGTCAGGTCGAACCCACGCTCGTCGGCGTCGCCCAGCGCGGAGACCGCCGCGTCGACGGCGAAACCGGCCGCCCGCGCCGTCGCGACCAGCTCGCCGTATCCGGCCAGGGTATACGGATCCTGTGTCGCTTTGTCCACATCGGACAGTGTCCAGGCCCGCGCGGTCTCCCGTGTGTAGGCCGCCGCGGCATCGAGCGCGCCGAACGCGAGGCCGACGTATACCTGCGCGAGCATGAGCTGGAACCCGATCGCCGCCAGGGAGACACGGGGCACCTTCGGATCCGACTGGTCCTCCGGCTGGGCACCGAGGACGTCGTCGTGAGCGACCCGGACGGCCTCGAACCGCACCGCGCCGCTCGCGGTGAGCCGCTGGCCGATGTTGTCCCACTCACCAGGGAAAGTGATCCCGTCGGCGCGCGCGTCGATGACGAAGGTCAGCTTCTCGCCGTTGTCGGTCCTCGTCGCGCTGACCACCAGGCGATCGGCGACGGCCGCGCCGGTGGCGAAAGTCTTGGTGCCTTCGACGGTGAATCCGCTGCCGTCCGGGGTCAGGAGCAGGGCGGCGTCGAGCGGATTGCTGACGCCAGCCCAGAACCAGCCCGGTTCGCTCGCCGCGCGCGGCCCGAACAGGCCGGTGCGCCAGAGCTGCAGGTAGTGGTAGCCGAGCAGATGTCCGACCGACGCGTCCACGGCGGAGACGATCCGGGTGGCCTGGTTCGCGGCCGCCCAGCCGGCGGTGTCGAGCAGGGGCAGGAGCCCGGACTCGCGCAGCAAGCTGACCTCCTGGACCGGGAGACCTCCGGCGAGGTCGCGCTCGGCCGCGTCCGCTGCCAGGGTGCTCGCCAGCTTGAGTGCCGCTTCGCGCCACACGTCGATCATTCCGCCCCTTCCAACTCGACCACGGCGTCGAGCGCCACGCGAGTCGCCCTCGCCACCCCCTCGGCCACGACGTCGCGGTGCGGGTCGTAGGCCGACGGGTCGGGGTGCTCGGGCCGCGCGTCGCCGTCGATCACGAGCACACCACCGGCCCGCAGGCCGCGCAATGCCGCGAACACCAGCAGGGTGGAGAGTTCCATCTCAAGGGCGATCACCCGCGCGGCCAGGTAGTCGGCCATCGGGAGGGTGAGCACGAGCGGGCTGAACGCGGCCCGCGTCCACACCACGCCGCGATGCGCTTCCGGGGCCGCGCGGCTCAGCGCGACGACGGCCTCCGGGGTGGCGAACGCCGGGTACTCGGGGTGGATCAGCTGCTGGGTGACGCCGTCGTCCCGGACCGCCGCTTCGGCGATGACGAGGTCGCCGTCGGTGATCCCGTCGGCCAGCGAGCCGGCCGTGCCGAGCCGGAGGAACGTGCGGACGCCGGCCTCGGCCAGCTCGCCGAACTGGCACAGCGCGCCCGGGCCGCCGACGCCGTGCGAGGACACGACGACCGGGACGCCCTTCCAGGTGCCTGTGTAGCTGCGATATTCGCGGTTCTGCCCGACGAGGACGGCGTTCTCCAGCGACTCGGCCACCGCGGTGGCGCGGTCCGGGTCGCCCACGACGACGGCGCGGGGCGGCAGTCCGTGCCAGGGGATCTTGGTGATGGGGAGGACGTCGCTCACGCGGGCTGTCCCTTCTTGCGCTTGATGTTGGACAGGAACAGCGCCACGAGCGTGACGACGTACGGAGCGGCGTCGGTGGCCTGCTGCGGCAGCCCGATGCCCTGGAGCCGGAAGCCGAACGCCTCGGCGAGGCCGAACAGCAGCGCCGCAAGGAGCACGCCGAGCGGATGCGCGCGGCCCAGCATGACCGCCACGACGGCGATCCAGCCACGGCCGGCGGTCATGTTCTCGGCGAACAGCGTTACCGAGCCCAGCGCCAGTTGCGCGCCGCCGAGACCGCACAGCGCTCCCCCGGCGAGGATGACCCCGTAGCGGTACTTGGTCACGTTGACGCCGAGGCTGGACGCGGCCTCCGGGCGTTCGCCGACGCCGCGCAGCCGCAGGCCCCACGGATGCCGGTACAGCAGCACGGCGAGCGCGGGCACGGCCAGCCAGGACAGGTAGACCAGCAGCGATTGCCCCGGGATCGGGCCGAACTGGCCGAGGCCCTGGAGCGTGGGGTCGCTGAACGAGCCTTCGGTGCCGAAGACCGTGCGGATGAGGAAGCTCGTCAGGCCGACCGCGAGCAGGTTGCTCGCGACGCCGAGAACGATCGGGTCGCCGTCGAAGGTGATCGATCCGATCGCGAGGATCAGCGAGTACGCCGTCGCCGCGATGACCGCCACGACGACGCCGATCCAGGCGCTGCCGGTGTACCAGCTCCCGGCGACGGCGCCGAAGCAGCCGACCAGGAGCGAGCCTTCGAGGGAGACGTTGAAGACCCCGGCCCGCTGGCACAGCGCTCCCGCGAGCGCGGCGAACAGGATCGGCGTCAACGCGGTGAGTGCCGAGGAGAACAGGCTCGCGTCGATCATGCTCGCGTCGCCTTCCGTTTGAAGACCCCCGAAGTGGCCGCGAGGAAGATGATCAGCACCGCCTGCAGGACCGCGGTCAGCTCGCGCGGGACCTGGGTGGCGCGTTCCATGGCGAACCCGCCGCTGGTCAGCGCCGCGAAGAAGACCGCCGCGAGCAGTGTCCCGAGCGGGCTGGCCCCGGCGAGCAGCGCCGCGAGCAGGCCGATCCAGGTGTACTGCGGCGTGATCAGCGCGCCGTCGATGAACCGGTACGGGAAGCCGAGGACGGCGATCGCGCCGACCAGCCCGGCCGTCCCGCCCGACGCGGCCAGCAGCCGGACCGTGAGTTTCGGCCGGTCGATCCCGGCGTAGGCGGCGAACCGGGGTGCCCAGCCGGTCACCTTGGTCTCGAACCCGGCGGGCGTGCGGGCGTCGAGCACCGCGTAGACCGCGATCACCGCCACCACCAGGAAGATCCCGGTCGTCACGCCGTCGATTTCGGGCAGTCGTGCGCCTTCGGGCAGCTGCGGGCTCTGCGGCAGGCTGGAACCGGCGTCTTTCAGCGGGAACCGCACCAGGTATCCGGCGAGCGACATCGCCGGATAGCTCAGCAGCAACGTGCTGATCAGCAGCGGGACGCCGAAACGGTTCTCGCAGACAGCGGCCAGCGCGGCGTACGCGGCTCCGGCGAGAGTGCCCGCGAGCAACGCGAGGACCACCTTGACCGGCCCAGGACCGGGGACGTACAGCCCGACGGCGAGCGCGCTGATCGCGCCGAGCACCAGTTGCCCCTCACCACCGAGGTTGACCATGCCCGCGCGGAGCGGGATCGCGAGCGCGGTGGCCATCCCCGCGACAGGGACGGCGTAGGCGAGGGTGTCGCCGATGCCGTCGGGGCCGAACGCGCCGGAGACGATCGCGCCGTAAGCGGCCAGCGGGTCGGTTCCGGTGGCCAGCAACAGGATCGCGCCGAGTACGAGCGCCGCGGCGACCGGGACGGCGACGATACGCACGCGGGTCATCCGGCACCTCCGGCCATCGCCAGGCCGACCGTGTGCTGATCGGCTTCGTCCTTGGTGAACTCCGCGACGATCCGGCCTTCGAACAGCACCAGAACGCGGTCCGACAACGCGAGGACTTCGCTGAGCTCGGCGGAGATCAGCAGGACGGCGTGCCCGGCGTCGCGATGTGCGACGAGCCGGGCGTGGATGTTCTCGATCGCGCCGACGTCGACCCCGCGGGTGGGCTGCTCGACCAGCAGGAACGGGGCGTCGTGGGTGAGTTCGCGGCCGAAGATCGCCTTCTGCTGGTTGCCGCCGGACAGCGTGCCCATCGCGGCGGCGGGGCCGGACGCGCGGACGTCGTAGGCCTCGATGATCGCCGACGCGTGGTCGTCGATCGCCTTGCGGCGCAGGAATCCCTTGCGCGCCAAGGGCCGCTTGCGATGGAAGCCGACGGCGAGGTTCTCCCGGAGGCTCGCCGTGGGCGCCGAGCCGACCTCGGCGCGGTCTTCCGGAACGTGCGCGAGTCCGGCGTCCCTTCTGGCCCGAACCGACAGTCCTTCGAGGTTCTGTCCTTTGAGGACGATGGTGCCGCCGGTCTTCAGGAGGCCGGTGAGCGCGCCCGAGAGTTCGGCCTGACCGTTGCCCGCGACCCCGGCGACGCCGACGATCTCGCCTGCGCGCACGGCGATGGACACGTTGTCCAGCAACGGCTTTCCTTCCACACCGGGAACGGTCAGGGAACGGGCTTCGAGGATGATGTCACCGGGCGTCCCTGTCGGGTGGACGCGGTCGAGGTCGACTTCGCGTCCGGTCATCGCGGCGGCGAGCCCGGCGGCCGTCTGGTCCGCTGTGCGGCCGCGGGCGCTGACACGGCCGTCGCGCAGCACCGTGACATGGTCACTGACCGCGAGGACCTCCTGGAGTTTGTGCGACACCACCAGGATCGTGCGGTCTTCGGCGGCGAGCGCGCGCAGCATGCCGAACAGCCGCTCGGTTTCGGGCGGGGTCAGCACGGCGGTGGGTTCGTCGAGGATCAGGACCCCGGCCTCGCGGTACAGGAGTTTGAGGATCTCGACCCGCTGCCGGAGCCCGACAGGCAGGTCGCGGACCCGGTCGCCGGGCCGCAGCCGCAGTTCGTGCCGCTCGATCAGTTCGGTGACGCGGGCCGTCGCCGCCTTGCGGTCGAGCAGGCCGCGGCGGGTCGGTTCGCTGCCGAACACGACATTCTCGGTGACGGTGAGTTCGCCGAAGAGCGCGAACCCCTGCTGCACCATGCCGACACCGGCGTCGATGGCCCGCGCGGGCGAGGCGAAGGAGACTTCCTTGCCGTGCAGGGAGATCGTGCCCTCGTCGGGGCGGTGCAGACCGTAGAGCACGGACATGAGCGTCGACTTGCCCGCGCCGTTCTCGCCCATCAGGGCGTGGATCTCGCCCCTGCCGACGTCGAGGTCCACGTGGTCGTTCGCGAGCACTCCGGGGAACCGCTTGACGATCCCCCGGAGTGAGACGGCCTCAGGATTTGGCGGGGTCATCGACGACGATCGCGCCCGAGATGATCTGGTCCCGCAGTTCGCCGACCTTGGCCAGCACGTCGGGGTGGCTCGCGACGACGCACTGCGACGTCGAAGCGTCCGGCTCAAGCCCGGTCAGGGAGATGCCCTTCTCCTTGACGCCGTAGGACTTCGTCTCGCCGGTCTTGCCGCCGAGGATCGCGTCGACCCCGTCGCCGATGACGACGTTCGTGCGCTTGATGACGTTGTCCACGACCTGCCCCGGGCTGGCCGGGCACTGGTTGGCGTCGACACCGAACGCGAAGAACCCGCCCTGTTTGGCTGCCTCGAACACACCGAGGTTGCCCGCCGCGGAGGCCGCGCCCATGACGTGGTCGACGCCCTGACCGGCGAGCGTGGTGGCCAGCGCCTTCGCGCGAGCCGGGTCGTTGAACGGGTTCGCGCCGCCGATGAACAGCGGGGCCAGCGTGGTGCCGGGCTTGGCCTTCTCCGCGCCCTGCCCGAACGGGATCGAGTACCGGTGGAACTGCGGCGCGTCGAGGACGACCACAGCGCCGACCTTGCCGGTCTTGCTCAGCAGCCCGGCTTCGGCGCCGGCGAGGTAGCTGCCTTCGTGCTCGCGGAACACCGCGCAGGTGACGTTCGGGAACGGCTTGGTGGTGCAGGAGTCCACGAACAGGAACTTCTGCTCCGGAGTGCGCTCGGCCTCGGCCGCGATCGCGTCGGCGAAGTTGAAGCCGACGGCGACGATCACGGCAGGCTTCTCCCGCACCGCGGCCGAGAGGTTCTGCTGGATCGACGCCGGATCGGTGCTCTGGAACACCTTCTGCGTCCCGCCGTGCTTCTTGGCCGAGTCCTCGATGCCCTGGACGGCGAGCTTGAGGAAGTCGTTGACTCCGACCGGGCTCGGCGTGATCAGGACGAGCGCGGGCCCGGCGGCGTTCCGCGCGGCCGGATCCTTGGCCGAGGCGTTGCACGCGGCGAGGAGCGTGACGGCGGAAACGGCCATGACGGCCCGCAGGAGGGTTCTCGGCGACATGTCCCGGACTGTATGTCTCCGGTCCACGATATGGCACCAAGTCCCACCATGCGGGAGTGTGTAGGTCGTTATACGGCGCCCGGGTCGGCGTACCGCCAGCAGGTGGAAGCGCACATCTTGACCGGGGTCTGCGCGTCCAGGGAGCGAAGAGCACTCAAGTCACCTTTACCGTCTCGTGAGTGGTAAAGGTGATTCTGGCGGACTCATTACACTTATTGGCGGATAAGGCAAAAGTGTCATGCCATTGAGGCGTGTCCCCAATGCCACATTGGAGGCTTTCCAGAGTCGTAGGCTCGGCGTCATGTAGGCCCCCTTTAGGACAGTGACATAGCGCGGGCCTGGGACACCGGGAACCCAGTGGGGTGACATGAAAGGAACTTTCCCCGCATACAATGCGACGAAATTCCCCTTCACCCGCCCGACACGCCCGCCTTACCCCTCAATAGGTGGAATTAACTCAGCTCTCTTGTCACTTAAAATTACGAACACATGTTCGACTGAAGTGGCGTATCATGAAGGGGTGTCCGAGACTGTTCTTCCCGAGTTGCCGCAGGAGCTGTGGCGCGCCGGCAAGCTGGAGCTTGCGCATGGCGTGCAGCAGTTCCTGCAGG
>NZ_JBVJLY010000009.1:270603-327849 GCF_055584485.1 Amycolatopsis sp. NPDC102522 | reverse complement strand
TGGTTTTTGGGTTTTTTGTGGGTTATGCAAATGGGGTGGGGTCGACGTGGGCGCGTGTTGTCACTCAGGGTGAGGGGTGTGTGGAAATAGGGACGCTCGACGTCCCTATTTCCACACACCCCCCTGCCCGCCTGTCGTGACCGGACCGGTGTCGCGCAGAGTCACCGACACCGTCCACAAACACGCCAGGTTTGCCTTACCCCTCATTAGAACCCGAATCGCCACTCACGACCCGAGCGCGCGGGCAACAGGGCTCAGACGAGCCAGGCGGCCGCGTCCGGCGGCAGTTTCCCGTTCACCAGCGGAACGCTCGACAGCAGCACCGCACCCGGCGGCAGCGCGATCGGGCTCGCCGACGTGTTCAGCGCGCAGACCAGCCCGCCGCCCCGCCGCCGGAAAGCGAAACAGCCCGCCGGCGCGCCGTACCACTCGAGCTCGTCCCCGCCGAAAGCCTTGTGCGACTTACGGATCTCGATCGCCCGCCGGTACAGCGACAGCGTCGAGGCCGGATCCTCCAGCTGGGCTTCCACGGTCACCGGCGCCCACGAGGCGGGCATCGGCAGCCACGTCCGCGGATTCCGCGAGAAGCCGAACGGCGGCAGATCGCCCTCCCACGGCAGCGGTACCCGCGAAGCGTCCCGGCCGAACTCGGCGCCGGAGGTCTTGGCGCGCGGGTCCGCGAGCGCGTCGGGTGGGAGGTCGACGTTACCGAGGCCCAGTTCTTCGCCGTTGTACAGATAAACCGTGCCGGGCAGCGCGAGTTCGACCAGCGCCATCGCCCGCGCGCGCCGGACGCCGCGTTCGCCGCCGCCGTACCGGCTGACCTGCCGCCAGACGTCGTGGTTGCCCAGCGTCCAGGTCGCGGCCGCCCCTGCCGACTTCGGCACCGCCAAGGACCGCTCGATGGCCGTCCGCAGCGCGTCCGCGTCGAAATGCGTGAGCACGAGCCGGAAGTTGAACGCCAGGTGCAGTTCGTCCGGCCGCAGGTAGCGCGCGAGGCGCTCTTCGTCGGTCACCCAGATCTCGCCGACGGCCATCGTGCCGGGGTACTCGTCGAGCACCTTGCGGATCATCTGGTGGATCTCGTGGACGCGGTCGTTGTCGAACCGCGGGTCGTAGAACTCGCTCGGCCCCATCGCGTTCACGCGCGGGTCCATGTCCGGCAGGCCCGGCGGTTTCGCCATGCCGTGCGCGACGTCGACGCGGAAGCCGTCCACCCCGTGGTTCAGCCAGAACCGCAGGGTCCGCTCCAGATCCGCGGCGACCTCGGGGTTGGTCCAGTTCAGATCCGGCTGCTGCGGCGAGAACAGGTGCAGATACCACTGTCCGTCCGGGACCCTGGTCCACGCCGGGCCGCCGAACGCGCTGACCCAGTTGTTCGGCGGCAGGTCGCCGCGCGGGCCCAGCCCGTCACGGAAGAGGTAGCGATCCCGCTCCCGGCTCCGCGGGGGCGCCGCCATCGCCGATTTGAACCAGGGGTGGGTGTTGCTGGTGTGGTTGGGGACGACGTCGATGGTGACCTTGATACCGCGCTTGTGCGCCTCGGTCAGCAGCACGTCGAAGTCGCCGAGGGTGCCGAACATCGGGTCGACGTCGCGCGGGTCGGCGATGTCGTACCCGTGGTCGGCCATCGGCGAGCGGTAGAACGGCGTCAGCCACAGCGCGTCGACCCCGAGCAGCTCCAGATACCCGAGCTTGCCGCGGATGCCTTCGAGGTCACCGACGCCGTCCCCGTCGGAATCGGCGAACGAGCGCACGTAGACCTGGTAGAAGACCGCCTGGTCCCACCACGCCCCGTCGCGCTCCATCACACGAAACTGTTCATCATGCTGTTGGCGGCCATCTCCAAATACGCCCACAGCTGCCCGCGGTAGGGCTCCTCGATGTTCTCCTCGTCGACGGCGATCTTGATGCAGCGCAACCAGGCGTCGCGTTCGATCGGGCCGATCTTGAACGGCGCGTGCCGCATCCGCAGGCGCGGGTGGCCGCGCTGGTCCGAGTAGGTGTGCGGGCCGCCCCAGTACTGCATGAGGAACAGCCGGAAGCGCTCCTCGGCCGGGCCGAGGTCCTCTTCGGGGTACAGCGGGCGAAGCACCTCGTCGACCGCCACTTCGGCGTAGAACCGCGCGACGATCCGGGTGAAGACCGGCTCACCGCCGATCGCTTCGTACAAGGTGGTGGGGTCAGGTTCGGTCACGGACACAGCTCCATTCTGCCCTTGTCCTACTGCCCGGCGGAGCCGGACGACATAAAGCGCCCGAGTGGTGGTTCGAAGCCGGCTTCGTCCAGCACGGCGAGCAGATGTGCCCGCAGCGCGCGCTGCACGGCCCACTGCTTGCCGGGGCGGACCTTCACCGTCAGGCGGAGTTTGATGCCCTCGGGGGTGACGGTCTCCACGCCGAGCATCTCGGGCGGCTCCAGCACGTTCGGTGCCAGCCCTTCGCTCTCGAGGAGGGTCTTCGACTTCTCGGCCATCAGTTCGGTGGCCTTCTCGACGTCGGCGGAGTAGCTGAGCGGGACGTCGACGACGGCGACCGCGAAGCCCTGGCTCGAGTTGCCGACCCGCAGCACCTCACCGTTGCGGACGTACCAGACGGTGCCGTTGATGTCACGAAGGGTGGTGATCCGGAGGCCGACGGCCTCGACGGTGCCGGACGCCTCACCGACGTCGACGACGTCACCGACGCCGTACTGGTCCTCGATCATCATGAAGATGCCGGACAGGAAGTCCTTGACGAGGTTCTGCGCGCCGAAACCGAGCGCGACCCCGACGATGCCCGCCGAAGCGATGATCGGCGCCAGGTCGATGCCCAGTTCGCCCAGCACGAGGATGAACGCCAAGCCGTAGATGAACAGTGTCGCCATCGACTTGAGTACGGAGCCGATCGTGGCGGCGCGCTGACGGCGTCGTTCCATCACCGCCGACCCGAGCACTTCGGGAGCCTTCTCCCGCAGCGGTCTCAAGAGGGCGGGCAGTTTCGAGGAGCCGCCGGGCATCCTGGTCACGCGGTTGATCAGGCGCCGCACCACGTACCGCAGCAGGAACGCCACGGCGACGATCATCAGGATCTTGATCGGCTTCGTCACCAGCCAACCGGCCGACGCGGAGAGCCATTCGTTGTTTGTGACCTGGAACACCTGGCCGCACAGGGTGCTGGCGTCCTTCGTGCATGCCGGGGGTTCGGTGGGCAGCAGGTTCACGGAGAAGAAATGTCCTTTCGTACTCGGCGGGGATCGCATCCGCTGCTCGGCGCGGCAGGCGCCCCGGCGGATGCGAAACAGCCGACTCCAGGTGGCCGCCGGGTCGCGCGCTTATGACACGTCCAGTAACACACGTGCACTTTGAGGCTGATCTGTGGTCGACTATGCCTGCACCGGTGGAGGTGGTCGAGTGCCAGACCGACAACCCATCCCCCTCGGCGTCCCGAGCCAAGCCTTGGCCGGACAGGCGCCGGAGGTCGTGTTGCGCGCCCATCCGGGAGGTGCCCCCTCGCACGGGGCTCCACCGGGCGGGCCGGGAACGCGGCCAGGGGGTGTTGCCCGCCCGCCCGGACAGCGTAGAGGGCGGGATCCGTCGACTACGGCGGTACCCACCACGACTACAGCGTCGTCATGGGGCCGCAGACGGGTATTGCTGTTGAACGCCACGTTCGAGCCACTCACGGCGCTGCCGTTGCGGCGCGCGGTGGTCCTTGTGATGTGCGGCAAGGCCGAGGTGGTGCACGGAGACCCGGCAGGGCTCGAATTGCACGCCGCCACGGTCTCGCTGCCCGTGCCTTCGGTGATCCGGCTGAGCACCTACGTGCGCGTGCCCTACCGCGCGCAGGTGCCGCTGACCCGGGCCGGGCTGATGCATCGCGACAGGTATCGCTGTGCCTACTGCGGAGGGCGGGCCGAGACGATCGACCACGTCGTCCCGCGCAGTCGTAACGGTCCCCACAGCTGGACGAACTGCGTGGCCTGCTGCGCCAAGTGCAACCACCGGAAGGCGGACAAGCTGCTTTCCGAGATCGGCTGGCGCCTGCGCGTCGTGCCGAGGGCCCCGCACGGGCCGCACTGGCGGCTGCTCGCCCATTCCAAGGAGGCCGATCCGTTGTGGCGGCCGTACCTGGGGACCGCGGCCTGACCGGGTCCTGACCGGGCTGTGAACACGTCGGCGCCCCGGCTGCCTTTCGGCGGCCGGGGCGGGCCGATGATGCCGTGGTGAAGCTCTACCGCGGTGAATCCCCTGCTGGCAGGTCGTGCTCGAAGCTCAGGCGGCGAGGGAGAAGTCGCTCTGGCAGGTGACGCGAGTGCCACGGGTGACGCGCGTGCCGCGAGTGACCCGAGTGCCGCAGGTGACGCGAGTGCCGGCGGTCACGCGGGTGCCGCGAGTGACGCGGGTGCCACGGGTGACGCGGGTTCCGGCGGTGACGCGGGTGCCACGGGTCACCCGGGTGCCGCGAGTGACTCGGGTCCCGGCAGTGACGCGGGTACCGCGAGTGACACGAGTACCGCGAGTAACCCGTGTGCCCGCCGTCACACGCGTGCCGGGGACGAAACTAATTTCGAAGAGTGACGAAACGTCGTCGATGATCGCCTGGCCGGGTGTCTGGGTGCTCTGCATGACATATCCTCCTGCGACCGGTGCGTTACCTGCTGGGGTGGGGGAGCTGGGCGCAAGGCCCGTACAGGTGAAAAAGCTACGAGGATTTCAAGGCTCCGACAAGATGACAGCGCCGGGTGCGGCCGCCCGTACGTTGAGTTGCAACCTTTCGGCCTTCAGGGCTTCGCCCCAACGTGGGAGCGCTTTCGCGGCAAGCGGCGGACGGCGGCCCCCGGACGGTGAGCGGTCGGTGTCGCGGCGCAGGTCCGTGTCGGTGGAACGGCCGTGCGAGCGGGTGGGGCCGAGTGCCATCGGATACGCTCACGCGCGTGAACCTTGTCGAGACGATCCTGGTCTTCGCGGTGATCCCCTTGGCCATCTACGCGCTTTGCGGAGTGGCCACGCTGCGGTCGAAGGGCGCGGGCGTCGCCCGGTACCGACCGGGGCAGCCGTGGGAGTACCCGGCCATGTGGTGGAGCGCCAACCCCGACGGAGTCGGCGCCAGGCATTCGCACGCGGGCGGCGCGACAGCCGTCAGCGCGGCGAACGGAGCTTCGGTGACGGGAGGCGCTCGTGGCAACTGGTGAACTGACCCATTCGTCCACCGCTGTTGACGAAGAGCCCGGTTACGGCGCCGCCGTTACCTCCAGCGGCCGGATTTCCGCCGCCAAGATGTACGAACCCGCTGGGCCGATCAGCCCATTCACGACCCAGCAGCTCGCACGGCTGGACGAGGCGCTGACCCTGGCCAGCCGTGAGACCGGCCTGGACTTCAGCGTGTACCTCGGCGACCTCGGCGAGGACACCCGCGTCGCCGCCGAGGGCCTGCTGGCCTCGACCGACAACCCCGCGGACTCCGTGCTCGTCGCCGTGTCGCCCGGGCAGCGCGCTATCGAGATCGTGACGGGCTCGCAGGCCCGGCACCGCCTGCCCGACCGCGGCGCGAAGCTCGCCGTGGCCAGCATGGTGGCCTCCTTCAAGGAAGGCGACCTGGTCGGCGGCATCGTGAACGCTCTCCGCATGCTGAGCGACCAGGCCGGCAGCCCCAGCTAACGGGAGCTGAAGGGGACTTTCCCCGCATAAGACGCAGCAAAGGGGCCCTTCACCGCATCACATGCGGTGAAGGGCCCCTTCAGCTTTCTTTAGAGCCCGGCCTGCGAGTCGAACTCCCGGGCGGCCAGCGCCCGCACGATCCCGGCCCGGCCTTCCGACACCAGACGGCGCAGCGCCGCCGGGTGCTCACCGGTCAGCCACTCGTCCGACGCCGTGACCGTCGCCGGTTCGACGGCCCACGACGGGTACAGCCCGACCACGGTCGGCTGCGCCCGCTCGCTGGAGCGCCGCTGCCACACCTCGTCGATGACCTCGAAGTAGCGCGTCACGTAGCCGCCGAGCAGGTGCTTCTGGCCCGGGTGGGAGAAGCCGGTGATGAGCGAGTCGCTGACCGCGTTGGGCAGCTCGTCGTCGTACACCGCCCGCTGCCACGCGTCGGCCTTCGCCTCGTCGGTCGGCCGCAGCGCCCGCGAGCGCTCCGCCTGACGCCGCCCGGCGGCGGTGTCGTCCTTGGCGAGTTCCGCGTCGATCTCGGGGTTCTCCGCCTTGCCGTGCGCGACCAGCGCGTGCAGCAGCCGCCAGCGCAGGTCGGTGTCGACGGTCAGGCCCTCCAGGGGTGCCGTGCCGTCGAGCCAGCCCGCGATGATCCGCAGCGTCTTGTCGTCGAGCACGCACCCGGCGAGCGAGTTCACGAACGCGAGCTGGTGGTCCGAACCGGCCTCGGCGCCCTGCGCCAGCTCCAGCAGCCGCGCGGAGAACTCCGGCCAGCCCTTGTCCGCCGCCCACGCGGGCTTCGCGTACGAGTTCAGCGCCGTCTGCGCCTGCAGCAGCAGCCGCTGCACCACGCCGACCTCGGTCTCGGTGTGCACGCCGCGCTGGACCAGCGTGACGAAGTCGCGGGCCTTGAGCTCGGCCTCGCGCGTCATCTCCCACGCCGCCGACCAGCACAGCGTGCGGGGCAGCGGTTCGGTGATGTCGGCGATGCGGTCGATCAGCGTGGTCAGCGACGCCGGGTCGAGCCGCATCGTGCAGTAGGTCAGGTCGTCGTCGTTGACCAGCACGAGCTTGCCCGCCGGGAGCCCGACCAGGCCCGGCACCTCGGTGCGGTCGCCGTCGACGTCGAGTTCGACGCGGTGCTTGCGGACGATCTTGCCGTTCTCGTCCTCGTCGTAGACGCCGACAGCGACGCGGTGCGTCCGCAGCTCACCGGCACCCGGCTTGGCGCCGGTCTGGGTGACGGCGAACGAGGTGTACGCGCCGTCGGCGCCGATTTCGTAGCGCGGGCTCAGCGAGTTGAGACCGGTGGTCTCCAGCCACTGCGCGCTCCACCACGACAGGTCGCGGCCCGAGGCCTCTTCCAGCGCGCCCAGCAGGTCCGCCAGGGTCGCGTTGCCCCAGGCGTGCTTGCCGAAGTAGACCTTCAGGCCCTCGAGGAAGTACTCAAGCCCGACATAGGCGACGAGCTGCTTCAGGACGCTCGCGCCCTTGGCGTAGGTGATGCCGTCGAAGTTCACCTCGACCGCGTGCAGGTCGACGATGTCCGCGGCGATCGGGTGCGTCGAGGGCAGCTGGTCCTGCCGGTACGCCCACGACTTCTCGATGTTCGCGAAGCTGGTCCACGCGTTCTTGTACTCGGTCGCCTCGGCCTGGGCGAGCACGCTCGCGAAGGTCGCGAACGACTCGTTCAGCCACAGGTCGTCCCACCAGCGCATGGTGACCAGGTCGCCGAACCACATGTGCGCCATCTCGTGCAGCAGCGTCTCGGCGCGGCGCTCGTAGGCGTAGCGGGTGACGCGGCTCCGGAAGACGTAGTCCTCCAGGAAGGTGACCGCGCCGGCGTTCTCCATCGCGCCCGCGTTGAACTCCGGCACGAACAGCTGGTCGTACTTGGAGAACGGGTACGGGGTGGCGAACTTCTCGTGGTAGAAGGCGAAACCCTGCTTGGTCTCGGTGAACAGCTTGTCCGCGTCCATGTGCTCGGCGAGCGAGGCGCGACAGTAGATGCCCAGCGGGATCGTGCGGTGGTCGTCGGAGAACTCGTCGCGCCACTCGCTGTACGGGCCCGCGATCAGCGCGACCAGGTAGGTCGAGATCCGCTCGGACACCTTGAAGACGGTGCGGACGGCCCCTTCCGGGGTCTCCTCGGCCGACTCGATCAGCGCGTTCGAAATGACCTTCCAGTCCTTCGGCGCGAGCACGGTGAGCCGGTAGACCGACTTGAGGTCGGGCTGGTCGAAGCAGGCGAACATGCGCTTGGCGTCGGCGGTCTCGAACTGCGTGTAGAGGTAGACGCCGTCGTCGACCGGGTCGACGAACCGGTGCAGGCCTTCGCCGGTGTTCATGTACCGGCAGACCGCGTCCACGACGAGCTCGTTCGACTCGGCGAGCCCGGGCAGTTCGACGCCCTTGTCCTCGACGTACCCGCTGACGTCGAGGCCCGTCCCGTTGAGGACGGCCGACTCGATCCCCTCGGCGACGATGTCGACCCACGACGCTTCGCCGCTTCTGGCGCTCGCGAACTTGATCGTCGTCTTCGAGGTGAAGGTCTTCTCACCGGGACCGCCGCGGCCGTCGGTCAGATCCAGCTCGATGTCGTAGGACTCGACGTCGAGCAGGTCCGCGCGCAGCTTGGCTTGGTCTCGGGTCAGGTTGGGGGCGGGCACTGGCACCTCTGGTCATCGGTATCGGTTTTGGTTTCCAACTACAGGCATCCAATCATGTCCGGCCCGGTGCTGACGACGGGAACAACGCCGACGGCCGTGATGTTGGCTCGCTGTGTAGCACCCTGCGTGTACCGGCACACCCAAGACGATGGCACTGGGAGAACCTGATGACCGCCCCGTCCGAGACGACCAAGGTCGACTTCTACTTCGATCCGATCTGCCCCTTCGCCTGGATCAGCTCGCGCTGGATCCTCGAAGTGGAGAAGCACCGCGACCTCGACCTGAGGTTCCGGATCATGAGCCTGTCCGAGCTCAACTCCGGCCGCGAGGACCTGCCTGAGCAGTACAAGGAGCTGTTGGGCCGGGGCTGGGGCCCCGTCCGCGTCGCGACCGCGCTGGCGCAGAAGAACGGCGAGGAGGCCTTGCGCGACTTCTACACGGAGTTCGGCACGCGCCACCACAACCAGGGCGACAAGGACATCCCGAAGGTCATCAAGGAGACCTTGGAAGCCATCGGGGCTCCGGCCGAACTGGCCGAGGCCGCCGAGTCGACCGAGTACGACGAGGCGCTCAAGAAGAGTCACTACGAAGGTATGAATCCGGTCGGAATGGACGTCGGCACCCCGACCATCCACATCGACGGCGTCGCCTTCTTCGGCCCGGTGCTCAGCTCGATCCCGCGCGGCGAGGACGCCGTCAAGGTCTTCGACGGCGCCCGCGCGCTGGCGAGCTACCCGGACTTCTTCGAGCTGAAGCGCACCCGGAGCGGGGACCTGAACTTCGACTAAGGGGTCTGCAGTGCCGCTTTGGTGACATCGCCGGGGTAGGAGGACCTCGCGACGGCTTCGTCCGTCGTGAGGTCTCCTGCCGCGATGAGGGCCTTGAGCGCGACGAGTTCGCGCAGCCCGTCGCGGTGTTTCTCGATGAACGCGGTGTCGACGGGGTCGCCGTGCCCGGCCACGATCGTCTTCGGCTCCAGCGCGAGAATCGCGTCCATGACGCCGGGCCATTCGGCCAGCGAGCTGCCGTCGTTGAAGGAGTACGCGCTGAAGCCCGCTTCGGCGTTCTCGACGGCGTCGCCCGCGAAGATGATGCCCGCGTCGGGCACGTGCACGAACAGGTCGTGGTCGGTGTGGGCGTGGCCGAGAAACCGCAGCACGACCGTGCGGCCGCCGAGGTCGATCTCGGCGGTGTCGGTGACCAGCTTGTCCGGCAGCGTGATCTCGGTGCGCTCCAGCGCCTCCGCCATCTTCGGGCGGTTTTCGTCGAGGTAGTGCTGTATCCATTTACGCCGCGCGCCTTCGCCGTACGTGGTCAGCTCGGCCACGCAGCCTTCGTGCGCCCAGACGTCACACGGCAGGAACGCCGTCGTGCCGAAGGCGTGGTCGAAATGCGCGTGGGTGTAGACGACCGACCACGGCAGCGGCGTGATCTCCCGGACCGCCGCGGCGAGCTCGGCGCCCTGCTCGACGTCACCGCGGACGTCGACGACCAGACAGCGGTCACTGCCCACGACCAGGCCGACAGTCAGGTCCAGCTCCTCGTACCGGCGGGCGTACACCCCGTCCGCGAGTTCGAGCCAAGTCACAGATCCTCCAGAATTCCGTTGCGCAGCACAGGAACCGTGCTGCTCGTATCGAGCCGTGCGGCGAGGGTCACGTCGTTCCCGTGCCCGGCCGCGGCGAGCTCGCGCCCCGAAGAACACTCTGTCAGCGCTTCGGCGATGTCCATCGATTTCGCCGCGACGGCCGCGAGCAGGGCTTCGGCGGAGAGACGGCCGTAGCCGTTCAGCGCGGCGATGATCGCGCCCGCGCCGAGCTGATCCTCGACGCACGGCCTCAACGGCCCGAAAGCCTTGTTTTCGGTGTGCATGTCGATGCCCCAGCGTTCCCCGGCCGGGATGACACCGATCGGCGCGCCGTCCGCCAGTTCGGCCGCGCGGGCGGCGACGGCGGCCGCGTTGCGCAGACAGCCCGCCAGGATTTCGGCACCGGTCGTGGCGGCGGCGTCGCAGAGCGTGGCACCGTTGGGGGAGGGGAGCGCGAGGAGTGTGCCGGAAGGGATTTCCGTCACAGACGAAGGTCGCAAGGTCCAGTCGCTTTCACCCGCGAGGATGGCGCCTCGCTTTTTCGCGGCTTGTTCGCCGCGGTGATCGCGCCAGCGGACCGGCAGCACCCGCCCGCCGTTCCCGAGGACGAGATCCGTTGTGGTGCAGAAGGAAAGTACGTCGACGACGACGAGAACGGCACAGTTCCGGCCCAAGGCTTCGACGCCTTCGGGTCCCCATTCGAGTCTGATGTCCGATTCGGGCTGGCACCGGATGTCCACCCCCACAGCATGCCCGCGCCGGAACGTGATGGCAGACTCCGCGCTGTGCGTGTTTACCTTGGCTCCGACCATGCCGGTTTCGAACTGAAGAACCACCTCGTGGCCCACCTCAAGGAGCAGGGCCACGACGTCGAGGACGTCGGCCCCTTCGTCTACGACGCGGCCGACGACTACCCGGCGTTCTGCATCGAGGCGGCCCGCCGCGTCGTCGCGGACGAGGGCAGCCTCGGCATCGTCGTCGGCGGCTCCGGAAACGGCGAGCAGATCGCGGCCAACAAGGTGAAGGGCGCTCGCGCCGGCCTCGCGTGGAGCGTCGAGACCGCGAAGCTCACCCGCGAGCACAACCACGCCCAGCTGATCGGCGTCGGCGCGCGGATGCACACCACCGAAGAGGCCACGGAGATCGTCGAGGCGTTCCTCGCGACCCCGCCGAGCCCGGACGAGCGCCACGGCCGTCGCGTCCAGCAGATCCTGGACTACGAGAACACCGGCTGGCCGCCGCCGCTGCCCGAGCACTGACATGCCCGAGGGGCATACGCTCCATCGCTTGGCGCGCCTGCACAAACGCCGTTTCGCCGGTCACCCTGTCGAGGTGAGCAGCCCGCAGGGGCGGTTCGCGGGAGAAGCGTCCCGTTTGGACGGCCGGGTGCTGGTGAAGGCCGAGGCGTACGGGAAGCACCTGTTCCACGACTACGGTCCACACGGGACGGTGCACATTCACCTCGGCCTCTACGGCACGTTCTCCGACGTGCCGCTGCCGGTGGGCGAACCGGTCGGGCAGGTGCGGATGCGGCTGGTCGGCCCGACGCATTCCGCCGAGCTGCGCGGCCCGAACCAGTGTGCACTCCTGGACGTGCCGCAGGTCGACGCGATCAAGGCCCGGCTGGGCCCGGATCCCCTGCGCCGGGACGCGAAGCCGGACAAGGCGTGGGACCGGATCTCCCGGTCGAAGACGTCGATCGCGGCGCTGTTGATGGACCAGTCGGTGCTGGCGGGTGTCGGCAACGTGTACCGCGCCGAGGTGCTGTTCCGGCACGGTGTCGCCCCGCTCATCCCGGGCCGCGCGCTCGATCGCGGGCTGTGGGACGACATGTGGGCGGATCTCGTGACGCTCATGCGGCACGGTGTCCGGGTGGGACGGATCGACACGGTCGCGCCGGAACACCTGCCGGAGGCGACCGGCCGCGCGCCGCGGCAGGACCGGCACGGGGGCGAGGTCTACGTCTACCGCCGCGAGGGGCTGCCCTGTCTCGTGTGCGGGACTCCGGTGCTGCGGAGCGACCTGGCGGCGCGGAACCTCTTCTGGTGCCCGACCTGCCAACCCGCCTGACGGCTTCCCCAAGTACGTGAAGGCCCCCTTCATTGCGCTAGGCGCAATGAAGGGGGCCTTCACGTACTTGGGGCTCTTGCGGGGCGTGGGCTAGAAGTCGAAACCGCCGCCGTCGAAACCCCCGCCGTCGAAGCCGCCACCGTCGAAACCGCCGCCATCGAAGCCGCCACCGTCGAACCCACCGGCGTCCCCGCCCATGTCGCCTCCGGCATCACCGCCGCCGTCGGCCGCTCCGGCGTCTTCCTGGCCCGCGTCGTAACCGGACTCCCAGGCCGACGCGCTCGCGACCCCCGCCATCCCGGAGAACATCGCGCCGAACAGCAGCATCGAACCGAGGCCCCAGGCACCGGCGACGAGCGCGGGCTTCCACCACGGCTCGCTGTACCAGCCCTGCGGCACCGGACGGCCCGCCACGCGACCGCCGGGGTAGTAGTGCGGCGTCCGCTGGCTCGGGTCCGGCGAGGCCTCGTAGTGCTCGCCCTCGACGTCGACAGAGCGGTGCTCGGTGACCTTGCCGGCGCGGTCGCGCTCTTCGCTGCCGGGCAGTTCCGGACCGGGGTCCATGCCCATCGCGAGCCGCGCGGCGCGAACGTAGTAGAGCCCTTCGATGGCTGTCTCGCGCACCAGGCGCGCCTGCTCGATGGTCTGCGCCTGCTCCATCTGGGAGCCGGCCGCGGTGAAACGTTCGGACGCGTCCGCCATCGCCTGCTGGGAGGCGGTGTCCGTGCCGGTGAGGTTCATGACCTGACCGCCCAGTCGTTCGACGAGGCGTCGTGCGTCCGCCTTCGCGTCGTCCAGCTGGCGCTTCTTGGCCGCCGCCTGGGATTTCGCGAAGTAGATGCCGCCGCCGACCACGACGACGAGGAGCACGATCAGGAAGATCGCGGTACCCATGGGTTCACTCCAGGAATTCGTTCGGCCTTTGCTCCGGACAACGCGGACGGCTCGCCGGGGGTTCCCGCCGGTGGTCCCGGTCACCACTGGCGAGTGAAACTAGAACACGTTATAGTTCCCGCCATGAAGTTCACCCTGTCGATCGCGATGAATCCGCTCGATCAGCTGGGCGAGCTCGCCCGCGCCGCCGAAGAGGCGGGTTTCTCCTCGATCGCGCTCCCGGATTCCCTGTTCTATTCCGAGACGGTCTCGGCCGACTACCCGTACACGCCCGACGGCAGCCGGTTCTGGACCGAGGAGACGCCCTGGGCCGATCCGCTGGTCGCGGCCGCCTCGATGGGCGCCGTCACCGAACGGCTCACGTTCTACACCTCGGTGCTCAAACTGGGCTCCCGCAACCCGGTCCTGCTCGCGCGCCAGGTCAACTCGGTCGCGGCGCTGACCGGCGGCCGCTTCGGCCTCGGCCTGGGCGTCGGCTGGTCGCCCGAGGAGTTCCGCTGGTGCGGCGTGCCGTACGAGAAGCGCGGCAAGCGTGTGGACGAGGCCATCGAGGTGCTGCGGCTGATCCTCGACGGCGGGATGGTCGAGTTCCACGGCGAGTTCTTCGACTTCGACAAGCTCCGGATGAGCCCGACGCCGCCGTCGAAGGTGCCGTTCTACATCGGCGGCCACACCGACGTCGCGCTGCGCCGGGCCGCGCGCGTCGCCGACGGCTGGTCTTCGGCGATGATGAAGTTCGATGACCTTCGCGACACGATCGCCAAGCTGCGCGGACTGCTGGCCGAACGGGGCCGCGCCGAAGACCCGTTCGAGTATCAGGCCGTCTGCATCGACAAGTTCGGTCTCGACGGCTATCGCGAGCAGGGCGACATCGGCGTCACCGACATCATCACCATGCCGTGGGTGTTCGACGGCCTCGGATTCGACGCCGAGGTCGGCCCGAAGCTGGATTCCATCAAGAAGTTCGGCGACGAGATCATCGCGAAGATCGGAGACTGAGCCATGGGTGTCGACGTCTGCTGGGATCCGGCCGCCACGCAGCCGCCCGCGCGGCAGGCCGCGTTCCGCTCGATGACCGCGGTCACCGCCGGGGACAAAGCCGCCTGGCTCGAACTCTTCGCCGGTGACGCCGTCGTCGAGGACCCCATCGGCCGGTCGATGTTCGACGAAGAGGGCAAGGGACACCACGGGCACGACGGGATCAGTGCCTTCTGGGACAAGACGATCGCGAACGTCGAACGCTTCCAGTTCACCGTCCGCGACTCCCACGCGGCCGGTGACGAGGTCGCGAACGTCGGCACGATCACGACGTACCTGCCCGGCGGCTATCGCGTCGACACCGACGGCGTGTTCGTCTACCGGGTGCGTGAGGACGGCCTGATCGTGTCCATGCGGGCGTTCTGGGAAACCGAGCGCGCCATGGCCACGGCCAGGAAAGCCGAAGACTAGGAGAGTCGTTCCGCGCGCCGGGTCAGGTACTGCTTTTCGGGTTCGCTCGCGGTCTTCTGAGCCGCCCGCAGGTACGCCTCGCGCGCGGCGACGGCGTCCCCGGCCAGCTCCAGCAGATGCCCGCGCACGGAATCGAGCCGGTGGGTCTGGCTCATCCGAGTGTCGTCGTCGAGCGAGGCGAGCAGTTCGAGGCCCGCTTCGGGTCCGTTGACCTCGGCGACCGCGACGGCGCGGTTGAGCCTCACGACAGGACCGGGCGAGACCCTTTCGAGAACGTCGTAGAGCGCGAGGATCTGCGCCCAGTCGGTGTCGGCCGCGGTTGCCGCCTCGCCGTGGACGGCGGCTATCGCGGCCTGCACCTGATACGACCCGACAGGGCCCGCCGCCAAAGCCTCGCTCACCAGCGAGACCCCTTCGGCGATCGTGTCCGCGTTCCAGAGCGAGCGGTCCTGTTCGGCGAGGGGGACGAGCGAGCCGTCCCCGACGGCGCGGGCGGCGCGGCGGGCGTCGGTCAGCAGCATGAGCGCGAGCAGGCCGGTGACCTCGTCCTCGTCCGGCATGAGCCGCCGGAGCAGCCGGGTCAGCCGGATCGCCTCGGCGGTCAGGTCGGCGCGGTGCAGATCCGGGCCGCCGCTGGTCGTGTAGCCCTCGTTGAAGATCAGGTACAGCACCTGGAGGACGACGCGGAGCCGTTCGGCGAGTTCCGCGGCCGGCGGCAGGACGAACTCCGCGCCCGCCTTCTTGATGGTCTGTTTCGCCCGGCTGATCCGCTGGGCGAGCGTCGATTCCGGGACCAGGAACGCGGTCGCGATCTCGCCAGTGGTCAAGCCTCCGACAGCGCGCAGCGTGAGCGCGAGCTGCGACGGCGCGGACAAGGAAGGGTGACTGCACAAGAAGAGCAAGGTGAGCGTGTCGTCCGAATCGGACACAGTGGACGCTTCGCCCGGACCGGCCAGGTCCATCAGCGCGTCGTTCTCCTCGCGCCGCCGTCGCGCGCTCTCGCTGCGCCACTCGTCCACCAGCCGCCGCGACGCGACCGTCGCGAGCCAGGACTTCGGGCTGTCCGGGATGCCCTGCTCCGGCCATTGCTGCGCAGCCGAAAGCAGGGCCTCCTGGACGGCGTCCTCGCAGGCGTCGAACTGCCCGTGCTTGCGCACCAGCAGCCCGATGACCTGCGGGGCTAGCTCCCTGAGAAGCGCTTCCACCTGACGATCGTCCTTCACGACGCCAGTCTTCCGCATTTCGTGGGTCAGGCGACGGGGGAGTAGTGCGAAGCGTCGCCTTCGAGGGATTCGCTCGGCACCCCGTCGATGCCGACCGGGACGTCACCCGCCACGGTCACCCGGTTCAGGCGGCGAGGCAGGTCGTCGTAGTTGTCGACGGCGTAGTGCTGGGTGATGCGGTTGTCGAACAGCACCAGCTGGTTCGGCTCCCAGCTCACCCGGACGACGTTCTCGGGCCGTGTCACGTAGGACTGCAGCAGCCGCAGGATGTCCCGCGACTCGCCCTTGGACAGCCCGATGATCCGCTGCGCGAACCCGCCGATGTACAGCCCGCGCTCCCCGGTCACCGGATGCACCCGCACCACCGGGTGGACCGTGCGGAACTTCTGCGAGACGAACACCTTGCGGCGTTCCTGCTCCGCCTCGTCGAGGGTCTCCGGCGCCTTCGCGTAGTCGTAGTCGTTGGTGTGCTCGGCGCGCAGCGTGTCCGCGAACGCCCGGAGCGGTTCCGGCAGGTCACGGTAGGCGGCGGCCGAGTTGGCGATCAATGTCTCGCCACCGTAAGGGGGCACGACCAGGCTGCGCAGCGTGCTGGCCTTCGGCGGGTTGTGCACGAAGGTGACGTCGGTATGCCACTGGTTCGCGCGGCCCTGCTCACTGTCGACAGGCAGGATCGCGGGCTCGCCGTCGACTGAAGGGACGGTCGGGTGCGCCTTGGTCAGCTCGCCGAAGTGCTCGGCGAACCGCTGCTGGCTCGCGTCGTCGAGGTCGACGTCGCGGAAGACGAGCGCCTTGTGCTCGTGCAGGGCGTCGGTCAGGAACGCGACGGTCGTGGTGTCGAGGTCCTTGGCCGGGTCGACGCCGACGACCTGGGCGCCGATCCTGCCGGTGATCTTGCGGACCTCGACCTGGGTGTTGAGGGCGGTCATGCGGCGTGCTCCTTCACTGGGATTCGGTTGACTGGGCGGGCGAGGCCGTAGTGGCCGCGCAACGTCGTGGCGGTGTATTCGGTGCGGAACAGACCGCGCCGCTGGAGTTCGGGCACTACGAGGTCGACGAAGTCCTCGAGACCGCCGGGAAGCGTGGGCGGCATGACGTTGAAGCCGTCTGCGGCGCCTTCGGTGAACCAGTGCTCCAGCTGATCGGCCACTTGCGTGGCGGTACCGGCGAAGACGCGGTGCCCGCGCCCGCCCGCGAGCCGTTCGATCAGCTGGCGGATGGTGAGGTTCTCGCGCCTCGCCAGGCCGGTGACCAGCTCGAACCGGCTCTGCGCGCCTTCGGTGAACGTGCCGACGTCGGGCAGCGGACCGTCCAGTGGGTACGGCGTGAGGTCGTGGTCGAGCATGTTCGACAGCTGCCGCACGCCGTACGCGGGCGTGATTAGAGCGTTGAGTTCGGCCTCGCGGTCCTTCGCCTCGGCCTCGGTGCGGCCCAGGATCGGGCTGATCCCCGGCAGGATCTTGATCGCCTCCGGCGAGCGCCCGTGTTTCGCGAGCCTGCCTTTGACGTCGTCGTAGAAAGCCTTGCCCTCCGCGAAAGTCTGCTGCGCGGTGAACACCGCCTCGGCGAACCGGGCCGCGTACTCCTTGCCCGTCTCCGAGGAACCGGCCTGCACCAGCAAGGGATGTCCTTGCACCGGCCGCGGGATGTTCAGCGGGCCGCGCACCTGGAAATGCGGGCCGTTGTGGTCGATCGGGTGGATGCGGTCGGTGTCGGCGTAGACCCCGCTCGCCTTGTCGATCACGGCCGCGTCGTCTTCCCAGCTGTCCCAGAGCTTCCTGACCACCTCGACGAACTCGGTGGCGCGTTCGTAGCGCAGCGCGTGCGCCGGCCGGGCGTCGCGGTTGAAGTTGCGGGCCTCGTCCTCACCCGCCGACGTCACGATGTTCCAGCCCGCGCGGCCGCCGCTGAGGTGATCGAGCGACGCGAACTTCCTGGCCAGGTGGTACGGCTCGTTGTAGGTCGTCGAGGCGGTGGCGATGAGGCCGATGCGCTCGGTGGCCCCGGCCAGCGCCGAAAGCAGCGTCAGTGGCTCGAACAGGGTGTGCGAGTTGTAGCGGACGTTGCCCCACAAGGCGACCCCGTCGGCGAGGAACAGCGAATCCAGCTTGCCGCGTTCCGCCGTGCGGGCGACGTCGACATAGTGCTGCAGTGTCGCGGCGCGCCGCGGATCCGTGCTCGGATGCCGCCAGGCCGCCTCGTGATGGCCGTTCGGCATCACGAACGCGTTGAGGTGTAAGTGTTTCACGCCTTCTCCTTGACACGCCAGGTGGAGAACCGCCGCTCCAGTGCGACGAAGCCCGCGTTGATGGCCAGCCCGAGCACCGACACCGTGATGATCGCGGCGTACATCTGCTGGATCTGGAAGTTGACCTGGGAGTTGTTGATCAGATAGCCGAGCCCGGCCTTGGCGCCGACCATCTCGGCGGCGATCAGGATGAGGATCGAGTACGCCGCCGCCATCCGGATGCCGGTGAAGATGGTCGGCACCGCCGACGGCAGGATCACCTTGCGGAACAGGCTCGGACTCGACAGCCCGAGCGAACGCGCGGCCTTGACCAGCAAGGGATCCACGGTGTTCACCCCGGCGATCGTGTTGAGCAGCACCGGCCAGACGCAGGCGTAGACGATCAGCGCGATCTTGGACACCTCGCCGATGCCGAGCAGGAGCGTGAACACCGGCAGCAGGGCCAGCGCGGCGGTGTTGCGGGCCAGTTCCAGCAGCGGGTTCAGGAACTCCGCGAGCGGGCGGTACCAGGCGATCAGCAGCCCGAGCGGGACCGAGACACCCACCGCGATCACGAATCCGGCGGCGGATCGGCCGAGACTCGCCAGCAGATGGTCGGCCAGCTGGCCGTTGAGGACGAGTTCCCAGAGCGCGACGAGGTCTTCCGACAGCGGCGGAAGGAAGGTCCTCGTGCCCTCGTCGAGCAAGAACTGCGGAGCGAGTTCCCAGAGGGCGAGGAACAGCAGGATCGCCGCAGAACTGCGGAACGCCTTGCTCAGCCTGCCTTTCTTGTGTGCTTTCTCGATTGGCTTCGGTCCTGTATGGACAGTCGGTGCTTCGAGCGTCGCGGTCATGCGGCCCTCCGGATCTCGTCGTGCAGGAGTTCCCACAGCCGGTGCCGGTGTGCCACGAACGCGGGCGCCGAGCGCAGGTCGTCGTTCGAGCGGTCGCCGAGGTCGATGTCGACGACGTCCTTGAGCCTGCCCGGCCGCGAGGTGAGCACCGCGACCTTCTGTCCCAGATAGACGGCTTCTTCGATGCTGTGGGTGATGAAGACGATGGTCTTGCCCGTGCGCTGCCAGATCCGCCGCAGTTCCTCCTGAAGGAGTTCGCGGGTCTGGGAGTCCAGCGCGGCGTACGGCTCGTCCATCAGCAGGACGCCGGGGTCGTAGGCGAGGCTCCTCGCGATCGCGACGCGTTGTTTCATACCACCGGAAAGCTGGTGGGGGAGATGGTCTTCGAAACCGGAAAGCCCGACCAGGTCGAGGAATTCCCGCGCCCGCTCGGCACGCTGCCGCTTGTTCAGCGTGCCGCCTTCGAGACCGAATTCGACGTTGGCGCGTGCTGTGCGCCAGGGGAACAGCGCGTACTGCTGGAACACGACCCCGCGGTCCAGACCCGGTCCGGTGACGGGCTTCCCGTCGATCAGGACCTCGCCGGACGTGGGCTTCGCGAGGCCGCCGAGCAGGTCGAGCAGCGTCGACTTGCCGGAACCGCTGGGCCCGACGAGGGAGAGGAACGTGCCTTCCTCGATGTCGAGGGAGACGTCGTCCAGCGCGGTCAGGGCGCCGAAGGTCTTGGTGACCGAGCGGAGGCTGATCTTGGCGGTCACGCGCCACCGCCTTCACGGAAGGGGTTGAATTCGTTGGTGTAGATCTTCTTCAGGTCGACCTGGTCGTTCTTGATGAACCCGGACTGCTTGAGCCAGTCCGTCCAGAGCGTGTAGTCGTTGTCGGAGATCAGCCCGCCCTTGGTGACGCCGACGCTCTTCCAGTACTTGAGCGTTTCGGTGTTCTCGTTGCGGCCGCGGTGCTGGATGATCTTGGTGAACCGGGCGATGACCTCGTCGCGCGGCGTGGTGCGCGCCCATTCGATCGCCTTGGCGACCCCGGTGACGAAGGTCTTCGTGGTCTCCGGGTACTTCTTGATGAAGTCGGTCCGCAGCACGTACGGCCCGCCGTTGTAGGGGCCGAACGCCTCGACGTCCTTCACGATCGGCCGCACCCCGCCGACGGAGGTGGCGCGATCCTGCAGGACGCCGTTGAGCGCGGCGACGTCGATCTGGCCGTTGCGCAGGGCCTGTTCGGTGTTGATCGGCGGCAGGACGACCAGCTGCACCTGGTCGATCTCGGCGTCGGAGAGGCCGCTGCGCTTGAGCCAGGTGTCGAGGGCGGCTTCCAGGTTCGCGCCGACGGTGTTGACGCCGACCTTCTTGCCGATGAGGTCCCGGGGGTTGCGGATCGGGCTGTCTTCCTTGACGTAGAAGCCCAAAAAGGTCTTCGCGTCGGAGCCGTAGTAGTTGACGACGGCCTTGATCGGGGCGCCGGCGTCGACGAGTTTGGCGACCGCGCCGGTGAAGGCGCCGCCGAAATCGGTCTGATCGGTCGCGGCGGACTGGATGTCCTGCGGTCCGCTGATCGTGTTGCCGACCCACTTCAGCTTGACCGGGCCGAAGTACCCGAGATCTTCGGCCAGTTCGGGGAAGGTGACGTTGTTCGCCGAGCCTTGGTAACGGAGTTCGAGTTTCTCCGGCTGCCCGGCGGCGCCCGCCGGGGTGGCGGAGGCGCCGCAGCCCGACAGCGCCAGTCCGGCGAGGAGCGCGGCGATCAAGGGCACTGGTTTCTTCACGGTGGGCTCTTTCGTTCGGGTTCGCGTCGTTGAAGAAGATTCTTCGCAGGCCCGGCGGAGAGCGTCAATTTTGCGATTTAGTGAAGTAACTCCGGCTCAAGAAGCGGTGGCGAGTCTCGTGAAAAGCGGATCTTCGTAGAGGGCGTTCAGCACGACCGCGCCGCCGGCCGTGGCCAGCTCGGTTCCCAGAAAGCTCGACGCCACAACACTTTTGACCGCGTCCTGGCATATCCAAGACCGCTGGGAGACCTCGTCCCGGATCGTGGAAAGGCAGCCTTCGACGTCACGTACACTCTGGTCGAGCACGATGAGGATTTCCGGGTTGAGGACGTCGAAGAGCAAGGCGGCGGCCTGTCCGATTATCCGCGCGCGTTCGTGAAAAAGGGCGACGGCGCCTTTGTTTCCCGACGCTGCCAAATGGAGCACGTCGGCGAAATTCGGCTCTTCGATGATTTGTGCTTCGACGGCTTTCCGGGCGACCGTGCGCTCGGACACCGTGGCCTCAAGACAACCGGAACGCCCACAGCGGCAGGATTCTTCGCTGTCGTCGACCCGCAGATGCGCGACGGCGCCCGCGGCCGAGCGTGGACCATGATGGACGGTGTCGCCGGTGGCGAAGGCGGCGTCGACCACGTTGCCGGTGAACAACTGCACGACGCTGCTGCGCGCTCTCGGTTGCCCCCAAAGGCGTTCGGCGTGGATGAGCGCCCGCGAATGCCCGTCGACCCGGACGTCGAGACCGGTGACCTCGGTGAGCAGATCGCGCAACGGGACGCCGTTCCAGCCGAGCAACCCGTGCTCCACCACCGTCCCCGAGGCCTCGTCGACCCACCCGCCGGTCGCCACCCCCAACCCGAGCGGCGTCCGCTCCGGTGCATGTCCGATGAGGAGGTCGTCGAGCAACTCCGCGATCTGTGCGACCTGCACGGCGGGTTCGGCGCCGTGGTGCGGTGCCTCCACTTGCGCCAGCACTTTCCCGCGCAGATCCAGCAGTCCGACGGTGAGATGGTCGACCGCGATATGCGCCCCGCACACCACGAACCGCTCCGTGTCGAGGTCCAGCGGCACATGCGGCCTGCCGACCGCGCCGGCGACCTCGGGCAGCTCGGTGAGGAAGCCCCGGCGCATCAGCTCCGACACGTGCCCCGTGACGGCCGCCGCGGACAGCCCGGTGCGGCGCGCGATGGTGCTGCGCGCTATCGCCCCTTCGTCCAGCACCACGCGGAGCACCGCGCTGGCACTGGCGCTCCGCCTGCCGGTCACGGTGCCGATGTTCGCAAGCCGGTGCTGGTGGGCCTAGGGCTCTCAGCATCCGGGAGCTGTGCGCGAAGCCCTCCCAGGAATGGAACTCGGTCCTGGGAGGGCTTCGGTCAGCGCCGGTGCGGGATCAGGTGATGATGGTGCCGTTGGAGCCGAACAGGCCGCCGATCGGCGGGTAGCCGTCGTTCCAGGTGACCGTCGTGAAGATCACGCTGTCGTACCGGCCCGCGGTGCCGTCGAAAGGCACGCGGTGACTGCACGTCGTGGACGGGCTGAAAGCGGGCGGACAGGGCAGCACCGAGCCGACGACGCGATTGTTCTTGCGGATGGCGATCTGGATGTTGATGTCCCTGACCTCGGTGGACAACTGGCCGTCGTCGGTCCACCGGCAGGCCACGGCCCACGTGACGTTCAGCGTGCCGCCGGACACCGTGACGTCGTTGCCGAAGCCGACCTCGCACCGCACCGGCGCGCCCGGCGAGTTCACGACCATCTGGCCCACGACATGGAACGCGGCACGCGGCGAGCCGAGTTCCCCGGCGCTGGAGGCGGTGGCGAAGAGGGTGAAGCTCGCCATGAAGGCGGCGAGGACGACGACGAGCCGTCTCAGCGTCCGAGAGTGGAAGAGTTTCATTCGGGGTCTCCTTCGTGAAGCGGAGACTCAATGGTGTTTCCGTGGTGTCGCCCGCGTCTTCGTGACTGAAGGAGAAACCTCACCGGCGCCGGAGTGGTGGTTTGTGGTGATGTGACAAGAGACGTCAGGCCGTCAGCGTGCGGTAGAACTTGGCGCTGCGCTCACAGCGGTCTTCGTACCCCCGCGCCCGGTAGAAGGCGTGCGCACCGGTCCGGCGGCGGGAACTGCTGACCTCCATGGAGCCGCAACCCCACCGCAGCGCCTCCGCTTCGGCGACGGCGACCAATTCGCGTCCGACCCCGGTACCGCGCCGGCTCTCGTCCACCACCAAGGCCACGATCCGGCCCACGGAGCCCTCCCGCTCGAGAAGCGGGATCGCGGCCACCGCGATGACACCGACCACGCCTTCGCCCGACACGGCGACGAACGCGGCACCTTCGGGGTGACGCTCCCAGCGTTCGAGCCGGCGGCGGACGTCTTCCTCTTGGTTGTCCGGGTAGCCCAGCTGGGCGAGCAACGGGGTCACGGCGGGGGCATCGGTGGTGAGTGCCTGGCGGATCTCCATGGGCCCATTAAAGCGAAGGATCACCGAGGGTCGGTCGGTCTGGGGAGGCGGGCGCCTAGTGCTCGTGAGCCGTGACTCGGAGTGAGAGGTGTGTGGAAATAGAGACGTTGAGTGTCCCTATTTCCACACACCCTGCTCGAAGCGGAGGGTCGCTGAGCGCCACGCTAGCCCTCGAACCGGCCCGGACAGGCCGAAATACCAATGAACTCGCAGGTCAGAGACCTTGAGTCGGGATGACAGGATTTGAACCTGCGACCCTCCGCTCCCAAAGACCCGGGGAGGCAGTTTCTCAGGCTAGCCCAAGTTGCCTAAGTGCAGGTCAGCGCGATTTCTGCGACCTGTGACGCGCCTTGAAATGGTGCGTACTGAGACGGAAACTGCGACGGGCCGAGTCCCGCAACCTCCGGCCCCGACGCTCGCCCAATGTCGGTCTCACAGCGGGTGCGTCAGACTGGTGCACGTGGCCGAACTTGTACTGACAGACAGTCGCCGCAGTGAGTTGGTCGCACTGCTGGACGATCAAGAACGTCTCCAGAAGGAGTATCCAAAACTCGCCGAGTACCTGGACTTCGCACCAGGCTTGCCGGGGACCGGTGACGATCAGCTCGACGCAGCCTTCGACCTGCGGATGATCCACTATCTGACGGCCAGCGAGGCAGCGGGTGGCAACCCGTACTGGGAGATCGTTGCGCCGCTCGTTTCCGAACGCGCAGGTCGTCGAGTTGTAGACGGCGGCCGGCCTTCAGGCAGCGGTCGACTCGCGTTCGCGGCCACGATCTTGCAGTCGACGTTCGCGTACGCTATCCCGTCGCCCGCGACCCTGGAATGGGCTGTAGCGGCTTGCGCAGGGCACGCTGTGGTCGAGGTCGGTGCGGGCCGCGGCTACTGGGCGGCTCAGCTGTCCCAGTCGGGCATCGACGTTCACGCGTTTGATATTGCACCGCCCGACGCGAGTTCGAACGCGTCATTCGACCATGCGGTGGGGCGGCAAGCCGTATGGCATTCCGTTAGACGCGTCGAAGAGCTGGGTCCGGATGTCTGGAACAGTGGCGAAAGTACACTCTTCCTGTGTTGGCCGCCGGGGTGGGGTAACTCGATGGCTTCGGAGATGCTCGCTAATTTTGAGGCTTCTGGCGGTCATCGACTCTTTTTTATTGGCGAGCCGCGCGGAGGAAAGACCGGCGACGAGTTGTTCTTTGATGAGCTAGCAGCGCGATGGAGCCTCGCCGACGAGAATGATCAATTTGTGTCGTGGTGGAACCTTAACGATGTTGCTCAGATTTGGGAACGACGATAGTTCAACGACAAACGCGGGCCAGGCTTTGAAAGCCTGGCCCGCGTTACTCGCGTTAATTGACCGCCGGTCTCACCGCAGAGTCATCTTAAAGACAAACGCGTCATACCTGTCGCGAGGATAGGAGATATCGGAAATCATCACCACTCCACCGTTGGCTGTAGTGAATTTCTGATGCACGGTCTTCACGATTTCACCAGGCTCAACTTTGAGCCATTCGGCGTGTGCGGGAACAGGAAGTCGGTCGGCGATCGTTTCCTCAAGGTATTTTGCCGTGGATAATCCGGTGATCCCGAGTGGCTGATACGTGTCGGATATGGAAATCGGCAGACGCTCCTCGGTGGCTCGCGTAATAACGTGAGTCACAATCTCGCCGAGTGGCACGATCATTTCTTCGGCTAGTTCGGCGGACGCGGGAATTTCCCTAGTCTCCCGCTCGACATGTGCACCTTCGGCCGATTCGTGCCCGAAGGTCGTTTCTGCGTCTTCAAGCTGTCGCTCCAGTGCGACTCGAACCAGGTTTGTTCGACTTGAGACGAAAACCCCCCGGCGTTGAACTGTGCGAACGAGTCCCTGGGTTTGCAGAAGTTCGATCGCGTTTCTTGCAACGATCTTGGAAACGCCATTCTCTGCGGAAATCTCAGAGAGGCTTGGTAACTGGATGCCCGGAGGAAGCTGCCCGCTTCGAATTTTTCGAGCGTATTTACCTGCGATGGAAACGTACGCTGGCTCGGGCATTTGTTCCTCTCCAAACATTGGGTGCATGGACACTCGGGCAGAGTATACCCAGCTGCGTATACATAGCGCTTCGCTGATGGGTTGCCGAGTTGTGACGACGGCGCCCTCTGGGTAGCTGGTGTCGCCAGCTTGAACCCGCGACCCGCTCGCAGCCCGTGCCTGGTCGTTGCTAAATCGTTATCTTCAAGCGTTTCCGCAGGTCAAAGGACCCGTGTGAGCCAAAGTCTGGCTGTGTATGCACAGTTGTGTAGCACCAAGTCTGTTGTGCATACACAGTTGCGTATACGCTGCGATCACAGCGACTCCAGAAGGGGTTGCGACCGCAGCAAAAGCAGATGCCCCGGCCGGTGCTGGCACACCAACCGGGGCTTGCACCGGAACTTTGGGAGAAACGATGCAGGTGGAACGTACCCGGCTGTACCGGGTTCGGACGGTCGCGGACAGCTTCGACGTCTCAGTGGCCACGATCTATCGGGCGGTCGAGTCCGGGGCGCTACGCGCAATCCGGATTGGCACTGGAAGGGGCGCGGTTCGGATCCCGGGCGCGGCCATCGAGCAGTACATCGCGGCATGCGAGTCCGCAGCAGCGACAAGGGCTGAGCGCGAGGACGACGACGCAGCTGGATTCGTGGCTGGGGGTGCGGCCTGATGCGTACTTTCGGGGCTCTTTTGGTGGCGGTCGTGTTGATCGCGCTGGGCAATCTGTTGGGTGACTGGCATGTGAAGGCCGCTGTGGTGTGGCCGTGGTTCGTGGTCGCGGGTGTCGCGGCCGGTGTGTTCGGTCTCGCGGAGTTGATGAAGGGGAACGCGGCACGCCTGGTGACGGTCGCGGCCGGTTTGACCGGTTTGTCGGTGTGGTTCGCGGGCTGGGTCCCGTCGGAGACGCCGGGCTACGACGTGTGGCCGTGGGGCCTGCTGTTCGGTGGCCCGGTTCTCGCGGTTGCCGCGTTCCTGGGTTTGCGGGGCCGGAATGGTTCGTCGGGGTTGATTGGGAAGTGGTCGCGGCGGTCGCGCCGGAATGGTGGTGTGGCGTCGCGGTGGCAGATCTGGCGGGTGGCGTCGAAGGGCGCGATGCGGCGGAAGGCGAAGACGTTGAAGCCGGGTTTGAAGCGGGCGATGTGGTGGACGCGTCGGCGGGTTCCGGTGCTGGGGTACGCGACGCGGATCGCGCGGGTGGGTTTCCAGTGGGTGTGGTCGCCGGTGGAGGACGTGACGTTGCGGCTGGGTGGGCCGCGGTCGGGCAAGACCGGGGAGCTGGCGTGCCGGATCCTCGAGGCGCCGGGCGCGGTGATCGCCACGTCGACGCGGACGGATCTGATCGAGCTGACCGCGCAGCTGCGGAAGGCGACTGGGCCGGTGTTTGTGTACAACCCGTCCGGGATCGGGAAGGTCGAGTCGACGATCGGCCTGGATCCGTTGCAGGGCTGCGGGAACCCGGTGACCGCCACCTACCGGGCCGCCGACCTGCTGCCCGCTGATGGCGGCAGCGAGGAGCGGCAGCACTGGGTGGATCAGGCCCGCCGGGCGTTGGCGGCGCTGATGCACGCCGCCGCTTTGGGTGAGCTGGAGATGCGCGATGTGCAGGCGTGGGTGGCGAACCCGGAGCGCGCGGCGGATGAGGTGCTGCGGTTGCTGCGCCGCTCGCCGGAGGACGCGTTCGCGACGACGGCCGAGCAGTTCCTGACCACGAACGAGCGGACCCGGTCGTCGATCACGACCACGATCATGCCCGCGCTGGCGTGGCTGACCGACCCGACGGCGAAGGCCACCACCACCCTGGGCGGGCTCGACGTGGCCGAGCTGCTCAAGCGGCGCGCCACCCTCTACCTCCTCGGCGCCGAGGAGGGGCACACGGCTCCGTTGGTGGCGGCGCTGACGGCGCACATCGCCCGCGAGGCCCGCCAGATCGCCTCGGAATCTCCGGGCGGGCGGCTGGATCCGGCGCTGACGCTGGTTTTGGACGAGGCGGCGCTGATCGCGCCGGTGCCGCTGGACACCTGGACGGCGGACATGGGTGGCCGCAACATCACTATCCACATCGGAGCGCAGTCGCGGGCGCAGCTGCGGAAGCGGTGGGGCGACACGGGTTGCGCGGCGATCATGACGAACTCGGCGACCGTGCTGATCCTGGCCGGTGCCCGCGACGCGGACGACTTGCAGGCCTATTCGCTGCTGACCTCCGACCGGCACGAGATGGTCGCGACCGAGGACAACGACGGCCACGTGACGGGGCGGACGCCGCAACGGGTGCCGGTGCTCTCGCCGGGGCAGATCGCGCAGCTGCCGGAGCTGCACGCGGTGATCGTGCGCAGGGGGATGCCCGCGGCGATCGGGCGGCTCCATATGGCGTGGAAGCGCCGGGATGTGAAGGCCGTCGAGCGCCGAGCCCGCCACACCGACCTGCTGCTGCGCTGGGACGAACGCGTCGACCGGTGGACCACGAAGGCGGGGGCGTTCGTGGACATGCTCGCCGACCGGGTCGAGCCGTGGGTGGCCCGCGCCCAGGACTGGGCCGCCACCCGCCGCGCCGCTCGCGTCGAGCCGGTGGTGCCGCCGCAGGCCGAACACGAGGCCGGTGCCGTCCGGGTCGAGGCCGTGCGCCTGGACACCGAACCGGAGGGAGAGAAGCACGGCGATGCCTCTGCGGCGGATCCGCTGGCGGCACTGGACGCCGAGCTCGACGCGCACATCGCCGGGACGAGCGAGCTCCCGGGCAGCGATGAGCGCGGGGAGGGCCGGTCCCGATGAACCCGAACCCGCCTTTCGTGCCGGTCGAGACGTTCCGGATCACGGCCGTGATCGAGCAGCTGGCCCGCGAGTTCGCGGTCCACAGTGGTGAATCGCGGCGGCTGGTCGCGATGCTGGTGGAGATCATCGTGTGGCGCACGGTGAACGGCCAGCCCGCCGAGCAGATCACCACGTTCCTGGACGCGCACATCGCGCCCGGGGTGCGCCCGGACTTCGTGGCCTGGGTCGTGTCCGAGACCGGCCGCCGTCTGGGCTCCGCTCCCCGTGGGGGTGCGCGATGAAGGTGCACATGCCCGCCCTGGTCGGCACGACCCGGCTGCGCGTGGCCGTCGAGTACCGGCCCGACGAGCCGTTCGCCGTGACGATGACGTTCCCGAGCGAGCCGGAGGCCCGCTGGGTCCTCGCGCGGGAGCTGCTAGACCTCGCCCTCAACACCGGTGCCGCCGGGCTCGGGGACGTGCGGCTCATCGCCCGCGACGACCTGCTCGTGCTCGCCCTGTCCACACCGGACGGTGAGGGTTCGGCGATCTTCCGCCGCGACGACCTCGCGACCTTCCTGTCCCTGACCTACCGGATGGTTCCGGCCGGGGCCGAGGAAATCGACTGGTCGGCCGCCGCTGCGGTGTTCCCGGAGGTGACGTTCTGATGAGCGCTCCCACGGCACCGCGTGTGTGGCTCACCGCCGGCGTCGCCGAGAAGCCCGCCCCGACCGACGCGCCGGTGGTGCGCGACGACCTGATGCACCTGTGGTTCCCCGGCTCCGACGGGCTGTGGCACACCGCCGACAACCGTCACCACGCCGCCTGGACCGAACTCCACGCCCGCTTCGACCTCGTTGAGGTGATCAACCGATGACTTTTACGCCCGAAGAAATCTTCGCTGACATCCCGGCGACCATGATCGCCAAGGTCTCCACGCTGTCGACGTTCGGCCGCCGCACCATGATCGACGAAGAAGTCGAGCTGCTGCGGCCGCTGTTCGCGAAGTACGACACCGCCGAAGACGGCGTGATCGCGCTGCACGCGGTGCTCTTGCGCAAGGCCACGATGATCTCCTGCCCGGACGATGTCACCGTGCCCGCGGCCGTGCTGTTCGGCCTCGGCCGCGCGCTGCGGCCGGGGTGCCGGATCGTGCCCGACGAGGTGGTTCTCAACGTCCTCGCCCACACGATCCGCGCCGCGCTGGCCGCCGCCGACGACCACGACACGGTCCGCACCCGTCGGCACCTGGAGCTGGCCCGGTCGTGGATGGCACACGCCCACCTGGTCGCCGGTGTCGAGAGCGGTGGTGCCCGATGACCGCCAACGACAAGGAGTTCGCAACGTCGGCCGCGGTCGCGGGTTTGGCCCGTGAGGTGGAGGGACTGCGGATGGCGATGGAAGCGGTGACGCCGCTTCCGCAGCAGGTGACGACGCTGCACGAGCTGGTGGAGCCGTTGCCGGAACAGGTGACGAAGCTGGCGAAGGTCGTCAAGGCTCTGGTGGAGCAGGTCAACGATGAGGAGCCGGGGACGAAGACCCGGCCGTTGTCGTGGCTCGATTTGGCCGACGGCGACGACACCGACGGCGCCGACGAGGCCCAGATCGTGTTGACGGAGTTGTCGGTGTGGCTGGCGCGGGTGTATCTGCGCTACCACGGTGCCGAGCTGCCCGAATGCTGGTGGTGGCACCCCGACGTGGTCGAGGAACTCGTCACGCTGATGCGGTCGTGGCTCGCCGCCTACGTCGACCGGGACGCCACCGTCGCCCGCGCCGCGGACTGGCATGACCGGTACCGGCCGGGTGTGGTGAAGCGGATCAAGGCGGCGACGGCGAACTGCTCGCTGGAGAACCACCAGGACGGCGGCGATCTGTTCCTGCCCGCGCCCCGGGTCCCGTCGGGGACGGCGCTCGCGCCGATCGCCGCCTGGTGGGGCACCGCCCGCACCGAGACCGCGCCGGAGCCGGACGCCGACGTGATCGCCGACGCCCGCGAGGCCGAGGCCGCGCGCCGCCGGAGCGGGGGTGGCCGGCGATGAGCGAGTGGATGGATCAGCTGACCCAGGCCGCGACCCGGCTCGCTGCGGAGCGGCACCGCGATGTCGCGTTCCTGCGCTCCACCGCCGCCGAGGGCGCCACCGATCCGGTGGTGCGGGCACGGCTGGAACGCGAAGCCCGCCAGGCCACGGCCGCCGCTGACGGCTACGCCGCCCGGGCCGCCGAGATGGCCGACGGGAACGAGCCGTGGGAGGAACGGGAGATCCAGCGTCTGGTGGACCAGACCCGGGTGGCCGCGACCCACGACGTCCTCGACGATCTCGGCGAAACGTCCGGGCAGTTGCGGCAGCGCGAGATCGCCAACACGACCATGCGGGACTACCAGACCTGGCAGCAGGACGGCGTCCCGCCGGAGGAGATCGCGCAACGGTTGGAGCGGGTGTCCCCGATCGGGGCGAAGGCCGTC
The DNA here is from genome assembly GCF_055584485.1 of Amycolatopsis sp. NPDC102522. Lineage (NCBI taxonomy): Bacteria > Bacillati > Actinomycetota > Actinomycetes > Pseudonocardiales > Pseudonocardiaceae > Amycolatopsis > Amycolatopsis sp. NPDC102522. The sequence continues at coordinate 297,788 of NZ_JBVJLY010000009.1, read as the reverse complement.
AGCGACTACGAGCAACTACTGATCATCGGCTACGAGCCCGACGACGCGCGGGCGATCGCCACCGACACCGCCGCCCAGGATCCCATTCCCGCGGACGGCATCACTGGACCCGAACAGGCAGCGGCCGAGGACCCGGATCAGCTGACCCAGGCAGCGACCCGGCTCGCCGCCGAGCGATACCGCCACGTCGCGTCCCTGCGCTCCACGGCCGCGGCCAGCGCCACCGACCCGGAGGTGCGCGCGCGACTGGAACGCGAAGCCGCCGAGGCCACAGCCACGGCCGACAGCCACGACGCGAAGGCCGCCGAGATGGCCGACGGGAACGAGCCGCAGGAGGAACAGGAAATCCAGCGGCTGGTGGACCAGACCCACGTCGCCACGACCCACGACGCCCTCGACGAGGCCGACGAAATCGAGGCACCCGAGGTTCCCGAGCGGGCCCCGAAACCCGGCGGCTGGATCGAGCGAAACCTGCCTGCCCGGGATGCCAGCGTGACTACGAGCCTGCCGGACATGGACTTGCGGACCGCGATCGAGCTGGTTACCGACGACAGTCGTATCGAGGCCGCCAACGAGGGTCTGACCGCCCGAGATGCCGCCGCCATGGCACGGGAACTTACCGAGGAGGAGATCCACGGCGTGGTCGAGAGCGACGCGACCCGCGCCGCCTATCTCACCGTGCTCAACGCGTTCGACGCGGATCTCGACCAGGCACTCGCGCAGCTGTCGACCGCATCGTCCGACGACCAGGCGAGCGAGTGGCCGGTCGCCGACCAGGACGACACCACCGGCGTCGCCGCTGACGCCGACGACGTGGTCGACCGGATCGACCAGGTCCTCGACGAGGACGCCGCCGAACCACCGTCAACCTTGGACGAGGCGGAGAGGGAGCGCGTAAGCGCTCTCGCGGACGAAGACCTGACAGGAGCGGGCGTCACGGCCGAGCCGTCCGCCGATGGCCAGGCGAGCGAGTGGCCGGTCGCCGACCAGGACGAGACCACCGACGTCGCCGACGATCTCCCTTTTGGCGCGGTCCGTGAGCCGGACGAGATCGACACGGATTCCGTGCTGGACCGGATCGACGACGTCGTGTCCGAGGAAGACGGCTACGCCGCCCTTGCGGAACAGATGGCGCAATGCGAGCACGCGGTCGAGAAGGCCGAGGACGCCGTGGACCGCTTGACCGCCGAGGACGCCGACGTCGACGAGGACGCCGACAGCGCCGCCTACGAGCCCGCCGAGGACGTCGAGGCGGCCGACGACACCGATGACGACGGCGACGAGTGGGGGCAGTGATGAGTGTGGATGGCGTGTCGACGCGGCGGGAGGAGGCCCGCGCGGACCGGGCCGCAGTCGCCGATCAGCGCCGCGCGGACAAGGCAGCGGAGCGTGCGGAGGAGCGGGAGGACCGGCGGCTGGAGTTTGAGCAGCGCCGTGCGGCCGAGGTCGCCACGCGGGAGGCGCGGGAGGCGAAGCGTGCCGGGCGGAAAGCGGCCCGGTCGCGGTTCGCGAAGGCCTTGGTGGCAGCGGGCAGGAAGCACGCGCTGGATCTGCTGTTCGTTCCGGTGATCCTGGTTCCGGCGATCTTGGCGTGGTCGGCGATGGCCGCCTACGGCATGCAGGTGTTCGGCCCGGTCGGGGTGCTGCTGCCGTTGTTCAGCGAGGCCGCGATGTGGGCGTTCGCCGCAGCGGTCACGATCGGGGTCCGCCGGGGCGAGCCGACCGGGTGGCTCAAGGCCGGGGTGTGGGTGTTCGCCGCCGTCGCGGCGGGCTTGAACTTCCTGCACGGCTTCTCGACCGGACACCACTGGGACACCGGTGTCGTGATGGCCGTGGTGTCCATCGGCGGTGTGGTCGTCCACCAGTTGATCACCGCCCGCCCGGCGAAGACGCCCGCGGCGGACCGTCCGTCCACGCCGAGCGTCCGGCCGGAGCCCGTCCAATCGGAACAGCCGTCGGCTGCCGCCGTCCAGTCTGGACACGTCCAACCGACCCCGTTGGACGTGTCCAGCGGCCCCGCGTCGGGTGAACGTCCAGTCGTGCAGCCGGAATCTGTTCAGCTCGACACGGCCGAGGAGCGTGGTTCGGACGTGCGGTCGCCGGAGCGTCCAGCGCCGGTGCCGTCCTCGCCGAAACGGGACCGGGCGTTGCACGAGGCCCGCAAGCACCAGGCCCTCCACGGCGCTCTCCCGACGGTCGATCAACTCTCCGACACGGCCGAGGTTTCCCGAGGCACCGCCGGAACCGTCCTCAAGGAACTCCGGGAACAGCCGCACCACCTTCACGTCATCACGAACACCAGCACCACCAAGGCCAATTCATGATCAGCAAGTCAGTCAGCACCACATCACCACTCAAGAAGCCACCAACTCAGCCCAAGACACCCATCAGCACCTCACCCAGCAAGTACTCACCAACCAAGAAATCAGATGCACACCTATGCATCACGATCTGTCGGGCCGGTGCGCCCTGGAGGGCGCCCGGGAACACCACCGCCGTTGTTGATCTTCACGTGCCACGTGTTGATCTTGAAAGGGGGCCGAAATGCTGACTCTGTCGAACGGATACTCGGTCTCCTACCTCACCGAGGAGGTCGCGAAAGGCCGCGAGAACTACTACACCGACGCGGTCGCCGAGGGGGAGCCGCCGGGGCGCTGGTACGGCGGCGGAGCGGAGAAACTCGGCCTGACGGGGCTGGTCGACGAGCAGGACATGCAGGCGGTCTACGAGCAGTTCGTCGACCCGCGTGACGAGGCGTTCAAGGATCCAGCGCGGTGGGCGGAGGCGTCCACTCTCGGCCACACCGGCCGGAACTATCCAACGGCGGACGAGTTGTACGCGGCCGCGTTGGACAAGGAACCGGATGCGACGGCTGAACGCCGCGAGGAGTTGCGGCTGGAGGCGAACAAGTCCGCGCGGAAGAACGTCGCCTTTCTGGACGCCACGTACAGCGTCCAGAAGTCCGTCACCGTGCTGCACACCGCGTTCGAGGCGCAGCAGGTCCGCGCTGAACGGACGGCTGAACGACTGGACGACGCGCTCGCCGCCGCCACGGCGGCGGGCGCGTCCCCGGCCGACTTGGCCGAGATCGGGCGGCAGCGCGACGACGCCCGCACCGCGGCGGAGTCGTGGCGCGCGCACCGCGACGCGGTCGAGGACGCGATCTGGGCCGGGAACCGTGCGTCGCTGGACTACCTGTCCGAGCACGCCGGGTATTCGCGGGTCGGTCACCACGGCGGGGCCGCCGGACGGTTCATCGATGCCCACGACTTGGTCGTGGCGTCGTTCTTCCAGCACGATTCGCGGAACCACGATCCGCAGCTGCACATCCACAACGCGATCCTCAACCGCGTCGAAGGCGCGGACGGCCAGTGGCGCACGCTGGACGGCCGCGCGCTGTACGCGCACCGGGGCGCGGCGGCGGCGGTGGGGGAGCGCACCACCGAGGAGCACCTCGCGCAGGCGCTTGGGATCTCGTTTGCCACGCGGCCGGACGGGAAGTCCCGCGAGGTCGTCGGAGTCGACCAGCAGGTGATGGACCTGTTCAGCTCGCGCCGCCGCGCGATCACGAAGAAGACCGCGAGCCTGGTCGAGTCCTTCGAAGCCCGGTTCGGGCGGGAACCGAACTCGCTGGAGCTGGACCGCTTGCAGCGGCAGGCCACCTTCGCGACCCGCAAGGCGAAGTCGCACGACGGCGAGACCACGGAGGCACGGCTGGAGCGGTGGGACCGCGAGCTGCGCGCCGAGGTCGCCGACGGTCTCGCCGGCGTCGCCCGCGACGTGCTCAACCTCGCCCACGGTCCGCGCGAAGCCGCCCGGTGGTCCCCGGACGAGGTGCTCAAGACCGCGCTGGCGGACGTGCAGTCCACAAAGGCCGGATGGACCGCACCGGACCTGACCCGCGCGATCTCCGACGCCCTCCCGGACCAGCTGGGCGATCTCGACGGCGCCCAGATCGCGCGGCTGCTGGACACCCTCACGGCCGAGGGCGTCAAGCTCGCGACCCCGCTCGCCACCGACCGTCCCGGCGCCGCCGTCCTGCCGGACGCGTTGAAGCTCGCGAACGGCGAATCCGCCTACGAGGCACCGGGCCGCCGCCTGTACGCGACCCCGGAGCATGTCCACACCGAACGCGCGCTCGCCGCCGCGACGGCCCGGGGCGGTGCCCCGGCGCTGGATGTGTCCGACGTGGACGGGTTCGTGTCCGCTTTGGCGGAGCACGGGATGGTGCTGGGCGCGGACCAGGCCGCCGCGGTGCGCGGCGTGCTGACCTCCGGTGCGGCGGTCGAGTCGCTGGTCGGCCCGGCCGGAACGGGGAAGTCCTTTGTGGTCGGCGCGCTGGCGAAAGCGTGGCAGGACAACGACTTGTGGGGCGGGCAGTCCCGCCGCGTGGTCGGTCTGGCGTCCAGTCAGGTCGCCACGGATGTCCTCGCGGGCGAGGGCCTGACCGCGCGGAACATCGCGCGGTGGCTGCACGCGCAGACGAAGCTCGCCGAGGGTTCGACCCACCCCGACCACGTCGAGTGGCGGCTGAATCCCGGTGACCTGGTGGTGGTGGACGAGTCCGCGATGGCCAACACCGCCGATCTCGCGACAATCCACCACCACGTCGAGCAAGCCGGGGCGAAGCTGCTGCTGACCGGCGACCACCGGCAGCTGGCCGCGGTCGGCGCCGGGGGCGGCATGGACCTGATGGCCACCGCCGGGGCCGCGTATGAGCTGACCGAGGTCCGCCGGTTCCGCGCCGAGTGGGAACGCGGCGCGTCGCTGCGGCTGCGCGACGGCGACGAGACCGTGCTCGGTGACTACCACAAGCACGGCCGGATCCTCGACGGCGGAACCCGCGAACAGGCCGAGGCCACGGCCGGGAAGGCGTGGCTCGCCGACACGCTCGCAGGGAAGCATTCGATCCTGATCGTGGACACCAACGAGCAGGCCGCCCACTTGTCGGCCGAACTCCGCAACGAACTGGTCCGCCTTGGCAGGGTCGCCGAATCGGGGGTGCCGCTGGGGATGCAGGGCACCTACGCCGGCGTCGGGGACCTGGTGCAAGCGCGATACAACGGCTGGCACCTCACCGGGTTCGATGGGAACCCGGAGGCGCCGATCAACCGCAAGCAGTACCGCGTCCTCGACACCCGCGACGACGGCGGCCTCATCGTCGCCCGCGTCCTCGGACGCGAAACCGGTGTCGGCGAGGTACCGGGGGAGCGGATCACGCTCCCCGGCGCCTACGTGTCCGAACACGTGGCGCTCGGCTACGCCTCGACCGTCCACAGCGCCCAAGGCCTCACCGTCGACACCAGCCACGCGGTGGTGACCGAAGCCACCGGCCAGGAAGCCCTCTACGTCGGCCTCACCCGCGGCCGCGAGGGCAACACCGCGCACGTCACCACGGCCACAGCCTATGAACTGGCGTCCCGGGTCGGCGACGACGACCAGCCGCATAGCGGGTTGATGGTGCAGGTGGACAGCCCGACCGGTGACGTTGTCGACGTCGTCCACAAGTCACCGCTCGCCGTCCTCGCCGGTGCGTTCGAGAGCGCGAGTCCGCAGCGTTCGGCACTTCAGGAGGCGACCGAGGCCGCCGCCGAGAACGAAGCGATCCGCACCCCTGCCGAACTTCTCGCCGACGCCACCGAGCTGGCGACCGCCGGTCGTACTCAGCGGTGGCTCGACGAACTGGTGGAGGAGGGGAAACTGACGGAGAACCAGCGCGCACGGATCGCCGCCGAAGACGGCGGGCCCACGCTCGCGCGGCTGTTGCGCCGCGCCGAGCTGGCCGGACACGATCCGCGCGACGTGCTGGACCACGCGGTGACGGCCCGGACGCTGTCCGGGTCGCGGCAGCTCACGAACGTGATCCACCACCGGATCACCGACACCGTCACCCTCGACCCGGTCGGCGATTCCTACGCCGACTGGCTGCCGAAGGTCGACGACCCCCAGTGGGCGACCTACCTGCGGTCGCTGGCCGACACCGCCGACGCCCGCCGCCAGGAACTGGGCGAGCAGCTGGCGGCGGAGCCGCAGCAATGGGCGGTCGAGGCGTTCGGGCCTGTCCCGGAGGACTTGGAAGCGCGGAAGGAGTGGAGCAAGCAAGCCGGGACGGTCGCGGCTCACCGGGAGCTGACCGGGCACGAGGACCCGGAGACCGCGTTGGGCGCGGCACCGAAGTCCGGGCAGGTCGAGGCGTACGCGTCGTGGCGCTCGGCCTGGCGGGTGCTCGGTCGCCCGGAGTCCGGGCGGGATGAGCTGGAGATGTCCGACGGTCAGCTGCTGGTCCGGATGCGGGCGTGGGAGCGGGAGAAGGCGTGGGGCCCGGAGTTCGTCGGCCAGGAACTCGCCGGAACCCACCAGGCCCTCGACGCCCGCCGCCGGGACGCGGCGATGCGCCGCGCCGAAGCCGACGCCGCCACCGAAGACTCGGAGCGGGAACGGCTGTTGCAGGAAGCCGTCGAGGCCGACGCGCTCGCCGACACCCTCGCGGCCCGCGCGGCCGAGCTGGAAGGCGCGGACGAGGCGCGGGCGCTGTGGTACGCCCACACCGCCGAGACCCGCGCCACGGCCGATCGCGCCAGTGCGGAGATCTCTACCCGCAACCTCGACACCACCCCCGCACCGCTGGTGACCTCGGACGAGTGGCTTGAGGCCCACCACGAGCACATGGCCGCCGAGGACGTGCACCGCGAGGTCACCGCCGACCACGATCTCGCCGACGTCACCCAGCAGCGCGCCGACGACGTCGACACCGTCACCCTCGCCGATGCCGACAAGGAGTCGCTCGCCGAGGTCGAGGTGACCGATGTCCGCGAGGTCGCGGCCGCTGAGGACCCGGTCGTCGACTCCGACGACGTGCGGGTGCCGTCGGCCGAGGAGACGGCGGGTTCCGTCGAGCTGGCGCAGCGTGCGTTGAAGGAGATCGCCGCCCGCCAGGCCGTCGAGGAACGGCACGCCGAAGAGGAGGCCCAGGCGGCGGAGCTGTACCGCCGCAACACCAGCGACGCCGCCGACGCGGCCGAGCTGGCCGACGCCGACGGCGCGGTGTACGGGCGATGAACAGGTCAGCCCTGGGAGTGGGCGGGGACGTCGAGCGGTGGAACACCGCTGCGATGCCACGCCCATTCCAGGGTGGCCACGATCGAATCGAGCCAGCCTGGCCGATTCGCGAGGTAACCCGGGATCGGCCGGCGCAGCCACAGCCGCTGAGCGGCCAGGCATTCCGCTTCGATCGTTTCCTCGTGCGCAAGCCCGGTCCGTTCAGTGACGGGGGCGTAGGCGAGGAACGTGCGGCCGTTGTCGAGACGGACGGTCGCGCAAGCGATCCAGCGACACACGTCGACGACACCGAGGGCCGCCCAGCTGCGCTCTCGCTCGTACTGACGTTCGGCCGTGAGCCACAGGCGCGCGAATTCCACGACCGGCACCCGCACGTTGCGGTGGGGGATCCGGTCGAAGTCGCGCCCGGTCAGCTCCATGGAATCCATGGTGACACGCGCCCCCGACAGAAACCGTCCACCGACCGGGGCAATCCGCCGCCGTTCGGTCGCCTTCACCGATGACCGCCCTCTGCGGGCGGAACAAGGTCCGCGCAAGCGCGGACTGTGTTTTTGAGCTTCGCAGCCCGGCTTAGCACGGCCCCAACCTCACGGTAAAGGGGCACATTCCAAAAACTTTTCGGACGCGAAAAGCGTGCGCCCAAAAACTTTTTGGCCTGACCCCTTGACCGCGAGCCTCTGGGGCCGCGCGGTGCGCCGAAAAGGGGCAGCGGCAAGCCGACGCCCCGCCCTCACGGGCAGCGAAGAAAACCACCCGGCACACCAACCGATCACCACCCACACAGGGAGATCGCCATGGCAGCACAGGGAAAGAAGAAGAGCAACGACGAACTCAACGCGGAAGCGCTTGGCATGACCGTCGAGAAGCTCCACGAACTCAAAGGACAGGTCGGAGCCGCGAAAGGGCGCGGGAGGCGCCCGGCCGGGACCGCCGGAGCGGACACCAAGTTCCGGGCCGCTGTCGACGTCCGCATGGGCTGTACGCATTGGAGCTTCTACGTTCTCGCCGGAATCGCGACCTGCCTGGACTGCGGCCACCAGTGGCACATCTGAGAAGGGAAATCGCATGACTCCGCCGCGTGTGCTGGTCACCGGATCTCGCACCTGGACCGACACCACCGTGATCCGGGACGCCCTCGCGAAGGTGTGGCAGCTCGCCGAAGAGTGCTGGGCGCAGTGGGGCGGGCAGATCGAGCAGTGGCTCGCCGACTGGGACCGCTACGGCCGCTCCGCCGGGTTCCGCCGCAACGAGCACATGGTCAACGCAGGTGCCGACTACTGCCTCGCGTTCATCCACGACAACTCCCGCGGCGCCACCCACTGCGCCGAGGCCGCGCAGCGCGCCGGGATCCACTCCGTCATTCACCGCACCGCAACCTATGTCCTCGCCGACGACGACGCGGCCGCGCTCTGACATCTGAAAACACTTGTTTCCGCTCAACCACAAGGAGTTCTGATGGGAATCGTCTACTGCGGACCGTATGCCGACGAGATCGGCCATGACCGCCATGAGGGCTACGCCGCCCGGGTTCTGCCTGACGGCACCGAGACAGGCACCTGGTCGCATGCCACCCGCGAGTTCACCGGCTACCGCGCCCACTGCGAGTGCGGATGGCGCGGGCTCGCTGTTCATCCGCCCACCGACGAAGGCGAGGAACTGGCCGAGGACGAATGGGACGACCACCACCTGCGCCCGATGATCGACGCCATCGCCCGCAAGCACACCGTCACCGGCGAACAGCTGCTCACGCTGATGCGGGACCTGCGCGGCTCGCTGGACCGTGTCGTCAACGACCGGGGCGAGAACGTGCTCACCGACCGCAGCGGCGGCGTCCTTGACGCGGTGGAACGTGTCGAGCAGTTCCTCGACGACCTCGCGCGAGGAGCAGGCGCATGAGCCGCACAGCCACCCACCGGCCCGCCAAGCGCCGACGGCGTTCCCGCCACGACGACCCGGTCGCGGTGGAGCTGTTCTCCGGGTTCGGGGGTCTGACGCAGGGGATCAAGCTGGCCGGGTTCGAGACGATCATGGCCGCGAACCACAACGAGTTCAAGGTCGAGGTTCACGAGGCGAACCACCCGGAGGCCGAGCACTGGATCGCGGACCTGGTCGACCCGGAGTCGGGGGACTACCACGACGCCCGCGACCTGCCCGCCGGTGATCTCCTCTCGGCCGGGGTGAGCTGTGTCAACCACTCGATCGCCAACACGGTCAAGGCATATGAGCAGGGCCTGACGTTGTTCTCGATGACCGACCCGGAGTTCGAGGAGCGGGTGACCCGGTCGGAGCGGGACCGCGCGACGGCGAACTGCGTGCTGCACTACGCCGCCGTGCACCACCCCCGGTTGATCCTGGTCGAGTGCACGACCGAGCTGACGTCGTGGGGACCGGCGATCCCCGGCAAGCCGAAGGTGGGCGACGGGTCGACCTACCGGTGGTGGCTCAAGCAGTTCGACAACCTCGGCTACGACCACAAGATCATGTACTTGAACAGCATGTTCTTCGGTGTGGGCCAGTCCCGCGACCGCTACTACGCCGCGTTCTGGGACAAGGCCCTGCCCGCGCCGGACCTGGAGCACCGGCCGGAATCGTGGTGCGCGCGCTGCGACACGACCGTCGAGGCGGTGTGGTCCTGGAAAACCGGTGTCCCGGCCTCTGGGTCCGTGCGCTACGGCAAGCAGTACAACTACCGCTGCCCGCGCTGCCGGACCGAGGTGTTCCCGCCGATGACGCCGTCGCTGGCCGCGCTGGACCTGTCCAACCTCGGTACCCGCATCGGGGACAAGCCGCACAAGAAGCAGCGGGACGGGTCGGTCGGGCCGCTCGCCGCGGCGACGATGGCCCGCGCGGAACGCTGCCGCCAGAAGTTCGCCGACTACCCCGCCGTCCTCATGCCCGCGAAAGCCGTCCACGGCACGGAGAAGCACATCGGGCAGCCGATGGCGACGCAGACCAGCCAGCAGGAGACCGCGATCCTGTCCACGGGCGCGGTGATCGCCGCGCACCGCCACAACGGCGACGGCCAGCACATCACCCGGCCGATGGACACCGTGACCTCGACGCACGAGAAGGCGATGCTGCTCGCGGTCGCGAACTTCCAGGGCACGCCGCGCAGCGCGGCGGAGCCGTTGCCGACGCAAGCCGGGTCGGAGACGCTCGGCATGGTGTCGGCCGGGGTCGTGCCGTTCCGGCAGAACACGATCCCGACCGTGCACGCCGAGGCCATGCCCACCGTCACCTCCGACCAGATCCCCGGCCTGCTCACCGCCGCCGGGACAATCAAGAACAACGGCGCGATCGGCGAGGCCGGATACCGCGCCCACCCGGTCAGCAGCCCGCTCGGCACCGCCGTGACAACGGCAGCCAGTCAAGCGCTGCTGTTCTCCGAATGGCACGGCACCGACGCGGCCTCGGCCGCGCACCTGGACGCCGTGTGGCGTGCCACGCTCGCCGACCTCACCCTCGACGACTGCTACTTCCGCATGCTCGGCAAGCACGAGATCGGCCGCGGCTGCGGCTTCGACGTGGACTTCCCCGGCTACCAGGGAACGTTCGTCGTCTGGGGAACCGCCCGCGCCCAGACCGACGGCTTCGGCAACGCCGTGACCCCGGCCGTCGGCACGTGGATCGGCGCCCGGCTACGCGCCGTCCTCGACACTCCGGAAGCGATCGCCTGACCGGCGAACGCCGATAGACGCAGATGGACCCCGTCGTGATGACGGGGTCCATCTGCGTCTCAGCCGTTTCGTCAGGGTTTCCCGAGGCGAATAAGGCCGAGGTCAACAGTGGCGTTCAGCAGCCACAAGCCGCCCGCGATGACGGCGAGGATGGCAAGCAGCCGGATCGTGGCCGGCCAGGAGCCGAGGATCTGCCCAGTGAGCTGGAGCAGGGCTCGCCGCTCGGCGCCTGGCTCCTCACGCTCACAGACCGGCGGATTCGGCCCCGGTACTGCTACCTGCTGTTCGTCGTCGCGTGGGACTGTCGTTCTGTCGTCGCGGGCTCGCAAGATTTCCCGTGGAGCATCTATCGTCATGGTGTTCCGTTCTCACGTGTTCCTGCTGGAGGCAAGACACCACCGGACGGGACAGCTACTGGGGGCGGTCTCTTGGATCAGGAGAGACCGCCCCCGCTTTGCGGCCGATGGTGCTCACGAACGAACGTACGAGAACCTGCCCAACCTGGGAACCGCGACTCTGCGAGCGCAGCCGCCGGTACGTTAAGTTGCACAGTTTCAGCTCGGGCACGAGCGGCCCCGCCTGTCCCCTCTACCCCCGCCGGGCGCGGGCAGCGGATGGTTCCGCGCGGCGAACGGTAGCGACCCAGTTGCGAGCCTCCCGGTCAGGCGTCCCTGGGCCGCAGCGCGTCCGCGATGACGCACTGCTGGTGTCGGGTACCGCCGCGGTCGAGATCGCCGATCGTGAAGACCACCCAGCCGACCCAGTGCCCGGTGGTGGTCGCCCGCCACATGCCGAGGAACCCGGGCACCGTGGCGGTGAGGTCAAGCTCGTTCGGCAAGGTCGGCCAGACCTCACCGACCTGGTAGACCTCGCTCAAGTCGACCCACACAGGACGGCTCGGCCGCACCATATGCAGGTACGGCGGCCCTGGTGAAGTCGTGTCGCCAGTATCGAGCATGTGTTCGATTATGTATCGAACACCGCAGGTCGTAGTATCAGGTTCGACCAACTGTCGTCCCTCACCCAGTTCCCGTCGCAACGACGATACTCAGTATCCCTGCAGGCGGAGACCTTGGAGAATGTTCGGATGGCCGATGACATGCTTTCCGGAACAGCCCTGGATCGGTACCGGGTTCCCGCTCTCACCGCCTGCTGGTGGTGCGGGAGTGCCGGGCCGCTGACTCGTGAGCACAAGTTCAAGAAGAGTGACCTCAGCCGCATGTGGGAAGGTACCGAGAGTCTCGTATGGGGAAATGGCACTGAACTCCGGCCGGTCAGGAGTATGCGCAAATCCCGCGATGTCCTATTCGAACCGGGACTGTGCGCACCCTGCAACAACAACCGCAGTCAACCGTTTGACCGTGCCTACGAAGTGTTCTCCGACTACGTCTGGGAACATGTCGAGCTCGGCTGGGCTGGCTGGCTCGACATGGCCCAGATCTACGGCGAGGAGTGGCCGACCAAGGTTCCCGATCTGGCCCGGTACTTCGCCAAACACATCGGCTGCCGGATGGCCAACGACCGTTTTCCGGTGCCGCCATCGCTCTCGGCTTTCCTCGACGGCGCACCCCGCGCTGTGGACGTACAGATGGTCTTGTTTAAGAGTCGATCTCACTACAACGAATGCCGACGAGCTCAAGCGGAAGACGACGATGTCCGGGGGCTCTGGCTAGAGCCTGGGCTTGGCCACGTCAGCCCGTCCCTCGGGCGTCTGGTCACGTACTCCGGCAGCTTGATCGTTAACTACATCGGGGTGTTCTACCGCTGGGAACTCGAACCGGACGGGCTTGCGCCCTTCTACGACTACCGCCGCGCGCGCCTGCACTGGCTCCACAAGCTGCCGGACTGCTGACCTTCTGCTGTTTACCTTCAGCGGCGATCTTGGTCCACGAGTTGGTCCACGAACTGCTGCTCAGCGATGTCGAACACTGCCCGCGTTATGCAAATTGTGAAACACGAGAGAATGCTGCGAAATAAGCGATAAATTGAACTGAATATTCCTCCGCTCAATCCTGGTGATTTGAAGTACGGTTGGTTTCATTGGAACCGTCGCCACTGTGAACAGGTCACGTAAGGGAGGAAAAGTGAGCTCACCCGAAAACGCGAAAGCGCCCCGGGAAATGCTGACCGTCGAGCAGGCAGCCGACCGACTTTCCGTCAGTCGTACCACCATGTTCGCGCTGATCAGGGACGAAGTCGTACCAAGCGTGCTCGTCGGGCGCTACCGGCGTATCCCGGCTGACGACTTGGATGCCTACGTCGAGAGCCTTTCTGCTCCGGAAGGTGACTGATCATGCCGCGCAAGAAGCGACTGGAGGGCACACGTGCACCTAATGGTGCCAGCAGCATCTACCTGGGAAAGGATGGAAAATGGCATGGTCGCGTCACCATGGGTGTGCTCGATAACGGAAAGCCGGACCGGCGACACGTCGAGCGGGCGACTGAGACTGAGGTAGTCAGCAAGGTCCGCGAACTGGAGCGCCTACGCGACAGCGGCAAGGCGCCCAAAGCTGGATCGCAGACCTGGACCGTCGAAAAGTGGCTGACCCATTGGGTCGAGACGATCGCAGCGCCATCCGTTCGCGAGAACACGCTGGCTGGCTATCGAACAGCGGTCTACAAACATCTCATTCCCGGGCTTGGCGCACATCGGCTCCGCAAGCTGGAGCCTGAACACCTCGAAAAGCTGTACGTGAAGTTGGCCGACCGCGGCGCGAAGCCCGGAACGGTGCACCAGGTGCACCGCACCGCGAAGACGGCGTTCAATGTCGCCCTGGAGCGCGGTCGGCTGGACACGAATCCGGCGAAGCTGGCGAAGTCGCCCCGCCTCGACGAGGACGAGATCGTCCCGCTGACTGCGGTTGAGGCGAAGCGGGTCCTGGCCGCGGCCCGCGGTCGGCGTAATGGAGCGCGGTTCGTGATCGCCCTCGCGCTCGGCCTTCGCCGGGGCGAGGCGCTCGGCCTGAAGTGGTCACGAATTGACCTCGACGCCGGTCTGCTGCGGACACCCCGCCAGCTTCAACGGCACAAGTGGAAGCACGGATGCGATGATCCTCACCGATGCGGCGAACGGCTCCACAAGGTCAAGCCCTGCCCCGACGTGTGCACCAGACACGCGAAGTGTCCGCCGGTGTGCCCGGAAGACTGTGCGCGGCACGCGAGTTCGTGCCCGAAGCGTCATGGCGGAGGTCTCCGCGAAGTCGACGTGAAATCGAAGGCCGGACGCCGCACGGTCGGTATCCCCAAACCGCTGCTGGAGCTGCTGCGCGCGCATAGGGCCGCACAGGACGAGGAGCGGGAGTTCGCCGGTACCGAGTGGCAGGAGAGCGGCTGGGTGTTCGCTCAGCCGACCGGCCGCCCGCTCGATCCTCGCGCCGACCACGACGAATGGAAGGCGTTGCTGGCCGAGGCGGAGGTGCGCGACGCCCGGCTGCACGACGCGCGGCATACCGCAGCCACCATGCTGCTGGTCCTCAAAGTCCCGCTGCCCGCGATCATGGAGATTATGGGCTGGGGAGACGCAGCAGTGGCGAAACGCTACGTGCACGTGCCTGACGAGGTCGTCTCCGAGATCGCCGGACAGGTTGGTGACTTCCTGTGGGGCGACACGGCAAGGCCGCAGAGCCCGCCACCGTCCACCGACGCTTCACTGATCAATCAGCTTCAGCGCCTGCTCGACGCCGCCAAGGCGTCAGATACCCCCGACGACGAGGATCCGCCCGCGCTTCGAGTGGTGAGCTGAACACGTATAACGCCTTGTACTGAGACGGAAACTGAGACGGCGGGACTGGCTCATTTGAGCTGGTCCCGCCGTTTTCGCTGGTGACTGTGTTGACCGAAGTCGGGATGACAGGATTTGAACCTGCGACCCTCCGCTCCCAAAGCGGATGCGCTACCAAGCTGCGCCACATCCCGTGACAACCCCGATCTTCCGGGGGGTGTGCGCACAGCCTAGCGGGTCACGCTAAGCTGTTTTCGCACCCGGTACTTCGGGGGCACGCGGGTGTAGCTCAATGGTAGAGCCCTAGTCTTCCAAACTAGCTACGCGGGTTCGATTCCCGTCACCCGCTCCACCGCTTCGAACGAGACCCGCAGGCACTCTGGCCTGCGGGTTCTTTCATTTCCGAGACCGGAAGCTGGAGTGTCTTGAAGGCCGCCTGGCCAACTCCGTCGTGGGTCGTGAGTGGGTACCTACAGTGGGTGAGTCGAACCCAGGGCATCAAAGTTCCCCTCACTCGCCCGGATCAGCACCTTCAGCCTCAGCAACCGACAAGTACGTGAAGGCCCCCTTCATTGCGCCTAGCGCAATGAAGGGGGCCTTCACGTACTTCAAGCGACCAGGGCGCCGGACCAACAGCTCACCGCTGCTTCAGTCGGTGGAGCTGTCCGTGGGCGTCACGGCCTGCGAGAGGCCGCTGGAGGCGGCATCCGCCTCCAGGTGGGCCGCGATCAGGTCCAGCAGTCTGTCCGTGTCCACAGGCTTCGTCACGTAGTCGTCCGCCCCCGAAGCCAGGGTCCGCGCCTTGTCCTCCGCGGTCGCCTTCGCGGTGACAGCGATCACGGGCAGGTCCTCGTGCGCGGCTTCGGCGCGGATCGCGGTGATCGTGGCGTTGCCGTCCAGTTCGGGCATCATCACGTCCATCAGCACCAGCGCGGTGTCCTCGTGCCGTTCCAGCGCCCGGATGCCCGCGACGCCGGTCTCGGCGTAGATGACCTCCAGGCCGTTGCGCTCCAGCACGGCGGCCAGCGCGAAGACGTTGCGCAGGTCGTCGTCGACGATCAGGATCTTCTCGCCGTGGAACCGCAGCGACGGGGTCACCGGGATCACCTGCGGGACGGCCATGATCAGCGGGACACCGCTCGCCTGCGTGGTCGGGACGATCAGGTTCGACGCGCTCACCGGCAGGTACAGGGTGAACGTGCTGCCCTTGCCGGGATCGCTGCGGACGCGCAGTTCGCCGCCGAGCAGTTCCGTCAGCTGCTGGCTGATCGACAGGCCCAGCCCGGTCCCGCCGTACTTGCGGCTGGTGGTGCCGTCGGCCTGGCGGAACGCGTCGAAGATGATCGCGAGTTTGTCCGGCGCGATGCCGATCCCGGTGTCCTCGACGGCGAACGCGAGGACGCCGGGGGCCTGGCGGAGCGAGTCGGCTTCGACCTCGCCCGGGTCTGCCATCCGGATGTGCAGGCGCACGCCGCCCTCGTCGGTGAACTTCGCCGCGTTGGACAGCAGGTTCCGCAGCACCTGCTGCACGCGGTGCTCGTCGGTGTGGATCGACGACGGCACCGGCGGGTCGATCAGGACGGCGAACTCCAGGCCCTTGTCCGAAGTGAGCGGACGGCAGATCGATTCGACGTACTCGACCAGTTCGGGCAGCGTGACGTCGGACATCTGCAGATCCAGGTGTCCCGCCTCGACCTTGGCCATGTCGAGGATGTCGTTGATCAGCTGTTGCAGGTCGCTGCCCGCCGAATAGATCGTCCGCGCGAACTGGATCTGCTTGCCCGAAAGGTTCCCGTCCGGGTTCTCCGACAGCAGTTTCGCGAGGATCAGCGCGCTGTTGAGCGGGGTCCGCAGCTCGTGCGACATGTTCGCCATGAACTCGGATTTGTACTGCGACGCCATGGTCAGCTGCCCGGCGCGCTCTTCGAGTTCTTGGCGCGCCTGCTCGATCTCGCTGTTCTTGACCTCGATGTCGCGGTTCTGTTGCGCCAGCAGGGCCGCCTTCTCCGCCAGATCCGTGTTGGACCGGCGCAGTTCCCGTTGCTGCGCCTGCAACTGCTCGGACCGCGCGCGCAGTTCCTGCGCCAGGCGCTGGGATTCGGTCAGCAGCGCCTCGGTGCGCGAGTTCGACTGGATGGTGCTGACGTTGACCGCGATGGTCTCCTTCAGCTGCTCCAGCAGGTCGATGTGGACGGTGCTGAAGGCGTTGATCGTCGCCAGTTCCAGCACCCCGAGCACCTCGCCCTGGAACAGCACCGGCAGCACGATCACGTTGACCGGGGCGGCCGAACCCAGCCCCGAGGAGATGAGCGCGTACTCCGGCGGAGCTTCGTGGACCAGTATCGTGCGCCGGTCGACCGCGGCCTGCCCGATGAGCGACTCGCCGGGGGAGAACCGCAGGCCTGCCTGTGACTTCGCCAGCCCGTAGGTGGCGATGCTCTCCAGGACCGTTTCCTCTTGCTCGTCCTCGCGGGCGAGGAAGAACGCGCCCTGCTGCGCGGACACCAGCGGGGTCAGCTCGGACAGGATCAGCGACGCCACCGACGCGAGATCGCGGTGCCCCTGCATGAGCGCGGACAGCCGGGCGAGGTTGGTCTTGAGCCAGTCCTGCTCGCGGTTCGCGCGGGTGGTCTCCTTCAGGTTCGCGATCATCTGGTTGATGTTGTCCTTGAGTTCGGCCACCTCCCCGGACGCGTCGACGGTGATGTGCCGGGTCAGATCGCCCGCGGTCACCGCTGTCGCCACCTGCGCGATCGCCCGCACCTGGGTGGTCAGGTTCCCGGCCAGCTGGTTCACGCTCTCGGTCAGCCGCGACCACGTGCCGGCGACGCCGGGCACCTCCGCCTGGCCGCCGAGCGTGCCGTCCGTGCCGACCTCGCGGGCGACACGGGTGACTTCGGAGGCGAACGCCGAAAGCTGGTCGACCATCGTGTTTATGGTCGTCTTGAGTTCGAGGATCTCGCCGCGCGCGTCGATGTCGATCTTCTTCGACAGATCGCCCTGCGCCACCGCGGTGGTCACCGTCGCGATGCTGCGGACCTGGCCGGTCAGGTTGTCGGCCATGACGTTCACGTTGTCCGTCAACGCCTTCCACGTGCCCGCCACGTTCGGCACGCGGGCCTGGCCGCCGAGGATGCCCTCGGTGCCGACCTCGCGCGCCACCCTCGTGACCTCGTCGGCGAACGCGCGCAGCGTCTCGACCATGCTGTTGATCGTCTCGGCGAGGACGGCGACCTCGCCCTGGGCGTCGATCGCGATCTTCTTCGACAGGTCGCCGTTCGCCACCGCCGTGGTCACCGTGGCGATGCTCCGCACCTGGTCGGTGAGGTTGGTGGCCATGACGTTGACGTTGTCGGTGAGGTCCTTCCAGGTCCCGGCGACGCCGCGCACCTGCGCCTGGCCGCCGAGCTTGCCTTCGGTACCGACCTCCCGGGACACCCGGGTGACTTCGTCGGCGAACGCCGAGAGCTGGTCGACCATGATGTTGACGGTGTTCTTGAGCTCCAGGATCTCGCCGCGCGCGTCGACGATGATCTTCTGCGTCAGGTCGCCCTTCGCCACGGCGGTGGTGACCTGGGCGATGTTGCGGACCTGGTCGGTCAGGTTCTTCGCCATGAAGTTGACGTTGTCGGTCAGGTCCTTCCACGTCCCGGCCACGCCGGGCACGGCCGCCTGGCCGCCGAGACGCCCGTCGCTGCCGACCTCGCGGGCGACACGGGTGACCTCGTCCGCGAACGCCGACAGCTGATCCACCATGGTGTTCAGCGTGTTCTTCAGTTCGAGGATCTCGCCCTTGGCGTCGACGGCGATCTTCTGCGACAGGTCGCCCTTCGCCACCGCCGTCGCCACCTGGGCGATGTTGCGGACCTGCGCGGTGAGGTTGTTCGCCATGAAGTTGACCGACCCGGTGAGGTCGCGCCAGGTCCCGGCGACACCCGGTACCTGCGCCTGCCCGCCGAGCTGACCTTCGGTGCCGACCTCGCGCGCCACCCGCGTCACCTCGTCGGCGAACGAGGACAGCTGGTCGACCATCGTGTTGACGGTCGTCTTCAGTTCGAGGATCTCGCCGCGCGCGTCGACCGTGATCTTCTGCGTCAGGTCGCCCTTGGCCACCGCGGTGGTGACCTGGGCGATGTTGCGGACCTGGTCGGTCAGGTTGTCCGCCATCTGGTTCACCGAGTCGGTGAGGCCGCGCCAGGTGCCCGCCACGCCCGGCACGGTCGCCTGGCCGCCGAGACGTCCTTCGCTGCCGACCTCCCGCGCCACCCGGGTGACTTCATCCGCGAAGGACGAGAGCTGATCCACCATGGTGTTCAGTGTGTTCTTGAGTTCGAGGATCTCGCCCTTGGCGTCGACGTTGATCTTCTGCGAGAGATCGCCCTTCGCCACCGCGGTGGCCACCTGGGCGATGTTCCGCACCTGGTCGGTCAGGTTGTCCGCCATCAGGTTCACCGAGTCGGTGAGGTCACGCCACGTGCCCGCCGCGCCGGGGACCTGCGCCTGCCCGCCGAGACGTCCTTCGCTGCCGACCTCCCGCGAGACACGGGTGACTTCGTCGGCGAACGCCGACAGCTGGTCGACCATGATGTTGACGGTGTTCTTGAGCTCCAGGATCTCGCCGCGCGCGTCGACATTGATCTTCTGGGTCAGGTCGCCCCGCGCCACGGCGGTGGTGACCTGGGCGATGTTGCGCACCTGGTCGGTCAGGTTGCTGGCCATCACGTTGACGTTGTCGGTGAGGTCACGCCAGGTGCCCGCCACACCCGGGACTTCGGCCTGCCCGCCGAGCCGTCCTTCGGTGGCGATCTCGCGAGCCACTCTGGTGACTTCGGTCGCGAACCGTGAAAGCTGCTTGATCAGGCCGTTGACCGTCTTCGCGACCTCGGCGAACTGGCCCTGCAGCGGCCGCCCGCCGACCTCCAGGGGCATCGGCTCGGACAGGTCACCCTCGGCGACCGCGACGAGGACCCGGTTGAGCTCGGCCGTGGGCCTGCTCACGTCCTCGATCAGCCCGTTGACGACGTCGACCGCGGTGGCCCAGCCGCCGGGGCCGATCTCGGCCGCGACGCGCTCGGTCAGCCTGCCTTCCTTGCCGACCGCCTCGCGGACGCGCAGGAGTTCGGTCACCAGCCGCTGGTTGCGTTCGGCGATGTCGTTGAAGGCGCCCGCGAGCTGGGCCGCGAGCCCGTCGCCGTGCGCCACGAACCGTCGCCGGAAGTTGCCGTCCCCGAGGTCACGAGCCGCCGAGAGCAGGCGTTCCAGGGTCGCTTCGTCCACCTGGCCGCCACCACCTTCCACGGGGGTCCGATGCCTTTGGGAGTGCTGTGTCATCTGTGTCGACCCTCTCCACCACGCATGCCAAGCCATGGTCGTCGCATCAGCGTGCCATGATTCGACCTACACTTCGAGCCAGTCCGCCCGCTCACACTGCGCTACCCGCCAGGCAGGAGGAGGTCCGGGAATGGTGTCACGGCCGGCCCCGGCCTCGACGTCGCTCCCCTCGGAGCCGTCGGCAGGTGCCAGCGAGGGCGCGCTGCCCGAATCCGGGAGATTCTGGCGCGAGCTGCTCGAAGACGTGCGTGACGCGGTGCTCGTGCAGGATGTCGACGGCGCCCTGCGCTGGTCTAATCCCGCCGCCCGTGAGCTGTTCGGCGGCGGCCGACCGGTGCTGACAGCCGAAGGCCCCGACGTCGGCCACGTCGAGCACACCGGACGCCGGTTCCCCGCGCGGATCCGGACGCTGCCCGGCGGCTGGCACGCCTGGACGGTGACCTCCGCGGTCGCGGCCGACGGTCCGCGCGTGGACGGCTTCCTCGCCTCCTCAGGGCCGCGGCTGGCCTCTGCCCGGGGACGGCACGGGACGGCGAAGGTGATCGCCGAACTCGCCGCGGCCGAACTCGGCGACTGCGTGTTCGTCCTCCTGCCGACCACTCGCGGCCGGTGGGAGTGGTGGAGCTGCGACCACCGCACCAACCACGGGCACGGCCGGATCCGCCGCGTCCCGGCCCAGCTGGCGCCGGTGCTCGCCGGCACCTTCGCCTCCACCGAGGAACCCGAAGCCAAGGCGGTCCCCGAGGAAGAGGTCGCGACGCTGCCCGCCGTCGTCGCGGAGCGGCTCGCCGTCCATCCGTCGGTCACCGTGGTCTCGCTGGGCTCCGACACCGGCACCGGCGTCACCGGGGCGGTCGTCCTCGGCAGGCGCGGCGCGCCCTCGTTCGGCGAAGACCACCCGCGCGCGGTGACCGCGTTCGCCCGCGCGGCCGGGACAGCGCTGGCGAACGCGCATCGCTACGCCCGCCAGGAAGAGGCCACCCGCGGCCTGGAGACCACGCTGCGCCCGACGCCTCCGCCGGAGGTGCCCGGCGTCAAGTTCGACGTCTGGTACGAGCCGTCGAGCGGGCTGCTCGACGTCGGCGGCGACTTCTACGACGTCCTGCCGCGGGACGACGGCGGCGCGATGTTCGTCCTCGGCGACGTCTGCGGAAAGGGCGCCGAGGCGGCCGCGCTCACCGGCCGGGTCCGGCAGACCCTCGCCGCGCTCGATCTCGTCGAGCACGACAACACGACCTTGTTGAGCCTGCTCAACTCCCTGCTGATCACCGGCGGCAGCGGCCGGTTCGCCACGCTGGTGCTCGGTTCGGTGCTGGCGGGCGAAGACGGCCTCGGTGTCACCTTGGCCTCCGGCGGGCATCCCGCGCCGCTGGTGGTGCGCCGCCACGGCGGGGTCGACGAGATCACCCTGCCCGGCACGCTGGTCGGGATCTCGCCGCAGGCCCGGTTCGCCGAGACGGCCATCCGGCTCGCCGAGGGCGACATCTGCCTGCTCTACACCGACGGGATCACCGAAGCGCGCCACCACGAGCGCACGTCGGACCTGTTCGGGGACGAACGGCTGCGCGAACTGCTGACCGGCTGCCGGGGGCTGTCCGGCCGCGAGGTCGTCGGGAGGGTCCGCTCCGCGGTCCGGGAGTGGCTCGGCAGCGGGACGCACGACGACATCGCCGTCCTCGCCATCGAAGCCTCACGCCCCGTTCGGTAGCCGCACCACAGCCCGCTCCACGATGTCGCGGGCCTCGTTCGGATCGGCCGCCTTCCCCGCTCTCCTCGTCGCACGCGCGATGGTCCGGTCCTCGTGGTACGCCGTGATCACGCGAGGGTCCACATAGGACCGGCGTGCGACGGCGGGAGTGTTGCCCAAGCCTTCGGCGACCTCTGCCATCACGGCCTTCTCGGTCCGTTTCATGCCCTCGCCCACGAGTTCCCGGAGTCGTTCGTTGATGTCGTCGGCCCTGACCTCGTGCCAGTCGCCGCCGTCGCGGTACGCGAGCGGACGCGCGGCAGCCGGACCTCGCGCTGGAACCCGTGTTTCGCGGGGTAGTCGCACACCAGGCACTCGTCGCGGAGTTCGACGTGCTCGCACAGCGGTGTCGCCACACCGTGGGTGCCGTGCTCGTCGGCGTAACTCTCTCCACCGGTGCGGAGACGCCCAGATCGATCATGCGCGAGGCGCCGGCGAGCACACGTTCCCGCTTCAGGCCGCGCGCCGAGATCCACACGCGCCGCCACGCGGGCGGGATCGCCAGCGCGTCGATTCGCTCGATCGTGTCCCGGTCCTTGAGCGGCCCGCCGTCCGGGGTCAGATAGCCGAAGCCACGACCTCTGCGCCGCCTCCGGATGCCGGGGGACCCGCGGTTCATGCCCATGGTTCGGCGGGCTCGGCCCGGGGTAGTCCGGGGGCGAGGAAGACTTCAGGAGGGAAACCCATGACGACATCGCTGAACGGACGCCGCGTGGCCATCCTCGCCGCGGACGGCGTGGAACAGGTCGAACTGGTCGAACCGCGCGAAGCGGTCACCGATGCCGGGGCGACGGCCGAGCTGGTTTCGCTGGAATCCGGCGAGATCCAGGCCATGAACGGCGACATCGACAAGGCGGACAAGTTCACCGTGGACCGCGTCGTCAAGGAGGTGACGGTCGACGACTTCGACGCGCTCGTACTCCCCGGCGGCACGATGAATCCGGACAATCTTCGCGTGGACGAGAACGCTGTCCGCTTCGTCCGTGACTTCGTGAACAGCGGCAAACCGGTCGGGGTCATCTGCCACGGACCGTGGACGCTGATCGAGGCCGACGTCGTCCGCGGCCGCACGCTCACGTCGTATCCCAGTGTGCGCACCGATATCCGCAACGCCGGCGGCACCGTCGTCGACCAGGAGGTCGTCAACGACAACGGCTTGATCTCCAGCCGGAATCCCGGCGACCTGCCCGCGTTCTGCGCCGAGATCGTGACCGAATTCGCCCGCTGACTCCGGATAAACGAGTGGCGCACGTCACAAAAATGGGGGATCGTGGTGGCAGAGGAGGAGGTGCCGCGATGACCGTGCATTCGAGACGCTACGGCCGGTGGTGCCGTGAGCATTTCGACACCGAGCCGGAGCCGGACCGGAAACCGTCCGCCGAGGCCGCGCCCCCGGACGTCGCCGACGCCCAGGCAGAGCAGGCCCAGGCCGGGGACGTCCCGGAGGCGAAGCCGGGTTCGCTCAGCTGAGCGGCCGGCGGTACCAGACCCGTTTCGGGCCTGGCAGTCCGATCCGCGAGACGAGGTCGGTCACCACGCCGCCGATGATCAGCCACAGCAGGGCGGCGAGGCCGTCGTTGAACAGGATGCGCAGTTTGGGACCCTCCGGGGTGAACAGGTTGCGCAGTCCGAGCGAGACCCCGCGTGACCACTGGTCGATCAGCCGCGCGAACCCGTTGGCGGGGTTGGCTTCCCCGAACACGAGCAGGATGTGCACGAGCAGCACCAGCGCGAAGATCCAGCACACCGCGTGGACGAGGGCGTTGACCACACGCACGACGCGGATCCTGGCAGGCGTCCGCTCGACGATCTCTTCCTGCGGTTCACGCGGGTCGTTGAGATAGGTCATCGCCGTCTCCCATCATCGTCCACAGTGGACAGCCTGGTCGAGCGGGTGCTCAGCCAGGGGGCTGGGGCCTTGTCTTCGTCTTGCTCCTGGTCTTCGTCTTGCTCGGTTTGGCCGAGGTGCTCGGGTCGCCGCCCGCCGCGGTCGTGTCGCTCGGTGTCGAGGTGACGCCGACGCCTTCGGTGGCTGGAGGCGGGTTCGCGGAGACCGGCACGACTTCGGTCACCACGACGGTGCCGTGGGTTTCTTCCGCACCACGGGTGGAAGTTTCGGCGGGGTCCAGGGACTGCGCTCCCTGGCTCGCCACCGGGCCGGAAGTTCCCGTCGCCGCCGGAGGAAGCATCCCGCCCGGCTGGACCGGCGGGTTCGTCGCTGTCTGGCTGCCCGTCAGCAGCACGGCGACGGTGATCGCGGCGGCGGGCGCGCTGATGGCGGCGACCACGGCCGCCCGCTTGCGGGTGCTCGGCCCGAGACGCACGACCTTCGTCCCGGTGGAGTCCTCCAAGAGGATCCGGGAGATCGCCGCCGCCGTCGGGCGTTGCGAGGGCTTCTGCGCGGTCATCCCGCGCAGCAACGTCGTCATGGTCACCGAAAGCCGGGAGGGGATCCGGGGTGGCCGGTGCAGCCGCCCGACCGCGGCCTCGACCGGCGTCCCGGTGTACTCCCGTTCCCCGGACAGGCATTCGAGCAGGACCAGGCCGAGCGAGTAGATGTCGGCGGGCGGGCCGACGTTCTCGCCGCGGACCTGTTCGGGCGCCATGTACGCGGCCGTGCCGACGACACCGCCGGTCTCGGTCACCCTGGTCGCGTCGAAGGCGTGCGCCACCCCGAAATCGCCGATCATCGGGCCGTCGTCGGCCATCAGGATGTTCGCCGGTTTCAGGTCGCGGTGGGTGATGCCGTGCGCGTGGACGTGGGCGAGCGCGTCGGTCAGCCGGGTGGCCAGATCGACGACGGCGTCCTGGGAGAGCGGGCCGGACCGCAGGCGCTGGGCCAGGTTCGGGCCCTCGACCAGGCGCATCGTGAGGTAGGTGTAGCCGTCGTCGGAGCCCGCGTCGTACATCGGGACGAGCCCGGGGTGACGGACCGAGCTGAGGGTCTGGATCTCCTGCTCCCGGCGGCGCTCGTCCCGGGTCATCGTGTCCGCGTGGAACAGTTTCAGCGCGACCTCGCGCCGTTCGCGCAGGTCACGGGCTCGGAAGACCCGTGCGGTGGCGCCGCGGCCGAGCAGGTCCCCGATCTCGTACCGGCCGGCGAGTTTGCGGGGCAGATGGTCTGGGTCGTGGACGTTCAGGCTGAAGCGGCGTTGGGTGGTCCCCGCATCGGGCTCCTCGTCGTCGTCACCGCCAGCGCGCGAATCCGCGTCGTCCATCGGTGCTACCTCCGTCTCACCGGCCGAACGCCGAGTACCCGGTCCGGCGCCGGGCGAAACAAGGTTTGAGAGCGTACCGGAGATGATCTGAGGGTTCACCCCGAACGGTGGGCAACCCCCGCGAGGGCCGCACGTCTCGTGGTCATGAAGCCGAACCGGTGGGCCGCGCTCGCCGCCACCTCAGTGACCGCCCTGGCTGTCTGCACTCCGCCGGCCGCCGCTGATTCGCTGGTACCCAAGGGTTTCGCGCCCGCTTCGACGAGCTGGACCGGACCGCTGCGCGGGTTCGTCCTCGGGTTCTCACCGTGCGGGAAACCGGGATGGTGCGCGTCCCTGCTGTCGACGGCCGACGGCGGGAAGCGGTGGCGGCTCGTCGGTGCCCCGCCGATCTCGTTGCCGGACAACCACAATCAGGTCAAACTCGCGATGATCGACGAGCACGACGTCTTCCTCTCCGACGGCAACCGGTTGCTCGCCAGCCACGACGGCGGCGGCACCTGGTCCGGCGTCCGGCTCGCCGGGGTCCGGGAACCGTTCTATATTTCGAAAATCACCGAAGCGGGCGCGCGGGTGTTCGCGATGGTCACCGGTTTCGGCAGCCCCTCGACGACGACGCTGTACGCCGGGCCTTCCGGGACACGGGTCCTCACGCCCGTCCCGGGGTTCACCGTCACCGGCTCCGCGACCTACGGCGACATCGCCACCAGCGGCGGCGTGCAGGTGTCGATGGGGTCGGACTACCGCGTCCAGAAGTACTGGACGTCGTCCGACGGGCTGACCTTCACCGCCGCGCCGCCGCCCTGCCCGGCGGACAGTTCGGCTCTGCTGAGCGGAATCCGGCAAGGCCGCGTGCTGGCGCTGTGCAGCGGGGGACCGGGGACACCGCATCCGGGCGCGACCGTCCGGCGGCTGTGGCGGGCGCCGAAACTCGGCGGACGGTTCACCGGAACGGCGCAAGCGCCCACCCTCGGGATCAACCAGAGTTTCAGCGCCGCTTCGCCCGCGGCGGCGACCGTCGCGGCGGAAGGCGGCGGCACCGGATTCCTGCACAGCACCGTCGACGGCGGGGTGACCTGGAAGACGACGGAGCTCAGCGGCCGCGGGGTCTGCCTCAACGATCTGGACTTCCCGGACGAACGGGCCGGAGTGGTGGTCGACGGACTGCCCGACGCCGCAGGGGGATCGGCCGTCTACCGCACAGTCGACGGCGGCCGCACGTGGCGCGAACTTGTTTTCAAATGATCACCGCAGGTAGGCAAGGCCCTTGGGGAGGTTCACTTCCTCGCACGCCGTGTCGTAACCTGTGCACTGTCCGTCGATGTCGAGGGAGCCGTGGACCGTGTTCAGTCACGATCCACATGCGGCTGAAGGGTGGAGCGTGTCCATGACTTCGGACGAGGTCCGGTCGATGCCGAGGCGCCCGCTGCCACCTCTCGACTACGACAAGCCCAATCTCGCCCGGATGAAGGACGCTCTCCTCGGCGGACACGACCACTACGAGATCGACAGGCTCGCCGTCGAGGCCTTCCTCCAGGTGGCCCCCGACGGCGCCGCGGTGGCCAAGGAATTCCGGTCCTGGGCGAGCCGGGTGGTCCGGTTCCTCGCCGGCACCCGCGGGGTCGGCCAGTTCCTCGATCTGGGCTCCGGCATGCCCTACGTCGAGAACACCCACCAGACGGCGCAGCGGTACAACCCCGACGCACTGGTCATCTACGTCGACGACGACCCGGTGGTCCAGGCGCACGGACTGGCGTTGCTGGAAGACCACCTCGTGCACGTCAGCGGCGCGGATCTGCGCGATCCCGAGCAGACACTGAGCGATCCGGTGATCGCCGAGCATCTCGAACTCGACCGCCCGGTCGCGGTGCTCCTCAACGCGGTGCTGCACCACGTCGAAGACCTCGACGAGGCGCGGGCCATCGTCCGCGGCTATGTCGACGCGCTCGCCCCCGGGTCGTACATGCTGCTCACGCACTACTACACCGACGGCGAAGGCCCGCGCGGCGCGTTCGCGCGGAAGCTCGACGGCCTGATGGCCGGCATCGGTTACCCCACGGCGCACCGCAGCCGCGAGGAGGTCGAGTCGCTGTTCGACGGGCTGGAGATCCTCGATCCCGGCGTGGTCCATCTGCACGAATGGTGGCCGGAAGGGCCGCGTCTCGCGCCGCTGACCCAGCTGAACTACCTGAGCCTGGGCGGGGTCGCGGTCAAGCCTTAGGGACTTCGTATCGCGACGTTCGCCGCAGCGCACCAGCTGCGTGTGAAGGACCCCTTCCCTCGGCTCAGCCGAGGAATCTCGACCTTCGCGTACCTCAAGCAGGGCGGGGCGGCGGCACCGAGTGGGTCGGGGTGGTGGGGGGGGGGGGGGGGGGGGGTGTGAACCCCAAAAACCACACCACACCCCCACCCACCCGCCCCCCCCCCACCGCGCG
>NZ_JBVJLY010000009.1:0-270593 GCF_055584485.1 Amycolatopsis sp. NPDC102522 | reverse complement strand
GGGGGGGGGGGCGACGGGGTTGGGTGGGTGGGGGGTTGGGGGCCATGTGTGTTAAAACCCCCCCCCCCCCCCCCCCACCACCTGGACCCGCGGACGCGCGAGCAGCGGGGTGCAGCGGGTGCTCGGCCTCATGAGTGGCAAGAAACCTCGTGAGTGGCAGGGATGGTTAGAACGACACCTGCCACTCACGACGTCTGCACCGGCGCCCAAGGGCCAACCTGGGTCAAGCCTTCAGCGACTTGAAGAACGCCGTCAGTTCGTCGTGCGCGGTCCCGAAGTCCTCGGTGTTGCCCGTCATCGCCAGTTCCAGCGTCTCGCCGTCGGAGAGTTCCAGCGTCAGGTAGCCGGTGAGCTTCCGTCGCGGGAAACCACCCGCGACGATGTCGGTAAACGGGATCCGCCGCGCGCCCGGTTCGGCACGGAGATCGTCGAGGCCCCGTTCCCGCAGCTTCCGGATCCGCTTGCGGTCCGACACCCCGCGCGCCCCGATCAGGCCGGCGAGCCCGCGGCGGATCAGCACCGCCCGCGCCATCGGCAGCAGCACCACTTCGCTGTCGCAGACGACCAAGTCGTAGAGCTTCCGCTTGGCCTTCAGCGCGGTGAACATCCCGAGCATCCGGGCTTCGGCGGGGTCGGGATCCCGGCGGGGCTCCTGTTTGCAGAAGTATCCGGCGGGCACGTTCAGCAGCTGCAGATTGTTGACCAGCTCGTCGACCGCGCGCGGGCTCTGCACCGCCGGGCCGACCAGCTCGACGACGTCGAAGGGTTCGCCGTCGCCCAGGCAGAGTTCCCAGCCGCCGCCCCAGTTCAGCTGGTGCGCGGCGACCCCGTTGTCGATCATCGCGGCCGTGACGGTGTCGGCGAACAAGTCGGTCAGCAGGTCGCGGCCCTCTTGGCGGGACGGGGCCCGCAGGGGTTTGGCGAGCGCGTCGGCGTCACCGTCGCGCAGGACCCGAACGACTTCGCCGATCGTGCCGCGCGGCGCCAGCCTGCTCTCGATCCCGGCGGAGGTCAGCAGCCTCGCGCCCTCCGCCACCGACGCCCGGCCCGCGCGTTTGACGACCTCGTCCCAGTCCGCCCGCGGCCCGACGTCGTGGACCAGCACGTCCAGCTCCGCCTCGGGCACGTCGACCTTCGGCGCGCCCAGCAGCGACCAGCCCGGCCGCGCGTCCGGCTTCACCGGGTTGTCCGGCACCCCGGCCAGCGCGGCGATCCGGCGTTTCGTCGGCGGATGGCTGTCGTACTTCGAGAGCTCTTCGCCGTCGAGGAGGTCTTCGGCGTACTCGGTCACCCAGTCTCGCTGGGCAGGGTGGTTGAGGTACGAACGGAACCCCAGCAGGACCGCGGGAGTGCGCCGCGCGGTCGCGCCGAGCGAGAGATAGCGCTCGGAGTAGTCCTTCCAGAGCGGGCTCAGCGTCGCGGCCTTACGCAGCGCGGCGGCCGCCGTCCGGCTTCCCGCGGCGAGCACGGACGCCTCGTCGGCCTGCAGTTCCTGTCGCCGGTTCGCCGACCGCGCGATGAGCAGGTACAGCTTCGAGTAGGCGGAGAGCAGGGCCCTGGCGGGTCCGCCGTCCAGCCTGTCGACGGTGAAGGCGAGTGTCTGGGTGCCGCGGTAGGTCAACGCGAGCAGCCGGGTGTGGCCGCCGCTGTAGTGGCCGAGTTCGTGCGCGAGCACCGAGCGCAGTTCGCTCACGCTCATCGCGGCCAGCAACGGCAGCCCGATCAGCATCGTGCGGCGGCCCGGCCGCAGGCCGAGGAACCGGGCGTCCTCGCTGACCGCCGCGTTGATCTCGCCGATCAGCACGATCTCGTCCGGCGGCCGGGTCTTCACCTGGGCGGCGAGGTCGTCGATCATCTCCCACAGCGCGGGATGGGCGTCGCGGTCCAGCCGCGGCCCTTCGATCGGGGGACGCCGTGCCCGCAGCGCGCTCACCAGCCCGAAGCCGAGCGCGATCATGATCGCGAGCCCGCCCAGCATGACGTAAATGCCGGTTTTGCCCGGGATTCGCAGGCCCGCCAGCACACTGGCGACACCCACCGCGACGACCACCACTGGGAACGCCACGAGCAGAAGTGTCGCGAGGACGGCGCGTCCTCGGGCCTGCATCGTCCGGTTACCTCTTTTCGCACAAGTGCCGTCTGTGCGGCCGAATAGTAACCGGCTACGCAGCGGGCTCGTGCGGAAACAAAGCGCTACGCCCGCGACCTGGGAAAGCCCGCCCAAGACCTCGTGAGTGGTAAGGACGGTTCTAACCGTCGTTACCACTCACGAGACCAGACGCTTACGCGACGTTGAAGGTGTCCGGATCCGGCCCGGTCCGCAGACCGCGGTCCAGCACGGACAGCGAGGCGATGTCCTCCTCCGACAGCGTGAACCCGAAGACGTCGAGGTTCTCCTTGATCCGCGACGGCGTCACGGACTTCGGGATCACGACGTTGCCCAGCTGCAGGTGCCACCGCAGGACGACCTGCGCCGGCGTGCGGCCGTGCTTGGCGGCCAGCGCCTTCACCGCGTCTTCGCCGAGCAGGTCGCCGCCCTTGGCCAGCGGGCTCCACGCCTCGGTCGCGATGCCGTGCTTCGCGTCGAACTCGCGCACCTCGGCCTGCAGCAGGTACGGGTGCACCTCGACCTGGTTGACCGCCGGGGTCACGGAACCGGCGTCGAGCAGGCGTTCGAGGTGGACGGGCTGGAAGTTGGACACGCCGATCGCGCGCACCCGGCCGTCGGCGTAGAGCTTCTCGAAGGCCTTCCACGTGTCGCGGTAGAGGTCGCGCTCCGGCGTCGGCCAGTGGATCAGGTAGAGGTCCAGCCGCTCCAGGCCCAGCTTCTCCAGGCTGACGTCGAACGCCTTCAGCGTGGCGTCGTAGCCCTGCTCGCTGTTCCACAGCTTGGTGGTGACGAACAGCTCGTCGCGGGCGATCCCGGACTCGGCGAGTGCCCTGCCGACGCCCGCTTCGTTGCCGTAGACGGCGGCGGTGTCGATGCTGCGGTAGCCCGCGTCCAGCGCGGCCTTGACCGCGGCGGTGGTCTCCTCGTCCGGCACCTGGAAGACGCCGAACCCGAGCTGCGGCATCTCCACCCCGTTGTTCAGCTTGACGGTGGGAATGTCGGTCACTTGCGTTCCTTTCGTGGGGGTTTGACGGGTCAGGCGGCGGGGGCCAGTTCGGCGCGACGAGCCTTTCGCCGCCCGCGGTCGAGCATGCCTGAGATGACCGCGACCAGCAGTCCGGCGAGTGCCAGCGCGGCGCCGATCCAGTTGGGCGCGGTGTAGCCGAGCCCGGCTTCGATGGCCTGGCCGCCGAGCCACGCACCCGCCGCGTTGCCGAGGTTGAACGCGGCGATGTTGGCGGCCGAAGCCAGCGCGGGCGCGCCTTCGGCCTTGTCCATGACGCGGGCCTGCAGCGGCGCGACGGTCGCGAAACCGGCGGCGCCGAAGACGGCGATGGTGATCGAGGCGGGAAGCTGGGCGTGCGCGGTGAAGACGAACACGATCAGCACGGCCGCGAGCACGGCGAGGATGACGTAGAGGCTGGGCATCAGCGCCCGATCGGCCGCCTTGCCGCCGAGCAGGTTGCCGACGAACAGCCCGCCGCCGAACAGCACGAGCAGCCAGGTCACCGCGCCGGGGGAGAAGCCCGCGACCTCGGTCATCATCGGGGCGATGTAGGTGAAGGACGCGAACACCCCGGCGAACCCGAGCGCGGTCATCGCCAGCGCGAGCCACACCTGCGGCCGCCGGAACACGGCGAGTTCGTTGCGCAGGCCCGCGCTCTTCGTCGTCGCCTGCGCGGGGATCAGCGCGAGGATCCCGATCAGGCCGATCACGCCGAGGACGCTGACCGCCCAGAACGTCGAACGCCAGCCGAACGCCTGGCCGAGCGCGGTGCCGGCGGGGACGCCGAGGACGTTGGCGACGGTCAGCCCGGTGAACATCAGGGCGATGGCGCTGGCCTGTTTGTTCGGCGCGACCAGCGAGGACGCGACGACAGCGCCGACGCCGAAGAACGCGCCGTGCGAGAGCGCGGCGACCACACGGCCGGTCATCAGCAGGCCGTAGGCGGGGGCCAGCGCGGAAACGACGTTGCCGGCGATGAACAGGACCATCAGGCCGACCAGGACGGTCTTGCGCGGCACCCGCGACGCGAGGGCGGTCAGCACCGGGGCGCCGACCACGACGCCGAGCGCGTAGCCGGAGATCAGCAGCCCCGCGGAGGGGATCGAGACGCCGAAGTCGCCCGCGACCTCGGGCAACAGGCCCATGATCACGAATTCGGTGGTGCCGATACCGAAGGCGCTGATCGCCAGTGCGAGCAGAGCGGCAGGCATTGGAGGCTCACTTCTTCCCGTAGAGTGGTGTTGACTGGCGTGAGCAACTACGAGCGTCTGAAATAGTTGCACACGCCGTATATTGCACACGCTTGATGATGCACGACGCAACAAAGCTCGGGCAACCGGGGAAGAGGTGAACCGTGTCACTGGCCGACGACGCCGTGGAGGCGCGCGCGCAAGGCTGGCGGACCTTGGCCGCGCTGCACGCGCGGATCGAGGACGCGCTCGAGCGCGCGCTGGCGCAGAAGCACGAACTGTCCGTCACCGAGTACACCGTGCTGGACGTGCTCGCCCGTCAGGACGGCTTCCATCTGCGGATGAACCAGCTGTCGAACGCCGTCGTGCTCAGCCAGTCGGCGACGACGCGGCTGGTGTCGCGACTGGAGGGCCGGGGACTGCTGCAGCGCTACCTGTGCGCGGACGACCGGCGCGGGATCTACACGGAGGTCACCCCGGCGGGGCAGGAGCTCCTCGCGGCCGCGAGGCCGACGCACGACACCGTGCTCGCCGAGGCGCTGGCCGCCGCCGAGGAACTCCCCGAACTCGCGCCCTTGGTCGCCGCGCTCGGAAAGCTCACCTTCGCCCGCTCCTGACCCACCGCATTCAGAGGACGAAACGCGGACCGGCTGGCAAGGTGGGGGAGTGGACGATCTTCTGGTGCGCCGGGTCCGGGTCGGCTTGGCGGGTTCCCTGTCGGATGTGCTGATCGAGAACGGCCTGATCGCGGCCGTCGCGGGCCCCGGGCAAGCGGGTGAGGCGTCGGAGATCCTGGACGGGCACGGCGGCACGCTGCTGCCCGGCCTCGTCGACGCGCACGTGCACACCGCGCAGTGGTCGGCCGCGCGCCGCCGGATCCCGCTGGGGGAGGCGACGTCCGCCGCGCACACGGTCGATCTCGTGCTCGCCCACCTGCTGGCGCATCCCGTGCCGCCCGGCGATCTCGTGCTCGGCGCCGGGTTCCGCGACGGCCTCTGGCCCGACGCCCCGCACAAGGACCTGCTGCAGAAGGCCCTGCCCGGGCACCCCGTCGCCCTGTTCAGCGCCGACCTCCACACGCTGTGGCTCAGCCCCGCCGCGCTGAAGCTCATCGGCCGCGAGCACCCGACCGGTGTGCTGCTGGAGAACGACTGCATGAGCGTGACGGCCGAACTCCCCGTCGCCCCCGAAGACGTCATCGACGGCTGGGTCGCCGACGCGCTCGCCGCGGCGGCCGCCCGCGGCGTCACCAAGATCGTCGACTACGAGTACGCCGACACCGTCACCGACTGGCGGCGACGGCTGGCCAGGAAACCCTTGCCGGTCCGGGTTTCCTGCGTGATCGCGAAGTACCTCTTGGAGACAGCCGTCGAACGCGGCCACCGCACCGGCGACGTCCTCGAAGACACCGGCGGGCTGCTCACGGTCGGCCCGTTCAAACTGTTCGTCGACGGTTCGTTGAACACCCGCACCGCGTACTGCCTGGGGCACTACGCCGGAACCGACTCCCACGGGCTGCTCGAACTACCGCTCGACGAGCTGGAACCGTTGATGCGCAAGGCTTTCGAGAACGGGCTCTCGCCGGCGGTGCACGCGATCGGCGACCACGCCAACAAGATCGCGCTCGATGCCTTCGGAAGCGTCGGGTGCCCGGGCCGGATCGAGCACGCGCAGTTGCTGCGTGCCGAGGACGTCGCGCGGTTCGCCGAACTGGGTGTCGTCGCGAGTGTGCAGCCCGCCCATCAGCCCGACGACCGCGACGTCGCCGACAGGCACTGGCACGGCTGGACCGATCGGGCTTTCCCTTACGGCGCTTTGCATCGCTCCGGGGTGCCCCTGGAGTTCGGCTCGGACGCGCCGGTCGCGCCGCTGGACCCGTGGGACGCGATCGCGTCGGCGGTCAGCCGCACCGACGACCACCGCCCGCCGTGGCACCCCGAGCAGGCGATGCCGCTGGAAGCCGCGCTCACGGCGGCGTCCGGCGGCCGGACCGGAGTGGCCGTCGGGGACGTCGCGGATCTGGTCGTCACCGCGGTGGATCCGTCGAAGCTTTCCCCGGCCGGGCTGCGCGACATCCCCGTCGCCGCCACCGTGATGAACGGCCGGATCACCTACACGGCGTAAGGCGCGACTTTCCTTGCCCCGCGGCAACGCCTTAATGGGAAGGCATGGATCACCGCCTGCTCGACCGGCTCCGGGACCTCCACGGCTCCCTGGGCACCGACATCACCTTCGTCACCCGGATGGTCGAGGACGACGTGCCGCGCGCCGACGTCCTCCGTGATCTCGGGGAACGGCTCACCGACCTCGGCGCGGCCCTGCTCCGCCGCTCGGACGACGTCGACGCCGACGTGCTCGCGAAGCTGCCCGAAGACGGCTGGCTGCCCGAAGCGGGCGAGCGCCACCAGGCACTGGTCGTGGCCCACCACGTCGGCGCGCGGCCGTTGCGCTGCGGGCGCATCTATCTCGCCGTCTGCGGCGCGCCGTGCTTTCCCTTCTACGGCAGGGACCCCTCCGGCCGGACGGCGCGGCACGAGCGGTGCCGGACCTGCGGGGACCGCCTGTTCCGGTGACGGCGGCTGCGAGCGGCGGCAGGGTGCGGCAGGGTGAGGTGATCGCGGAGGGAGCGCCCATGAGCACCGAGAAGCTGTTCCGGATCGCCATCACCCTGAAGGGGCTCGATGGCGCCTTGCAGCTGGTGGGCGGGCTCGTCCTGATGGTCGTCCCGGCGTCGGTGATCACCGGTTTCGCGCACGCCGTGGTCACCCGGGACCTGCTCGGCGACCCCGAGGGGGCGCTGGCCCGGCACCTCGAACTCGCGGCCGGTCACTTCGTCGAGGGCCGGACGTTCGCCGTCGTGTACCTCGTCGCGCACGGGCTCATCAAGCTCGGCCTGGTCTGGGCGCTGGCGCGCAAGGTGATGCGCGCCTACCCCGTGGCCGCCGTCGTGCTCTCGGCATTCGTGGTCTACGAGGTCTTCCGCGCGATCCACACACACTCGCTCGCGCTGCCGTTCTTCGCCGCCCTCGACGTGGTGATCGTCGTGCTGGTCCTGCGCGAGTACCGGCAACTCAAAAGGGATCGCGTCGCGGCCTGACCGCCCGGTTCAGGCCGCGACGCGAAACTTTTCCGTGGTGAGATCCGCGCTGGGCGGATCCACCACGATCGCGGTGGCGTTGTCGGAGCCACCGAGCGAGATCGCCGTCCGCACCAGCTCCGTGGCCGCCCCGCCCGGCATCCCGAGGATGCCGAGCATGGTCGGCCCGTCGAGCGTCTTGTGCACGCCGTCGCTGGTGAGCAGAAGCCCTCCGGTCGTGACGGTGGCCGTGTCGATCTCGTGAGTACCGGCCGTGCGGACGCTGGTGGTGACGACGTGTTCCATCCGCGGTGTCACGGGTTGGTCGTGGTCGCGGAAGTACTGCGCGAGCGTATGGTCCTTCGTCACCTGCCGCACGGTGTAACCGTCCCAAGCGTACGCCCGGGCGTCCCCGACCCACGCGACGCCATACCCCTCGTCGGTCGGGACGGCCACGACGAGGACGCAGTCACCGGTCCCGCCGAGCTCTAGAACAGCCCTCTGAGCAGCTAAAACAGCCGCGACGGCGCCCTGCTCGACCGGCGTCCGGGCCGCCGCCGAAGCCGCCGTTCGCGCCGCGTGTGCCGCTTTCGGGTGATCTCCGACTCCATCGGCCAGTGCGAACACGATTCCCGCCCCGCCCGCCGCCGCGTACGCCCCGACGGCGTCCGCGTTGTGCTTGCGCGGCCCCTGCGCGCTCGCCGTGTGCCAGTGTGGAAGTTCCCTCATGGTCTTCTCCTCACCCCTGGGTGATCGCCTGCTTCCAGCGTCCGCCTGTTTCCTGTGTGGCGGCTGAGGGGTTCGTGATAACCGGCTGTCGGTCGGGTCTCGTGAGTGGCTAGGACGGTTAGAACCGCCCTAGCCACTCACGAGACCCGAAGCACTACCGCGGGCGTGTGCGCTACCGCAGGCGCGTGATCAACGTCCGCAGCCAGCTCTCCGCCATCGCGGGTTCGCTCCGCAGGTGCCGCACCAGCAGGTCCCGCGCGGCCCTCGAACGCCCCGCTTCGACGATCGCGACCGCCTCGGCCAGCCCGCGCAGCCGCGGCTCCGAATGCTCCGGCGCGCTGCCGTTCTCGTCCGACCAGCGCGGCCGCGGGAAGGAGGCGGTGAGTTTGGCCTGCACGTCGCCGAAGTAGTGCCAGACCGGCCAGTCGAGCGAGATGTTCCGGACGCCGTTCGCGGGCAGTTCGGCGGGCCAGCCGAAGTGCTGTTGCCAGCGGAACGCCGACGGGTCCGTGTCTTCGCGGATGGTGATCCCGAGGAACCGGAGCCTGCTTCGGATGACGCTCCAGGCCTCACGTTCGTCGTCGATCCAGTCCCGCAGCACCTCGTACAGCTCGGTGAACGTCTGTCCTGTGTAGACGAGGTCGACGAAGACCTTCGGCCGTCCGCGCGCCAGGTCGTGCGGGCTCAGCCCCGCCGCGGTGAGATTGGCGCGCAGCCGGGCGACGTCGTCGGCCGTCAGGCTTCCGCGGATGCCCGCGAACGACAGCGGCAGCTGGTGGATCCGTTCCCGCCACGGCGTTCCGCTCAGCAGGTCGTACACGCTGTCAGCCGAGCGCCCGACGAAGTACAGGTCCGCGTCACCGGCGCGGGCGATCACCTTCGCGGCGCATTCGATCAGCTCGTCCAGGAACCACAGCGACGGTTTTCCGGCGCGTTCCACCAGCGTCCCGAGCTGGTCGGGGCGCACGAGGTCCCAGCGGTACGGCCGATTCACGCCGTCCAGGATTCCCGTGCGCCCCAACGTTTGTCGAAGCATTTTCAGGAAAGCAGGTGGTACACCGTCTGCTCGCCGACCGTGGTGGCGGTGAAGTTCGCCGCGACCCATTCGGAGATCTCGTTCGAGCCGCCACCGGGGCCACCGCCGCGGCCGCCTTCGACGTAGTAGGTGATGTCGCCGTCGGCCACGTACTGCTGGAATTCGGCCAGGGTCGGCGCCGGATCCGAGCCGCTCCAGCCGCCGATGCCGATCACCGACTTCCCGCTCGCGAGTTCCAGGCTCGCCGCCGACTGCGAACTCGACGTCGCCGCCGCCCACTTCGTCGTGGTCGCGGCCAGCGCGGCCCCGATCTCGGCGGACGAGCCCTCTTCTTCCATGCCCGGCCCGCCCATGCCGCGATCACCGCCGGTGGCGGGGCCGGACGTCGGGATCGAGCCGGAATGCGCTTGAGAAGCGGTTTCGACGGCGTACGCGGCAGTGCCGAGGCCGACGGTCAGCACGGCGACCGTCGCGACGACGGCGACGAGTTTGCGCAGCGGCGGCACACCCACCAGCACGACGGTCGCGGTCACCAGGCCGAGCCCCGCGATGATCCAGCGCAGCGCGGGCAGCCAGTCGGCGTCGCGGTCCAGCAGGATGCAGGCCCAGACCGCGCCGGCCGCGATCATCAGCGACAGGAACACCCTCGGCGCGAGATGTGCCCGGCCGCGCCACAACGAGGTCCCGGAGATCGCCACCACGGCGGCGATCGACGGCGCCAGCGCGACGGCGTAGTACGGGTGCACGATGCCGCCCATGTAGCTGAACACCAGCGCGGTGACGAGCATCCAGCCACCCCAGACGATCAGCGCGGCCCTCGTCCGGTCGGTCCCGGCGGCCCGCCGGGTGAACCACAGCCCCGCGACCAGCCCGATCAGCGCGGCGGGCAGCAGCCACGACACCTCGCCGCCGAAACTGGCGCCGAACATCCGGGTCAGGCCGCTTTCGCCGCCGAAGCCGACGTTCCCGCCCATACCCCCGCCCGTGGTCTCGACCATGCCCCCACCCGTGGTCCCGACCACCATGGTTCCGCCGCCCCCACCGCGGCCTCCGCCGAAGATCCGGCCGAGCCCGTTGTAGCCCAGTGCCAGTTCGAGCAGGCTGTCGTCGGTCGAACCGCCGATGTACGGCCGTGAGCTTGTCGGCCACAGGTCGACCAGCGCGATGAACCAGCCTGCCGAGACCACCACCGAAACGACCGCGGCGAGCAGGTGGAGCAAGCGTTTGCCCAGTGACGCCGGCGCGGCGATGAGGTAGGCGAGGCCG
This sequence comes from Amycolatopsis sp. NPDC102522, assembly GCF_055584485.1. Taxonomy (NCBI): domain Bacteria; kingdom Bacillati; phylum Actinomycetota; class Actinomycetes; order Pseudonocardiales; family Pseudonocardiaceae; genus Amycolatopsis; species Amycolatopsis sp. NPDC102522. The sequence goes on along the minus strand of NZ_JBVJLY010000009.1, from coordinate 260,180 downwards.
AACGCGGGCAGCACCAGGAACGCCTGCATCATCTTGGTCAGGAAGCCGAACCCGATGGCGACACCGGCGAAGACCAGCCAGCGCGGACTCGCCTTTTCGATCGCGCGGATCGTGCAGTACGCGCCGGCGATCAGCAGCAGCGTCAGCAGCGCGTCCGGGTTGTTGAACTTGAACATCAGCGCGGCGACCGGGGTGAGCGCGAACGCCGCCCCGGCGAACAGGCCGGCGACCGGCCCGGAGGTCCGCTTGACCGTCAGGTACAGCAGACCCACCGAAGCGACCCCCATCAGCGCCTGCGGGGCCAGCACGGTGAAGCTGGAGAAGCCGAAGATCCGGGCGAACGCCGTCGTGACCCAGAGCGCGGCCGGTGGCTTGTCGACGGTCAGCACGTTCCCGGCGTCGAGGGAGCCGAACAGCCACGCCTTCCAGTCCTGCGTGCCGGACTGCACCGCCGCGGCGTAGAACGAGTTGCCGTAGCCGGAGGCGGTCAGGTTCCAGAAGTACAGCAGCGCGGTGGCGGCGAGCAGGCCGAAGACCGCGGGACGGACCCAGCGGCCCGGCGGCTTCGCGACGTCTTCCTCGACGGGGCGGGGCTCCACCCGGGAAGCGAGTGCGGTGGTCATGGGGTCAGCTCTCCATTTCGGTGGCGGGCCGGCGGCGGGACGAGCGGAAGACCCAGCCGCGCAGCAACAGGAATCGCAGAACGGTGGCCGTGAGGTTCGCGAGCACGAGCACGGTGGTTTCGAGCGGCAGTCCGGGTGCCGTCATGGTGTGCAGCAGCGCCAGCGCGCCGCTGGTGAGCGCGAGCCCGAGGCCGAACACGATGAGGCCCTGGAACTGGTGCAGCCCGGCGCCTTCCTTGCCGCGGATGCCGAAGGTCAGGCGCCGGTTGAGCGCGGTGTTGCCGATCGCCGTCACGAGCAGTGCGACGAAGTTCGCCACCTGGGCGCCGGTGAACGTCCGCAGCAGCAGGAAAAGCACGAGGTAGGCGACGGTGCTGGCGACGCCGACAGCGGCGAACCGCACCAGTTGCCGCACGAGGCTAGGCGCCACTCCCGGTGCCTGTACTTGGATCGGCGCGCGGCCGAGCTGTTCGCGCAGGCCGCTGATCGGGATCCTGCCGGTCATCGTCGCCTTGGTCAGCCGCGCGATGCCTTTGAGATCGGCTGTCGCGGTGGCGACGATGTTCACCGACGAGTCCGGGTCGTCCACCCAGTCCACCGGGACCTCGTGGATCCGCAGTCGGGCCTTTTGCGCCAGCACCAGCAATTCGGTGTCGAAGAACCAGCCGGTGTCCTGGATGTGGGGGAGCAGCCGCTCGGCGACGTCGGCGCGGATCGCCTTGAACCCGCATTGCGCGTCGCTGAACCTCGCCGCCAGCGTGCCGCGCAGGATCAGGTTGTAGCAGCGGGAAATGAACTCTCGCTTCGGTCCGCGCACCACCCGCGCGCCGCGGGCGAGCCTGCTGCCGATGGCGAGGTCGGAGTGCCCGGACAGCAGCGGCGCGACAAGGGGGCCGAGCGCGGCCAGATCGGTCGAAAGGTCGACGTCCATGTAGGCCAGCACCGGAGCGTCCGAAGTGGACCAGACGGCGTGCAATGCCCGGCCGCGCCCTTTTTCTTCGAGGTGGCGGACTTCGACGTCCTCGAACTCGCGGCTCAGCCGTTCGGCGACGCGCAGGGTGCCGTCAGTGCTGGCGTTGTCCGCGACGGTGATCCGGAACGGGTACGGGAACTGCTCGACGAGGTACGCGTGCAGCCGTCGGATGCACGGTTCGAGGTCGGTTTCCTCGTTGTAGACCGGGATGACGACGTCGAGAACGGCCGTGCCGGTCGGGGCGATGGCGGGGCGGCGGCCGGTTTCGGCGCCGGAGAGGATCGCGGCTGTCATAGCGTCAATCTCGGCCATCGCGCTGAGGCCGGCTTGTGCCGGAGCTGTGCCGTCGCTGTGTTCTGTCACGGGATTCACCGGCTCAGGTCGTAGACGGTGACATCGTCCACAGTGGTCGGTGTGTAGTTCTCCGCGACCCATTCGGCGACCCATTCGGCGATCCGCTCGGCGGCGTCACTGCCGGTCTCCCCGCGCATCATCATGCCGTCGCCGAGGAAGTAGTGGATCTGTCCACTTCGGACGTACTCCTGGAACTGTTCCAGGGTGGGAGCCGGGTCCGTGCCGTTGAACCCGCCGACGGCCATCACCGGCGCCCCGCCGCCGAGCTGGTAGCCCGCCGCGTTGTTGGAGCCCACGGTCGCGGCCGTCCACGTGTAGTCAGCACTGTCCTTTCCCAGGAGAGCGGCGAGGTTGGCGCCGGGCAAGCTGGTGTCGAGCAGTCCTCCACCCGGTCCGCCGCGGACGATCTGCCCGCCTTGCCCGCCGATGACGAGGCCGCCGCCACCCGGACCCATGCCGCGTCCGGTCGCCGGACCCGCCGACGGCAGCGCGCCGGAATGCGGGACGGCCGCTGTCGCGACCGTGTACGCGCCGGTGCCCGCGAGAACGGTGACCAGTGCGCCGACGGCGACCAGACGCCTTGCCGCATAAGGCAATCGTGCGGCGAAGAAGACCAGGAACGCGCACAGGAGACCGGCCACGAGGATCGCGATCGCCAGTCCGGGAAGCCAGTCGGATTGGCGCGAGAGCAGGAGATACGACGTCAGCGCGGTCAGCCCGATCCCGGCGCTCAAGGCACCCGCGGCGGCCGGATTCCCCCTTGCCCGCCACAACTGCGTGCCCGCGATGCCGACGAGCCCGGCGATCGCCGGGGCGAGCGCGATCATGTAGTACGCGTGGATGATGCCGCCCATGTAGCTGAACACCACGGCGGTCACCAGAAACCAGCCGCCCCACACGATCAGCGCCGCCCGGCCGCGATCGGTGCGCGGGGCGCGGCGGGTGAACCACAGCCCGGCGCCCAGCGCGATGACGGCGGCGGGGAGCAGCCAGGCGATCCCGCCCGCCATCTCGCTGCCGAACAACCGGTCCCAGCCGGTACCGCCCCAGCCGCCGTTGCCGCCTCCGCCGACACTGCCGACCTCGTCACCGGTGATGCGGCCGAAACCGTTGTAGCCGAAGACGAGTTCCCACAGGCTGTTCTCCTGCGAGCCACCGATGTACGGCCGGTCGGCGGCGGGCCACAAGGCCACGACGGCTAGGTACCAGCCCGCCGAGACGATCGTCGCGCTCAGCGCTCCTGCCAGGTGCAGCAGACGGCGTCCCACCGACGTCGGCGCGGCGATCAGGTAGGCGAGTCCGAACGCGGGCAGCACCAGGAACGCCTGCAGCATCTTGGCGAGGAAGCCGAATCCGACGGCGACCCCGGCCAGCGCCAGCCAGCGCGGGCTCGCCTTCTCCAGGGCGCGGACGACGCAATAGGCGCCGGCCACCAGGAGCAGGACGAGCAGGGCGTCGGGGTTGTTGAACCGGAACATCAACGCGGCGGCCGGGGTGAGCGCGAGGACGGCGCCCGCCAGCAGACCCGCGGCCGGGCCGGACGTCCGGCGCACCGCGGCGAAAAGCAGGGCGACCGAACCGACACCCATCAGCGCCTGCGGTACGAGGATGCTCCAGGCGTTGACGCCGAACAGGCGCGCGGAAAGGCTCATCACCCACAACGCGGCGGGTGTCTTGTCGACCGTGATCGCGTTCGCGGCGTCGCTGGAGCCGAAGAACAACGCCTTCCAGCTCAGCGATCCGGCCTGGGCCGCCGCCGAGTAGAAGGCGTTGGCCCAGCCGGATCCGCCGAGGTTCCACAGATAGAGGACGGCGGTCGCGAGCAGAAGCGCGGCGAGGGAGGGCCGGACCCAGCGCGGGTCGGAGGGCCTGCCTCGGGCGGGTGGAGCGGCTTGATCGGCTTCGTCGCGGGAGGCGAGGAGGGTCATGGGCTCAGCGTCGGATCTCGACCTGGGGTGGGGTTGTGCCGAAGCTGTGCACCCGCTGTGAGGATCCGATCACGGGGAGATGGACGGCGAACTCGGTGTGCCCGGGACGGCTGTGCACCTCGATCGTGCCGTGATGGGCCACGACGATGGCCGACGCGATCGCCATGCCGAGCCCGGTGCTGCCCGCGATCCGCGACCGCGAGGAGTCTCCGCGGGCGAAGCGTTCGAACACGCTCGGCAGGAGTTCGGGCGCGATACCGGGCCCGTCGTCGGTGACGGTCAGCACCGCCGCCCCGGTGCGGGAGCGGCCCAGTTCGGTGATCACCGTGGTGCCCGGCGGGGTGTGCGTGCGCGCGTTGGACAGCAGGTTCGCCAGCACCTGGTGCAGACGCTGGACGTCGCCGCGGACCAGCACGGGTTCTCGGGGGAGACGCAGTTCCCAGCGGTGTCCGGGACCGGCGACGTGCGCGTCCCCGACGGCGTCCGCGGTCAGCCGGGTGAGATCGGCCTCGCCCGCTTCGAGCGGCCGTCCGGCGTCGAGCCTCGCCAGCAGAAGGAGATCCTCGACCAGGGTGGTCATCCGGGCGGCCTCGGACTGGATCCGCGACATCGAACGCGCGACCTCGGGCGGGACCAGCGCGCTGCCGCGGCCGGCGAGTTCGGCGTATCCGCGGATCGCCGAGAGCGGGGTGCGGAGTTCGTGGCTCGCGTCCGCGACGAACCGGCGGACGCGGGTCTCACTGGCCTGCCGCGCTTCCAGCGCCTGCGCGATATGCCCGAGCATGTGATTCAGCGCCGAACCGACCTGGCCGACCTCGGTCCGCGGATCGGTGTCGATCTCGGGCACCCGCACGGAAAGCGCGACCTGGCCGCGGTCGAGCCGCATCGCCGACACGCGGCCCGCCGTCGCCGCGACCCGGTCGAGCGGCCGCAACGTGCGCCGGACCGCGAACGCGCCGAGGAACCCGGCGCCGGCGACGCCCGCCGCCGCGACCCCGAACAGGATCCACCCGACCGTGGCCAAGGTGTCCTGCACCGGTTCGAGCGGGAGTCCGGTCACGACCACGCCGCCGGGGATCGAGACGGCCTGCAGCCGGTAGTCGCCGAGCTCCCCGAGCGCGAGCGACGTCGGCGGCGTGTCGGCCGGAACGGACCGCAACCGCGTCTCCTGCTCAGCCGACAGACCCTCGGGAAGTCCTTTGACCGAAAGGAATCCGGCGTAGAGCACCTTGTCGCCGGTGAAGCGGACGCTCAGCGTCCCCGACGCCTGGCCCGGCGCGTCGAGCGGGTCGGGGCCGAAACCGGGCAGACCGTCCGGCGGCCGGTTCGCGTAGTCGTGGGCGCGGGCCGACGCGGCCGAGAGCTGGCCGTCGATCTGGCCGGTGAGGAACGACCGCAGCGCTATTTCGCTGGCGACGCCGATCACCAGGCAGACGAAGGCGAGCAACAGCACCATCGAGCCGGTCAGTTTGGCGCGCAGCGAAAGCCGCCCGGGCCGGGACCACCGGCGCGGGCCGGGGGTCGGGACCGAACCGGGTGCCATGCCCTCGAGCGTGCGCCGAGGTCGTAGGTGCGCGTTGTGTCCCGCCTGTGAGTCCGCTGTGTGCTGGGGGTCTGTTTGCGTGGGTCACAGAAAGGTCTGACGGCGGGCACAGGCCCGGCACAGCCGCGGTGCGGACGGTGGTGGCTAACGACGAGACCACAGGAGCCGAAGACCATGAACGAAACCACGCCGTCCACTCCAGTCACTCCGTCCACTTCGGACTGGGGCGCTCCGGCGCCCGCTCGGGGCGGCAAACGCAAGGCCGTCATCGCCGGTGGCGCCGCGGCTGTCCTCGCCCTCGGTGGCGGCGCGGCGATCTGGGCCGCGAGTTCGTCGGCCGACGCCGATGTCGCCTCCGCCGCGCCGGGCGGTGGGGCGGGGATGGGCGGACCCGGCGGCTCCCGTGCCCTTCTCGGCGAGTACGTCGTCTCGGACGGCAACGGCGGCTACACCACGCAGCTCACGCAGACCGGGAAGGTGACCGAACTGAGCGCGACGTCGCTGACCGCGGTGAGCGACGACGGGTTCAGCAAGGTCTACACGATCGACTCGTCGGTGGTGACCGGCGTCGCGACCGGGGACACGGTCAGCGTGGTCGCCACGACCTCGGGCACGACCGCGACCGCGCAGTCGGTGCGGGAGTCGACGGGGGAGGACCAGGGGCCGCCGCAAGACGGCGGTTCCGGAGGGACGCCGCCGGGCCAGTGACCGGGGTGCCTTCGCGACGATGGAGGATTGGGGACGCCCAGTGTCCGCAACCCTCCACCGTCGCTCGCGAGGCACCGAGAACTCTCCGCGGCCATGCGCCCAATGTGGCATTGGGGACGCCCAGTGTCCCCAATGCCACATTGGGCGCACCACTCACGCGCAGCGGCTGTGTGAATCGCCCCGGGTTCGGCTCCGACTCCGCGGTCGTGACACCCGGCCGCGCACCCCCATCGGTCTCGGCCTGCCGCACCCACCGGCGCAACGACTCGGCCGACACCCCCACCTTCGCCGCGATCGACGTGATCGCCTCCCACTGCGACGAATACGCCCCTACCTGCTCAAACACCAACGCAACCGCACGCTCACGCACCTCACGCGGATGCCTCGAAGACCGGCCCATAACTCCATCCTCACTCACACGATGGAGCCTCCATCAAACCCGGGGCGGTTCAGTGACCGCTGTGGCTCCTGGTGCGCCTGGGGCAAACGTGGCGTGGACCAAGACTCCCTGCCGAGAAGCCGCAAGTAGGCGACTAAACGCGAAAGAGCGACCTCAGCGGTCGTAGTCCACTCTCAGCTCGTCCGAAGTCGCCACCGCCCGGCAGGTCAGGATCCGCCCGGCCGCGACCTCCTCGTCCCCGAGCGCGTAGTGCACGTCCATCCGCGCGCTGCCGCGCACCACCGTCGCCCGGCACGTCCCGCAAGCCCCGCCGATGCACGCGTACGGCGCGTCGACGCCGTGTCTCAGCGCGGCGCTGAGGACGGTTTCGCCGTCCGTCGCGGGGACTTCGGCGGTCTTCCCGCCCGCCGTCACGGTCAGCACCGGGCCCGGCCGCCGCGAGGGGCGGACGGGAAGCGCGCCCTGAAACAGCTCGAAGTGGACGTTCTCTTCGGGGACGTCCCGGTCCGCCAGCGTCCGGCGGGCCATGTCGACGAGGTCGCGCGGGCCGCACAGGAACCAGTCGTCCACCTTCGCCGGATGCAGCCGGGCCTGCAGCAGCGCGCGGAGGCGGGTGCTGTCGAGACGGCCGCGCTGGTAGCGCTCGTGCGAGATCGCCAGCGCCTCGCCGACGATGTCGAACGGCTTCTCGAGCCGCGGCGTGCGCAGGTCCGGGTCGCGTTCGTCGGTGCGGTAGTGCACGACGTGCAGCCGCCCGCCCAGTTGCGCGGCGAGGACGCCCAGTTCGGCGGCGAACATCGTGCTGGCGCCGGAGGTGTTGATGTACAGCAGGGTCGCCTTGCTGTTCGGCTCGTCCCGCAAGGTCGCGGTCAGGATCGACAGGATCGGCGTGATCCCGCTCCCGGCGGCGAGCGCGACGTACCGGCCGGAGCGGCCCCGCGCCGGAGTTAGCGTGAACATTCCGTCAGGGGGCAGCACGTCCAGTACGTCGCCCGCGGCGAGCTCCCTGGTGGCGAATGTCGAGAACGCGCCGCCGAGCTGGTGCTTGATCGCGATCCGCAGCACCCCCGAGTCCGGCGTCGAGCAGATCGAGTAGGCGCGGCGCACCTCTTCCCCGTCGACCTCCGCGCGGATGACGAGATGCTGGCCGGGGGTGAACCGGAAGGTCTCCCGCAGCCGTTCCGGCACCTCGAACGTCACGGTGACGGCGCCCTCGCACAGCGGCAGGACGTCGGAGACCCGCAGCGAGTGGAACAGGCTCGGCTGCCGGGGCTGGGGAGCGGGCGGGTCCTCGCCGAACGAACCGGTGAGCTGCCGCCACTCGCGGTACTCCGTCGACGTCAGCTCGCGGCCCCACGCCGTCGCGATCGGGACGTCCCTGGCGAGGTAGGCGTCGCGGTTGTCCCGCCACGCGCGCAGGTACCGGTAGAACGGGATCGCCGGGTGGAGATGGTGCACCAGGTGGTAGTTCTGGCACAGCATGATCGGCGTCATCAGCCATTCGAGGCCGACGCGGACGCGGGTGGCGCCGAACCGGTTCTGCCGCTGCTCGCCGAGGTCGTGATGCGGGAGCCAGTCGAACCACCAGGCCAGCACGGCCAGGCCGATGCGCTGCGGGATCAGGTAGACCACCAGCAGTTCCCAGCCGTGACCGGTCGTGGTCAGCCAGGCGAACGCGGCGAGGCTCAGCGAGAGCACGGCGGCGGACTCGATCCGCTCCGACGGCGGCCGGGTGCGCTGCCGCGCCACGTAGAAGCGGGCGTACCAGAAGTCGATGGTCAGCCAGCGCAGCGGCAACTGCCACCACGGGCCGTGCGCGGTCCAGGCGTCCGGATCGGTGTAGGCGTCCTCGTTGGTGTTGCGGTGGTGCTCAAGATGGATGTAGCGCACCAGGGGGAAGGAGCCGTAGCCGGCCACGAACGGCATCGCGAGCCTGCCGAGCAGTTCGTTGACCCAGGTGAGCTGCCCGGCCGCGTGATGTGTCGACTCGTGCAGCACGGTGAACATCGTGAAGGTGACGAGCGCGTGCAGGGGAATGGTCACCCAGAGCGGCGCGGCTTCGTTGACCACCAGCCAGGTGGCGCCTGTCCAGACCATGGCGCCGCCGGTGAACAGCAGCACCGTCGGCACCGAGACCACCGGCAGCGGGATCCGCGGGTTGGGCACCCCGCGTCTCAGCTTTCTCGCGGGTATTTCCCCCGTGTCCTCGGACCGGGATACGGCGACGGTCATCGATCGTTCCCCTCGGTCGATGCTACCGGGACAAGCTGTCACACCGTAGACAACTGGTACTGGTTTGTAAACTTCATCTGACTGACGAAATGCCACGTCACGGCGCCCGATGGTGAGCTGTGGCACGCATCCGTGTCCAGGGAAGGGCCGCTTCGTAACAGAGACGAACCGAAAACTGGTCCGATCGGGTGGTCAGGGTCCGGTTCGCCGGACGGCTCTCGAAAGCTGTGATCGGCGGGGGAGGACGCGGGGATGGCCCCGGGCCCAGCGCGATGAAGGACACGGCCTAGACTCGGACGGCCCGGTCTGCAAGCTGGCCAGGGCACATCCGCTGTCGACCGCTGCGGATGCTCAATCACATCGTTTACCGCTCGAGGAGAATACGTTGAAGAGCACCGTCGAGCAGCTCAGCCCGACGCGAGTCAAGATCAATGTCGAGGTGCCGTTCGACGAGCTCAAGCCGAACTTCGACCGCGCCTACCGCAAGATCGCCCAGCAGGTGCGCATCCCCGGCTTCCGCCCGGGCAAGGCGCCGGCTCGCGTGCTGGAAAGCCGGATCGGGCGAGCCCCGGTGCTCGACGAGGTCGTCAACGAGGTCATTCCGGCCAAGTACATGGAAGCCGTGCGCGCGGGCGAGGTCCGCACGCTGGGCCAGCCCGAGTTCGAGGTGACCAAGCTGGAGGACCGTGAGGTTCTCGAGTTCACCGCCGAAGTCGACATCCGCCCGGAGATCTCGCTGCCCGACCTCGAAGGCTTCGCTGTCAGCGTCGACGACGTCGAACTGACCGACGCCGAGATCGACGAGCAGCTCGACGAGCTGCGCGCCCGCTTCGGCACCCTGACCGGTGTCGAGCGCGCCGCCGAGAACGGCGACTTCGTCTCGATCGACCTCGCGGCCACCGTCGACGGTCAGGAGGTCGAGGAGGCCTCGACCACCGGCCTGTCCTACGAGATCGGCTCCGGCCAGCTCGTGGACGGCATCGACGAGGCGATCATCGGCGCGAACGCCGGCGAGACCAAGACCTTCACCACGAAGCTGGTCGCCGGCGAGCACGCCGGCAAGGACGCCGACGTCACCGTCACCGTGCAGACCATCAAGCAGCGCGAGCTGCCCGAGGCGGACGACGAGTTCGCCCAGATGGCGAGCGAGTTCGACACGATCGACGAGCTGAAGGGCGACCTTCGCGAGCGTCTCGGCCGCGTCAAGAAGATGCAGCAGGGCGTCCAGGCCCGCGACAAGGTCCTCGAGGAGCTTCTCGAGCGCACCGAGATCGCGATCCCGGAGAAGGTCCTCGAGGCCGAGATCGAGAACCGCAAGCACGACGCGATCCACCCGTTCGACCACGACGAGGCGCAGTTCGCGCAGGCGCTCGAGGCCGAAGGCCGCACCGTCGAAGAGTTCGACACCGAGGTGCGCGAGGAGTCGGAGAAGGCGGTCCGCACGCAGCTGCTGCTGGACACCATCGCCGACGCCGAGCAGACGTCGGTCAACGACGGCGAGCTCACCGAGCGGATCATCTACCAGGCGCAGCGCTTCGGCGTCAGCCCGGACGAGTACGTCCAGCGGGCGCAGCAGTCCGGTCAGCTGACCGCGATCTACGCCGACGTCCGCCGCGGCAAGGCCCTGGCCACCGTGGTCCGCAAGACCACCGTGACCGACGCCTCCGGCTCCGCGGTCGACCTCGAAGAGCTCTTCGGCCCCGCAGCCGAGGAGACGCAGGTCACCGAAGAGACCGCGAAGACTGCGGCCGAATAGGGAATACCCGGTCCGGTCGAAACGGACCGTAAAGCTGTAAGCGAACTTGGGCGGTGTCAGGCATTCTGCACCGCCCAAGTTCGTTAGGGTCGGTTGCAAGATCCTCAGCACCTGGACACAGCATCTGGACATACAAGCGGCGGCCGAGGCACGGCTGGCCGCCGTCGGCGAAAAGGCAGGCAGACGTGACGCAGCACATGCCCGAGGCGCGGACCGGAACCGCGGGGCTCAACCTCACCGACTCGGTCTTCGAGCGGTTGCTCCAGGAGCGCATCGTCGTCCTCGGCTCCGAGGTCAACGACGAGGTCGCGAACCGGATCACCGCCCAGTTGTTGCTGCTCGACGCAGACGACTCCGAGTCGGACATCCGCTTCTACATCAACTCGCCCGGTGGCTCGGTCACCGCGGGTTTCGCGATCTACGACACCATGCAGCTGATCCGCCCGGACGTCGCGACCTACGCGATGGGCCTGGCCGCGTCGATGGGGCAGTTCCTGCTCTCCTCCGGCACGCCCGGCAAGCGGTACGCGCTGCAGCACGCGCGCATCCTCATGCACCAGCCCTCGGCGGGCGTCGGCGGCACGGCCTCCGACATCGCCATCCAGGCCGAGGTGTTCGGCAAGTGGAAGCAGGAGCTCGCCAAGATCACGGCGGAGCAGACCGGCCAGACCGTCGAGCAGATCGTCAAGGACGGCGACCGTGACCGCTGGTTCACCGCGCAGGAGGCGAAGGACTACGGCTTCGTGGATCAGGTCCTCACGCGCGAGAACCCGCTTCCCACCAGCTGATCCGCGCCGGCACACAGGAGAATTCCAATGAGCAACTTCCAGCTTCCGATCGGGTCGCAGGCGCCGGGGATGCAGTCGCGGCTCCAGCTGCCGCAGTCGCGGTACGTCCTGCCCTCGTACGTCGAGCGCACGAGCTACGGCATCAAGGAATCGAACCCGTACAACAAGCTGTACGAAGAGCGTCAGATCATGCTCGGCGTGCAGATCGACGACGCGTCGGCCAACGACGTGATGGTCCAGCTGCTGCACCTCGAGCACGAGGACCCGGACCGCGACATCATGATCCTGATCAACTCGCCCGGTGGCTCGTTCACCGCGCTGATGGCGATCTACGACACGATGCAGTACGTCCGCCCCGACATCGTCACCATGTGCATCGGCCAGGCCGCTTCGGCCGCGGCGGTGCTCCTGGCGGCCGGTACCCCCGGCAAGCGCTTCACGCTGCCGAACTCGCGCGTGCTGATCCACCAGCCCGCCACCGAGGGCACCTATGGCCAGGTGTCGGACCTGGAGATCCAGGCCAACGAGATCCAGCGGGTGCGGCGCCAGATGGAGGTCATCCTGGCGAAGCACACGAACAAGGACGCCGACGAGGTCAAGAAGGATATCGAGCGGGACAAGATCCTGACGGCCGACGAGGCCAAGGCGTACGGGATCGTCGACGAGGTGCTCGAGTACCGCAAGGCTTCGAGCAGCTGATCGTGCCGGGATCCGGTGCGTGTCGGGAGACGACACGCACCGGATCCCTGGTCTAAGGTCAGCTTCTGGCGTGCTGAGATGTGACGCGGGTTCTCCCGCCGATGGCATCGGACGGGTACCGTCAGTGGCAATGTGTGAGGCTCCGAGAGGTCATCCGTGACCGGGGTACGACAGTCAGGCACGACAGTGCAGGCGCAGACACTGCGCCGGAGGGGACGAGGTCAACGGCCATGGCACGGATCGGTGACGGCGGCGACCTGCTGAAATGTTCTTTCTGCGGCAAGAGCCAAAAGCAGGTGAAGAAGCTCATTGCCGGCCCCGGGGTCTACATCTGCGATGAGTGCATCGATCTCTGCAACGAGATCATCGAAGAGGAACTGGCCGAGGCCGGTGAGGTCAAACTCGACGAGCTGCCCAAGCCCGCCGAGATCCACGACTTCCTCGAGCAGTACATCATCGGCCAGGACGACGCGAAGCGTTCGCTGGCCGTGGCGGTGTACAACCACTACAAGCGTGTGCAATCCGACGACAAGGCCGGGCCGAAGGATTCCAAGGACGAGACCGTCGAACTGGCGAAGTCCAACATCCTGATGCTGGGCCCGACGGGCTGCGGCAAGACCTACCTGGCCCAGACGCTGGCGAAGATGCTGAATGTCCCGTTCGCGATCGCGGACGCGACAGCACTCACCGAAGCCGGGTATGTCGGCGAGGACGTCGAGAACATCCTGCTCAAGCTGATCCAGGCGGCGGATTACGACGTCAAGCGGGCCGAGACGGGCATCATCTACATCGACGAGGTCGACAAGATCGCCCGGAAGTCGGAGAACCCGTCGATCACCCGCGACGTGTCCGGTGAGGGTGTGCAGCAGGCGCTGCTGAAGATCCTCGAGGGCACCACGGCGTCGGTGCCGCCGCAGGGCGGCCGCAAGCACCCGCACCAGGAGTTCATCCAGATCGACACGACGAACGTGCTGTTCATCGTGGCCGGCGCGTTCGCCGGGCTGGAAAAGATCATCAACGAGCGGGTCGGCAAGCGCGGCCTCGGTTTCGGCGCGGAGATCCGCACCAAGGCCGAGATCGACGAGAGCGACATCTTCTCCGACACGATGCCGGAGGACCTGATCAAGTTCGGGCTCATCCCGGAGTTCATCGGCCGCCTCCCGGTCGTGGCGACGGTGACGCACCTGGACAAGGACTCGCTGGTCAGCATCTTGACCACGCCGCGCAACGCGCTGGTGAAGCAGTACAAGAAGCTCTTCGAGATGGACAACGTCGAGCTGGAGTTCACCCAGACCGCGCTCGAGGCCATCGCCGACCAAGCCGTGCTCCGCGGCACCGGCGCCCGTGGCCTGCGCGCGATCATGGAAGAGGTCCTGCAGCCGGTCATGTACGACATCCCCAGTCGCGACGACGTCGCGAAGGTCGTCATCACCGAGCAGACGGTCCGCGAGAACGTGAACCCGACGATCGTGGCGCGTCAGCCGACACGTCGTCGCAGCAGCGAGCGCGGCGAGAAGTCCGCCTGAGCGGCGATCTTCGTCACCGATGCCCCGGCCGGATCCTTCCGGACCGGGGCATCGGTTTCTCCGGCCAGGTCCGGCCGGTGACCGGACCGGGATAGGATGCGATGGTGCCGCTGACTTCCACGAAGGACGAGAACGAGGCTCCCGAGCTGGCAGCCGCGAGTCCACGCGAGGTCAGGGGACTCGTCGAACTCACCGAACGCATCGTCCTCGGGGCCTATCGCGGGCATCCGTGGATCCCGCGCGCGCTGACGATCGTGCTCGGCGTGCTGGTCGCGACCTGCCTGGTGGCCGGTGTCGTGCGGCTGTCGCCGCTGCCGCTGATCCCGCTGCCCTTGTTCGCCGGTTCGGCATACGCGCTCATCCGGATCAAGGCCGCGCGGAACGCGGAGGCGAACCGTTCGCTCGTCGCCTGGACCGGATTGTTCACCGCTGCGACGCTCGCCGGGTTCTGGCTGATCTCGATGGCGGGACGCTGGCTCGGCTGAACAGCCGCGCGGACGATTTTCGAAGTTTCCTCCCTTAGCGGGGTTTCAGAACCTCTTCCACGGGGTAAGACGAGTCCGTGACAGTCACCGCGGGCCCCTTCTCCCACGTGGGCTTGCTCTACTCCGGTGACACCGAGTACCTGAACGGTACGGTTCCGTACATCCTCGAAGGCCTGAAACTCGACGAGCCTGTCGCGGTGGCCGTCCCGGGCCGGAATCTGACCCTGATCGAAGCGGCCTTGGGCGATTCCGCCGCCGACGTCGAACTCATCGACATGACCGAAGCGGGCCGCAACCCGGGCCGCATCCTCCCCGGCGTGCTCCTCGCGTTCGCGGACAACCGGCAGGGGCCGGTCCGGATCGTCGGGGAGCCGATCTGGGCCGGCCGGTCGGCCATCGAGTACCCGGCGTGCGCGCAGCACGAGGCGCTGATCAACTTCGCTTTCGGCGACCGTGACCTCGCCATCCTGTGCCCGTACGACCGGACCCGGCTCGAAGACGACGTCCTCGCCGACGTCGAGCGAACCCATCCGACCCTGTCCGGCGCCGACGGTGATCGTCCGAGCGAGGGCTACGCCCCCGACGCTGTCGTCGAGAAGTACAACCTGCCGCTGCCCGAACCGCGGGCGGCCGACGCGTTCCGCTTCGACCTCGCCAGGCTCGCGGCGGTGCGCCACTTCGCGCAGGAGAGGGCCGAGGAGAGCGGGCTGACCCCGGACAGGGTGGAGGATCTCGTGCTCGCCGTGGCGGAGCTGTCCGCCAACAGCGTGCTGCACGGTTCGGGCCACGGCGTGGTCCGCGTCTGGCGTGACGAGGATCACGTGCTCTGCGAGGTCATCGACGAAGGCACGCTGAGCGATCCGCTGGCGGGCCGCCGTCCCGCCTCGCCGGGCCAGATCGGCGGCCGTGGCCTCGTGCTGGTCAACCAGGTCGCCGACCTGGTCCGGCAGTACCGCAGACCGGGGTCGACCGTGACCAGGATCTTCTTCCGCGTCTGACCGCTGTCAGGCGTTCTTCGGCACGTGTTTGCCGAGGAAGGCGATCAGGCTCGGCACGACCGTCCGGTTGAAGGCGTCGCCGTGCTTGCCGCGCGCGGTGTGCGCGACCGTGGGCCGCGCTTCGGAGATGAACTTCCGCACCCCGCCGATGAACGGGTCTTCGGTCCCGCACCAGATCCCGGTCGGCACGCTCTTGGTGACGTCGATGTGGCGCAACGGGTCCAGCGAGCCCCAGTCGGTGGCGTCGCGGAACGCGCGCCGCTTGCTCATCTCCGTCCACGACGTGATCAGGGCGGGCGCGAGCGCCGCGACCGCGGCGGGCGGGCGACGGCGTTCCAGGCGGCGCCGGGTGTAGAGCAGGGCGCCGAAGCCGCCCATCGAAAGCCCGGTGGCGGCGAACGGCAGCCCGTCCCGGCCGCCGAGGCCGCGCGCGGCCAGCCAGCGGGGGACCTCTTCGAGCAGCATCGCCATCGGGTTGTCGCCGGGCTGGTTCTCGTGCCAGTAGTGGTCGCCGCCGTCGACCGCGACGAACCCGAACGGGGGCACCGCCTTGCGGGCGACGTCGCTGCCGAGTTGCTTGAGCAGTCCTGTCGGGGCGGCGTGCCGCGCGGTGCCGTGGAGACCGTGCAGCATCAGCGACATCGGCAGGCCCTTGGGCGGTGCCTTGGTCGGCAGCATCAGCACGAGGTCGACCTCGCGGCCGCGGGCTTCGGAGTAGACGCGTTCGACGCGGGGGCTGCCCAGCTGGGTGGCAGGGGTCGGCGAAGCGACGCCGAGTGCCCGCTGAAGTGCTTCGCTGAACGGCAGGGCTCCGGTGGCCGTTCCGGCGGCGAGCCCCGCGACACCGAGTCCGGAAGCGCCGGCGATCAGCACGGAACGACGGCTCAGCCAACGGCGGGCGCCTTGCACCCCCGGCAGCGTCGCGTGCCCCTGGTCGTCGTCGTTCACCCGTCCCCGTTCCCCCGTTGATCTTCTACCAGGTCAGACGTGCGCTCTCGCTCGAAGGTTGCACGTGTCACCGACCTGTGACCGGGGTATCGCCGGATCAGGTGCCGATGTTTCCCTCTTTCGCGCGCCAGGCGTCGACCGAGACCCGCGCGGACCGCGTCGCGGCCTCGAAAGTGTCGCCGAGGCCCACCCCGAGCGCGGTGGCCAGGGGAATCAAGATGTGGTCCACACCATTCTCGCCGTCGCCGAAGTGACCGGCGACCTCCAGCGTGATGTAGCCGTGCACGGCGCTCCAGAGCTGGGCGGCGACGGCGAACTCCGGGGCGGGACGGAACCGGCCCGCTTCGATCAGCCGGTTCGCGGCGCGGACGAGGTAGCCGAAGGCCTCGATGCCCTCTTCGCTGGCGTTCTGGCGGGTTTCCTCGTTGGTCATGTCGCCCAGCGCCGCCTTCTGCCCGTTGGGCTGGCTCTGGCCGAACGTGACCGCGTAGAGCTGAGGGTTGTCCACCACGGTCCGCCGGTAGGCCAGCGCCAGGGTGAGGAGGTCGGCAGCCGGGTCCTCGGTCTCCTCGACCTTGCCCAGATTCGCCGACAGCCGCCGGAATCCCTCGCGCGCGACCTCGTCCACCAGCGCGCCCATCCCACCGAAGTGGGTGTACACGGCCATGGTCGACGCGCCGATCTCGGCGGCCAGCTTGCGGGCCTGGAGCGCCTCCGGGCCGCCGTCCGAGAGGAGCCGGATCGCCGCCTCGATCAGCTTGGCCTTGACCTCGGCGGCAGCGGGTTTCGGTGACATGCTTGCCAGTGTCCCATAACCCTGTTATAAATGTATCCATAACCACGTTATAGTCACCGATCCAGGGGGCCAGTGATGGGCAACAAGTTCCTCGAGGGCAACTTCGCCCCCGTCCGCCGTGAGCAAACGATCACCGAACTGCGCGTCACCGGGCACATCCCGGACTACCTGGACGGGCGCTATCTGCGGAACGGCCCGAACCCGCTGTCCGAAGTGGACCCGGAGACCTACCACTGGTTCATGGGCGACGGCATGGTGCACGGCGTCCGGCTGCGCGACGGCCGCGCCGAGTGGTACCGCAACCGCTGGGTGCGCAACCCCCGGCTCGCGCAGGACCTCGGCGAGCACTGGGACGGCGGGCCCGCTTCCATGGGGGCCAACACGAACGTGATCGGCCACGCCGGCAAGACGCTCGCGCTGATCGAGGGCGGCGCGACGAGCTTCGAACTGACCGACGAACTCGACACCGTCGGCGCCTGCGACTTCGACGGCACGCTCCCCGGCGGCTACACCGCCCACCCGAAGCGTGATCCGGAGACCGGCGAACTGCACGCCGTGTCGTACTTCTTCGGCTGGGGCAACAAGGTCCAGTACTCGGTGATCGACGCACAGGGCCGCGCGCGGCGCACCGTCGACGTCGAGGTCACCGGTTCGCCGATGATGCACGACTTCTCCCTGACCGAGAAGTACGTCATCTTCTACGACCTCCCGGTCACGTTCGAGACCGAACAGGCCGTCGCCGCGTCCGTCCCGTCGTTCCTGCGCACGCCCGCGCGGCTCGTGGTGTCCGCGCTGGTGGGCAAGGTGAAGGTGCCGGATCCCCTCAGTGCGAAGCTGCGGCAGCGGATCTCGGGCAACTCGGGCCTGCCGTACCGCTGGAACCCCCGGTACCCGGCGCGGATCGGCGTCATGCCGCGGGAGGGCGGCAACGGCGACGTCCGCTGGTTCGAGATCGAGCCGTGCTACGTGTTCCACCCGATGAACGCCTACGACGACGGCGACGACATCGTGCTGGACGTCGTCCGGCACCCGAAGATGTTCGACACCGAGCTTCTCGGGCCCGCCGAGGGGCCGCCGACCCTGGATCGCTGGACGATCGACCTGGCCGTCGGCAAGGTCGTCGAGGAACGCCTCGACGACCAGGGCCAGGAGTTCCCACGCGTCGACGAGCGACTGGTCGGGCGGCCGCACCGCTTCGGCTACTCGGTGTCCACAAAGGATGGCTCGGCGTCCTCGGGTGCCCTGCTCAAGCACGACCTGTGGAAGCGTTCGGTCGCGTCGAGGGAGTTCGGCGCGGGCAGCCAGGTGGGGGAGTTCGTGTTCGTCCCGTCCTCAGTGGACGCGGGCGAGGACGAAGGCGTGCTGATGGGTTTCGTCTACGATCCCGCGACGCAGAAGAGCGATCTGACCATTTTGGACGCGGGGACGCTGGAGACCGTCGGCGCGGTGCACCTGCCGGACCGCGTGCCCAACGGGTTCCACGGGAACTGGGTGGGCACGGAGGGCTGAAGGGGGTCGTGAGTGGCAGGGACGGTTAGAACCGTCCCTGCCACTCACGAGGTTTCTTGCCGCTCATGAGGCTGGGCACCCGCTGTTCGCGCTTCTGCTGCTTCGGTTGTCTGCTGCTTCGGGTGTCGCGAAAGCCACTTTCGGGACACCCGACGTCTCGAAAGTGGCTTTCGCGACGCTGGGCGCTGCCGGGGCGCGCCGGGTGCAGGGGGGTCGTGAGTGGCGTTTCGGGTTATTTGAGGGGTAAGGCAAAGGTGTCGGGTCGACGAGGGCGCGTGTTGTTACTCAGGGTGAGGGGTGTGTGGAAATAGGGACGCTCGACGTCCCTATTTCCACACGCCCTCCCTGTCCGACTGTCGTGACCGGTCCGGTCACGGCAGGACTGTGTGGATTTCTGGTCATCCAACGCACCAAAATCCACACAGTCGACGCCACAGGCCCGGTGTCGCGCAGAGTCACCGACACCGTCCACAAACACGCCAGGTTTGCCTTACCCCCTCAATAACCCGAATCGCCACTCACGACCACCTCGACCCACTCCGTGCCGCCGCCCGTCCACTTGAAGTACGTGAAGGACCCCTTCACACGTGGCTGGTGTGACTCCTGGTGCGTGTGGGGCAGGTGTGGCGGCCCGCAAGTCCGCGCCCAGAATCCCTCCAGCCCGAATCGCCACTCACGCCAGGCCGCGGCACTCACTCCAGCCAGGGCGCCAGGTCTTCCGCCGCCCCCGGAAACTCCGCCACCAAAGCAGCCGCGGACCGAAACTCCACACAGTCGTCCGTATAAGGCGGCACCACCACGGTCCCGACCAGACTCCACTCACCGGTACTCACCGACGCCTGCCAGACCCCGGCGGGCACCCCCACCTGCGGACGTTGCCCGGCCTCGACGTCCGGCCCCAGCACCGGCCGTGAGATCCGCCCGTCCGGATACAGCAGCAGCATCCGCACCGGCGCACCGGCGTGGTGGGCGTAGATCTCCAGCCGGTCCAGCCGGTGCGGCGCCGAGGTTTCCGGCGGAGCGAGCAGGTAGTAGATCGCGGAGGCGGTCTCGTCGCGCCAGCTCTGCGCCCAGCGACCGCCCTCCACGGGCAACGGCTGGAGACCCAGATGGGCGGCGAAGTCGTCAGGGCTCGGCATGTCCTCATCTTGCCCGGAGCCGGCTCCGGGTAGCCTCAGGCTCGAACTGATGTTCGCCGGAGAAGTCGGAGCAGCGGAGGAAAGCGTGCGGGTACTCGGGGTCGACCCCGGTCTGACCAGGTGCGGGCTCGGAGTGGTCGACGGCGGCACGGGCCGCACCGTCCGCGCCGTGGCCGTCCACGTCGTGCGGACCCCGCCGGACGCCGATCTTTCCGTGCGCCTGCTGGGGATCTCCGACGCCGCCGAGCAGTGGATGGATCGCTACAAGCCCGAAGCCGTCGCAGTGGAGCGGGTCTTCGCGCAGCACAACGTGCGCACCGCGATGGGCACCGCGCAGGCGGGCGGCGTCGTCGCGCTCGCCGCGGCCCGGCGCGGGCTGCCGGTCGTGTTCCACACACCGAGCGAGGTCAAAGCCGCCGTCACGGGCTCCGGCCGCGCGGACAAGGCGCAGGTCACCGGTATGGTCATGCGGCTGCTCGGCCTCGAGGTCAAACCGCATCCGGCGGACGCCGCGGACGCGCTCGCGCTCGCCATCTGCCATCTGTGGCGCGAACCGATGCGCGTCCGGCTTGCCGAAGCCGAAGCCAGAGCGGCCGAGATCGCCAAGAACCACAAGGCCAGGCTCGCCGCCGCGGCACAGCGCGCCAAGAAAAACGAAGCAAAGACTCAGGGAGCGGCTCGATGATCTCCTCGGTACGCGGTGAAATCCTCGCCATCGGTCTCGACCACGTCGTGATCGAAGTCGGGGGAGTAGGCCTCGCCGTACAGGCCACACCCGCCACTCTCGCGACGCTTCGCCGCGGCGAGGAGGCGATGCTGCACACCGCGCTCGTGGTCCGCGAGGATTCCTTGACGCTGTTCGGTTTCGCCGACGCCGACGCCCGAGGACTGTTCGGTCTGCTGCAGACGGTCTCCGGGATCGGCCCGCGGCTCGCGCTGGCGACGCTGGCCGTCCTCGATCCTGACAAGCTGCGGTCCGCGCTGGTCGAAGGCAACATCACCGTGCTCACGCAGGTGCCCGGAATCGGCCGCAAGGGTGCCGAGCGGCTCACGCTCGAATTGCGTGACAAGGTCACCGCGCTCGCGGGCCCGACCGACGGCTCGCCGGTGGTCACCGCGCCCGGCGTGCTGCGGGGCGAGGTCGTCGAGGCGCTCGCGGGTCTCGGTTTCCCGGCCAAGCAGGCCGAACAGGCCGTCGACAAGGTGCTCAGCGAGGGCGACGGCCACACGACGTCCTCCGTGCTGCGCGCCGCGTTGGCCACCCTCGGGCGTAAGCGGTAGCTCGCCACATGGACTATGAGGCCGTGACGGATTTCGAGGCCGACGACGAGACGCTTTCGGCGCTGCCACAGACCGGCGAAGGCGAGGTCGAGACCACGCTTCGCCCGCGTAAACTCGACGAGTTCATCGGCCAGCCACGAGTCCGTGAGCAGCTCGAACTCGTCCTGGAGAGTGCACGCCGCAGGGGCGTCCCGCCGGACCATGTCTTGTTCTCCGGCCCGCCCGGACTGGGCAAGACGAGTATGGCGATGATCGTCGCCGCCGAACTCAACGCCGCCATCCGGATCACTTCGGGGCCGGCACTGGAACGCGCGGGGGACCTCGCCGCGATGCTGTCCAACCTGGCGCCCGGCGACGTCCTGTTCATCGATGAGATCCACCGGATCGCCCGGCCCGCCGAAGAAATGCTGTACCTCGCGATGGAGGACTTCCGCGTCGACGTCGTCGTCGGCAAGGGGCCCGGCGCCACCAGTATCCCGCTGGAGATCGCGCCGTTCACGCTGGTCGGAGCCACGACGCGGTCCGGCTCGCTGACCGGCCCGCTGCGCGACCGGTTCGGTTTCACCGGCCAGATGGAGTTCTACACCGACAGCGAACTCGACCTCGTCGTGCGCAGGGCCGCCACGATTCTGGAGATCGAGATCGACCGCGACGGTTCCGCGGAGATCGCCCGCCGGTCCCGCGGCACACCCCGGATCGCGAACCGGCTGCTGCGCCGGGTACGCGACTACGCCGAGGTTCGCGCTGACGGGCACGCCACCCGCAAGGTCGTGCGCGCCGCGCTGAAGGTTTACGACGTCGACGAACTGGGCTTCGACCGGCTCGACCGCGCGGTGCTGACGGCGCTGGTCAAGTCCTTCGGCGGAGGCCCGGTCGGCGTGTCCACGCTGGCCGTCGCGGTGGGGGAAGAACCGACTACGGTGGAAGAAGTGTGTGAGCCTTACCTGGTCCGCGCCGGTATGCTCGCCCGCACTCCTCGCGGCCGGGTCGCCACAGCGGCCGCGTGGGAACATCTCGGCCTGCCGGCTCCGGCCGGTGCCACACGGGGCGAGCAGGGTGGCCCGAACCTGTTCGACCAGGACTGACCGGACCGTTCACGAGGTCCAAGGCCCGTGGTGGCGACGGGTGGTGGTGGAGTTTCCGCTGGCACCTGGCACACTCGGGTAGAGCACACCCCGCCAAACCGGACAAAACAGCGCACCGCGCGGCGTCCGCTCGAAATGGAGAATCATGAACCAGTTATTGCTGCCGCTGCTCCTGATGGCCGTCGTGGCGATTCCTCTCGTCATGGGCACCCGTAAGCAGAAGAAGGCGGCGGCAAAGCAGCAGGAGCTGCTCTCGAGCCTTGCTCCCGGTGACCGGGTGATGACCACCTCCGGTCTCTACGCGTCTGTCGCCGATGCCTCCGCCGACACCACGATCGACCTCGAGATCGCTCCGGGCGTCGTGACCACCTGGCTGCGCCAGGCCGTCCGCGAGAAGGTCGAGCCGGTCGTCGAGACCGACGTGGACGACGCTGACGCCGTCGAAGCCGAGGCTGTCGTCGAGGCGCCGGTCGTCGAGTCGAAGGACGACGAGCGCGTCGAAGAGAAGGCGGGCGCGCAGATCGCTCCTCCGCTGGAGCACGGCAAGAAGTAGCGCCTGTAAGGCCATCCCCGACACCAGACTTTCGTAGGTGCGGGGTCAACGCCGGGCTCACGCAGCACCGAGTAGTGTCTCGGTGCTGCGTGCGTGTCCGTCGTCATAGTCGTGCCCGTTCACCGGGCATCGTCATCGAGGCAGGTTCGCGGTACCACCGGACTCCCGTCCGGCGAGTGAACAGCCAAGTCCATTGGGGAAAACCCAGTCCGTCCGAGGAGACCGAAGCACAGTGGCCGCACCGGCCGGGCATCTCCGCCCGGGACGCTATCTCGCCTTCTTCGCCCTGATCGTGGTGGCGCTGTACGCCCTGGTGTTCTTCACCGGTGGCGGCAAGCCGACGCCGAAACTCGGCATCGATCTGCAAGGCGGCACGAGGGTCACCCTGTCCGCCCGTAATCCCGACGGCGGCGACCCTCCGCGAGAGTCCCTCGAACAGGCCCGCTCGATCATCGAGCGCCGGGTCAACGGTATCGGCGTCGGTGGCACCGAGGTCGTGCTCGACGGCAGCAACGTCGTCATCACCGTCCCCGGCGAGCAGGGCGACCAGGCCAAGACCCTGGGCAAGACCGCGAAGCTGGGCTTCCGGAAGGTCGTGACGTCGCAGCCGTCGACCCCGGTCCCGCAGCCGTCGACCCCGCCGGCTTCAGGCGCGCCTTCGTCGGCGCCCTCCCCCTCCGGTGCCCCGGGCGCGAGCGCTCCGCCGAGCAGCCCGGCCAACGGCGGCGGTGGCGCCGTCGGTGCGCCGCAGCAGCAGGGCGGCTCCGACGAGCAGACCAAGAAGGAGATCGAGGAGGCCCGGAGCCTCCGGCAGAACCCCGATCTGCTTTCGACGGACCAGGCGAAGCAGGCCGCGGCCGCCGAGAAGGCCTTCGCGGCCCTCAACTGCGACCCCAAGGTGACGGATCCGCTGGTCGGCAACGACCTCACCGACAAGCCGCTGGTCGCCTGTGGTGACAAGAACACCATGAAGTACCTGCTGGAGCCGGAGTTCCTCCCCGGAACGGAGATCGCCGACGCTTCCTCGGGCTACGACACCCAGAACTCCCAGTGGGTCGTCAACCTGAACTTCAAGGGCGACGGTTCGCGTATCTGGGGCGACTTCACCTCGAAGAACGTCCAGAAGCAGGCCGCGTTCGTCCTCGACACGCAGGTCGTCTCCGCGCCGACCATCCAGTCCGCGATCCTGGGCGGTCAGACCCAGATCACCGGCCGGTTCAGCCAGGCCGAGGCGAAGGACCTGGCGGACGTGCTGAAGTACGGCTCGCTGCCGCTGTCGTTCGAGTCCTCGGACGCGACGACGGTTTCCGCGACGCTGGGTCTCGCCTCACTGCAGGCGGGCCTGATCGCGGGCGGTATCGGCCTGCTGATCGTCTTCATCTACTGCTTGTTCTATTACCGGCTTCTCGGCGTGCTGACGATCCTGTCGCTCGCCTTGTCGTTCTCGCTCGTCTACGCGGTGTTGGTGTTGCTGGGGCGGTGGATCGGGTACACCCTCGACCTCGCCGGCGTGGCGGGTTTGATCATCGCGATCGGTATCACCGCAGACTCGTTCGTCATCTACTTCGAACGACTGAAAGACGAGATCCGGGAAGGCAGGTCGTTCCGGTCCGCGGTGCCACGCGGCTGGTCCCGTGCCCAGCGCACGATCCTCGCCTCGGACGCGGTCAGCTTCCTCGCCGCGGCCATCCTGTACTGGCTGGCCGTCGGTGAGGTCAAGGGCTTCGCGTTCACCCTCGGCATGTCGACCGTTCTCGACCTCGTCGTGGTCTACCTCGTGACCCACCCGCTGGTCGCGTTGATCTCCAGGTCGAAGTCGAAGATCCTGTCCAACCCCAAGAACCTCGGCCTCGGTGCCGTGCAGCAGCTGGGCTCGGAGCGCAAGGCGGCCCGTCCCGCCACCGGTCGCCCGAACGTCAAGGAGGCGTGACCGTGGTCGACGACAACACCACCACCACCGCGGGCAAGCGCGAGAGCGTCTTCCGCCGCCTCTACGTGGGCACAGGCGCGTTCGACGTGGTCGGCAAGCGCAAGCGCTGGTATCTCTTCTTCGGCGCGCTGGTCCTGGTCTGCATCGCGTCGATGGGGATCAAGGGGTTCAACTTCGGGATCGACTTCGAAGGTGGCACCCAGGTCCAGATGCCCGCCAACGGCAAGAGCGGGCAGATCACCGAGCAGCAGGCGAAGGACGTCTTCGCCGAAGCCCTCGGGAGGCCCGCCGACGAGGCGCAGAAGGTCGGAACGGGCGGGTCCTCGACCATCCAGCTCCGTTCGGAAACGTTGGAGACGTCCGAGGTCAACAAGCTCAAAGAAGCGCTGTTCGAGAAGCTGGGCCCGATCGGGTCCAACGGGCAGCCGAGTGTCCAGGCGATCAGTGACAGCGCGGTGAGCGCGTCCTGGGGCGGGGAGATCTCGCGGCAGGCGTTGATCGCACTCGGGGTGTTCCTGCTGGCGGTCACGCTGTTCCTGGCGTTGTACTTCGACACCAGGATGGCCGCCGCGGCACTGATCTCACTGCTGCACGACATCGTGGTGACGGCTGGTGTGTACTCGCTGATCGGCTTCGAGGTCACGCCGGCGACGGTCGTCGGTCTGCTGACGATCCTCGGGTTCTCGCTGTACGACACGGTGGTGGTGTTCGACAAGGTCCGCGAGAACACGACCGGCCTGCTCGGGCTCACCCGCCGGACCTTCGGCGAGGCGGCCAACCTGGCGCTGAACCAGACGCTGATGCGGTCGTTCAACACCGCGCTGATCGCGATGTTGCCGATCCTCGGCCTGCTCGTCGTCGGGTACATCCTGCTCGGCTCCGGCACGCTGCAGGACCTCGCGCTGGTGCAGCTCACCGGCACCGTGGTCGGCGTGCTGTCCTCGGTCGCGCTGGCCACCCCGCTGCTGGTGGACTTCAAGATGCGTGATCCGAAGTACCGTCAGCAGGCCGAGCGGGTCGCCTCGCGGCGCGCGAGCCAGGCACGCAAGGCCGCCGAGCGCGACGACGACGACTTCGACCCGACCGACGAGGACTCTCTCGCCGCCGAACTCCGCAAGGAGAAGGCGTACGCCGCCGCGGCGAGCGTCCCGGCTCGGAACCAGAAGGCCCACAAGGGGCGTCCGTCGGGCAAGCGCAAGCGATAACCCCGGTTTCAAGCGTTATGAAGGGGACTTTCATTGCAAATTTTGCAATGAAAGTCCCCTTCATAACGACCGGTCACGAACACCACGCAAGCTGAGAGCAAGGAAGTCATGGAGCTCGACAAGGCACTCGACCTGATCGCCGACGTACCGGACTTCCCGGAACCCGGCGTGCTGTTCCGGGACCTGAGCCCGCTGTTCGCCGACGCGGGCGGCTTCAAGGCCGTCACCGACGCGCTGGCCGCCACCGTCGATCCCGGGGCCGAGCTGCTGGCGGGGGTGGAAGCGCGCGGGTTCCTGCTGGCGGCCGCCGTCGGCTACTCCCTCGGCCTCGGCGTCGCGCTGATCCGCAAGCCCGGCAAGCTGCCCCGCGTCGCGGGCCGGGTCGGATACACGCTGGAATACGGCACGGCGACCGTCGAACTCCCCGAAGGAGTCGTCGAGCCGGGCCAGCGTGTCGCGGTCCTCGACGACGTGCTCGCCACCGGCGGCACGGTCGCGGCCACCTGCAAGCTGCTGGAAGACGCGAAGGTGCAGGTCACTGGGGTGTCGGTGGTCATGGAACTCGAAGCGCTCGGTGGTCGTTCCGTGCTTGAAGGGCGTCGTGTGGAGGCCCTCCGGGTGTGTTGAACGGGCGTACCAAGTGAGCCGCGAGGGGGAGCGGTTACCCTTGACGTCCGAAGGCCGCACGAAGCGCAGGAGGTGCGGGTGAGCCAAGAGCTCGATGCCGCGGTGTCCTCGAAGGACGGCACCGAGCAGAACGGTGCAGCGCGACAGGGGGCCGCGCCGACGCCGTCCGCGACGCGCCGTGTCCGCGCCCGTCTCGCCCGCCGGATCACCGCTCAGCGCGCCGCGCCGGTCAAGCAGGTCCTCGAACCACTCGCCGTCATCCATCGCGAGCTGCATCCGAACGCGGACCTCGCGCAGCTTCAGCGCGCCTACGACGTCGCCGAAGAGCTTCACCGCGAGCAGCGGCGCAAGTCCGGCGACCCGTACATCACGCATCCGCTGGCCGTCGCGACCATTCTCGCCGAACTCGGCATGGACACCACGACACTGGTCGCGGCGCTGCTGCACGACACCGTCGAAGACACCGGCTATTCGCTGGAGAGCCTGAAGGCCGACTTCGGCGAGAAGGTCGGTGAGCTCGTCGACGGGGTCACCAAGCTGGACAAGGTCAAGCTCGGCACGGCCGCCGAGGCCGAGACCATCCGCAAGATGGTCATCGCGATGGCGCGCGACCCGCGCGTGCTGGTCATCAAGCTGTCCGACCGGCTGCACAACATGCGCACCATGCGCTTTCTGCCGCCGGAGAAGCAGGCCCGCAAGGCCCGCGAGACCCTGGAAGTCCTCGCCCCGCTGGCGCACCGGCTCGGCATGGCGACGGTCAAATGGGAGCTGGAGGACCTGGCCTTCGCCATCCTGCAGCCGAAGAAGTACGACGAGATCGTCCGCCTGGTCGCCGATCGCGCGCCCTCACGCGACACCTACCTGCGGTCCGTGATCACCGAGCTGACCAGCAACCTGGAAGGCTCGCGGATCACCGCCAAGGTCGAGGGCAGGCCGAAGCACTACTACTCGATCCATCAGAAGATGATCGTCCGCGGTCGCGACCTCGACGACATCCACGACCTGGTGGGCGTGCGGATCCAGGTCGAGGACGTCCGCGACTGCTACGCCGCGATGGGTGTCGTCCACGCGCTGTGGCAGCCGGTTCCCGGCCGGTTCAAGGATTACATCGCGCAGCCCCGTTTCGGCGTCTACCAGTCGTTGCACACGACGGTGATCGGCCCGGACGGCAAACCCCTCGAAGTCCAGATCCGTACCTACGAGATGCACCGCACCGCCGAGTACGGCATCGCCGCGCACTGGCGGTACAAGGAGACCAAAGGCACCCACAGCGGGAACGCCGTGGACGTCGACGAGATGGCGTGGATGCGCCAGCTCCTCGACTGGCAGCGTGAAGCCGCGGACCCGGGTGACTTCCTCGAGTCGTTGCGCTACGAGCTCGCTTCGCGCGAGATCTTCGTGTTCACGCCCAAGGGCGACGTGATCACGCTGCCAGTCGAGTCGACCCCGGTCGACTTCGCCTACGCCGTGCACACCGAGGTCGGGCACCGCTGCATCGGCGCCCGCGTCAACGGCAGGCTCGTCGCGCTCGAGCGCAAGCTGGAGAACGGCGAGGTCATCGAGATCTTCACCTCGAAGGCCGAGACGGCGGGGCCGAGCCGCGACTGGCTGCAATTCGCCGGTTCGCCCAAGGCCCGCGCGAAGATCCGGCAGTGGTTCGCCAAGGAACGCCGCGACGAGGCGATCGAAGGCGGCAAGGAGGCCATCACCAAGGAGGTCCGCAAGGTCGGCCTCCCGATCCAGCGGCTGGTCTCCGCCGAGTCGATGGGCGCCGTCGCCACCGAACTCCGGCACCCCGACATCAGTTCGCTGTACGCGGCCGTCGGCGAGGGCCACACCAGCGCGAAGCACGTCGTGCAGCGGCTGGTCGCGCTCATCGGCGGGGTCGACGAGGCGGAAGAGGAGCTCGCCGAGCGCGCGACACCGTCCACGGTCACCCGCCGCCGCGGCTCGAACGACGTCGGTGTCGTGGTGAAGGGCGCCAGCGATGTCTGGGCCAAGCTCGCCCGCTGCTGCACGCCGGTGCCGGGCGACGAGATCCTCGGTTTCGTCACCCGTGGCGGCGGTGTCAGCGTGCACCGCACCGACTGCACCAACGCCGACGACCTGACAGCCCAGCCGGAGCGGCTGGTCGAGGTCGAGTGGGCGCCGTCGGCGTCGTCGGTCTTCCTCGTCGCGATCCAGGTCGAGGCGCTGGATCGGCACCGCCTGCTCTCGGACGTCACCAAAGTGCTCGCGGACGAGAAGGTCAACATCCTGTCCGCGTCGGTCACGACGTCGCGGGACAGGGTCGCGGTCAGCCGGTTCTCGTTCGAGATGGGCGACCCGAAGCACCTCGGCCACGTGCTGAAGGTGGTCCGAGGTGTCGAAGGCGTCTACGACGTCTACCGGGTCACTTCGGCGTCCTAGCGCAGATCGACGTCCCGAGTGTCACGCCGGGGACAGTCCACGGCGTCGTCCGGCCCGTTCGTCGTGAGCCGCTGCTGGACCTCGCGGTGACGGAACTGGGCTGCGGTACCCGCCAGGCGGACCAGTCCCGCACGGTAAGCCCAGTCGAGGAAGGTCTCGGGCCGCGGTGGGAGAAGGTGCCGACGGGCGTAGTAGCGGATGGCGAGCTCGTGACGGAGCCGGGGTGTCGGGCCGCCGCCGAGAAAGAGCGCGAGGCCGGCGGCCAGTCCGACGACGGCGCCGTCGACGATGCCGCCGGGAAAGCTGCCCAGCGCGAGGAAAAGAAGCGCGGTGAGGGCGCTCTGGATCGCGACCGTCGTGCGGACCTGGTGCTGTGGTTCGCTCGGCCGGGTCGCGGTCTTGAGCCGGGTCGTCGAGTCACCCGCTCCGCCGATGAGTCCCATGGCGAAACCGATCGCTCCCAGTGTCAGTGAGCCACCGAGCGCCACGCTGTGCAGGTCTCCGGCGCCGGAGAGCAGGCCTGCGGCGATTCCCGCCGGGATACCGGCCAAACCACCCAACAGCATCCAGGTGACGGCGGTCCGGCGAACCTTGCGGAATCCAGCGCGGGTCGTGAGCAGCCGGGGTTCCATGCGTTCCATGGCTCGCGTCGAGGTCGTAGCCGTGAATCGGAAGATGACCGCGCCGATGCCGAGCAGCGCGGGGATGACGATGAACCAGCGTCCTGGATGGGAACGGAAATCGTCGCTTCCGCCGACGAACCACGCACGAATGAACAGCAGCAACAGGAACAGGACGGTGAGTCCTGAAATGACCGCGGCCGCCAGCAGCCGGACGCGTCGGCCCCGAAGAGCCGGGTCGTCGGCCGTCCGCCACAACTCGTGGAGATGGATGTCCGTACCCGAGAAACCGTGGACGCTCATCCACGCGAGATGGTTCGCGAGCGTGCTCAGCCAGGTGCGGACGTCTTCGGCGCGGTAACGCGTGCCGTCCGGGCTTGGATAGTGCTCGACCACGGCAGGGAGGAGCCGGTCATGGAGGAAGTCGTCCAGTTCGGCCTCGGTGAGCTTGCGGAGTTCGCGAGGATCCGGGCCGGTGACGGGATCTCGGTAGACGTTCACCGCGAGGTAGAGGTTCAGCGGTGAGGAGAGGAACCTGGCGAGCCTGCCCGCCGGATGCGTTCGGACGAGGTTCAGCACCGGCCGCCAGCGGGCCTGTGTTCTGTCCGGTTGCTTCGGATCGGGGAAGCGGTGCGAGAGCCAGTCGACGATCTGCCCGACTTCGAGCGCTTTTACGGTCACCGCTGTGGCGTCCTGCAACGGCGTTTTGCGGGCGATGCGCCGGTAGTTCTCCATCCGGCAGGCCACGACCACCGGCCATCGGTGCGACCCGCCGGCGGTGTTCAGCGCGGTGATGACCTCGACGGCCCGGCGCGGGTCGGCCGCGGCGTCCATCTCGTCCAAACCGTCGAGGATCGGCAGGATCCAGCCGCCGGCGACCAGCGCTTTGGCCGCGGATCCCGGCACGCCGTAGACGGCGGTGAGCTGCTCGCTGGTCCAGACGTCGAGGCGTTCGCGAATCTCGGACGACCCCGTTTTGACCTCCGAGAACGCGGGAAGGCTGAGCCGGACGGGGACCCGGACCCGTTCGCCGGTCGTCGCGCGAGCCTTCTCCGCCAGGTGCAGCAACAGCCGGACCATGAGGACGGTCTTGCCCGAGCCGGGTTCACCGAGTACGAGCAACCTGCCGAACTGCAGGCTCTCGTAGAACTCGGTGACCGTGCTCAGGGATCCCGTTTCGGGACCGCCGTCGTCCCGCCAACGGACCTCCACGTCGTCCGGGTGGGTGCGGGCGAAACCGATGTCGGCGGGTTCGGGGTGTCCGGTGTCACCGAGCAGTTGCTGCAACGCCCTGGCCTCGGCCGTGACGACTTGGTCGAGCAACGTCGAAGCCTTGGCCTTCAGCTTGGCGTCGTCGGCTTCAGGACGCGGCCGAAGAGCGACGAAGGCGGCCACACTGCCGAGGACCGCGACAGGCAGGGCGAGCACGTTGGCGATACCCGCGCCGTCGTTGCCCTTGCCGAGTAACCACGAGGTGAGCCAGAACAGCCCTGCCGTCCCGGCGACGAGGACGACGGCCGGCCATAGCCGTCGGTCGAATCGCGAACCCATCAGGCCATCTTGCCCACATCCGACTGGTTCCGGTGGAGGCGCGCACTTAGGGTGCGGAACATGACTGACGGGTTCGAATTCACTCGTGACGGCGAGGTCGCGCGGCTGACGTTCACCAGGCCGGAGAAGATGAACGCGATCACCTACGGGATGTGGTCGGCGATCCCGGACGTGGTGGCGCGGGTGGAGGCGGACCCGGCGATCAAGGTCCTCGCGGTGACCGGCGCGGGCGCGCATTTCTCGGCGGGCGCGGACATCAGCGAGTTCCGGGACCTCCGGTCCACCGCCGACGCGGCCGAGACCTACGACAAGGCCGTCGACGAGGCCGTCGCGGCGCTGACGGCGTCGCGGAAGCCGACGGTGGCGATGATCCAGGGGAACTGCATCGGCGGCGGCTGCCAGATCTCGGTCGCGTGCGACTTCCGTTTCGCCGCGGAAGGCTCACGCTTCGGCATCACGCCGGCGAAGCTCGGCATCGTCTATCACTTCGACTCGACCCGGCGGCTGGTCTCCCTGGTCGGCCCGGCGCACGCGAAGTACTTCCTGCTGTCAGGCGAACTCGTCGACGCGCGGCGGGCGCGGGAGATCGGGCTGCTCAACGACGTCTTCCCCGCCGACGAACTGGAGGCCTCGACGGCGAAGTTCGTCCAGACGCTGGCTTCGCGTTCGCAGGCGTCGGTGCGCGGGATGAACCGGATCATCGAGAAGATCGTGGCGGGGCAAGAGGAGTCCGACGCCGAAGTGGACGAGATCCGGCTCGGTGCCCTGCACGGCGAGGACTACGCCGAGGGGGTGGCCGCGTTCCTCGCGCGGCGGCCGCCGAAGTTCACCTACCGCTGAGGCCGCGCGTTTCGTCCTCTGAATGCGGGGCTGGGCTGATCGTTCACTGGGGCCGCCGGTCGTCCGGCATGTCGATGACCAGCGGTTTCGGCAGCGGCGCGGTCATCACGGTGACGGTGACGCGCGCGTCCGTCGGGACGGCCGCGAGCACCTGGGTGTCGGCCGTGCTCAGGAAGAAGTACGCATGCCCGCCGGGTTGCCAGGGCAGGTCGAGCGTTCCGGTACTGGGCGGGAAGTCGAGGGGATCGGGCTCGGGAGACTTCAGGGTGCGCCGGACCCACGCCCGCCGCAGCCTGAGCCCGCCGAGCAGGCCCAGCAGCGCGCCGCCGATCCCGGTCGCCAGAGACGCCACGAGACTCCCCGACGTCGCGGACGCGGCCGGGATGGCTGTCTGAGCAGGCCTGGGCGGGGGAGCGGCCGGAGCGGCGGGCAGCGGGCCGTCGATCGCGCCTCGGGCGTCGGACGGGAGTTGCAGGACCTGCCCTGGCTGGATCGAGGCCGGATTGGTGAACGTCGTGCCGTCCGGCCGGGTCCTGCCTTGGTTGAGCCGGAAGATCTCCGGGTAGCGCGCCCCCGCGCCGAGGGTCTGCTCCGCGATCCGGAAGAGCGTGTTCTCGTCGGGGACAGCCGAGAACGGGACCACGAAGTATTTGACGACCGCGCCGGACGGCTGTTCCTGTGCCTGGGCGAGGCCGCCCAGGGAGCCGGCGAACAGTACGGCGAGAGCGAAACTGGTGCGAACCCGGTGAGCGGCCAAGGGTCCTTCCTTTCCGGACGGCTACTCACCACACGTGCCGGCGCGAAGGAAGGTTCGAGCTAGATTTCGTCCCAGGGGTTGCTCTCGTACGCCTCGGTCAGGATCCGGCCGGTCTCCGGCGCGAACGGCAGCACGACGTCGTCGACCGACGCCACCGGCCAGCCGACCGACTCCGAATTGGTCAGGAACATGGCGTCGAAACCCGGCAGTTCCGCCGGACGGACTTCGCGGGTCTCCTGCGGGATCCCGTGGCGCGTCAAGCCGCGCCGGATCAGTTGCCGGGTGATCCCGTCGAGTACGGGAGCCTGCGGCCAGACGACCGTGCCGCCGTCGAGGAACCCGACGTTCCAGATCGACGCCTCGCTGACCCGGCCCTGGTAGTCGACGAACAGCGCGTCGTCGTAGCCCGCCAGCATCGCCTCACGCGAGTGATGGACCAGGCCGAACGTGCCGACGTGCTTGACCTCCGGCAGCACCCGTTCGTAACGCACCGAGCGCAGGCGCAGCGGCGTCAGTTCGTGTTCTTTCGGCGGCCCTGTCCGGACGAGGACGTCCGGGGCCGCGGGCGCGCCGGGATCGGACCAGTCCATCGCGCGGGAGAAGATCAGCACCCGCACGGACAGCGCGTCCTCGCCCTGGATGGCTTGCCTCACGTATCCGCGCACGGCCTCGGTGTCGAGTTCGCCGGCGAACATCCGCCGGGTGCTCGTCACGAGCCGGTGCAGGTGGACGTCCAGGCCGCGGACCTTGCCGTCGCGGACCTGCATCGCGGTGAAGTGGCCATAGCCGAACGCGCCCGCCAGGTCTTCCGGCCGGGCGGGCGCGCCGTTGATCTCCAGCTTCACGTCAGGCGTTGACCGTGACGCCGGTGAACTTGACCTCGGTGTTCGGCGGGCCGGTCCCGTCGCCGTTGCCCGCTTGGGCGTTGGCGCCTGCCTTGGCGACCTTGTCGAGCACCTTCAGGCCCTCGTCGGAGATGCTGCCGAAGACCGAGTACTCCGCGGGGAGTTCGGCCTCGCCGTACACCATGAAGAACTGGCTTCCGCCGGAGTTCGGCTGCTGCGTCTTCGCCATCGCGAGGATGCCGCGGCCGTACTTGATCTCCTTGAACGCCTCGTCCGGCATCGTGTAGCCCGGACCGCCCATGCCGCTGGCCTCGGGGTCACCGCACTGCAGCATCTGCAGGCCGGTGGTGCCGAGCCGGTGGCACTTGGTGTCGTTGAAGTAGCCCTGCTGGGAGAGGCTGATGAAGCTCTGGACTGCGCACGGGGCGAGTGCCCTGTCCAGCGTCAGCGGGATGTCGCCCGCGGTGCTCTTCAGCACGAGGTTCACCGTGCCGTTCGAAGAGACGTCCTTGCCTTCCGGCTTGTTCACCTTCTTCGCCGCCGCCTTGCTGGCGTCGTCCTTGTAGTCGCACGCCACCGGGTTCGCCAGCGGCGTCGGCCGCTTCGGCATCGGAGTGCGCTCCGAGGGGATCGTGACCTCGGGGGTCGGAGGAGCCGAGCTCGGGGAAGCGTCGGAGGCGGCATCGTCACCACTGCCGCTACTGCTGACGATCCACCACACCGCGCCTGCCACGATCGCGACGACGCCGACGACCGCCACCGAGCCGACGATCTTGCGGCGTTTGGCCTTCTCGGTCCGTCGCACGATCTGTCGCTCGAGCTTGCGCTTCGCGGCTTCGCGGCGCTGCTGGTTGGTCGGCACCCGCCCTCCCCGTTTCCACTCGATGTCACACGTCTGAGGTAGCGGAAGTCTATGGGCACAGCCTGTGAGGCCCCCGTACAGGGGCCGCTAGGCTTACTTGATCGTGATCAGGGCCATCCTGTCACCTGTTCGGCGGAAGAACTGAGGAGGCGTTTCGTGCTGGTTGTCGGTTTTCCGGCAGGCCCCCTCGAAGCCAACTGCTACCTGCTCGCCCCGGAGGGCGGCAGGGAGTGCGTGATCGTCGATCCGGGAGAGGACGTCGCCGAACCGCTCGAGGCCGCCCTTTCCGGACACGGGCTGACTCCGGTCGCGATGCTCGCCACCCACGGCCACCCCGACCACGTCGCCTCGGCGGCCGAGGTCGGCGCGCGCCACGGGATACCTCTTTACCTGCACGAGGCGGACCGGCCACTCCTCGGCCCGGACGCCGGGGAACGGAAGGACGGGATCGTGTCACTCGTCGATGGCCCGCTCAGGCTGGCCGGGCTGGAGATCACGGTGTCCCGCACACCGGGGCACACCGCCGGTTCGGTGGTCTTCGGGCTGACCTCCGCCGAGGGCGGCCGGATCGTGCTCACCGGGGACAGCCTGTTCGCCGGTTCGATCGGCCGGTCCTCCGGCGACGGTGACGAGCTCGTGCGGTCCCTGGGCGCCAAGGTGATGACGCTGCCCGACGACACCGTCGTCCTGCCGGGCCACGGCCCGGCCACCACGATCGGGCAGGAGCGGGCGGGCAACCCGTTCCTCGCCGGGACGGGCGTGTGATGACCGAGCCGACAGGGACGCCCGAGACCCCGGAGCGTCTCCCGCTGTTCCACGACGACCCCAAGCTCCGCCGCAGGCGCGGCTGCTCCAGCATCGCCGGGGTGGTGATCTTCGCGGCCGCGTTCGGCGGGATCGCCGGGCTGATCGGCGGTGAGATCGTCGGCCTCGTCGTCGCCGGGGTGATCGCGCTGCCGCTGGTCTACATCATGTTGTACAACCTGCGCCGCCGTGTCTGGCTCGAAGGCGAGACGCTCATCGTGCGGACCTGGGGCGTGCGGCGGATCGACCTGACCGCGGCCGAGCGCATCGACCTGGTGATCAGCGACGTGCGCGGCACCCGGACGGTCAGCCTGCTGGTCAACGCGGGCAAACGCCGCAAGGTGGCGAAGGTCGACCTGGCCGTGTACTCCGGCGCGGGCGGCCGGGAACTCGGCATCCTGCAACTGCGCAAGCTGGCGAACGCGCTGCTGAACAACACCGACGCGAACGGCCTGGTGTTCTCGGAACTGCTGGTGGCGCAGCTGAAGTCGGAGGCACGCGGGGACGCTGCGGCGGAGCGGCCGCTCTACCGGCTGGCTTCGGCGGCGCCCTCCGGGAAGTACATCCAGCGGTTCACGATGGAAGCCGTCAGCCGGTTCGTGGCGACGCTGGACTAGCCGCAGAGGCCCCGCGAGTGTCATGAAAGGGTCGTTCAGGATATTTTTCGTCCTGAACGACCCCTTCATGACACTTCCCCCGGGTGCCTGTGACTACAGGGACTCTTGAGGCTCCCGCGAGGCGATCAGGGCGGCCAGCACAGTGGTGACCGGGACCGCCGCGACGATGCCGACGCTTCCGGCCAGTGTCCGCACGATCTCCTGCGCGATGTCCTCCGCGCCGAGGATCGAGCCGAGCCCGACCCCGGAAAGCGACGTGTACAGCAGCACCGGCAACGCCGCCCCCGCGTACGCCATCACGAGCGTGTTGACCGCCGAGCCGACGTGGTCCCGCCCGATCCGCAGACCCGCGCCGTAGAGCTCGCGCCAGCCGAGGGACGGGTTCGCCCGCCGCAGTTCCCACACCGCGCTCGTCTGCGTCACCGTGACGTCGTCCAGCACACCGAGCGCGCCGATCACGACGCCCGCCAGCAGCAGCCCCCGCGCGTCGATCCCGTGCCCGAGCGAGCCGATCAGCTGCGACGTGCTGTCGTCCAGCCCGGTCAGCGACGCCGCGGCCGAGAAGATCGCCGACAGGACACCGATCAGGATCAGGCTCACCAAGGTGCCCAGCACCGCCACCGAGGTTCTCGCGGACAGCCCGTGGGTCAGGTAGAGCGCGACGAACATGATCGCGCCCGCGCCCGCGATCGACACCAGCAGCGGACTTTCCCCGGCGAGGATCGACGGCAGCACGAACAGCGCCAGCACCAGGAAACTCAGCCCGAGCGCGATCAGCGCGGCGAGCCCCTGCCATCGGCCCAGCACGATCACCGCGAGCGCGAACAACCCGGCGAGCAGCAGCAACGGTGTTCCGCGCTGGAAGTCGACGATCTGGAACGACGACGGGTTCGCGACGTCGCCGCCGTTGTAGGACAGCACGACCTTGTCGCCCGCTGCGAACCGCGGCGTGCTCGGCTCGATCGGGAGCGTCAGCTTCAGCGGTTTCCCGGTCGCGGGACCGTCGGTCATCGTCACTTCGCTGGTGAGACAAGGTTTCGCGTCCGGTGGCGGCTCGCCGACCTGGACCTGGCCTTCGGCGAGGCACGGTCCGGTGATCGTCGCGGTGACCGTGGCGCTCACCGGAGTCCCCTGGGGGAAGACGCTTTTCGCCGGATCCTTGCCCCACGGGTAGAGCAGGATCATGCCGGCGACGGTCGCGACGGCGAGCGGGATCAGGAGCCACATCAGCAGCTGCCGGACCCGGCGTGACGCGGGCGCGGCGGGGCCGTGACCGTGCGAGTGCCCGTGACCGACCGGTTCGATCACGGGTTCGGGCTCGGGTTCCGGCTTCGGTTCGGCGGCACGGCGCTTGCCCGGCTCGGCCGGTCGAGGCCGCTGGGCCGGGGGCCGGGGACGTCGCGCACCTTCCGGCGGCGGGGTCCGGCGCGGCGAACGGGACGTTCCGGGCGAACGATCGGACGGGGTGTCCGTTACCCGGCGAATCGGGCCGGTGTCGTCGTCGGAGATGTCGCGGCGGTTCACCCGCACATCCTCCACAGTCCGTGACGGGTGCCGCACACGGCCTAGCCGAATGCCTGCCTCAGGTGGACCCGGCGGTAGGCCGATGGAGGGGTGTCGAAGTGGTCGAGGAACGCTTGGCGAAGGGTCTCGGTCGACCCGAAGCCGCATCGCCTCGCGATCGAAGTCAGCGGGAGTTCGGTGCCGCACAACAGTTTCGCCGCGTTCTCGGTCCTCGCCGCCCGCACGTACCTGCTGGGCGTGGTGCTCAGGTGCGCGTCGAACAACCTGGTCAGCTGCCGGGTGCTGATGCCCGCCCGCTCGGCGAGGACAGTGGTGCCGAGATCACCCGCCAGGTGTTCGGCGACGTACGCGGTGATGTCGCGGACCAGCCGGTTCTCCGGCGGCGGACCGGACAGGAACATGCTCACCTGCGCCTGGTTGCCCGGCCGCTGCAGGTAGGTCACCAGCATGCGGGCGACCTCCCTGGCGACGCTCGGACCGTGGTCCTCCTCGACGAACGCGAGGGTGAGGTCGATCCCGCTGGTGACACCCGCCGCCGTGTAGACGTTGCCGTCGCGCACGTACAGCGGCACCGGGTCCACGTTCACCTGCGGATAGTTCGTCGCGAGCCGGTTGGCGAACCGCCAGTGGGTGGTGGCGCGGCGCCCGTTGAGCAGCCCGCACGCGGCGAGCACGGTGGCGCCGGTGCACACCGAGGCGACGCGACGGCTCTGCTGCGCGAGCCTGCGGACGTGGGTGACGACCCGGGGATCGGCGGCGGCGGCTTCGTGCCCGGTGCCGCCCGCGACGATCAGTGTGTCCAGCTCGCCGGTCACCTGGTCGAGCCGGTATTGCGCTTGGAGAACCAGCCCGGATTCGCAGCGGATGCCGCGGCCGTCGACGCTGGCGAGCATGATCTCGTAACCCGGCTTGCCGCCGAGTTTGCTCGCGGCGTCCAGGACGTCCCCCGGGCCGGCGATGTCGAGCATCTCGGCATTGCTGTAGCCGACGATCAACACTCGTCTGGGTGAACCCGGCATGATCGAACGCTAGCAGTAGCGCCCGGCCGTCGGACGTAGTTCGCAGGAATCCGGACATCCGGCCCGCCGAGGCCTCTTCGCTGCGACACCGTTGTCCCATGACAGACGACAAGAAGATCATCGCGTTCGTGGTCTACCCGGGGATGACCCCGCTCGACATGGTCGGACCGCTGACCGTGCTGGACGGCATGGCGAGCACGGCGCAGGAGTACCGGACGGTCGTGGTCGGCGAGACGAAGGACCCTGTCGTCACCGACAACCCGCTGAAGCTCGTGGCGACCCACACCTACGACGAGGTCCCGTCGCCGTACGCCCTGCTCGTACCCGGTGGCGCCGCGCCGACGCTGAAGGCGCTCGCCGACGAGAAACTGATCGGCTACCTGCGGAAGGCCGGGGAGAGCGCGGAACTCGTGACCTCGGTGTGCACGGGATCGCTGCTGCTGGGGCAGGCCGGCTTGCTGGAGGGCCGCCGGGCAGCGACGCACTGGATGTTCCGGGAGTTCCTGCGCGCGTTCGGGGCGGAACCGGTCGCCGAACGCTGGGTCGAGGACGGGAACGTGATCACCGCCGCCGGGGTGTCGGCGGGGATCGACCTCGCGCTGCATCTGGTCGAACGGCTCGTCGGTGCCGAGATCGCGCGGACGATCCAGTTCGTCATCGAATACGACCCGGAGCCGCCGCTCGGCCCGCTGGACTGGTCGAAGCGGCCGTATGGGGACCTCAAGCCGTTGCTGGAGCACACCCTGAACGAGGCGCTCGCGGACGAACCCGCCCTGAGGGACCGGCTGCTCGCGCACACCGGGAAATGAGAGGGACGGCCATCCGGGTGAGAAACCGCCGAAACGGGGACTGCGCTGGGTTACATTCTGGTCATCCGTCCAGGTGATAGGTGGCCCGTGGAGTTCAAGGTGCTCGGCCCGCTCGGGGCCTCGGTCCCGCTCCCGTCGGCGGCGCAGCCCCGTCGGGTGCTCGCGGTGCTCCTCGCCAGGCCGAACGAGTTCGTCCACCGGGACACCCTCGTGGACGAACTCTGGCCGCAGAACCCGCCGTCGAGTGCCGCCGCGGTCGTGCAGATGGCCGTTTCCAAGCTGCGCAAGGCGTTGTCGCCCGGACTGCCGGTGGACGACGTCCGGCAGCGGCTGCGGTCCGGCGGCGGTGGCTACCGGCTGACGGTGTCGGAAGGCGAACTGGACGCCACCGGTTTCTCCGGGCTGACAGCCGCGGCCGCGACGGCGAACAGTGTCGAGCGCAGGGCGTTGCTCGAACGGGCGCTGGGGTTGTGGCGCGGCAAGGCGTTCGCCGACGTCCCGGCCGGTCCGCTGGTGGAGGCGCACCGGCTGTGGCTCGAAGAACAGCGGTGTTCGGTACTGGGCAGGCTGGTGGAACTCGAACTGGCGGACGGTGACCACAAGGCTGTCGCCGATCGGTTGGCACCCGAGCTCGTCACCCGGCCGGGTGACGAGCGCTTCGCCGGGTGGTACGCCGAGGCGTTGCACGGGCTGGGGCGGCGGGACGCCGCGCTGGCCGTCCTCGACAGATGCCGTCAAGCGCTATGGGAGCACGCCGGCGTCTCGCCGGGCGAAGATCTGCTCGCGGTCCACCGCCGGATCGCCGGCACCGGCTGGTCGGTGGGCGGCCCGCCGTGCGGTCTTCCCCCGGCGACGCCGGATTTCGCCGGCCGAGCCGGGGAACTCGCGGAAGTCGGCCGCGCGCTGCGAACCCCCGCGCCGGTCGTGCTGCACGGCGCGGCGGGCGCGGGGAAGAGCGCGCTGTCCGTCCAGGCCGCTTGGCGGATGCGCAAGCGGTTCCCGGACGGTCAGCTCGTCGCCGATCTGCGGGAGA
The DNA here is from genome assembly GCF_055584485.1 of Amycolatopsis sp. NPDC102522. NCBI lineage: Bacteria > Bacillati > Actinomycetota > Actinomycetes > Pseudonocardiales > Pseudonocardiaceae > Amycolatopsis > Amycolatopsis sp. NPDC102522. The sequence continues at coordinate 220,404 of NZ_JBVJLY010000009.1, read as the reverse complement.
CCGGTGACGTGCTCGCCGGGTTCCTCCGCACACTCGGCCTCGCGGAAGCGGAACTCCCCGCCGACCGCGCCGGGCTGATCTCGTTGTGGCAGAGCCATACCGCGGACCGGCGGCTCCTGGTGATCCTCGAGAACGCCCGGTCCGAGGCCGAGGTGCGGCCGTTGCTGCCGAGCGGTCCCGGCTGCGGGACGATCGTCACGACGCGGCGACGGCTGGCCGGGCTCGTCGGGGCCAGGCCGGTCGAGGTCGGCGCGCTGTCCTCCGGGGAATCGCGGATCCTGCTCGGCGCGATCGCGGGGGAGCACCGGCTGTCCGCCGAACCCGACGCCGTCCGCCGGGTGCTGGCCTGCTGCGACGGGCTCGCGCTGGCGGTGCGGGTGGCGGGGATGAAGCTGCTGCAGCGGCCGAGACTGAGCGTCGCCGAATTCGCGGCGCGCCTGGAGAGCGAGCGCCTGCGCCTCGACGAACTCGCCGCCGGTGACCTGGCCGTCCGCCCCGTGCTCGCCGAAGTCATCACCGCGCTTTCGCTGCGGCAGCGGAACTCCTTGCGGTTGCTTACTTTCCCCGGCTCGACCCAGGTCGCCGACTGGTTCGCTACGGCCTTGCTGGGCTGTTCGTCCCGCGAGGCGGCCGAACTGCTCGACGAACTGGTGGACGATCATCTGCTTCACGCCGAGCCGGATCAGGCCGGTTTCCTCCGGTACCGGCTGCCCGGCCTGGTCCGGCTCGCGCTTCGGGAACCGCCGGACCCCGGCGCTCTCAGGCGCGCGCTGACGGTCATGGCGGGTTTGGCCGAGTACGCCGTCGCCGCGCTCGACGTCGAGTACCCGCCGCCTCGCCGTTCGGACGTCCCCGCGGCGGCTTCGGACCGCGTCGCGGCCGATCCGAGCGGCTGGCGCGCTGCCGAGACCGCGAACCTCGCGCTCGCAGTCCGGACCGCGAAGAGCTACGGCTGGACTCAGCTGACCGCGCGGCTGGCCGACGCCTACAGCGACCTCGTCGGCCCCCGGAACGGCGGCTCGCCTGCCTGGCTCGGGTTCGGCATCGTGCGCGATCGCCTCGACCTCCCGGCGGAGGCGGAGAAACTGCTGAAGCTCGGCCATTCGCATGCCAACGCGGGGGATCTGGCGCGGGCGAGGACGTGTTTCTCGCTCGCCGAGGCCCGATTCCGTACCTCGGGCGACCGGCGGGGCACCGGGTCCGCGCTCGTCGCGCTCGCCGACGTCGACGCGGACTCCGGCCGGACCCACTCGGCGGTCGACGCGCTGCGGGAGGCGCTGGACCTGTTGCGGGACAGCGGTGACCTCACCGGGCAGGCGATGGCGTCGGCCCAGTTCGGCTCGCTCTGGGACGATCTCGGCGATTTCCGGCGGGCGAAGGAATGCTTCGACGCAAGTCTCCTGCTCTCGCTTCACTGCGAGGACGGGCAGCAGCACGACAGGTCCGCCAAGCGGTACGCCGATGTCCTGCGGCGAAACGGCCGCCTGGACGAGGCCGGTGAGCTGCTGACGAGCGCGTTGACCGGCACCCGGACCTCGCGTGAACGCCACTGGGAGGCGCACGTCCTCCGCAGCCTCGGCGATCTTCACGCGAAAACCGGCGACGCGGGGGAGAGCGAACGCTGTCTTTCGCGCTCGCTGGAATTGTTCGAACACGTCGGACACCGGCACGCCGCCGCGTACACGCATCGGAGCTTCGGTGAGTCCCTGCGCCTCGCGGGCGAGCACGTCCGGGCCGGGGAACACCTGGCGCTCGCGATGAGCACGTTCCGCGAGCTCGGCGACCGCCGGGGCGGCGGATATGCCCTGCTCAGCTTCGGGCGTCTACGGGCGGCCGAAGGCGTTGCGACCGAAGCCGCCGAAGGTCTCCGAACCGCGGCGGGCCTGTTCCGGGAACTGGGATTCCCGATGTGGGAACTGCGCGCGCTCCAGGACCTCTCCGCCGTCGACAGTGGCGGACGCCAGCGCGACCGGGCTCGTGAAGCCTTGACGAAGATCCGCTTCGGAGTGACTCCGGCATAGCCCGGCGAGGCGCCACCGGCCGCTGCGTTTGGCGAAGTTATGGCGACGGCGTGTTGAGTCGCTCAAGTGAGCGGACTTCGCGCCGCCCCGAAATCGCGGAACTGGGGGTGGCGGCGCGTACTCGTGGCCGGGTGACGCCTTCCGAGGGCAGGAGGCGTCACCCGGTTCGACGCTAGCCGCGGACGTGCAGCAGCGCGTCCGCCTCGCCGAGGATCCCTTGGTCGAGCGGGAAGTAGCCCTGTCGCGGAACGGGGTCGGTCCGGACGCGGGCAGGCGGGACGTCCGAAGCGGGGAGCAGGCCCCAGTCCGTGGTGACGTGCTTCTGCAGGAACCCCTCGTAGGTGTCGGGCTCGGGCTCTTCGAGCGCTATGGCCTTGCTTCGGCCGAGGCTGGTCGCGACGAAGGTGTAGCGATCCCCGAGCAGCGGAGCCACCAGCGCGCCAGCCGGGAACCAGGTGGTCTCCGTCCCGGCCACGTGCATCGTGCTCGCCTGGCGGCGCAGATGGAGGTTGTGGGCGAAGACCAGCGTCCTGCCCCGATCGGCTTCGGCGGCGCGGATGTCCAGCAGATTCCGCGCCATGATCGCGTCCCTGATCGCGACGAGCGGCAAGTACCGCTCGCTCGGCTCGAGCGGTTCGGCGCATTGCCGGTGGTAGCGCAGCAGGTCGATCCCCGCCATGAGGTTGATCTCCGCTCGTGACCAGGCGTCTGTGACCGGTTCCGGCTTCCGCGAGCGGAGCGTGGCGAGCAGGTCGGCCGCTATCGCGCGCAGCCGGTAGGCCTCGGCCGTGGCACCGATCGACGAAGCCGCGTCCATGACGGCTTCGGTGCGGCTCCAGCGTTCGTCGTCACCGGCCGTGGTCGCGATGTCCACGTCGAGTCCCAGGAAATCGCGGGCGTACTCGAGGTAGCGCCGAGGGCTGGGCGCGGAGGTGTTCTCGGTCTGGGTGTCGAAGCCGTGGAACGAAAGCCGTTCCGCGGGAGGGCGATCGTCGTTGAACTCGCGCAGCCACGCGATCAGCTGCCGGTTGGCGTCCACGGTGCCGAAGACGTGTGTGAAGCCTTCGCTCATCGCGAGGTCGAGGCTTCCGGTCCCGTCCTGGACGTAGTCGTTCGCGACGAGCGCTGCCACGCGATCGGTTTCGAGGGCGATCGAGCGGAAGCCGCGGTCGACCAGCTGGGCGAACAGTGCGTTGCGGACCTCCGCGAAGACCGGGGTCGCGTGCGTCGGCTCGCCCAGGGCGAGCAGGTCGCAGGAGGGGGTGACGAAGTCTCGGATGTCTTGACTCATGAGGTTCAAGCATATCGTTGATGCTTCGATTGAGACTTTGGTTCCAGTTGTGCAGGTGGGGTGCAGTTGAGTTTAAAACCGGTGGTTAGGTGTGGGTCGGGCTGGTCGTGAGTGGCGATTCGGATTAGAGCCAACAGTGTCTTAGGTACCTACTGGATTTCTGGCCACGGCCTTCACGGACTTGCCGATCGCCACGTTCGCGCCCCACGCGCACCAGCAGCCACAGCGGGCGCGCGTGAAGGACCCCTTCCCTCGGCTCAGCCGAGGAAACTCGACCTCAAGTACGTGAAGGGGGCCTTCAGTGCGCAAGGCGGCCTTCACGGACCGCATCCAGTCGGGCGCCATCGACGCTCCGCCGGAACGTCACTTGCGAGCCGCGCGAAGCTCGCGGCCCCGCAACAAGTCCACTTTCGAATAACTCGACCCCATTCCATTCTTCCGCTATAAAGCTTAAAGAACCTTTCGCGAGCGAAGGTGCTTCGCTCGCGAAGCAGGCCTTCGCGGAAATGCGGGACCGCAAGTTATCAGCAGTTGAGGTGAATTACCGCGTGGCAATCACCGCGCGGCCGGAGTTCCGCTCTACTTTGTCCCGCATGGTTGAGAAGGATTCGACGGCGCGGACCCGGGAACTGGGCCACCGCATGAAGGCGTTCCGGCAGCGCAGGCACTTCAGCGGAGCCGACGTCAGCCGCCGTAACGGCTGGTTGCAGAGCAAGGTCACGAGGTGGGAGCAAGGGCTGCGCGAACTGTCCGTGGTGGACGCGGCGCTGTACCTCGCGACCTGCGGCGAAGTGGAGCCCGAGCGTGACCTGCTGCTGGAACTGACGCAGGCGGGCAGCGACCTGTACTGGGTGCGGCCGTACTTCGACGAACTCGTCGATCCGATGAAATCCCTGTCCATCCAAGAGGATCTCGCGCACACCGTGGTGCGCTACGAGTCGTTGACGCTCCCCGGGCTGCTGCAGACCGAACCGTACGCCCGCACCGCCTACGAACTGATCGGCAACCGGGATCAGGCTCAGCTGGACCAGGTCGTGAACGCCCGGATGGACAGGCAGCAGCTGCTGCGGCGGGACCGTCCGCCGCAGTGCCGGTTCTACGTCCACGAGCGCGCGCTCCGCTCGGTCGTCGGCGGTCCCCGGATCATGCACGAACAACTGCTCCACCTCGTCCTGTCCGCGAACCTGCCCTATTGCTCGATCCGTGTCGTCCCCGAAAGCAACGAAGTGAGCAGGACAATCGAAAATTCGTTCACCATCATGGAATTCGCGGAGCATCCGGCGGTGGTGTACACGGATTCCTATGCGGCGGGAGTGTTCATCGATGATCGAGTGGCGGTCGAGGCGTATTACTCGCTTGTCTCACGACTGGAAAGCGATATCCTGACCGAGGAGAGATCGCGTCAAATGCTCGCCGAGTGGGCGGACCGGTACGACCGGATGGAGGAGTGACCCGATCGGGGTTTCCCGCAGGCTCTTCCTGGGGTAATCGTTCCGGGTAGTCGAGGAGAAGGAGAACGTGGTGACGAAGACGCATGGCGGAGCCCCGGTCGTCGAGGCGGAGATCGAGCGGAAGTACGACCTGGCGGCGGACAAGCCCATCCCGCCGTTGGTCCCGGCCGGTCCCGTGACGAACCAGGCCGAACCGAGGGTCGACGTCCTCGACGCCACGTACTTCGACACCGCCGACTTCCGGCTCGCGCAGGCGGGTATCACGCTGCGGCGGAGGCTCGGCGGAAGCGACGAGGGCTGGCATCTCAAACTCCCTGTCAGCGCGGACAAACGCGAGGAACTCCGGCTCCCGCTGTCGGGCAAGCCGGACAAGGTGCCCGGGGTACTGGCGAAACTGGTCCGAGCGCACACCCTCGGCGCCAAACTCGTCCAGGCCGCGCATCTGCGCACCGAGCGCACGTCGTATGCCCTGCTCGACGCGAAGGGTCGCGAGGTCGCGACCCTCACCGACGACGTCGTCACGGGCGAGGCGGGCGGGGAGAAGGCGCACCTCGACCGCTGGCGGGAGATCGAGATCGAACTCTCGCCCGGCACCGATCCCGAGGTGCTCGACAGCCTGGATCAGGCCGTCGTGAAGGCGGGCGCGGAGCGGTCGAGGTGGCCGTCGAAGCTCCGGCGGCTGACCGACGAACTCGTCCCGTCGGCAGGGGGAGCATCCGGCTCGGTACTGGCGGACTACTTCGCCACGCAGCTGGACGTGCTGCGCCGCAACGACATCGGGGTCCGCCGGGATACCGAAGACGCGGTGCACCAGATGCGGGTCGCGAGCAGGCGCCTGCGGAGCGGCTTGAAAACCTTCCGTCGCTCCCTTGACGCCGACGTCGCGAACGGGCTCGCCGCCGAACTCCGCTGGCTCGGTGGTGAACTCGGGCCGGCGAGAGACAACGAGGTGATGGCCGCACGGCTGCACGCCGAGGTCAAGGCGCTTCCGGCCGAACTGGTGCTGGGCAACGTCGAGCAGCTGATGACGAGGCACTTCGCGCGCGAGGCCGAAGAGGCCAAGGAGCGGGCCCTCCGGGCGCTCGACAGCAAGCGGTACACGGATCTGTTGCGATCACTGGAGAAGATCGTCCGCAAGCCGAGGAAGATCAAGGACGGCAAGGAGGAGCTGCGGAAGGCGGTCGCGCGTTCGGATCGGAAGTTGCGCGCTGCAGTCGCCGCGGCGAGCGAGCTTAAGCCCAGTGCGGAGCAGGACGCCGCGTTGCACGAGGTGCGCAAGAAGGCCAAGCGTGCCCGGTACGCCGCGGACACGGTCCGGCCGGTGACAGGCAAGAAGCTTCGAAAATGGCGAAAGAACGTCAAGGCGGTGCAAACCACGCTCGGCACGCATCACGACGTCGTGGTCACCCGGGAGGTCTTGCGGCTTCTCGGTCTCCGCGCCTACGCCGAGAGCGAAAACGCTTTCACCTACGGCCTTCTGCACGGTCGATCCGTCGCCGCGGCTGAGGCCGCGCACCGGCGCTTCGCAGGAGAATGGCAAGAGCTGAGTAAAGGTTCTCGACCGAAATGGCTCAAATGAGGTAGCCCGGGTTGACCTCTCGCCCGTCGTGAGTACCGTCGTGGGGACTTGGTGGTCTGGAGAGAGGCGCCCCCAATGTTGCCTGGCCAGCGCGTACCCGGCGAATCGCCGCCCCTGGCCGTGACCACCAGCCGCCGTGACGACGGCGTCCTCATCCTCACCGCCGTGGGGGAGATCGACGCGGCCACGATCGGACGGTTCCGCACCGAGCTCACCGGTGCCTGCGGCACGGGAAATCAGGTGATCCTGGACCTTTCCGGCGTTGGTTTCCTCAGTTGCGCCGGATTGCACGCCCTCGAGGAGGCCAACGCCGCGTCGCCCCGGTTCTCGGTGATCGTGAAAACCGCGCTGGTGTCACGGATTCTGGACATCAGCGGGGTCGGAGCCGACCTCGACGTCCGGCGGGACGTCGAGGACGTGCGACTCTAGGGCGCTAATCGTCGAGTTCGACCTCGTCCGCGGCGACGTCCGGCAGCAGGCCGCGCCAGCGCGGATTGCGCAGGCAGCCCGCGTCGGTCCAGCCGCCGAAGACGACCTCGCCGACGATGGTCGGCCGTGACCAGTGCGCGTCCCGCGCCTGTTTGTCCGGGACGGACCTGAACGGGGATGTCTTGCGCTCCAAGCGGAACAGCCGCTGGGACAGTTCCTCCAGCTCTTCGGCGGCGAAGCCGACGCCGACGTTTCCGATGTACCGCAAGCCGTCTTCGTGCGGGACACCGAGCAGCAGCGAACTGAACGTGCCCGCCCGGCTGCCCCCGCCCGGCCGCCAGCCGCCCAGTACCACCTGCTGGACCCTGGTCCCGGTGATGGAAAGCCATTCCCCGGTACGTTTTCCCGGGTGGTAAGCGGAGTTCGCCCGTTTGGCGACGATACCGGCGAGCCCGTGCTCGCGCGCCGCCCTGGCGACAGCGCCACCGTCCCCGAGGTAGAACCGGGGGACCTGCCAGTGCGGTCCGGCGAGGCCGAGCCCGTCGAGGAGTTCCCGACGTTCGACGTAAGGCAACTCGGCGCAAGAACGGCCGTCCAGGTGCAGGAGGTCGTTCACCAGGTAGAACGCCGGATAGCGCGCGGTGAGCCGTTTCGCGGAGTTCTTCGTCGCCCGTGCGCGGTGCCCGAGCCCTTCCGGACTCGGCTTCCCGCCGTCGAAGACGACGATTTCCCCGTCGAGAAAGGCTTCGGCGGCACCGAGCTGCTCGCCCAGCCCGCGGAATTCGGGGTACAGCCCGGTGACGTCGTCGCCCGAATCGTCGTAGGCGGTGATCCTGCCCCCGGAGACGCGGATCAACGTGCGGCGCCCTGACCAATCGAACTCGTAGGCCCACTCCGCGTCTTCGCCGGTCGAGGGGAGCCGCCCCGGTTTGGTCAGCATCGGGGCGAGGAACGGGGGGAGTTCCGCGCGGCCCGGTTCCGCCGGGTCGAGCCGTTTGAGCAGCCAGCCGCGATCGTTCCCGTCCTTCTTCACATTGAGGAACAGGTATTTCCCGCGTGCCCGTTTCCCGTGGAAGACGACTTCGACCTTGTGGTTGTTGAAGTGCAGCGTTTCGTACCGGCCAGTGTCCCAGATCGTCATGGTGCCGCCGCCGTATTCGCCGGCGGGTATTTCGCCTTCGAAGGTGAGGTATTCCATCGGATGGTCTTCGGTGTGCACGGCGAGGCGTTCGAGGTCCGGTGACATCGGCAGGCCCTTCGGCACCGCCCAGGAGACCAGCACACCGTCCCGTTCGAGGCGGACGTCCCAGTGCAGACTGCCGGCATGGTGTTCCTGGATGACGAAGAGGTCGTCGGCCCCGGTCTCCCCATCGCGATCCGGAAGGGGTTCGGGAGTCCGCCCCGGTCTGCGCTTACGGCGGTATTCGCCGAGTCTCTCCGCCATGGTCGGCCAGCGCACCCCTCTCCGGATCCGGTCACGCAAGCCTAGCGCCGTTCACGGTCCGTACGGGTGATGAAAGCCCCTTTTCCCGCTGCGAAGGCGGGAAAAGGGGCTTTCGTTCCGGCGTGGTTCAGTCGGTTTCGGCCAGTGCCTCCGCGAACTGCGCGGCGTAGAGCCGTGAGTACGCCCCTCCGGTGAGCAGCAGCGTTTCGTGATCGCCCTGCTCGACGATCGCACCGTTCTCCATCACGAGGATGACGTCCGCGTCCCGGATGGTGGAGAGCCGGTGCGCGATGACGAAACTCGTCCGCCCTTCGCGCAGCGAATTCATCGCTCGCTGGATCAGCACCTCGGTCCGGGTGTCGACCGAACTGGTCGCCTCGTCGAGGATGAGGATCGCGGGCTTCGCCAGGAACGCCCTCGCGACGGTGATCAGCTGTTTCTCGCCGGCGCTGACCGTGCCGCCCTCGTCGTCGATCACCGTGTCGTAGCCGTCGGGCAGGGTGCGGACGAACCGGTCGACGTGGGTCGCCTTGGCCGCCGCGAGGACCTCCTCGTGCGTGGCGTCCTCGGAACCGTAGGCGATGTTCTCCGCGATCGTGCCGCCGAACAGCCACGCGTCCTGCAGCACCATGCCGGTCTTGGACCGCAGGTCCTCGCGGTCCATCTCGGCGATGTCGACACCGTCGAGGGTGATCCGGCCACCGTCGAGTTCGTAGAACCGCATGAGCAGGTTGACCAGCGTGGTCTTCCCCGCGCCGGTCGGGCCGACGATCGCCACGGTGTGCCCAGGCTCGACGGTGAGCGACAGGTCTTCGATGAGCGGTGTGTCCGCGGCGTACCGGAAGGACACGTGCTCGAACTCGACCTGGCCGCGCACCTTCTCCACCCGCGCGGCTTCGGCGGGCTCGGGCTCCTGCTCGTCGGCGTCGAGCAGCGCGAAGACCCGCTCGGCGGACGCGATGCCGGACTGCAGCAGGTTCGCCATGCTGGCGATCTGCGTGACCGGCTGGCTGAACTGCCGCGAGTACTGGATGAACGCCTGGACGTCACCGAGCGACAGTGTCCCGGACGCCACCCGCAGTGCGCCGATCACGGCCACCAGCACGTAGCTCAGGTTGCCGATGAACATCATCGCGGGCTGGATGGTGCCCGAGATGAACTGCGCCTTGAAGCTCGCGCCGTAGAGCGTGTCGTTGTGCTCGCGGAAGACCTCTTCGGCCTCCTCCCGGCGGCCGAACACCTTGACCAGCGAGTGCCCGGTGTACATCTCCTCGATGTGTGCGTTGAGCCGCCCGGTGGTGGACCACTGCTTGATGAACTGCGGCTGCGCCTTCTTGCCGATCTTGGCCGCGACGAACACCGAAGCAGGCACCGAAAGCAGTGCGACCAGCGCGAGTACCGGCGAGATGACGAACATCATCACGAGCACGCCGATGACCATCAGTAGCGACGACACGATCTGCGCGAGGGTCTGCTGCAGGGACAGCGCGAGGTTGTCGATGTCGTTGGTCGCCCGGCTCAGCACCTCACCGCGCGGCTGGCGGTCGAAGTAGCTCAGCGGGAGCTTGGCGAACTTCGCCTCGATCTGTTCCCGCAGTTCGAAGACCGCCCGCTGGACCAGGTTCGTGGTCAGCCGCGACTGCAGGAGCGCGAAGAACGACGCCACGATGTAGAGCAGCAGCACCCACATCAGGACCTGGCCGACGGCGTCGATGTCGATCCGCTGGCCGGGTACGAAGTCGATCCCCGAGTACAGGTCGGCGAGCGTGGTGTTGCCTTCCGCCCGCAGCCCGGCGATGACCGCGTCCTTGCTCACCCCCTGGGGCATGTCCTTCGCGACGACGCCCGCGAAGATGAGGTCCGTCGCCATGCCGAGGATCTTCGGGCCGACGACACTCAGCGTGACGCTGGCGACGCCGAAGAGCAGGATGCCGTACAGCATGGCGCGCTGCGGCTGCAGCAGGCGCAGCAGGCGTTTCAGTGATCCCTTGAAGTCCAAGGCCTTCTCGGCGGGCTGTCCGCCCATGAAGGCGCCGGGGCCGCGGCCGAAACCGCCTCCGCCGGGACCGGGCCCGCGTGCCGCGCTCGCGCGCTCACCCGCCGGTTTGGCCGGGGCGGTCGAAGTGTCCGCCGTGGATTCGGGCGCGCTCATCAGGCGGCCTCCTGCTCGGTCAGCTGGGACAGCACGATCTCCCGATAGGTTTCGTTGCCGTCCATGAGTTCGGTGTGCGTTCCGTTGCCGACGACGCGGCCTTCGTCGAGCACGATGATGCGGTCGGCGTGGCGGATCGTGCTGACCCGCTGCGCGACGATGACCACAGTCGCCTCGGCGGTCTCGGCCACCAGCGCCCGCCGCAGCGCGGCGTCGGTCGCGTAGTCGAGCGCGGAAAAGGAGTCGTCGAAGAGGTAGATCTCGGGGCGCCGCACCAGCATCCGCGCGATCGCGAGCCGCTGCCGCTGCCCGCCCGAGACGTTGGTCCCGCCCTGGGCGATGGGGGAGTCCAGCCCCTCGGGCATCCGCTCGACGAAGTCCTTGCCCTGTGCCACCTCCAGCGCGTGCCACAGTTCCTCGTCGGTGGCGTCGGCCTTGCCGTAGCGAAGGTTGCTCGCCACCGTCCCTGCGAACAGGTACGGCTTCTGCGGCACCAGCCCGACGGCGTCGGACAGCACTGTCGGATGCAGTTCCCGGACGTCGACGTCGTCGACGCGCACCGAGCCGTCGGTGGCGTCCATCAGCCGGGGGATCAGGTTCAGCAGCGTGGTCTTCCCGCTGCCCGTGCTGCCGATGACGGCGGTCGTCTCACCGGGCATGGCCAGCAGCGAGATCTCCTGCAGCACCGGCTTCTCCGCACCGGGGTAGCGGAACTCCACATCGGACAGTTCGAGCCGTCCGTGCACTTCACCGGGGCTGACGGGGTTCGGCGGGAGGACGACGCTGGTGTGCGTGTCGAGCACCTCGGTGATGCGCTCGGCGCTGACCTCGGCTCGCGGCACCATCATGAACATGAAGGTGGCCATCATGACCGCCATCAGGATCTGCATCAGATAGGACAGGAACGCGGTGAGCGCGCCGATCTGCATGCTGCCGTCGTCGATGCGCAGCCCGCCGAACCACAGCACGGCGACGCTGGAGGCGTTCATCACGAGCATGACGATGGGGAACATCAGCGCCATGAGCCTGCCGACGATCAGCGAGACGTCCAGCAGCTCGGTGTTGGCCTTGGTGAACCGCCGCCGCTCGTGAGTGTCCTTGACGAACGCCCGGATCACGCGGATGCCCATGATCTGCTCGCGCAGGATCTGGTTGATCTTGTCGATCCGCTCCTGCATCAGCCGGAACGCCGGCCGCATCTTCGCGATGATGATCCCGACCGAGACGCCGAGGATCGGCACCACGACCACGAGCAGCCACGAGAGCGTGACGTCCTGGTTCAGCGCCATGATGATGCCGCCGAAGCACATGATCGGCGCGGACACCATCAGGGTGAACGCCATCAACGTCAGCATCTGCACCTGCTGGACGTCGTTGGTGGTGCGGGTGATCAGCGACGGCGTGCCGAACTGGCCGACCTCGCGGGCGGAGAAGTCCTGCACCCGGTGGAAGATCGCGCCGCGGACGTCGCGGCCGACAGCCATCGCGGTGCGGGCGCCGAAGTAGACGGCGCCGATCGAGCAGGCGATCTGCACCAGCGACACCAGCAGCATGACGCCGCCGACACCGAGGATGTAGTCCATGTCGCCCTTGACCACGCCGTGATCGATGATGTCGGCGTTCAGCGTGGGCAGGTAGAGCCCGGCGAGGGTCTGGACGAACTGCAGCAGCACGATCAGCCACAGGTCTCGCCGGTAGGGGCGCAGGTGAATGCGCAACAGCTTTGTCAGCACAACGGTTTCTCCCCCAGTGGTGGGTAGGGTGTTACTGCTTCTTCTGTTTTTTCACCGGTTCGGGTCCGGATCCGGTGAGCGAGGGGATGCCCGCGGAGGCTTCGTGCAGGAGCACCGCGAGTGTCTCCAGGAAGGGCCCGGCTCCCTCGTGGATCAGCCAGCTGAAGAACGCCGTCTTCACCGCGGACTCCACGATCGCCGCCATCAGCCGCGCGTTCAACGCGTTTTCCGCGCCCGCGCCCGCGCGTTCCAGAATGGCGTCGGCCAAGACCTGCTCGACCTTGGCGTGCGCCTTGAGGAACTCGCCCTGCATCGACGGGTGCAGGAGCAGTGACCGTGCCAGCGTCACGGAGTCGCGGTTCGGTTCTCCCAAGCTGCTGTAGGCCTCCAGCGTCGCGGCGCTGACCGCCTTCCACAGCGTCTCTTCGGCGGGCCGGTCACGGAGCGCCTCCCGCAGGAGTTCCTGCCGTTCGACGATGAACGAGCAGATCGCCTCCTCCTTGCTGGAGAAGTAGTTGTTGAACGTGCGCGGGGAGACTCCGACGGCGTTGGAGATGTCTTCGACGCGAACCTGTTCGACGCCCTTCTCGACGGCGAGTCTGAGCGCTGCCTCGCTCATGGCGCGACGGGCCGCGCGTTTCTTGCGTTCGCGCAGTCCGAGAGGAACGGTCGGGTCGAGGGTCACCCCGACAGAGTAGGCAAAAGTTGCGGGGCGCGCAAATTTCTGCGCAGTCCGCACTTTTCGGACATCCCCCGTGTCGCAGGACACTCAAGATGAGCCGAATGGCCTAGTGGGCACCGCTCACCAGCCGTAACGCTTTCGAGACCGCGTCACTGCCAGCTGTTGGACGGAAACCGACTGTGGACACGGATAGTGACTTCTGCTTGCATGACCGTCGTTGTGCTGGGGAGTGCGACACCGGTCCGGGTACGCGAAAGAGAAAGAAGTGGAAGCACATGGTGACGCGGGCTCGAGGCTTGCTTGACCGCTCACGGGTTCTTCTGGACCGTTCCAGGGTCGCCGCGGCGCAGTTCCTCGCCGCACCGCCCCGGCACGCTCCGTCGGCTCCGCCCGCCGAACCGCCGGTGGTGGAACAGCGGCCCGCTGTGGAGGCGCCAGACGCCGGCGCGCTAGCCGGCGTCTGTTCCAATGTCGCGCTGCGCGACCTCAATCTGCTCGACCAGTTGCTCGCGCAACTGGAGACGATGGAGGCGGGGGAGGACAATTCCGACCGCCTCGCCGAGCTCTACCGGCTCGACCACCTGGCGACCCGCCTGCGGCGCAACGCCGAGAACCTGCGCGTGCTCGCCGGCCGCGACGCCGACGACACGGCTGCCGGGATCTCGTCCGTGCTCGACGTGATGCGGGCCGCGATGTCGTCGATCGACCACTACTCGCGGATCACGATCGGCCGCGTCGTTTCGCTCGGTGTCGTCGGTTTCGCCGCCGAGGACGTCAGCCGGATCCTCGCGGAACTGTTCGACAACGCGGCGAACCAGTCTTCGCCGAGTTCTCCGGTCAGCGTCAGCGCGCACCTCACCGAACAGGGGAGTGTGCTGATCCGCATCGAGGACGAGGGCATCGGCATGCCGCCCGATCGCCTCGCGGTGCTGAACGAGCGCCTCGCGGCAGGTCCGGTACTCGACGACGATTCGGTGCGGCACATGGGACTCGCCGTCGTCGGCAGGCTCGCCGACCGGCACGAGATCATCGTCAAACTCGACCGCCGTACCCCGCACGGCACGGTCGCCACCGTGCTGCTGCCGGTCCCGGTGGTCTCGGAACTGGCCGAGAAGCAGTGGTCCGGCTCGCAGACCGTGGTGCTGCCGCAGGCCAGGATCACCAACGGAGCCCCCGTGGGGAACCCCGTCGCGACGCCGTCCGGGCTGCCGAGGCGCCGCCCGGCCACCTCGGTGGAACCGGAACGCAAGCCCAGCCCGCGTCCGCGCACGGCCTTCCAGCCGCCCGCCGCCGACGGCGGCACCACGGCGAGCGGTCTTCCGCGCCGGGTTTCCCGCAGTATCAGGACTTTGCCCGACGAACCGGCCCTGCCGACCACCCCGCCCGCCGACGCGGCGGACGGGCACGAGGCGCTGCTGGCCGACCTCGATGCCTTCAGCGACGGCGAGCGCGCCGCTCTCGATGACCGGCACGAGCGTGAGACCGGAGGAAACACCCAGTGACCGCCCAGGACGCGACCACGGATTTCACGTGGCTGCTCGACGACTTCGTGCGCAAGGTGCACGGCGCCAGTCACGCGCTGATCATGTCCGTCGACGGTTTCCCTTTGACCGCTTCGGAATCGGTGTCCAGTGACGACGCCGAGCAGCTCGCCGCCATCGCGAGCGGCCTGCTCAGCCTCGCGGGCAACAGCGCCGCGCTGTTCGGCAAGGGCAACTGCGAGCAGATCATCATCCGGCTCACCCGCGGGTACTTCCTGTTCATGGGGATCGGTGCCGAGGCCGGGCTCGCGGTGCTCACCGAACCGGACTGCGACATGAAGGTCGTCGCCTACGAGATGACCCAGTTCATCACCAACGCCGGTCACGCCCTCACCCCCGAGGTGCGGGCGGGACTCCGGCAGGTCCTGACCGCCCGACGGCCGCAGGCCTGAGAATCCGGAGAAGGAAGGGATGACCGTGTCCAGCGACCAAGCTCCGGACCGGCCGGTCAAGATGCGCAGCCGCAGAATCCGGCCGTACGCGCTGACCGGCGGCCGCACCAAGAGCAGCCAGCTGCTGCTGGTGGAGACCCTGATCTCGGTTCCGCGTTATGACCCTTCGCTGGCCGAGGCGCTGATGCCCGAATCGCGTTCACTGTACGAGCGCGCCCGCGAACGCTCGTCGATCGCCGAGCTCTCGGTGGGACTGGATCTGCCCTTGGGCGTGGTCCGTGTGCTCATCGGCGACCTCGCCACCCAGGGCGCCGTCTTCGTGCACCCGACGGCCCACGCTTACAACCACGATACGAACGTGCTCGAGAGGATCCTCGATGGACTCAAGCGCCTCCCGGTCTGACGCCGATCTTCTGGCGATCTCCGCCAAGATCGTGGTCGCCGGTGGATTCGGCGTGGGCAAGACGACGTTCGTCGGCTCCGTCTCCGAGGTCCCGCCCCTGAGCAACGAAGCATGGATGACCGAGGCAGGCGCCGGGGTCGACGAGCTGGTGCCGCCCGGGACCAAATCCACGACCACGGTCGCGATGGACTTCGGCCGGATCACCCTGCGTGAAGACCTGCTCCTGTACCTGTTCGGCACTCCCGGTCAGGCTCGCTTCTGGTTCCTCTGGGACGACCTCTCGCGCGGCGCGCTCGGCGCCGTCGTGCTGGTCGACACCAGCCGGATCGACCAGTCGTTCGCCGCGATCAACTACTTCGAGAACGACTCTGAGCTGCCGTTCATCGTCGCGGTCAACCAGTTCGAGGGGACGGCGGTGCACGACCTCGAGGAGGTCCGCGACGCGCTGGCGCTGTCCCCGGACATCCCGCTGGTCACCTGCGACGCCCGCGACCCGAAGTCGGCGGTCGCGACGTTGCGGGAACTGGTGTCCCACACGCTGTCCCTCGCGGTGGTCTCCGGACCAGGTCGGGAATTTGCTTCACTCAGCTGAACAGTTCTGGGAGGAACGTCGAGGATGCGCAAGGTTCTGATCGTCGGTGCCGGGCAGTCGGGGTTGCAGCTGGCCTTGAGCCTGCTGAACCACGACTACGACGTCACGGTGATGTCGGCGCGGACACCGGACGAGATCCGGTCCGGCAAGGTGATGTCGACCCAGTGCATGTTCCACTCCGCCTTGCAGCACGAGCGGGACCACAAGCTGAACCTGTGGGAGGACGAGACCGTCCGGGTCGAGGGACTCGGCGTGTCCATCGCCGGACCGGATTCCGCTCGCGTGCTGGACTGGTTCGCGCCGCTGGAGAACTACGCGCAGTCGGTGGACCAGCGGGTGAAGATGGCGGCCTGGCTGGAGCTGGTGGAGGATCGCGGCGGCAAGGTCGTCATCCACGGCGTCACCACTTCGGATCTGGCGCCGCTGGCGAAGCTGTACGACCTGGTCGTCATCGCGGCGGGCAAGGGTGAGCTGGTCCAGCTGTTCGACCGGATGCCGGAGCGTTCGCCGTACACCGAACCGCAGCGCGCGCTTTCGCTCGCCTACGTGCACGGCCTCGAGCCCCGGCCCGAGCACCCGGACAAGGCGGCGGTGCGCTTCAACATCATCCCCGGTGTGGGCGAGCTGTTCATGATCCCCGCGTACACGCTGAGCGGGAACTGCGACATCCTGTTCTTCGAGGGCATCCCCGGCGGGCCGCTCGACTGCTGGGGCGATCGGCCTACGCCGCAGCAGCATCTCGACAGGATCCTGTCGCTGATGAAGCAGTTCCTCCCGTGGGAGTACGAGCGCTCGCGCGACGCCGTGCTGACCGACGAGAAGGCGACGCTGGCCGGCGGGTACACCCCGGTCGTGCGGAGCGCGGTCGGCAAGCTGGCGTCGGGGACCGCCGTGCTCGGCATGGCCGACGTCGTGGTGGCCAACGACCCGATCACCGGCCAGGGCTCCAACAACGCGAGCCACTGCGCGGCGTCCTATCTGGACTCCATCCTCGAACGCGGGGACAAGCCGTTCGACGAGGAATGGATGACGGCGTCGTTCGAGAAGTACTGGGAGTACGCCCAGCACGTCACGACCTGGACCAACGCGATGCTGCAGCCGCCGCCCCCGCACGTGCTCCAGATCATCGGCGCGGCGGGGGAGAAGCCCGCCGTGGCGCAGCGGTTCGCGAACGGGTTCTCCGATCCGACCGACTTCCAGCACTGGTTCTTCGATCCCGCGAAGGCGGAGAAGTACCTGGCCGAAGCCTGATTCGAGGACCGCGGCAGTCCTGCGACCGGGTTCGCGGGACTGTCGCGGTGAGCCTTTTCGGGTTACCGTTGTCACCGTGCGTGAGTACGGCAGGTGACGGCGGAGGTGCGGCGCGATGCGTTCGATGTGGAAGGGCTCGGTGTCCTTCGGGCTGGTGAGCATCCCGATCCAGCTCTACGCGGCCACCGAGAACAAGAACGTCTCGCTGCGCCAGGTGCACGAATCCGACGGCGGCCGAATCCAGTACAAGCGGTTCTGCACGATCGACGGCGAGGAAGTGCCCTACGCCGAGATCGCCAAGGGCTACGAGCTGCCCGACGGCGAGATGGTCGTGCTCACCGACGAGGACATGTCCGAGCTGCCGCTGGCGTCTTCGCGGGCGATCGACGTGCTCGAGTTCGTGCCGCTGGAGTCGATCGACCCGATCCACTTCGACAAGACCTATTACCTCGAACCGCAGAAGAACGCCGTCAAGCCGTACGTGGTTCTGCGTGACGCGCTGGAGAAGGCGAGCCATGTCGCGATCGCGAAGGTCGCCATCCGGCAGCGGGAGACGCTCGCGATCCTGCGGGTGCACAGCGACGTCCTGATGATGACGACCATGCTGTGGCCCGACGAGGTCCGTGTCCCGGACTTCGGGTTCCTGCACGAGGATCCGCCGCAGGTGCGGCCGCAGGAACTGACGATGGCGGGTTCGCTGATCGACTCCCTGTCGGAGCCGGTGTTCGAGCACGAGAAGTACAACGACTCCTACCGCGAGGCGCTGGAGGCCATGATCGAGGCCAAGGCCGCGGGCAACGAGACGGCGAAACCGAAGGCCGTCGGCGCGAAAGCCGACGTCGTCGATCTCATGGAGGCCTTGCAGGCCAGCGTGAGCGAGGCGAAGAAGAGCCGGAAACCGTCGACGGCCAAGAAGGCCACCGCCGCCAAGAAACCCGCTTCCGGCAAGCGGACCCCCAAGAGCGCCTGACTCTCCTTTGTGGACAGTTGTGCCCGGCATCACCCGGCCGGGTCTCGCGACACGCCGTGCGTATGCCAGGATCTGTCGCCCCTCGGTGGTAGTAAGGCAATCGAGGAGAACTTTTCCGGAGCGATCTTCGATCTGATCGCGGGAGGCGGCATGAGCATGGAGTGCGCGTTCTGCACTGGCGGACTCGACCACTGCCACGGAACCCTGGTGGTCCACCTCGACGGTGGATTCGCCGAATGCAGCGAAGACGGCTGCGTCGACCTCGACTTCGCCCGGCACACGCTGACGATCGACTGCTTCGACGTCGATGGCGGTTGCTCGTGCGCGGAGGTGTCGGCTCAGCTGCTGTTGCGAGCTTCTTGACCGACGGTCAATACACCAGTCCCGCCCGAATCGGGTGATCAGGACCGATTGCCACTCGAAGGTGTATGCATTCGTGTACATAGTGGCCGGACATGTGTTAACTATGACGGGGTCCTCCGGCTCTCCCTCCCCCTCGGAGCCGGGGGACCCCTTCATGTCACTGTGCTTCCTTCGTGGTGCCGTCAGAAACGCAGACCGCGTCCCAAACCCCGTCTCCGTCCGCGTAGTCACTCGCGGGAAGTGCTCCCAGCGGACCTAGGACGTCGTCGCCCGCTCCGGCCGCCGCGGCGGCACGCAGGAGTTCGTCGCGTCCGCACGGGTAGCTCGCCTCCGCCAAGTACGGGCGAGGGTCCGTTCCGGCCATCGGCCATCTCTCCTTCTGCTCGTCCGCTGCGGATACCCGACGGGCGGAGAACGGAAACAGACCGGGCACCCGGCGTGAGGGGAACGCCGGGTGCCCGGTCTGCTTGAGGGCTGGTGCTCAGTACCAGTGGGCGCGACCGCCGATGGCCTTCCCGGTGTTCCCGAGAACGGCCAGGATGATGCCGATGACCGCAAGCGCGATCCCGATCGAATACAGAACAGGGATGCTGGCGATGACACCGATGACAATCAGGATGACGCCGAGAATGATCACGGGGGCACCTTCTCCTTCGTAGTCGCCCGGCTCGACTGCTGCCGGGGTGTGGCTACTAAGGGGATTCCCGCTTCAAACCGCGAGAAACAGGTCCATCCGGCCGTAGTTTTCACGCATTCGGCCTAGTGCTTCGCCGGGTTGGTGAGGTGCCGGGTCGTGAGTGGCGATTGGGGTTATTTGAGGGGTAAGGCAAACCTGGCGTGTTTGTGGACGGTGTCGGTGACTCTGCGCGACACCGGGCCTGTGGCGTCGACTGTGTGGATTTTGGTGCGTTGGATGACCAGAAATCCACACAGTCCTGTCGTGACCGGACCGGTCACGACAGTCGGACAGGGAGGGTGTGTGGAAATAGGGACGTTGAGCGTCCCTATTTCCACACACCCCTCACCCTGAGTGACAACTCGCGCCCTCGTCGACCCGACACCTTTGCCTTACCCCTCAAATAGAACCCGAATCGCCACTCACGAGGCGGCAAGACCTCAGTACCGGTAGTGGTCCAGCTTGTACGGGCCTTCGACGTCCACGCCGATGTACTCGGCCTGGCGCTTGGTCAGCTTCGTCAGCCGGACGCCCAGCGCGTCGAGGTGCAGGCGCGCAACCTTCTCGTCGAGGTGCTTCGGCAGCACGTGGACGTCGGTGGCGTACTCGCCCTGCTTCGTGAACAGCTCGATCTGCGCGATCGTCTGGTTGGTGAAGGAGTTCGACATCACGAAGCTCGGGTGGCCGGTCGCGTTCCCGAGGTTCATCAGCCTGCCCTCGGACAGCACGAGGATCGAGTGCGCTTCGCGGTCGGCCGTCGCGGGGAAGACCCACTCGTGCACCTGCGGCTTGATCTCGATCTTCTGGATGCCCGGGATCTTCGCGAGGCCTGCCATGTCGATCTCGTTGTCGAAGTGCCCGACGTTCGCGACGATCGCGTTGTGCTTCATCTTGGCCATCTGGTCGGCCATGATGATGTCGAAGTTGCCGGTGGTGGTGATGAAGATGTCGCCACGCTCGAGGACGTCGTCGAGTTCCACGACGTCGAGGCCCTCCATCGCCGCCTGCAGCGCGCAGATCGGGTCGATTTCGGTGACGACCACGCGGGCGCCCTGGCCCCGCAGCGATTCCACCGCGCCCTTGCCGACGTCGCCGTAGCCGCAGATGACCGCGACCTTGCCCGCGATCATCACGTCGGTACCGCGGTTGAGGCCGTCGATGAGCGAGTGGCGGATGCCGTACTTGTTGTCGAACTTCGACTTCGTCACCGAGTCGTTCACGTTCATCGCCGGGAAGAGCAGTTCGCCTTCCTTGGCGAGCTTGTAGAGCCGCTTGACGCCGTTGGTGGTCTCCTCGGTGACCCCGCGGACCTCCTTGGCGATGCGGGTGAACCGGCCGGTCTCCTTGGTCAGGCTCTGGCGCAGGGTCTCCAGCACGAGGCCGTACTCCTCGCCGTCCTCCTCGGTCGCCTGCGGCACGGCGCCGGCGGCCTCGAACTCGACGCCCTTGTGGATCAGCAGGGTCGCGTCGCCGCCGTCGTCGAGGACCATGTTCGGGACGAGGCCGTCACCGAAGTCGAAGAGCTGGTCGGTGCACCACCAGTACTCGGCGAGCGTCTCGCCCTTCCACGCGAACACGGCCGAACCCGAGGGCTTCTCGACGGTGCCGTCCGGGCCGACGACGACGGCCGCGGCCGCCTCGTCCTGCGTGGAGAAGATGTTGCAGGACACCCAGCGCACCTCGGCGCCCAGTGCGACGAGCGTCTCGATCAGCACGGCGGTCTGAACGGTCATGTGCAGCGAACCCGCGACCCGCGCGCCCTTCAGCGGCTGCGAGTCGGCGTATTCGCGGCGCAGCGCCATCAAGCCGGGCATCTCGACCTCGGCGAGGCGCAGCTGCTTGCGACCGGCCTCGGCGAGGGAGAGGTCGGCGACGGCGAATTCGATCCCGTTGACCTTGGACAGGGTGGGGCTCACTGGTTCTCCATTCATCAAGGAAGGCAAGGCGGAGCGGTCCTTCTCGCCGGTGGCGGGAAGAACGGTGTCAGTGCGGGGGTTCAGCGCACGGCCTCGACGACGACGGCCGGAAAAGGGTTCTGACGCAAGAAAGGCACCTCCGCAGCGGGAGGCGCCCTTACGTCTGTCGCAGCGGGCCGAGCGTGGCGGAAGAATTCCGTCGCAGCGCCTCTCGGCCCGGAACCAGGATGGCAAAGCGCCGCGAGCGCTGTCAAGGCGACGTGGGTCGCGCCGCCACCGAGAGGAATTCGGCCCGGACGCCCAGCAGGCGGACCGGTCTGGCGAGATCGAACATGTCGAGGACGGCCAACGCCGCTTTCTCGATCTCGGCCGGGTCCGAGGTCGGTGCGGGCAGGGTCACGCTGTGCGTATGGGTCAGGAACGGTGCGAACCGCACCTTGACCGCGACCCGTGCGGCGGGCCTGCCTTCCTCGGCGACGTCCTGTGAGACCCGTTTCGCCAGCGCGACGACCTCGGCGGCCATGGCCCCGGGATCGGTCAGGTTCTGCTGGAAGGTCGTCTCGCGGCTGCGGGACCGTGCCACGTAAGGCGTCGCGGTGACCTCGGCGTCGCCGATCCCGCCGGCGAGGATCCGGTACCACGGGCCGAGCTTCGGGCCGAACCGGGCGGCGAGGTCCGCCGGATCGGCGCCTGCCAGCTCCAGCACGGTGCGGTAGCCCGCCTCGGCGAGCTTCTTCGTGGTCTTGGCGCCGATGCCCCAGAGCGCGTCCGCCGGCTTCTCGGCCATGACGTCCCACCAGTTCTCCTGGACGAGGCGGAAGATCCCGGCCGGTTTGGCGAATCCGGTGGCGAGTTTGGCGCGCAGCTTGTTGTCCCCGACACCGACCGAGCAGGACAGCCCGGTCTCCTCGGCCACCGCACGCCTGATGTCGGCGGCGAGTGCTTCGGGGTCGTCGGTGGTGGCGCCGAGGAACGCTTCGTCCCAGCCGAGCACCTCGACCACCACCGGGAACTCCCGCAGCGTCGCCATCACCCGATCGGAGACTTCTTGGTACGCGGGCGCGTCCGTGGCCAGGAAGATCGCGTCGGGACAGCGTTTCGCGGCGGTTCGCAACGGCATCCCGGACCGGATGCCGAACTCCCTCGCCTCGTAGGACGCCGTCGCCACCACGGCCCGTTCGGCCGGATCGCCCGTGCCGCCGACGATCACGGGCTTGTCGCGCAGCTCAGGCCGCCGGGCGACCTCGACCGCCGCGATGAACTGGTCGAGGTCGACGTGAAGTACCCAGCTCACGCACTCCCGGACGGCCATGCCGGGAGTTTAGGACCGTTCGGCGATCTCGTCGCGCATCCGCTGCTCGTTCTCCTGCAGCTCCGGCGTGAAGTTCTCACCGAAGTCCTCGGCTTCCAGGATCTTGCGGACCTCGAGCACGGTGTCACCGGTCGGGGGAGTGGGACAGCGCTTCGCCCACTCGATCGCTTCGGCGCGAGAAGGGACATCGACGATCCAGAAGCCGCCGACGAGTTCCTTGGCCTCGGTGAACGGCCCGTCGGTGACCGTGGACCCGGCGGCGCTGAGCGTGACCCGCGCGCCCTTCGAGCTCTCCTGCAGGCCTTCGCCGCCCACCAGCACCCCGGCGTCGAGCATGTCCTGGTTGAACTTCGCCATCGCGGTCAAGGCCTCCATCGGCGGCATCTTCCCGGCTTCGGAATCCTCGTCCGCCTTGATGATGATCATGAACCGCATGCGTCTTCCTCCCAGTGAACCGGACGTATCGCCCGGACTCTACCGGCGGACGGGAAGACGGATCAGTCGCGCCCGAACCGGGACAGGTGCACGATCACCGCCGTGGTCACGGTGATCATCCCGGCCAGCAGGAGAGCGGGACTGTTCAGCACCATGCCCAGCAGCATCAGCAAACCCGCGGTGATGTCGAGACTCAGGACGACCGCCAGGCGGACCAGGGGAGGCCGCGCGGGCTTTCCGGAACGGAGCCGGGCGGCCAGCGTCGGCTCGGTGAGCTCGAACCAGCGCTCGATCTTCTCCAGCTCTTGCCGATCGTGATGGCTCAGCATCGGTTTCTCCTTCGGCGCGCCCCGCCCGTCGACATCCACGGAATACCCAGGCGCAAGGCGAGGTAAGCATCGAATTTCGCGAAATTTCGTATAACGACCTATACGTCTCGGCGAGCGGAACACCCCGTTTAGGCCGAATGGTTGCACCATTAGTGGTTTCGGCACGCAGAAAGATCGTCAAGGAGTGGCGTGATCGGTAGTTTCTGCGCTTGTGGCCACGGCGGCCGCAAGCTGCTCCATCCGGGAGGACGCGCGCGATGACCATACCCACCGAACCGATCGGCAGCATTCCCCGTCCGGCCTATCTCATCGAAGCGCTCGGTGAGCATTCGGCTGGACGGCTCGACGCCGACGGGCTCGGCGAGTTGCAGGAGCAGGCCCTCGTCGACACCATCAAACGCTTGGAGGAGACCGGTTCGCCGGTCATCACCGATGGCGAACAGGGCAAGCCGAGCTTCGCCACCTACCCGTTGGCGGGTCTCACGTCGCTGGCGCCGGACGGTGTCGTCATCCCCTTCGCCGACGGGCACACCCGGCAGCTTCCGCGGCTCACCGCCGGGCCTTTCCGCTATCAGACCTATGCCGACACCTATCTGCGCGAGGCCAAGAAGCACACGGCCAAACCGGTGAAACAGGCGGTGATCGCGGCTTCGGCGATCGGGCTCGTCTACCCCGGTGAAGAATTGGCCGGATATGACAGAGAACAGTTCATCGCCGACCTGGTGAATGAGGCGGAGGCCGATATCCGCCGCAGTCTCGACGCGGGCGCGGACAGTGTTCAGATCGACTTCACCGAGGGCAGGTTGTCGCTGAAGCTCGACCCGTCCGGGGGATTGCTGCAATCCTTTGTGGACCTGAACAACGCCGTGCTCGACCGGTTCTCCGACGAGGAGCGGACGAAGATCGGCGTGCACACCTGCCCCGGTGGGGACCAGGACTCGGTGCACAGTCTCGACGTCGACTACGCCGGGCTGCTGCCGACGTTGTTCCAGCTGAAGGTGGGCAACGTCTACGTCCAGCTGGCCAGCGAGGCGGATCCCGATCGGGCGCTGCGGGTGATCGCCGAGCACTCCCGTCCTGAGCAGCGGATCTTCGTCGGCGTGACCGATCCGATCGACCCGCGCGTCGAAACCTCCGAAGAGGTCCGGGACAGGGTTCTGAGGGCGGCGCAGTTCATCCCGCCGGAGAAGCTGGGCACCTGTGACGACTGCGGGTTCTCGCCGTTCGCAGACGACACCTCGACGTCGCGGGAGACCGCGTTCGCCAAGATCGCCGCCCGCGTCGAAGGCACCCGCCTCGCCGCCGAATCCCTCTGACGCCGTGTGATGGGCGCCTTCGGTCAGTTCTGGACCGCGACGCGGATCCCGAGCCCGACCAGGAAGGTGCCCATCACCGCGTCCATCGCGCGACGCACCCGGCCGGAGCTGAAGAACCGCCGCAGTGAACCGACCAGCGTCGCCAGGGTGAAGGTCCACACCACGGCCACCGTCGTGGCCAGCACAGCCAGCTGCAGGGTCTGCCCGGTCGAGGCCGAGTGCGGAAGGAACTGCGGGATCAGCGCGAGAAAGAAGACCGCGACCTTCGGGTTGAGCAGGTTGGTGAGCAGGCCCTGTCGAAACGTTTCCCTGGGCGCGAGGACGGGCGCCACCTTGTCCTTGAGGTCGCTGTAGTCGCCGCGGCGCACCGCCAGCCACGCCTTGACGCCGAGGAAGACCAGGTACGCGGCGCCGATCAGCTTGACCACGGTGAAGGCGATCGCGGACACGGTGAGGACCGCCGCGACGCCGAGCGCGATCGCGACCACCCAGACGAAGACGCCGAGCGCGATGCCGAGTCCGGCGGCGATCCCGGCCTTGCGCCCGCCGAGGATCGCGCTGCGGGTCACCACCAGGAAATCCGGGCCCGGTGCCATCGCGCCGAGCAGGCAGATCAAGACGAACGAAAGTGCGGTGGCCCCGGAGATCATTCTCCGATCCTATCCGGCTGTTCGACGTCCCTGGCCATGACAGCGCCCGGAAGATCGACGCCGTCGGGCGTCGTCACCGTCACCCGTTCGACTTCGGTGAAGCCGAACGACAGGTACAGCGGGACACCGGGCATGGTCGCGGTCAGCGTCAGCGAAGTGAACCCCTCGGCTTTCGCCGCGAGACGGCACGACTCGAGGATCGCGCGTCCGAGCCCGCGCCGGGTCCAGTCGCCGCGGACGAACATGGCGCGCACCCGCGCCGGTTCGGTGGCCGGGTCGAGCGGGCGTTCGTCGTCGGCCGCGTCGCCCGCGCCGGCGTGCGTCTTGTTGCGCCTGCTCCAGCCTCCGCAGGCGACGATCTCGCCGTCCGCCTCGTGCACGAAGTAGGTGCCGTCCTCGATCAACCGCAGGTCGATGGCCGCGATGTGCTCCGCCGCGCTCGCGGTCTGCGTCTCGTCGTAGAACCGGGGGAACAACTCCAGCACCGAAGCCCGCATCAGTGCCGCGATGGCGGGCGCGTCGGCGAGGGTGGCCGTCCGCTGCGGCGGCGTGTACGTCGTCATGCCGCGGAAGATAGCCAACGACGACGGCCGCGCCTACCGGATAATCGCGGGATGATCACCGGCGACGGCTGCGAGCTGTGGACTTCGGCGACCGGCCGGGGTGAACCGATCCTGTGCTGCCACGGCGGCCCGGGTCTGTGGGACATGTTCGGCACCCTCGATCCACGCCCGGGGTTCCGGCTGATCCGGTGGGACCAGCGCGGCGCCGGCCGCTCGGAGGCGCGCGGCCCGTACACGCTGGAGCGGATGGTGGCCGACGTCGACGCCGTCCGTGCGTGGCACGGACTCGACCGCGTCCCGGTGCTCGGGCATTCGTGGGGCGCTCATCTCGGTCTCCTCTACGCCCTCGCGCATCCGGAGCGGGTGAGCGCGCTCGTCTACGTGTCGGGTGTCGGCCTCGGGCACGACTGGCGCCCGGAGTTCGAGCGGAACTTCGAGAGGGTGCTGGGGGAGCGATATTCGCGGTGGGCCGAGCTTCGCGAGAAGGATCGCGACGAGGCCGAAGAACGTGAACTCGCTGTGCTGCAGTGGACGGCCGATTTCGTGGCGGAGGGCGCGCGTCATGCCGAAGCGATGGCGACGCCCTGGTTCCCGATCAACTACGAGGCGAATGCCGCGCTGAGCGAGGAAATGCGGACGGTGTCGGAATCCGCGCTCGTCCCGGCTTGCCGGTCGCTGCCGGTGCCGACGCTGATCGTGGACGGGATGGCGGACAACCGGCCCCGATGGGCCGTCGACTCGCTGGAACGGGCGCTGCCCTCGGTGACCCGGGTGCGGCTGCCCGGTGTCGGGCACGTGCCGTGGCTGGAGGCGCCGGACGAGTTCCGCGCCGCCGTGGTCGCTTTCCTGGATGGCCGCCCGGGGGTGTCATGAAAGGGGCTTTCAGGACGAAAAACGTCTTGAAAGCCCCTTTCATGACATCGCCGCGCGTCAGGCCTTGATGATCGGCTGCTGCAACTCGGTGACCCACTTGTCCCCGTCGTCCGGGCACTCGAGGTAGAACTCCCGCGCCGGGCCGTTCGCGCGGTATCCGTGCGCGTCGACCCACCTCGCCAGCGCCTGGTAGCTGGAAAGCACGGTCTCCATCGAGCCCCGGTGCAGGATCGTGGCCGCGGTCGCCACTTCGGCGAGGCTCACCGTCGAGAATCCTTCGGAGCCGTCGGTTTCGGCCGCGATCGGGACGGCGGCGTGGATCAGCACCCGTTCGCCGTCGGTGTCGTCCTCGTAGTAGGCGATGAGCGGTCCCGACGGCGTGATCGGGCCGAGCGCGCCGAACAGGTCCTTGTACAGCCCCTGCACGACCGGCCCGATCTCTTCGTTCACGTATCCGCTCGCCGTCCCGGTCAGCTCGGCGACGCGCACCGCGGGCAGGCTTTTGACGACGACGTCTTCGGAAGGCATGCTTCCCTCGCTTTCGATCGATCGGAGCCTCGCTTCGACGGCCTGGAGCCGTGCCTCGTCGGCCGCGATGGCCGTTTCGAGTTCGGCCCGGCGCAGCCGCAGCATCCCGCGTAGCTCGTCCGCGCCGATCTCCGCGTCGAGGATCTCCTGCACCTGGGTGAGCGTGAAGCCCAGATCCTTGAGCGCGATCACCCGGTTGAGCCGGGCCAGCTGGTCGCCGGTGTAGGAACGGTAGCCGCTGAACGGGTCCACGTGGGCGGGCCGCAGCAGCCCGATGGCGTCGTAGTGACGCAGCATCCGGACCGATACCCGGCCGTGTTTGGCGAAATCTCCGATGCTGAACATGATGCCTCCCACCGGACAGCCTGACACGGTGTCACAGTCAAGCGGTCACCGTACGAGCCGGAAGAACGACCGCACCTCCTCGGTGAACACGGCCGGCTGTTCGAAGGCCGCGAAGTGGCCGCCCCGCTCCAGTTCGTTCCAGTACCGGATGTCGGTGAACCGGCGTTCGGCCCAGCGACGGGACGGGCGCGGCGACTCGCGAGGGAAGATCGAGCAGCCCGTCGGCACGGCGATCGTGTCCACAAGGGATTCGGTGAACCAGCTCGACACTTCGGCGAAACTCTCCCAGTACAACCGGGCCGACGAGGCGCCGGTGCCGGTCAGCCAGTAGAGCGTGATGTCGTCGAGCATCGCGTCGCGGCTCAGCGCGTTCTCCGGACGGCCGTCGCAATCCGTCCACGCCTGGAACTTCTCGACGATCCACGCGCACAGCGCGACCGGTGAGTCGGCCAGCGCGTAGCCGATCGTCTGCGGTCGCGTCCTCTGCAGGTTCGCGTAACCCGACCCGTCCGCGTTCCCGCGTTCGAGATCGTCGAGAGATTTCCGCTCGGCTTCGGTGAGATCGCCGAACGTCGCCGGATCCGGTGCCGCGAGCGGCGGGTTGAGGTGGATCCCGGCCAGGCGCTCGGGCGCCGTCCGCCCCATGAGCGTGGTGATGCTCGTGCCCCAATCGCCGCCTTGGGCGCCGTAGCGTTCGTAACCCAGGCCGTCCATGAGGTGGATCCACGCGTCGGCGATGCGCTGGATCGACCAGCCCGTCTTCGCGGGCCTGTCGCTGAAGCCGTACCCGGGCAGGGAAGGCACGACGACGTGGAAGGCGTCGGCCGCGTCGCCGCCGTGGGCGACCGGATCGGTGAGCGGGCCGAGCACGTCGAGGAATTCGAAGACCGACCCCGGCCAGCCGTGGCTGAGGATGAGCGGCAGTGCGCCGGGATGCGGGGAGCGGGCGTGCAGGTAGTGGATGCCGAGCCCGTCGATCTCGGTGCGGAACTGGGGAATCGCGTTGAGCCGCGCTTCCGCGGCACGCCAGTCGTAGGTCTCCGCCCAGTAGGAGCAGAGCTCACGCAGGTACGCGGCGGGTACCCCTTGCGACCAGTCTTCGACGGTCTCGTCTTCGGGCCGGCGGGTGCGGCGGAGCCGGGTGCGGAGGTCTTCGAGATCGGCCTCCGGAATCCGGCTCGGAAGGGCGTGGTCTCCATACCCGCCGACGCTAACAAGGGTGTCCGACAAAAATCCGTAGGACCACTCATCCGGTATACCGCCCGTTGACCGCAGGCAGGTCGGCGGGCTATTCTCGATATACGAAAGAAAGTTTCCGCAGAGCGAAATTGCAGAGGTTTCGATGGCTGATCTTGCGGGTTCGCGTCATGCGCTGCCCTACGTGCTGAACCTGTCGCTGGTCTTCACCGAGTTGCCGCTGCTCGACCGCGCGGAGGCGGCGCGCGCGGCGGGCTTCACCGCGGTCGAGTACTGGTGGCCGTTCGAGACGCCGGTGCCGGACGCCGCCGAGGTCGACGCGTTCGTGGCCTCGGTCGAGCGGGCGGGCGTCGCGGTGACCGGACTGAACTTCTTTCCCGGCGACATGGCGGGAGGCGACCGAGGCCTGGTCACCTGGCCCGGCCGCGAAGACGACTTCACCCGCGGCGTCGCTTCCGCGATCGACCTCGGCGAGCGGCTCGGGTGCCGCCGGTTCAACGCGCTCTACGGCAACCGGATCGACGCCGCGGACCCGGCGGGACAGGACAAGCTCGGCCTGTCGAACCTGGCGCTCGCGGCGGACGCGGCCGCGCGGATCGGCGCGGAGATCGTCCTGGAACCGTTGTCGGGAGCGGAGAAGTACCCGCTCAAGACCGCGGACGACGTCCTGAATGTGCTCGACGAACTCGGGCGGGACAACGTGAAGCTGCTGGCCGACCTGTACCACCTGGCGGTCAACGGAGACGACCTCGACACGGTCACGACCGTCCACACCGGACGGATCGGCCACGTGCAGATCGCCGATGCCCCAGGGCGCCACCAGCCGGGGACCGGAACGCTGGACATCGAAGGATACCTGGAGAAGCTGCAGACGGCGGGCTACCGCGGGCAGGTCGGCGTGGAGTACAAACCCGACGGGCCGAGCGCGGAATCGCTGTCGTGGCTGCCTTTCGAACGAAGGGGACTGGCATGACCAAGCTGGGATTCATCGGCCTGGGGATCATGGGCGGGCCGATGGCGGGACATCTCGCCGCCGCCGGCCACGAGGTGAGCGGATTCGACACGAACGCCGACGCGCTCGCGAGGCTGGAAGCGGCGGGCGGCCGGGCCGCGAACGGGGTGACGGACGCCGTGGCCGGCGCCGAAGTCGTCATCACCATGCTGCCGAACCACCCGCAGGTCGAGGCGGTCGTGCTGGCGGCGGGCGGCGTGCTGGAATCGGCGAAACCGGGCACCCTGCTGATCGACATGAGCACGATCCGGCCGGAGACCTCCATCGAGGTGGCCGAACGGGCCGGTGAACGGGAGATCCGCGTGCTGGACGCGCCCGTTTCCGGTGGTCAGGCCGGCGCCGAGCAGGCCTCACTGTCCATCATGGCCGGTGGTGACGACGAGGATTTCGTCGCCGCGCTCCCGATCCTGGAGGCCGTCGGCAAGACCATCGTCCATGTGGGGCCGCATGGCGCCGGACAGGTCGTCAAGGCCGCGAACCAGCTGGTGGTCGGTGGGACGTACGGACTGATCGCCGAGGCGATCGTGCTGCTGGAGGCTTCCGGCGTGGACGCCGGAGTCGGGCTGGACGTCCTCGCGGGCGGCCTGGCGGGCAGCCGGATCCTCGAACTCAAGCGGAAGTCCATGGTGGCGCGGGAATTCGCGCCGGGCTTCCGGATCGACCTGCACCACAAGGACATGGGTATCGCGCTCGCCGCCGCCAGGCAGGCCGACGTCGCGCTGCCGATCACCGGGCTGGTCGCCCAGCTCGTCGCCGCCGGACGGGCGATGGGCCACGGCTCGCTCGATCACTCCGCACTGCTGAAGGTCGTCGAAGCGCTGTCCGGCGCGGAAAGCAAGGAGTGAGGAATGCCCAGAATCCCCGCCATGCAGGCCGTCGTCGACGTCCTGGTCAGTGAAGGCGTCGACACCGCTTTCGGCTGTCCCGGCGCCGCGATCCTCCCGCTCTACCACGCGATGCAGGGCAGCGGCATCGAGCATCTGATCGTGCGCCACGAAGAAGGCGCGACCCATATGGCCGACGGCTGGGCCAGGACCACCGGCAACGTCGGGGTCGCGATCGGCACCTCCGGGCCCGCCGGGACGAACATGATCACCGGGCTCTACACCGCGCAGGCCGATTCGATCCCGATCCTGTGCATCACCGGGCAGGCCGACTCGCGGAAACTGCACACCGAGGCGTTCCAGGCCGTCGACATCGTCGAGATCGCCAAACCGGTGACGAAGTGGGCGGTGCAGGTCAAAGAGGCGGCCCAGCTGCCGTGGGTGTTCCGCGAGGCGTTCCGGATCGCGCGGTCCGGCCGCCCGGGTCCGGTGCTGATCGACCTGCCGATCGACGTCCAGCGCCAAGAGATCGAATGGGACTCCAGCATCGACTCGCCGCTGCCGGTGATCGTGGCGACGCCGTCGCCCGCCAGGGTCGAACGAGCACTGGATCTGTTGCTGGCAGCCGAACGACCGCTGATCCTCGCGGGCGGTGGCGTGGTGCTCGGCGGCGCGAGCGACCGGCTGCGGACCGCGGCCGAACTGCTCGGCGTCCCGGTCGGCGTGACACTGATGGGCAAGGGGACCTTCCCCGAAGACCATGACCTGTTCGCCGGCATGGCGGGCATCCAGACGTCGCAGCGCTGGGCGAACGCGGCCTTTCTCGAAGCGGATCTGGTGCTGGCGCTCGGCGCGCGGTTCGGCGACAGGCACACCGGCGACCTCGACGTCTACCGCGGCGACCGGAAGTTCATCCACGTCGACATCGAGCCGACACAGCTGGGCAAGGTGTTCGGGCCCGACCTCGGGATCGTGTCGGACACCGGCGCCTTCCTCGACGCGCTGATCGAAGCGGCGTCGAAGCGTTCTCCGGCGCGGGATCGCGCGTGGCCGCGGCGGATCGGCGAACTCAGGGAGAGCCTGCCGCGACGGGAAGACTTCGAGGACACGCCGATCAAGGCGCCCCGGGTGTTCAAGGAGATCAACGAGTTCTACGGCGAGGACGCCTACTTCGTCACCGCGATCGGGCTGTACCAGATCTGGTCCGGGCAGTTCCAGCGCGCGCACAAGCCACGGCACTACCAGGTCTGCGGCCAGGCCGGCCCGCTCGGCTGGGAGATCCCGGCGGCGATCGGCGTCAAGAAGGCGAAACCGGAGGCCGAGGTCGTCGGCGTCGTCGGGGACTACTCGTTCCAGTTCCTGGTGGAGGAGCTGGCGGTGGCCGCGCAGTACGACGTCGGGTTCGTGCTGATCATGCTCAACAACGAGTACCTCGGGCTCATCCGGCAGGCCGAGACCGGCTACGAGATGAACTTCGAGGTCGACATCCACTACGACAAGAACGGCACGGACAACGTCAAGGTCATGGAGGCCTACGGCTGCTCCGGGACCCGCGTCACCGAGCCGGGCGAGATCCGGGCGTCGCTGGAGTGGGCGCGCAAGGAGGCCGAGCGGACCTCGCGGCCGGTGCTGGTGGAGATCATGATCGAACGCGAAGGGAACGCCGCGATGGGCAAGGCGCTCGACAGTGTCGTCGAGTTCGAGCCGATCGCGGGCTGATGACGGTGCCCGGCCGCTGCCCTGCGGCGACCGGGCACCGTCGGTTCGTCAGGCCTTGCCCTGGTCGTTGCTCAGCCACTTCTCCGGCCGGACGCGGACCAGAACGGAGTTGTCGCTGAGCGCGCCGTCGACGTACTTCGTGCCCTCGTCCTCCGGCAGGTAGCGGTGCGCGATCTTCAGCGCCTGCTCCCGGCTCGGCGGCGCGTCGTTGGCGACGACCGGACCCTCGGCCGTCACGTACTTGTACGGCAAGGTCTCCGACTGCGCGACCAGGCTGAGCCTGCCCGCCTTCTTGATCGCCTTGTCCTTGACCGAACCGCCGTCCATCCAGATCAGGAGTTCGCCGCCGGGCTCGTAGTCGTACCAGACCGGCACGGCCAGCGGGGCCCGCCCTTCGCGCTCCACGGCCAAGACCCCGATGTGGACCTCGCTCAGGAAGGCTTCCCGTTCCTCGGCGGTCATGACGAAAGACGACATCCGTGTCTCGCTTCTCTCGGTTGACGATCTACGAGAAGCGATAACGCGGGCCGGGTTCAGGACATTCCGGGCGGCGGTGGTCAGGGCTTGGCCGAGGTGGAGCTGGTCGGGGTCGTCTCGCCGGTGTTCCCCGCCGGGGTCGACGACGGCGCCGCCGAAGACGTGCTGGACGGCGGAGGCGTCGAGGACGGGGGAGTGCTCGAAGGCGGAGTCGACGAGGGAGGCGTCGACGACGGCGGTGTGCTCGTCGGCTTCGAGGGCGAACTGCTGCTCGGAGGGGTGCTGCTGCTCGGAGGGGTGCTGCTGCTCGGCGGGAACGACGTGCCGGGCAACGGGATCGGCGGCGGCGTGGTCGTACCGGGCGGGGGAGTGCCGGGCAGCGTCGGGACCGGGAGCTGGCCGCCGGGCGTGTCGGCGGCGACGTTCGAGGAGTCGGGCGCGCCGACCGGGACCTGGCTGTCCGGGAACGTCGCGACACCGCCGCGGTAGGAGACCGCCCAGCGGATCACGGTGTCCACATAGGACAGCGAGTGGTTGTACCGGTACACGGCAACGCGCTGGGTCTGCTCGGACGTCAGGTCGACGCCGCCGGAGCAGAGGTAGCGGCCCGAGCCCAGTGTCGCGTCGTAGATGTTGTTCGGGTTCGACTCGCCGTCGCCGTTGCCGTCGGAGGCGTAGCCCTTCCACGTGGACGGGATGAACTGCGTCGGGCCGACGGCGCGGTCCCACACGGTGTCGCCGTCGTACTTGCCGCCGTCGGTGTCCGGGATCGCGGCGAACGGACCGGCTCCGTTGAGCTGCGGGCCGAGGATCCGTTCGAGGGTGTTGCCCTTCGCGTCGACATATCCGCCGCGCGCGTGGTTCGACTCGATCCGGCCGATACTGGCGATCAGCGCCCAGTCGATGTGACAGCCGGGCAGTTCCTTCGCGAGGATGTCGGCCGCGTTCTTGTACGCCTTCATCATGCTCGCCGGGATGCCGAGCGCGCCCGAGGGGGCGAACGAGCCACCGGAGTTGCCGGTGCCGCCGGGGACGGTCAGCGGGTCCGGATTGGGTGGCTCGGGGAGGCTGCCGTCGACGGCGATCTCCGGGACCGTGCCCACCGGCGGTTGCCAGGCCGCCGCCTGGTTCTGCGGTACGGCCGGCTTCGGTGCCGCGATGGGCGCATCGGGACCTGCCGACGCGGTGACCGCGGGCAGGACGGCGAGCGCGCCACCGGCGAGCGCGAAGGCCGTCCGGTGCCGGGCGGACAACTTGTCCGTCTGTCGAGGGCGGTGCTTCGGCATGTTTTCTCCCGCAAGGTCGACTCCGGGCAAAACTATCCGATACAACCGAATTCCGGGGAGGACACAACGAAAAATCCGCGAACCTGTCGAGTTTTCGTCCGCCCGGCACAAGACCTTCGTAGTGAAGTTGTCAATTTCACGCTGAGTTCACCGAAACGCCAGCACAATCGTCCGGCATTTCGGGAACGCGGTCCGGACTGCGTGCAAAGACGTCTTTGCACAATCTCCTTTGCACGGCTATCTTGGTGGCATGACCGGCCCGCCGTCACCCGAAGAGATCACCGATCCCGCCGTGTTGAAGGCGATGATGCATCCGCTGCGCAGGCGGATCATGGAGTCGCTGGGCAGGGAACCCGCGACGGCGACGAAGCTGGCCAAGGAACTGGGGGAGAGTTCGGGCGCGACCAGCTACCACCTGCGAGAACTGGCGAAGTACGAGTTCGTCGACGAGGCGCCGGAACTCGCGCACGGCAAAGAACGCTGGTGGCGCGCCCGGCATCGAGACATCCGCTGGCCACGGCACAGCGAGCAGAGCGAAGAGATGCGCGCGGTGTTCGGCGAGGCACATCGCGCCGCGTTCACCGAGGACCTGGAGCAGATGGCGCGCTTCCTGCGGCGTCGCGACGAACTGGGCGAATGGGGAGACGCGCTGGTGTTCTCGCGCGGCGCGGTGCACGTGAACCTCGAGGAGCTCAAGCAGTTCTGGGAGGAGTACCTGGACCTGCTGCGCCGCTACTGGCGGCCGGAACCCGGCCCGGACGCGCGGAAGGTGTTCGTGCGCTGGACGGCGTTCCCGGATCCGGACGGAGAGTGAGGGAGGGGAGCTGAAAAAGCCCGGTGGGAGAGCGGCCACTCGACCACCGGATCGCGTCACCACGCCGGACGGCGTGTCTTCACGAACGACAACTCCACACAAAGGGGGAGCAGCATGCTGCTCTGGAAGAGAATCGCGGCCGTCGGCGCCGCGGCGAGCCTGCTCGCGGCGGGGACCGCGACGGCCGCGCAACCGCCGGACGGGGCATCCCGTGACGGTGCCACTATCCGCTACACCGAGTACGGCATCCCGCACATCGTCGCGAACGACTGGGTGAGCCTGGGCTTCGGGCAGGGATACGCCGCGGCCAAGGACAACCTCTGCACGATCGAGGACGTCGCTGTCACGACCCGGGCCGAGCGCTCCCGCTGGCTCGGCCCGGACGCGCCGCCGACGAGCGGCGTGAGCCAGGCGAGCACGAACCTCGCCAGTGACCTGTATTTCCAAGGCCTCAACGAAAGCGGCGTGGTCGAACGCCTCGCCGCGGAACCCGCGCCACGCGGGCCGTATCGCGAGGTCCGCGAACTGATCCGCGGGTACGTCGAGGGCGTGAACAAGTACCTGCGCACCGGCGAGATCACCGACCCGGCCTGCCGGGGCGCCGGCTGGCTGAAGCCGATCACCGAACTCGACGTCTACCGGCACAGCCACGCGGTCGGGATGATCTTCGGGCAGGGCGGCGTCGCGGACTCGATCACCGCGTCCCTGCCGGGCGCCCCGCCCGCGGGCACCGGCCGTGAGCAGATGACCGGGGAGAGCGGGATCGGCAGCAACGCGATCGCGATCGGCTCGGCCGCCTCGGCGAACGGGCGGGGTGTCTCGCTGGCCAATCCGCATCTGCCGTGGCAGCTGAGCGGGACCAGGTTGTGGCAGTCGCAGCTGAGCCTGCCGGGCAAGCTGAACGTCAGCGGCGCCGGCATCCCCGGTATCCCGATGATGTGGCTGGGACACAACGAAACCGCCGCCTGGAGCGGCACGGCCACCGACACCACCCGCACGTACACGCTGTTCGAACTGAAGCTCGTGCCCGGTTCGCCGACGACGTACCTGGTCGACGGGAAGCTCGAGCCGATGCGGCGCGGCGACGTGAGTGTGCTGTCGCGCAAGGCGGACGGCTCCCTGGAGCGCGTCGTGCGTCCACAGTGGACGACAAGGTACGGGCCTGTGACGACCCGGCTCGGGAAGCGGGAACTGCCGTGGACGGCGTCGAGCGCCTTCGCGATAGCGGACGCCAACGCCGGGAACCTCGCGATGACGAACTCGATGTTCGAGATCGCCCGCGGCCGGACGGCGGGGGAGATGATCGGCGCGGTCCGCAAGACGCAGGGACTGCCGTGGATGAACATCCTCGCCACCGATGATCGCGGGAAGGTGGAGTACAGCCAGATCCACGGAGTCCCGCACGTCACCGACGAGAAGGCGGCGCGCTGCGACACGCCGCTGGGCAAGGAACTGTTCGACGCCGACGGGATCGCGGTGCTCGACGGTTCCAGGACGGCCTGCGCGTGGGGCCGCGACCGTGACGCGCTGCGGCCCGGCGTCTTCGGCCCTTCCAGCCTGCCCACCCTGAGCAGGGACGACTACCTGGCGAACTCGAACGACAGCTACTGGCTGTTCAATCCCGCCGAGCCGAAGACCGGTTTCCCTCGCATCGTGGGACCGGTCCGGTACGAGCAGAACATGCGGACACGCGGGGGCTTCGTCGCAATCGCCGACCAGTTGGCGAAAGGCGGCTTCACCGGGCAAGCGATGCGAGACCTGATGTTCTCTCATCGGGACCACGCCGCCGAACTCGTCCGGGAGGACGTCGTCGGGATGTGCCGCACGATGCCGGAAATGGACGCGGCCTGCGCGGCGCTGGCGAACTGGGACGGGCGTTCCGACGCCGAGAGCCGGGGCGCGCTGCTGTTCGACCGGTTCTGGTCCAGGGTGGGCCGGATGGGGCCGGAGATCTGGAAGGTCCCCTTCGACGTCAAGGATCCGGTCAACACCCCGAACACCCTTGACACCGGGAACGCGGCGATCCGCAAGGCGCTTTCCAGTGCGGTCGCGGAGCTGAAAGCGGCGAACATCCCGCTCGACGCGCCCTACGGTGACAATCACTACGTCGTCCGCGACGGCCGGAAGGTCCCGCTGGGTGGCGGGACCGCCGGGCGTGGGGTCTATGACTCCTTGGGCGGGCCTTGGGATCCGGCTCGTGGGTACACCGAGATCGTGCACGGCGGGACGTACCTGCACGTCGTCGCGTTCAACGGCACCGGCTGCCCGGACACGACGACGCTGCTGACCTACTCCCAGTCCGCGAACCCGAGGTCGGCGCACCACAGCGACCAGACGGAGCTGTACTCACGCAAGCAGTGGGTCACCGAACGGTACTGCGAGAAGGACATCCTCGCGTCGCCGTCGCTCGAGGTGGTCCGGGTGAGCAGGCGATGATCGCGGCATTGTTCGCGGCGGCGGTGGTGGCGGTGTCGTCGCCGGTGCCCGCAGCCGCTCCGGCGGGCGACGTCTCGTTCACCAGCCACGGCGTGACCTTGCACGGAACGGTGGTCGCGCCGGAAGGCGGCGGCCCGGTGCCGGGGATCGTCATGGTGCACGGCTCGGGCGAGCACGACAGGGACGACTACCGCACCGAGGCCGAAGCGTTCGCCAAGGCGGGGATCGCGACCCTGATCTACGACAAGCGGACCGAAGGCTATTCGCTGTTCGAGCGGGACTACTCGGTGCTGGCCGACGACGCGCTCGCCGCGGTCCAGGCACTGCGTTCGCGTCCGGGGGTCGACCCGGCCCGCGTCGGGGTGTGGGGCCTGAGCGAAGGCGGCTGGGTCGCGCCGTTGGCGGCGTCGAAGTCGAAAGACGTCGCTTTCGCGGTCACTGTCGGGGCCAACGGGGTCTCACCGGACCGCCAGCAGTCGTGGGCCTTCGAGACCTACCTGCGGCACGGCGGGGTCACCGGCTCGATGGTGGACATGGTGGCGTCAACGAACATGCGGACCCTCGCGGGCGCCGGTGCGTTCCCGGAGGCCGGGTACGACCCGGTGCCGGTGCTGGAGAAGCTGCGGCAGCCGGTGCTCGGGCTGTGGGGTGAGCTGGACCGGCTGACCCCACCCGGCGAAGCCGTCCGGATCTTCCGGGAAACGCTGGAGAGGACAGGGAACCGGCAGTACACGCTGAAGGTGTTCCCGCAGGCACAGCACGGGCTTCGGCGGACCACGGACGGTTTCGACAAGCTCGACGGCTTCGCTCCCGGCTACCTCGACCTCGTCGGGACCTGGGTGAACGGCCTGAAGGACGGGCCGGTCCGGCCGTCCGCCGACCCGCCACCGGTACAGGCGAGCGCGAGTGTCGCCCTGGCACCGCTTGCCTGGTACGAGGCGCCGTGGGTGCAGATCGGCGTGTGGGCGCTGGCGTTGCTGGCGTTCGCGGCCTATCCGGTGACGGCGTTGTTCCGCCGACGTAAGGATGTCCCGCTCGCCCGGCCGGCACGCTGGCTGGCGTCGACAGGGTTGGCTGCCACGGCGGGATTCCTCGTCTACTACGTCGTGCTGACGACGGGTGCGGCGATGGCGCCGGGTCCGGTCCTTTTCGGACGGACGTTGCCGTGGCTCG
Organism: Amycolatopsis sp. NPDC102522; assembly: GCF_055584485.1. NCBI lineage: Bacteria > Bacillati > Actinomycetota > Actinomycetes > Pseudonocardiales > Pseudonocardiaceae > Amycolatopsis > Amycolatopsis sp. NPDC102522. Next base: position 182,229 of record NZ_JBVJLY010000009.1, on the reverse strand, counting down.
CGCTGCAGCTGATCGCTGTCGGCGTCGTCGCCGCTGGGGCGGTCACGGCGGTTTCGTGGTGGCGCAGGAAGGAACAGGGCGGAGTCCGGGTCGGTCTGCTGCTGGCCGGAGCCGTGCTGTTCGTGCCGTGGGCCGTCCACTGGGGACTGCTGGTGCCGTGACGTGAGAGCCTGGGTGCCGGGCGGCCACCCGGCACCCAGGCGAACGGAAGCCGCGTCACCACGCCCGAGGGCGTGTCTTCACGAACGGACCTCCGGTTCAGAAGATACTCAGGACTTCGGGGTGACGGCGAACCGGCGCAGTTCCAGCGCGGGATTCTTGGCGCGTACCTCGGAGATCCGCTCGGCGGAGACCTCGCCGGTCGCGGTGCCCGTGCGCTCGCCGAGCGAGGCCACGACGACACCCATCGGGTCGACGATCATGCTGTGCCCCGAGCCCGCCGGAGCCGCCTGTCCCGCCGCGACGAGGTAGATCGTGTTCTCGATCGCCCGCGCCCGGACCAACGTGGTCCAGTGGTCCTCCTTGAGCGGGCCGGGCATCCATTCCGCGGGCAGCACCACCGCGTCGGCGCCCGCGTCGACCAGGCGGCGGGTGACTTCCGGGAACCGCAGGTCGTAGCAGGTCTGGAGGCCGAAGGTGATCCCGTCGACCTCGAACGTCTCCGGGGCTTCGATGTCGCCGGGCCGGACCAGCTCCGATTCGCGGAAACCGAAGGCGTCGTACAGGTGCAGCTTGCGGTAGAGCGCGGCGATGGCGCCGTCGGGACCGGCGGCGACGAGGGTGTTCGAGATCCGCTCGCCACCGGGGAGGGCTTCGTTGATTCCCGCGACGACGGTGATCTGGCGGTCCTTCGCGAGACCGCGCAGCTCGGTGACGAACGGTCCGTCGAGTTCTTCCGCCGAGGTCACGAATTCCCGGCTCATCGTCGGTACGGTGAACAGCGAGTACTCGGGGAGCACGACCACTCGCGCACCTCGGTCGGCCGCTTCGCCGACGAGAGAGGCGATGCGGGCGAGGTTGGCCTCTTTGTCGTTGCCGGGCGCGAACTGCGCCACCGCGACGTGCACCATGGGACCCCTTCCAATCAGTGGAAGTCTTGTATACATGATGGATACTTGGCTGGTCCAGGTGTAGGCTCAGTCGCGGAAAGTAACGGAATAGAGGGGGAACGAGATGACTGTGACCGCCGAAGGGGGCGGCCCGGCGCGCGAGCGGGTCTACACGTGGCTGCGCGACGGAATCATCTCGGGTGAGCTGGAGGGCGGCCGTTTCCTCGACGAAATGTGGGTCTCCGGTGTCGTCGGGGTCTCCAGGACGCCGGTGCGCGAGGCGTTCCACCGGCTGGCCGCCGAGCGGTTCATCAGTCTCTTGCCGCGCAAGGGCGCCCAGGTGCGCACGGTCACCGCCAGGGAGCTGGAAGAGGTCTACCAGAGCAGGCGGCTGATCGAAGGCCACGCCATCGCGACGCTCTGTGCGAACAGGGCCGGTGCTCCCGCCGAAATGACGGAACTCATCGAAGCGATGGTGCGCGCCGGTGCCGAAAGCGACTGGTTCGCCGTTTCGGGGCTGGACCGGCGCTTCCATCGCGCCATCGTGAACGCCGCGGGCAACACCGTCTTGACCGAGCTGTACGACACGCTCCGCTCGCGGCAGCAGCGCGTCACGGTCCGCGCGCTGGAGGCACGCCCGGAAAGGCTGACGGTGATCAACGACGAACACCGGGAGCTGGTCGCCGCGCTGGACGACCATGACGCGAAAGAGGCGTCACGGTTGCTGGAGCAGCATTTGCGCCCGGTGTCCGAAGTGATGTCGGTGCTGCCTCAGGAAGGCTGACCCGGCTGGTCGTGCGTCGAGCAGTGGATCCCGCCGCCGCCCGAGGCGATGGTCGAGATCTTCACCGGAACGATCTCGCGGCCGGGGAACTGCTCGCGCAGGATCTGCTGCGCGCGCTCGTCCGCCTCCGCGTCGCCGAACTTCGGTACGAAGACCGACTTGTTCGCGACGTAGAAGTTTGCGTACGAGATCACGCTGTCCTCGCCGTAGCCCTCGACCTTGTCCGGAGCCGGCTGGACGAGGTCGATCACCTTGAAGGGTTTGCCGTCGGCGTCGGTGGCGCTCGCGAGCACCGACCTCGCCTGATCGGCCGCGCGGGACCACGAGTCCGGCGGGGTGCCGGGCGCCGCCTTGTCCAGGAGCACGACGCCGGGAGCGGTGAACCGGGCCAGGCAGTCGACGTGGGCATCGGTGATGTCCTCGCCGCGCACGCCCGCGAACCAGATGACCTTCCGGACGCCGAGCACCTTCTTCAGCTCGTCTTCGATCTCCTGGCGGCTCTTGCCCTTGTTGCGGTTGTCGTTGACCAGTGAGCTTTCGGTGACCATCAGCGTGCCGGCGCCGTCGGTCTCGAACGAACCGCCCTCGGCGGTGATCCAGGTTTCGGTGCGGGCCAGGCCGTACTTGCCCAGCACGGACCGCGCGACGGCGTTGTCCTTGTCGTGCGGCTTCTGCTTGCCGCCCCAGCCGTTGAAGTTGAAATCGACGCCCGCGACCTTGCCTGCCTCTTCGACGAACACCGGGACGGTGTCACGCGCCCACAGGTCGTCGACCGGGATCGGGACGACCTCGACGGTGTCGCCGCACGCCTGTTGAGCGGTTTCGGCGTGCTCGGGCCGGGCGAGGAGTACCACCGGTTCGTAACCGGCGATCGCCTTGGCCAGACCGGCGATCTCCTCGCGGACGGCGGGCAGATCCTCCGCCCAGATGGACTTCGACGCGGGCCACGACAGGTACGTCCGCGCGTGGCTTTCCCATTCGGCGCCCAGCCTGCGAACCCCCGCCGCGGCGGGCTCCGGCGAGCCGGCCGCCGGTGCGGCGGGACTTCCGCCCGGATCGGAACACGCCGCGCTCCCGACGGCGACGGCGCCGACCGCGGTCAGGGCACGCAGGATCGTGCGACGGGGAAGGGACGAATCGAACACTGTGCACTCCTTGGCTGAACCGATGACGACACGATAGCATCCTGACTGAAAATTCAGTCAGGATCAGACCGCTAGGGTGAGCACTCGTGTTCGAACGTCAGCAGAAGATCTTGGAAGCGGCCGTGCGGGTGATCGCGCGCAGCGGTGTACGGGGCCTGCGGGTCGAGAAGATCGCGGCCGAGGCCGGGATCTCGACATCGCTGATCTACTACCACTTCACCAACCGCGCCGGGCTGCTCCGGAAGACACTGGAATTCGTCAGCGACCGCGCCGCGGCGTACACCGAAGAGGCCTCGGCCGAGGCGGCGGATCCCCGCGCCGAGCTGGAACTGATGCTGTTCGGGGAATTCCAGGAAACCCAGGCGGTGCGGGAGAACAGCACGGCCTGGGGCGAGTTGCGGGCCAGTGCCGTCTTCACCCCCGAACTGCGGGAACCATTGGCGGAGTCGACCCGGATCTGGGTGGACGAGGTCGCCGACGTGATCCGGAGTGTCGACAGCGCCGGAGTCGAGGCGGAGGACGCCGCGGAACGGCTCACCAGCCTGGTCGAAGGACTCAGCGAGCGGTGGCTTTCTGGTTCGATGGACCTGGACCGGGCGCGAGGCCTCCTGCGGGGCGCGATCGCGTTGGAACTGGACAGGCTGGGGGCCTGAATGGGACTCGAAAAGATCGTCAGCGTCATGCGGGACAACCTCACCGTCAGGCGCGTCTACGGCGAGCCCGTCGAGAAGGACGGCGTCGTGGTGATCCCGGCCGCGAGCGTCATCGGCGGCGGAGGCGGCGGGCACGGCACCGAACAGGGCAAGGAAGGTGAGGGCGGCGGCTTCATGCTCGCCGCGCGGCCTGTCGGCGCGTACGTGCTCAAGGGCGGCGACGTGCGCTGGGTGCCCGCGATGGACCTGACCTTCCTGGGCGTGGTCTTCGCCATCACGGTCGCGTCGATCCACAAGGCGCGGCGCCGGCGATCCCGGTGAGGATCAGGTCGATCCCGGTGAGGAACTGCTCCCGGTCGTCGTGCCCCCGCACCTGGCCGGCGATGGCCCGCAAGAACGGGTGATCGCCGGGATCGAGTTCTTCCCAAGCGTTCGCGGCGGCGTCGAGGAGTTCGGCGCGGTCCACGCCTCGCGCGAGCACGCGGGCGTTCGCGGCGTTCTGGCCCGCTGCGCCGAAAACGTAGTGCACCAGCGCTGACGTCGCGGTGAACCAAGTGGACTCGGGGACGCCCAGCAGGCTGACCCGTTGCCCGATGCTTTCGAAGATCCGCGGCGTCACCGAACTCCACGGACTGCGGGAGAGCTGGACGGCGAGTTGCGGGGGAAGCCACGGATGCCGCTCGACCGCGTCGAAGAGGCCGAGCGCGATGGCTCGGATCTCGTCCTGGGGCGAACCCGTGACCTCGATGGCCAGGGCGCCGCCGATGACGGACGCGGTCGCGGCGTCGAGCAGTTCGCCCTTGTTCGCCACATGCCAGTAGATCGCGCCGGGGCCGGTGGCGAGGCGTTCGGTCAGCGTCCGGAAGGTCAGCCCGCTCTCGCCGTCCGCGTCGAGCAGCTCGACGGCGGCCTCGACGATGCGCTCGCGCGTCAGGGCGTCCGCGCGGGTCCGTTGTGCCATGCCGCCATCCTGACAGGATCGAGCGGACGCGGGCCGGTCACTTTCGGGCTAGTTTCCGTGTATGGCGAAAAGCGCGGCGGTGGAGATCGAGGTCGGCGACCGGACGGTGCGCGTCTCCAGCCCGGATCGGGTCTACTTCCCGGCGCGGGGTGAGACCAAACTCGATCTCGTCCAGTACTACCTCGCCGTCGGCGACGGGATCGTGCGGGCGCTGCGGGAGCGGCCGTGCATGCTGCACCGGTTCCCGTCCGGGGTCGCGGGGGAGAAGGTCCACCAGAAGCGGGTCCCGAACGGCGCCCCGGACTGGCTGCAGACCGTCCGCGTCGACTTCCCCTCCGGCAGGCACGCCCACGAACTCTGCGTCACGCATCCCGCCGACGTGATCTGGGCGGTGCAGATGTCGACCGTCGAGTTCCACCCCTGGAACTCCCGCCGCGCCGACACCGAACGCCCCGACGAATGGCGGATCGACCTCGACCCGATGCCCGACTGCCCGTTCTCCACCGTGCGGAAGGTCGCCCACACCGTCCACGAGATCCTGGACGAACTCGGCATCGTCGGCTGGCCGAAGACCTCAGGTGGCGCCGGTCTGCACGTCTATGTCCGGATCGAGCCACGGTGGGGTTTCCAGGAGGTCCGCCGGGCGGCGCTCGCCTTCGCCCGCGAGGTCGAGCGCCGGATGCCCGACGAGGTCACCACCACTTGGTGGCGCAAGGACCGCGACCCCTCAAAGCTGTTCGTCGACTACAACCAGAACGCTCGCGACCACACGATCGCGAGCGCCTACTCGGTGCGCGGAGTGCCTGAAGCCGTCGTCTCGACGCCGATCAGGTGGGACGAGATCGACGACGTCGAGCCGCGGGAGTGCACCATCGCCACCGTGCCCGCGCGCTTCGCCGAACTCGGCGACCTGCACGCGGGCATCGACGACACGGCTTACTCGCTCGACACCCTGCTGGAGTGGGCGGACCGGGACGGTCTCGACGCCGACGGTGAGTGAGGCTCCCTGACCTCGTGAGCGGCAAGGATTGTTAGAACGCGACTTACCACTCACGAGGCCGCCACTCACTGGGCCGGGAGAGTCACTTGCCGACGTAGGCCGCCAGGTGCTCGCCGGTCAGCGTCGAACCGGTCGCGACGAGATCGGACGGCGTGCCCTCGAAGACGACCTTGCCGCCGTCGTGACCGGCGCCGGGGCCGAGGTCGATGATCCAGTCGGCGTGCGCCATGACCGCCTGGTGGTGCTCGATCACGATCACGGACTTGCCCGCGTCGACGAGCCTGTCCAGCAGGCCGAGCAGGTTCTCGACGTCGGCGAGGTGCAGACCGGTGGTCGGCTCGTCGAGGACGTAGACGCCGCCCTTGTCGCCCATGTGCGTCGCGAGCTTCAGCCGCTGCCGTTCACCGCCGGAGAGCGTGGTGAGCGGCTGGCCGAGGCTGAGGTAGCCGAGGCCGACGTCGTTGAGTCTGCCGAGGATCGCGGCCGCGGCGGGGATGCGTCCCTCGCCTTCGGAGAAGAACTCCACCGCTTCGGACACCGGCATCGCGAGCGCCTCGCTGATGTTCTTGCCGCCGAAGGTGTACTCCAGCACCGAGGCCTGGAACCGTTTGCCGTCGCATTCCTCGCAGGTGGTCGACGTACCCGCCATGATGCCGAGGTCGGTGTAGATGACGCCCGCGCCGTTGCAGTTCGGGCAGGCGCCCTCGGAGTTGGCGCTGAACAGCGCGGGCTTCACGCCGTTGGCCTTGGCGAAGGCCTTGCGGATCGGTTCGAGCAGGCCGGTGTAGGTGGCGGGGTTGCTTCGCCGCGAGCCGCGGATGGGCGTCTGGTCGACCGAGACCACGCCTTCCGCGGCGGGGATCGAGCCGTGGATCAGCGAGCTCTTGCCGGAGCCGGCGACACCGGTGACGACACAGAGGACGCCGAGCGGGACGTCGACGTTCACCTTCCGCAGGTTGTGGCGGTCCGCGCCGCGGATCTCCAGTTTGCCGGTCGGCTTGCGGACGCTGTCCTTGAGCGACGCGCGGTCGTCGAGGTGCCTGCCGGTGCTGGTGTCGCTGGCGCGCAGGCCTTCGACGGTGCCCTCGAAGCAGATCGTCCCGCCCGCGGTGCCCGCGCCGGGGCCGAGGTCGACGACGTGGTCGGCGATCGCGATCGTCTCCGGCTTGTGCTCCACGACCAGCACCGTGTTGCCCTTGTCGCGCAACTGCTGGAGCAGGTTGTTCATCCGCTGGATGTCGTGCGGGTGCAGGCCGATGGTGGGCTCGTCGAAGACGTAGGTGACGTCGGTGAGCGAAGAGCCGAGGTGCCGGATCATCTTCGTGCGCTGCGCCTCACCACCCGAAAGCGTGCCGGACGGCCGGTCAAGGGAGAGGTAGCCGAGGCCGATGTCCACGAAGGAGTCGAGCGTGTGGAGCAGCTTCTCCAGCAGCGGCGCCACCGACGGCTCCTTGAGCCCGCGGACCCAGTCGGCCAGGTCGCTGATCTGCATCGAGCACGCGTCGGCGATGTTGACCCGCTTGATCTTCGAAGACCGCGCGAGCTCGCTGAGGCGGCTGCCGTCGCATTCGGGGCAGACGGTGAACGTGACCGCCCGGTCCACGAAAGCGCGGATGTGCGGCTGCATCGCCTCCCTGTCCTTGGACAGGAACGACTTCTGGATCGTGGGGAGCAGCCCCGAGTAGGTCAGGTTGATGCCGTCGATCTTGAGCTTGACCGGCTCCTTGTAGAGCAGGTCGTCCAGCTGCCGCTTGGTGTACTTCTTGATCGGCTTGTCGGGGTCGAAGAAGCCGCAGCCGCGGAGGATGCGGCCGAACCAGCCCTCCATGGAGAACCCGGGGACCGACAGCGCGCCCTCGTTGAGGGATTTGGTGTCGTCGTACAGCGCGGTGAGGTCGATGTCGTTGACCTTGCCCCGGCCTTCGCAGCGGGAGCACATCCCGCCGGTGATGCTGAATTCGCGGCGTTCCTTCGTGGTCCGTCCGGCCTTCTCCGTGGTCACGGCGCCCGCGCCGGAGATCGAGGCGACGTTGAAGGAGAAGGCCTGCGGCGAACCGATGTGCGGTTTGCCGATCCGGCTGAAGAGGATGCGCAGCATCGCGTGGGCGTCGGTGGCGGTGCCGACCGTGGAGCGGGGGTCGGCGCCCATCCGCTGCTGGTCGACGATGATCGCGGTGGTCAGGCCGTCGAGCACGTCGACCTCGGGCCGGGCCAGCGTCGGCATGAAGCCCTGCACGAAGGTGCTGTACGTCTCGTTGATCAGCCGCTGTGACTCGGCCGCGATCGTGTCGAAGACCAGAGAGCTCTTGCCCGATCCGGAAACACCGGTGAACACCGTCAGCCGGCGCTTCGGCAGCTCGACAGCGACGTTCTTGAGGTTGTTCTCGTTCGCACCGAGGACACGGATCAGGTCGTGGCTGTCGGCGGGGTGTTCCTCGGGCGGCTGCGGCCTGGTGGTCTTGCGCATCATGTCTCCATCCTGATGTGGGCCGCGTGTACGGTCCGTCAGCCTCACCGGGCTCGATCTAACCAGCTTCGAGCCGTTCGTCCTCTTCGTTCGTGCGGTACGTCCGCGACGATGATCACGCTAGGTGAATCCGGGCCGCCGTCGCTTCTCGATTCCTGACCGGTGACGACCTCGGTCGTGAGTGGCAAGTGTCGTTCTAACCCCACTTGCCACTCACGACCACCTGCACCGCACTAGAGCAGGGGAGCGAGCAGCTTCTCGCCTTCGGGCCACGGCCCGTGGGCGCCGGTGAGGTGCCCGACGAGGACGGGAGGCGCGAGCGCCTCGTCCAGTCTGGTGACCCAGTCTTCGCGGACGGGCTCGTCCCAATCGTCCTGCGCGAAGCGTTTCGAACCCGGGTACCGGTCACACCACTCGGATTGCCAGTCCCCGGGTTCGGGACCGAACCACCCGCCGGCGAAGAGCAAACTCATGGAGCCCAGTATTCAGACGCTCCAGCCCTCGCTCTTGGTGGCCTTCAGGTAGTCCTCGACCGGCGGCCCGACCGGCCTGCCCTCGTACTGGGTCGACAGCACCACCGACGACCTGATCTCGCCGTGTTTGCCCAGCCGTTCGAAGAGGCCTTCGAGATGTTCGAGCGACACGGCCCGCACCTTCAGCATGGTGCAGCGGTCGCCGCTGAGCCGGTGCAGCTCGACCACCTCGGGGTAGTCCTCGGACTTGCTGGTGCGCAGCAGGCAGCTGCCGAGCGAGCAGCGCATCTCGACGAACGCCTGCAGGCCGTACCCGGCGCGGCGCGCGTCGACCTGGGCGCGGTAGCCGGTGATGACGCCCGCCTCCTCCAGCCGCCGGACCCGTTCGGCGACCGCGGGGGCGGAGAGGTTCACCCGTCGGCCCAGCTCCTTGAACGAGAGCCGGCCGTCGTTCTGGAGCGTTTCGACGAGCCTCCAGTCGAGGTCGTCCAGCGCTCTTTCCGATCGTAAGGTCATCGAGCCCGGATTCCTTTCATGATGCGCCTCGCACCCCCGCGAGGCCTTCGTCAGCCTATTCGCCGGAGCACCGGGAAAACCTAGGTTTGAATCATGAAACCGATGTTCGCGCTCTTCACGGGCGTCGCCTGCCTCAGTACCGCGGTCGTCGGCCTGTCCACCACGGCGGCGTTGATCGTGGTCGAGCACGCCGGTGCCGCGTGGAGCGGGCTGCCGAACGCCGTGCTGGTACTCGGCTCGGCCGTGGGTTCGCTGTCGTCGGGAACGCTGGCCGCCCGCTACGGCAGGCGGCTCGTCCTGATCCTGATGTACGGCGCGGCGGTGGCGGGCGCGGTGATCTCGTTCGCCGGGGTGCTCGGCGATTCCGTGCTCGCGCTGGTGGCGGGGATGCCCTTGATCGGCTTCGGCAACAGCGGGGCACAGCTCTCGCGGTACACGGCGGCCGACCTGGCGCCCGAGCACCGCAAGGGTTTCGCACTGTCCACAATGGTCTGGGCGGGGACCGTGGGCGCGGTCGCGGGGCCCGCGCTGATCGCGCCCGCCGCGGCGCGGGCGGAAGCCGCCGAGCTGCCCGCCCTGTCCGGTCCGATCGCCGCGGGGGCGATCGTCGTGGCCATCGCCGTGATCGCCGTCGCCACTCTGCCGCGGGGCCTCGCCGGCCCGGCGGAGAGGGCGCCGAGGAGTGAGCGGATGTCCGTGCGGAACCCGGTGATCCTCGGGCCACTCGTGGCGATGGTCGGCGCGCAGTTGGCCATGGTGGCGGTGATGACGATGACCCCGGTCCAGCTGCACGAGCACGGTCAGGGGCTCGACGTCGTCGGCTGGGTGCTGAGCGCCCATCTGATCGGGATGTTCGCGTTGGCGCCGTTGTCCGGCTGGATCACCGACCGCTGGGGCGGCCGCGCGACCATCTTCGGCGGGATCGGCACGCTCACCGTCGCGGCGGTCACCGCGATCGGCGCCCCCGATTCGCATCACGTGGGAATCCCCCTCGCGATGTTCCTGCTGGGCTACGGCTGGAACCTGGTGTTCGTCGGCGGCAGCGGCATGCTCAGCCGTGATCTCCCGCCCGCCCAGCGCGGGAGGGCGCAGGGCACTGTCGACGCCTTCGTGTGGGGGACCTCCGCGGTGGCGAGCTTGCTCGCGGGGCAGTTGTTCGGCCTGGGTGGTTACGTTCTGGTCGCCGTCGCGGGCGGTTTGTGCGCCCTCGTCCCGCTCGCGGTGATCGGCCGCCGGGCGGGTGTTCCGGCGCCCGGTGAAAAAGCCGGGCTCCGCTGATCTGCGAAACCCGGGTCCTGCCGTCATACTGCTTCACTCCGACACGAACGAACCGACACGAACGAACCCGTGATGACGCAGATCACGTCGGTGACCGATTCGGAGGGTCTTAGGGTGAAAGCAGACAAGGTGCGGGAGATCGGGGGTGCACGATGAGCGAGTTCGCGGTGAATCTGCGGGACCGGGTACGACAGGCCAGGGAAGACGTCCGGATCGCCAGGCGTGACTCGGACGACGATCGCGCCTCGGCCGTCGGCGCCGATCTGGCCAACCTGGAGCGACTGGCCGCCGAGCACGGCGTGGACCTGCCGGAGCAGGCCTCGGACGACGCCCGGGCGTGACCCCGGGTTCCGTACCGGTGATCGGCCTTTGACACCCTGGGGCGTGTGACCGAAAGCCTGAACCGGATCCGCGCCTTCCTGGCGGACCGCGAGCCGCCGACACCTTGCCTGGTCGTGGACACCGACCTGGTGGCGGAGCGCACGGCCGCGGTGTCGACGGCGTTCCCGGACGCGCTGATCAGGTACGCGGTCAAGGCGAATCCCGCTCCCGAGGTGCTCGACGCGGTGCTGTCGGCGGGAGCGGGGTTCGACGTGGCAGGCACGGCCGAGATCGCGCTGTGCCTGTCCCGTGGCGCGCGGGCGGCGGAGCTGGCCTACGGCAACACGATCAAGAAGCCCGCGGACATCGCGTTCGCGTATGCGCGCGGGGTCCGCGAGTTCACCACGGATTCCGGCGGTGATCTGGCGAACCTGGCCGAGCACGCGCCCGGTTCGCTGGTCTCGGTCCGCCTGCTGACCGGCGGCCCGGACTCGGTGACGCCGTTCGGCCACAAGTTCGGCTGCGAACCTGCGGTGGCCGCCACGCTGCTGCGCCAGGCCGCGGAAGCCGGGCTGCGGCCCGGAATCGCGTTCCACGTCGGTTCGCAGCAGCCTGACCCGGCGGCCTGGGAGATCGGGATCGCGACCGCGGCCAAGGTCGCCGCCGACGCGGGCGTCGGCCTGGAGCGGCTCAACATCGGTGGCGGGTTCGCCACCGAGCACCGCGAATCCGTGCCGTCACTGACGGATTACGCGGCGGTGATCCACGCCGCCCTCGAAGAGCACCTGTCAGGACCGGAGTTGCTGTTGGAGCCGGGCCGCGTGATCGTCGCCGACGCCGGGCTCATCCGGACCGAAGTCGTCTTGGTGACCACTCGCGCCGCCGCCGACGAACGCCGCTGGGTCTATCTCGACGTCGGCAGGTACAACGGGATGGCGGAGTGCGAGAACGAAGCTGTCGCGTATCGGCTGGAGGCCGTCGGCGTCAAAGGTCCGGAAGGGCCGGTGGTCCTCGCCGGGCCGACCTGCGATGGTGACGACGTGTTGTACCAGCGGACGCCGTGCGCGCTGCCGATGTCGTTGCGGGCGGGCGACCGGCTGGACATCCCGGGCACCGGGGCCTACACCGCCAGCTATTCGTCCGTCGCTTTCAACGGGATCGAGCCGTTGCGCACCTATTGTGTGGGGAGGTTCGCCGATGCCGGGTGAAGAACCACTCGTCGGCCGGTTCGCCGGCCGCCACGTACTCGCGGAGTTCGAGGGGATCGAGCCGTCGCTGCTCGACGACGCCGAACTCCTGAAGAAGACCCTCGCCGACGCGGTGACCGAGGCGGGGGCGACAGTCTGCGAGGTCGTGTCGCACTCCTTCGCCCCGCAAGGGGTTACCGTGCTCGCCCTACTGGCCGAATCGCACGCGTCGGTGCACACCTACCCGGAAATCGGTTCGGTGTTCGTGGACGTGTTCACCTGCGGGGACCGGGCCGATCCGGAGCGGGCGGTCGCGCTGCTGGCGAAGCTGCTGGGCGCCGGCGCCGTCCGGATGTCCACTGTGGAACGAGGAGAGAACTGATGGCGCCACGAGTGATCGTCGAGCCGATGGGCGCGGGGCTCAGCCGGAACTGGGACGTCGACGAGGTCCTCTTCGAGGGACGTACCGCGTTCCAGAACGTCCTCATCGGACGGACCGCGCAGGGGATCTCCCTGTTCTGCGACGACGAACGGCAGAGTACCGAGCTGAGCCAGCTCGTCTACCACGAAGCGCTGATGGTCCCGTCGCTGCTGCTCGCCGAACGCGTCGAGCGGGTGCTGATCATCGGCTCCAGCGAAGGGGTCGCCTCCGAGCTCGCGGTCGCCGCGGGCGCCGAGGTGGTCGATCATGTCGACATCGACGCCGAGGCGGTGCGGGTCTGCGCAGAGCACCTTCCTTACGGCTACACGCTCGACGACCTGGCCCGTGCCGAGCGCGGCGAAGGGAAGATCCGGGTCCACTACCGCGACGGCTGGGAGTTCCTCGCCGAGGCACGGGAACGCGGGGACTCCTACGACGTGGTCGTGATCGACCTGCCGGACGAGAACGACGATCCGGCGGCACAGCACAACCGGCTCTACGGTGCGGACTTCCTCGCCCGGTGTACGGCACTGCTCTCCGAAGGGGGAGTGGTCGGCTGCCAGGCGGGCTGTCCGACGGTGTGGCGGAACCAGACACTGACCGCGTCTTGGCGCCGGTTCACCGAGGCGTTCGGAACAGTGCTCTACTACGGTTCGGACGAGCACGAGTGGGCTTTCCTGAGCGGAAGGACCGACGTGCTCGACGATCCCGGAGCCGTCGTCGCGGACAGGATCGGCAAGGCGGGGATCGGCGAGTCCACTATGGATGAAGACGCGCTGCGGGCGAACACCGTGCCACCGATTTCGTTGCGACGGCAGTGAAAATCTCCGCCATCGATATCTCGTCGAGATAACGGTCCGTGACCGATCTTGCGTAGGATCCGCCATCTGGTCGTTGCCGGATGTCTTGGTGCGGACCAGAATCGCTCTGGTGAACAGCTGGCGCGAGGAGATCGCCGCAGGAGTGGACAGGGAAACCGCGGTCTGCGCGGCATTCGCGAGCTTGACCGCGAGTGTTACGGAGGACCTGGGACCGGATCGGGTCGTGGACACGTTGTCCAGCGAATGCGTGCGGCTGCTGCCGATCGATTCGATGGAAGTCTTCCTGCCGGGATTGAAACTCGAACGCCATCCCGCGGTGGTCGAGGAAGGGCCGGCGCTCGAGTCGTTCGAAACCGGGAGCGACATCGTCGTCCGCGACCTCTCCGCCGAGGTCCGGCGCTGGCCCGGTTACGTCGCCAGGATGGTCGGACAGGGCTATCTCGCGGTTTCCGCGCTTCCGTTGCGCGCCATGGATGAGACTGTCGGTTCGATAGCCTTCCTCAGTACCGAAACCGTGGTTTTGAGCGCCGAAGACCGCAGGCTGGGTCAGGCACTCGCCGACGTCGCGACCCTGTGTCTCCTGCAGCAGCGGGATTTGCACCACTACCGGCTGCTTTCGGAGCAGTTGCAGACGGCCCTCGACAGCCGGGTCATCATCGAGCAGGCGAAAGGCATGCTCGCCGCGCGTGCCGGCATCGACGTCGCCACCGCTTTTCAGCGCTTGCGGGCCTTCGCCCGCGGTTCGAACAGGAAGCTGACGGAGGTAGCGCACGAGGTCGTGGAAGGCAAACTGGACAGCGAACGGCTCCTTCGTCCCCGGAGCCGGTGACAACTGCCGGGTGACGACCGGCAATTGCGGGTAGGGCCGTAGGTCACCGGAACCGGGGACTTGTCCCGGAGAACGCGCGACCGTGCGGCCCTAGGGTATGAGGGCGCGATCGTAAAGGCTTCACGCAGAGGGAAAGGATGCGTGAAGTCATGGCGCTGCTGGGAAGCCTGCTGGGGAAGAGTCGTTCGGTACGGTCGAGCCTGCTTCCGTTGCTGGAGCTGAGGTCGGCGGCAGTGACGCTGCGGTCCGGGTACGGGCTGGCGCCGACAGGGTCGGGGACGGTCTGCTTCGTCGCCGAAGGCCGTCCGGGCGCGGGCACGGAGGCGGAGATCATCGCCGGTCTCGCCGGGGATTCCGCGCGCCGCAACGTGGTCACCCATGACGCGCACGGGCGGACGATCGTGCGCTGCTGGCGGGAGAACGGGGATCTGGGCTGGCTGCTCGACGACCTCGTCGACGTCAACGAGAGGCTGGCTCAGGCCGGTTTCGCGTCCTGGCTCCTGCACACGGCTGTCGACTTCGCCGAGTTGCGGGACATGCGCCATCCGAGGCTGACCATGGTCTACCGCCGGGAGCGCGGCTCCTTCTATCCCTACGCCCCACGCGGGACCCGCGGCCGGGACCGGGCGATGGAGCTGAAGATCCGCTCGTCCCTGACCCGGATCGTGCCGATGGAGGCCGACATCGGCCGGTGGCGCCCGGTGTGACGGGTGCGGCGCCCGGTCAGCCGGGCACGCCGCTGAGCCAGCCACGCAGCCGCTGGACGCGCCGGTCCCGGGTGGTCCAGCGCGGGAGGCGGTAACGGCGGCGTGGCGGCTCGGCGGGGGCCGCCCCGTCGAGCCGCCGCATGTCGAGTTGCCGCACGGCGGTCAGGACGCCGTCGAGCAGGGAGGCGTGCGCCTCGGGTTTCGCCATGATGACTCTCGGCAGCTTCTCGAGTTCGGCGGAGACCAGCGCCCTGGCGGCGCCGGCCTGTGTGCCGGGGCGGCGGCGGGTCTCGCAGATTCTCGTGGTCACGTCCCGGTCATCCCTTCCCACGCGACGGTTTCACTATTTCGTCACCTTCGACGATGCGGTATCGAGGGCCGTTCCGGTCAGCGCCGAAGGTTGTGCCATCGAGGGCACAAAGACCCCTCTCGGTCGCCGGACGGGTACGGCGGGTCACGGGTCGGCGTCGAAACGACCGGCCCGCCGCGCACGGTGGGAGAATGTCCGCCGGAATCCCCGTCTCCCGTTCCGGGAAAAGGACTTCATGCCCTGTGCGGGCGTCGCGCCGGAGAGCAGGCTGTCGGCGGACGTCCGCCGGTTCCGGCGGCGGGACGGGAGGCCGGTGATGACCGGGATCCAGCGGCGCGCCGCCGTGGTCGTCGGCGTGGACGCCTCGCAGTCTTCGCGGGCGGCGGTGCGCTGGGCCGCAGGGGAGGCGGCGAGACGGGACAGCGCGCTGAGGCTCCTCCACATCGACGGCCGCCGCTGGGAGAGTGGCGCGGCGCAGGACAACCTCGCCGCCGCGAGTGTCGTGCGGGAAGCCGAACCGGCGGTGCCCACCGAACACGAGGTGAAACGCGGCGGGATCGCCGACGAACTGGTCGCGGCGTCGGAGTCGGCGTCGCTGCTGGTGCTGGGAACACACGGGTTCGGCGCCCTTCGCGGAGCCCCGATCGGCGCGGTCGCCACGAAGGTGGCCGGGTACGCGAAGTGCCCGGTGGTCGTGGTCCGCGGCTTGACCGCTCCGCGCCGGGGTGAAGTGGTCGTCGGAGTCGATGCCTCCAGCGACAGCGAACGCGCCCTGGTCTTCGCGCTCGACAGTGCTTCGGCGCGGAACAGCGCTCTCGTCGTCGTCCACGCCTGGCATGACAGCGTCCTCGAAGCGGGTGCCGAACTGGCGAGTGTCGAGGCGGCGGAGGAACGCGCGCTGGAGGACAGGGTGGCGGCCTGGCGCGAGAAGTATCCCGGCGTCCTCCTCCGGCTCGCCGTCGTCCGTGACCGCACCGTGGCCAGGGCCCTCATCAGGGTGGTCCCGCACGCCGGTCTGATCGTGATCGGATCGTCCGGCGGTGGGCTCGGGAGCACGGCGCAGGGGTTGCTGAGCCGCGCACGGTGCCCGGTCGCCCTGATCGGTGAAGCCGCACGTGGGTGAATGCGGCCGCGAGGGGGAGTGAATTCCGGGAACCTGCCCGACAATGGTCCCGGCGAGACCACGATCGACGGAGAAGGTGCATGTCGAACCCGACCTCCCCGCAGCCCGTGCCCCCGGCGGCGGCCCCGATCCGAGTGCTGCTCGTCGAAGACCACAAGATGGTCGCCGAGGCGCTCGGCGCGGCGTTCGAGGAATTCCCGGAGATCGACCTGGTGGCGTCGGTGGAGTCCCTCGCGCACGGGATGATCGCGGCGGGGGCGCATCTGCCCGACATCGTCCTGCTCGACCGGCGGCTGCCGGACGGAGACGGGATCGAGGCGATAGCCAGGTTCCAGGCGATTTCGCCGTCGAGCAGGGTGCTCGTGCTGACCGGCGACGCGAACAGTGCCATCGCCGCCAGGATCCTCGAAGTCGGCGGAGCGGGGCTGCTGCTGAAGTCGGGTCTCCTCGACGAGTTGATCACGGCGATCCGGACCGTCGCGGCCGGCGACGTGGTCATCGACCCGGAACTGCTCAGCGGCGCACTGGCCATGCTTGCCGGGACCGCAGGCCGGCTCGGGCCGGTCCTGACGCTTCGGGAGCGGCAGGTGCTCGGGCTGATCGCCGACGGCGCGGGAACCGACAGGATCGCCGAAGAGCTGCGGCTCGCGCGGAACACCGTGCGGAATCACGTGCAGCGGATACTGGTGAAGACCGGCACCCATTCGAAGCTCGAGGCCGTGGCGCATGCGCGCAAGAATGGCCTCCTCGAACGGCCGTAGCGGTGAGACGTACCCGAGTGCCAAGCTGCACTATGGCCATGCTGCCATCGGAACAGGCGCCTGATCATCGCAGTGCTGTGCTCTTCGAGCTGTTCGTGCACAGTGTCGTCGACTACGCCATTTACATGCTGGATGTCGAGGGCCACGTGACCAGCTGGAACCCGGGGGCGGAACGGATCAAGGGATATTCCGAGCAGGAGATCCTCGGCAGCCACTTTTCTGTTTTCTACACCGAAAAAGACGTCGCCGAGGGAAAACCCGGCGAAGAACTGCTGATCGCCGCCGAGGTGGGGAGTCACGAGGACGAGGGCTGGCGGCTCCGTCGTGGTGGCGAACGGTTTTGGGCCAACACCGTCATCACCGCTTTGCGGGACGAGCAGGGCGACCTCGTCGGTTTCGGCAAAGTCACCCGTGATCTCACCGAACGCCGGAAAACGGAGGAGGAAACGACCGGAAGGCGGCTGGCGTTCGCCCATTTCGTCCGTGCGCAGGAAACCGAACGTCGCCGGATCGCGTGGGATGTTCACGACGATTCGATTCAATCGATGATCGCGGCCAGCATGCGGTTGCAGATGCTCGCCGCGCAACGGCGTGATCCCGCGTTGACGCAACTCGACGACGCGATTCAAGGGGCGATCCGGCGGCTGCGGATCCTGGTCGCCCAATTGCGCCCGCCCGCGCTGAACGACAACGACCTGGTCGCTTCTGTCCGCGACTATCTCGACGAGGTCGTTTCCGGCTGGGGGCTGGACTGCACGCTGCGCCACGATTTCGCCGCCAAACCGCCCCCTGACCTCGTCATCACCGCCTTCCGGATCCTCCAAGAGGCCCTGGTGAACGTGTGGAAGCACGCGAACGCCTCCGCCGTCGTGGTCTCTCTGACGGGACAGGACGGCGGCCTGCTGGCGGGGGTCGTCGACAACGGTGACGGGATGAAGGCCGGCGGCGAGCGCTCCCGTGAAGCGCTGTCAGGTGAGCACATCGGAATGGCATCGATGCGGGAACGCGCGGAAGCGGCGCAAGGATGGTTCCGGATCTCCAGCAAGCCTGGCGAAGGTACGTCAGTGGCCTTCTGGATTCCGCTGGGCCCTCCCGGGCCGCTGCGGGGATGACGGTAGCCCCCTGGACCTGTGGGGAGCCAGAACAAAGGAGGCATTTCGATGCCGGAACCGGGTGGAAAACGTGGGTCGCGAGACGCAGTACGAGTGGGTGTCGCGCTCAACGACGAAGGCTTGCAGCGGCTGTTGGAGGGATTGAAAGCGGTTCGCGACGGCGATTTCAGCACGAGGCTTCCCCAAGAGGACGACGTCCTGATGGACGAGATGGCGGTCGTCTTCAACGGGATGGTCGACCAGCTGGCGCTGTTCACCTCCGAGGTCACCCGGGTCGCGCGGGAGGTGGGGACCGAGGGCATCCTCGGCGGGCAGGCCGCGGTGCCCTCGGTTTCGGGGACCTGGAAGGACCTCACCGATTCGGTGAACGCGATGGCGGGCAACCTCACCGGGCAGGTCCGCGACATCGCCGAGGTCGCGACCGCGGTGGCGAAGGGGGATCTGTCCCAGAAGATCACCGTCGACGTCAAGGGCGAGATGCTGGAGTTGAAGAACACGATCAACACGATGGTGGATCAGCTGTCGTCGTTCGCCGACGAGGTGACGCGGGTGGCACGTGAGGTGGGGAGCGAAGGACGACTGGGCGGGCAGGCGGAAGTGCCCGGCGTGGCGGGGACCTGGCGGGACTTGACGACGTCGGTGAACTTCATGGCGGGCAACCTGACCGATCAGGTGCGCTCCATCGCCGAGGTCACCACGGCGGTGGCGAAGGGTGACTTGTCGCAGAAGATCACGGTGGACGCGCGGGGCGAGATCCTGGAGTTGAAGAACACGATCAACACGATGGTGGATCAGCTGTCGTCGTTCGCCGACGAGGTGACGCGGGTGGCGCGCGAGGTCGGGATCGAGGGTGCGCTCGGTGGACAGGCCCAGGTCCCTGGCGTGGCGGGGACCTGGCGGGATCTGACGACGTCGGTGAACTTCATGGCGGGCAACCTGACCGATCAGGTGCGCTCCATCGCCCAGGTGGCCACGGCGGTGGCGAAGGGTGACTTGTCGCAGAAGATCACGGTGGACGCGCGGGGCGAGATCCTGGAGTTGAAGAACACGATCAACACGATGGTGGATCAGCTGTCGTCGTTCGCCGACGAGGTGACGCGCGTGGCGCGCGAGGTGGGTACCGAGGGGCGGCTGGGTGGTCAGGCGGATGTCAAGGGTGTGTCGGGGACGTGGAAGGGCCTGACCGAGTCGGTCAATGTCATGGCGGACAACCTGACCGACCAGGTGCGTTCGATCGCCGAGGTCACCACCGCGGTGGCGAAGGGCGACCTGTCGCAGAAGATCCGCGTCGACGCGCGCGGCGAGATCCTGGAACTCAAGGACACCATCAACACGATGGTGGGCCAGCTGTCGTCGTTCGCCGACGAGGTCACCCGTGTCGCCCGTGAGGTGGGTACGGAAGGGCGGCTGGGTGGTCAGGCGGATGTCAAGGGTGTGTCGGGGACGTGGAAGGGCCTGACCGAGTCGGTCAATGTCATGGCCGACAACCTGACGGACCAGGTGCGCTCCATCGCCCAGGTCGCGACCGCGGTCGCCCGCGGGGACCTTTCCCAGAAGATCACCGTCGAGGCCAAGGGCGAGGTCGCCGCGCTCGCCCAGACGATCAACACGATGGTCGACACGCTGTCGGCGTTCGCGGACGAGGTCACCAGGGTGGCGCGCGAGGTCGGCACCGAGGGCATCCTCGGCGGGCAGGCCAGGGTGCCGAACGTCGCCGGCACCTGGAAGGACCTCACCGACAACGTCAACTCGATGGCGAACAACCTCACCGGTCAGGTCCGCAACATCGCCCAGGTCACCACCGCGGTCGCGCAGGGCGACCTTTCCCGCAAGATCGACGTCGACGCGCGGGGCGAGATCCTGGAACTCAAGACCACCATCAACACGATGGTCGAACAGCTTTCCGCGTTCGCCGCCGAGGTCACGCGGGTCGCGCGCGAGGTCGGCAGCGAGGGACGGCTGGGTGGCCAGGCGGAGGTCGAAGGTGTTTCGGGTACCTGGAAGCGGCTGACGGAGAACGTCAACGAGCTCGCCGGGAACCTGACGCGCCAGGTCCGGGCGATCGCCGAGGTGACCAGTGCGGTGGCCACCGGCGACCTCACCCGGTCGATCTCCGTCGAGGCACAGGGCGAGGTCGCGGAACTGAAGGACAACATCAACGCGATGGTCCAGTCGCTGCGCGAGACCACGCGGGCGAACGAGGAGCAGGACTGGCTCAACACCAACCTGGCGCGGATCTCGGGCCTGATGCAGGGGCACCGGGACCTGCGGGTGGTGGCCACGCTCATCATGAACGAGCTGACCCCGCTGGTCGGCGCCCAGCACGGGACGTTGTTCCTCACCGAGTCCGGCGAGGACGGCACCCGGCTGCGGCTGATCACCAGCTACGGGCACAGCGACGACCCGGACGCGCCGTTGGGCTTCGCGATGGGGCAGTCGCTGATCGGGCAGGCCGCGCAGACCAAGAAACCGATCGTCGTCGACCGGACACCGCCGGGCTTCGTGAAGATCTCGTCGAGTCTCGGCTCCGCCCCGCCGGTCACCCTGATCGTGCTGCCGATCGTCTTCGAGGACCAGGTGCTCGGTGTCATCGAACTGGCGTCGTTCGGCGAATTCACCGCGGTCCGCAAGGATTTCCTCGAACAACTGATGGAGACCATCGGCGTCAACGTCAACACGATCATCGCCAACGCGCGGACCGACTCCCTGCTGGAGGAATCCCAGCGGCTGGCCGAGGAACTGCAGGCGCGTTCGGAGGAACTCCAAGCGCAGCAGGCGAAACTCCAGGTTTCCAACGCGGAGTTGGAGGAGAAGGCGGAACTGCTCGCCCGGCAGAACCGGGACATCGAAGTGAAGAACTTCGAGATCGAGCAGGCCCGGCAGGAGATCGAGGAACGCGCGCAGCAGCTCGCGCTGGCGTCGAAGTACAAGTCGGAGTTCCTGGCCAACATGTCGCACGAACTCCGGACCCCGTTGACCAGCCTGCTGCTCCTCGCCGGGGTCCTCTCGCAGAACTCGACCCAGAACCTGACCCCCAAACAGGTCGAGTTCGCCAAGGTGATCCAGTCCGCGGGCACCGACCTGCTTCAGCTGATCAACGACATCCTCGACCTGTCGAAGGTCGAGGCCGGCAAGATGGACATCCACCTCGAGCCGTTCCCGCTGCGTCAGCTGCTCGACTACGTCGGCACGACGTTCCGCCCGCTGACCGCGGAGAAGGGGCTGGACTTCCAGGTCACGGTGGAACCCAACGTGCCGGGACTGCTGTTCACCGACGAGCAGCGGCTGCGGCAGGTACTGCGCAACCTGCTGTCGAACGCGGTCAAGTTCACCGAAGACGGCAGCGTGGAGCTGCGGGTGAAGCTGGTCGACACCATCGTTTCGTCGTCGAGCGGGTCACAGCACGAGTCGCTGGTGGCCTTCAGCGTGATCGACACCGGGATCGGGATCGCCGAAGAGAACCTGGATTCGATCTTCGGCGCCTTCCAGCAGGCCGACGGCACCACCAGCCGCAAGTACGGCGGCACCGGGCTCGGTCTCTCGATCAGCCGCGAGGTCGCGTACCTGCTCGGCGGTGAGATCCGGGCGGACAGCGTGCTGGGGACGGGAAGCACGTTCACGCTCTACCTGCCGGCGGCCAGGTTCACTGCCGCCACCAGCCTTGACGAGTCCACTGTGGACAACGGTGGGGCGGAGCGGCGGGTCCTGGTGGTGGAGAGCGACCAGAACAGGCTGCTGACCCTGCTCGCCCGCGGGGTCGCGGCCGATGTCGCGGACAGTCACGGCTCGGTCCAGGTGCGGGCGGTGGCCACGCCGGCGGAGGCGTTCGAGGAGCTGAAGCGCGACAGCTACCGCTGCGTCGTGCTCGACACCAGCATCCCCGGAACGAGCGCGCTGACGTTCCTCAAACGGCTCGCGGATGGCCCGGATCCCGTCAAGGTTCCGGTACTGGCGTACGCGGCCCGCAAGCTCAGCGCCGCGCAGGACCGGCTGCTGCACGGGCACGCGCGGGTGCATCCCGTCGAACTGCTGCCGTCGCTCGACACCTTGCGGGAACGCATCATGCTGCACATCTCGGCCAGTGAACTCGAAGACATCCTGCCTCTGATGCACCAGCCCGAAGGGCCTCCGGTGGCACTTGAGGAGACGGCAGGGTTCACCGATCCGCCGTCCGGGCCGCCGCGGCTGCAGGGGCGCAAGGTCCTGCTCGTCGACGACGACGCCCGCAACGTGTTCGCGATCTCGGGGATGCTCGAACTGCACGGGCTGTCGGTGGTGCACGCGCCGAACGGCCGCAAGGGCATCGAAGAACTGCTCGCCGACGACGGCATCGACCTGATCCTGATGGACGTGATGATGCCCGAGATGGACGGTCACGCGACGACGGCGGCGATCCGCGAGATGCCGAAGTTCGCCGGTCTGCCGATCATCACGGTGACCGCGAAAGCGATGGAAGGGGACCGCGAGAAGAGCCTCGCCGCCGGGGCGAGCGACTACGTCACCAAACCCGTGAACGCGGAGGAACTGCTGGCTTGTATGGAACGCTGGCTCGCGGACTGACGTCCGGACTACTCGGTCCCGTTGGCGCTGTTCGCGCAGAGGCGGCGGATGGCCGCGACGATCTCGGTGTTGGGGCTGCCCTTCACGAGGTACTCGGTGACGCCCGCCGACGCCATTTGGGCGATGGAGCGGGAGTCGTTGTGCGCGGAGAACGCCAACAACCGGGTACGAGGCACTCGTCGCCGGATCTCCCTGGCCATCCACGCGCCGCCCCCGCCGGGGATCCGGACGTCCAGGACGGCGACCTCCGGGGACAGCAGTTCCGCGAGCGCGACCGCTTCACCCGCGTTCACGGCCACGGCGACCACTTCGATGTCCGGTTCGGTCTCCAGAAGGGCGCGCAAGGCATCACCGATGACCGGGTTGTCGTCCGCGACGAGCACCCGAAGTCTGGGGGGCGGCGTTCGGTTCATTGCCCAGTCCGAGCCCGCGGGGTCTGCGGCGCCGGTGGTGGTCGCGGGCCCCCCGCCGAGCATGGTGTGATTCAGCAAGAGACTCGTCTGTCGCCTTCGCTCGGCTGTTCGACGAGGGTCCTGGCTACATCGTGGATCTTCATGTTGTTGTTGCGGCAGAACGAACGTAGTAGTTCGAACGCCGCGTCGATGTCGATTTGGTAACGCTCGGCGAGAATCCCCTTGGCCTGCTCGATGGGCAGCCGGTGGTCGAGCGCGTACTGGAGCTGCTCGGCGCGGGTCCGATAGAAGCGGATGCGGTTGCGCATGGCCACGACGTCGTCGGCCGGGTCGGAGGAGCCGGATGAAGCGGCCGACGAAAGCGTGGTCTCGGACATGACGGGATCGTCGCAGCGGCGGAACTCTTCGGGGAAGAACAGAACGTCCTGACTCGAATGATGCAAATGAACCTGGTCCAGTCGGCGGCAGCCACTCGAACGGGCGCCGAACAGGGCCCTTTGGCCTGTCGCAGTGACCGGTCGTGCGCCGTACGCTCTCATCCGAGGAGGGAAACCGTGGAGGTCGGAATGCTCCGGGTGTTTCTGGTCGACGACCACGAGGTGGTCCGTCGCGGGGTCGCGGACATGCTCGAGGAGGACGCGGACCTGTGCGTTGTCGGTCAGGCCGCCACTTTTTCCCAGGCGCTGGCGAGGATCCCGGCGTTGCGGCCGGACGTCGCGGTGCTCGACGTGCGGCTGCCGGACGGCAACGGCGTCGAACTCGCGCGGGAACTGCGCTCCAAGATGCCCGAACTGAAATGCCTGATGCTCACGTCCTACACCGACGAGCAGGCGATGCTGGACGCGATCATGGCGGGCGCGAGCGGCTACGTCATCAAGGACATCCGGGGGATGGACCTGGTGGCCGCGGTCAAGGAGGTCGGCCTCGGCCGGTCCCTGCTGGACGCGCGGGCCGCCGCCACTCTGATGGCGAAGTTCCGGGACGACGCCGCGAAGAAAGGCCCGCTGGCCGGGCTTTCCGAGCAGGAGCGCACGCTGCTGGAACTGATCGGCGAGGGGCTGACCAACCGGCAGATCGCCGAGCGGATGTTCCTCGCCGAGAAGACCGTCAAGAACTACGTTTCCCGGCTGCTGACGAAACTCGGCATGCAACGGCGAACCCAGGCGGCCGTGCTGGCCACGGAGCTGCGACGGCAGTGACGGATCCCCGCGCTCAGGCGGAAACGAGCGTGTCGAGTAGGACGTCGTCCAGCGGGCGCCGAGGGGTCCACGGCAGCGGCAGGCCGTAGCCGACGCGCAGCAGCACCTGCGGCCACACCCCGCAGCCGAGAAGGCGCCTGAGTTCGGCGCGGGCCGCGCGAACCATGAGCGGCGGCGAGATGTACGACGCGTCGAGGCCCGCGCCCGTCGCGGTGAGCAGCACCCGTTGCAGCGCTTGCCCCGCCTGCAGCCGGTCGAGCCGCCCGTCGGTCAGTGACCCGATCACCACCACCAGCGGAGCCGGCCGGGTGCCGGCGGTGTCCCCGTCCCCGGCGCCGAACTCGTCGGCGCTGAATTCGTCGGCGCTGAATTCGTCCAGGAGCCAGCTTTCGTCGGCGGGGGAGCCCTCGGTCGCGTAGGTCGGTACCCCGTCGCGAGTACCCGCGCCCAAACCGGTCCAGCGACCGACTTCGGCGACGAAATCGGGATCGGCGAGCTGGACCCGGCGGGCCCGGGCGGTGAGATCACGCACCGCACCGCACTGTTCGGCGTCGAGACTGGGCATCCACGCGTGCTCGAGTTCGGTTGCGTGGCGGAGGGTGGTGAGCGTGGAGCGAGGAACGGCGCTGGGCAGGAACGGGCGCCGGTTGGTCCGGCGGCGGGTGATCGCGCGGGCGAGCCGGGAGACCTTCGGGTCGGGCGTGCGTTCGGCGAGCGGCCGGACGACGGCCAGCAGATCGGGATCGGCGCGGCTCGGCATGAGGGTCGTCGCCGGATGGAAGCCCAGTGCGTGAATCGCCGTCCGGAGGGTGAAAAGGGCGGCGCCGCACGAGAGAACGAGTTCACGTCCGTCCGGATCCGTGACCGGTAGGATACGGCGCGGATCGGCGTGGAGCTCGATCCCGGTTCCGGTGCACCGGAAAAGCCAAGGTTGGGTGTTGTGCGTCGACGGGGCCAGGGTGGCCGACCGGAGCACGGAATTCACCTGTTCGGAGTTCAAACGTCCGACCCTGGTGACTTGTATGGTCATGGTCCCCCCGCCGCTGCGCCACGGGCAATACGGTTGTCTCGGTGAGACGGTCCCCGCCCGCGGTGTGGGGCCGAAAGAGGAGAAAGTCACACGGCCGGGAGTCGTCCCGATCTTCGGAGGCGCAGCAGGATGTCGGCTCATGATCGGCTGGGCGGAAGCGACGACCGGGTCACCGGTGCGCTTTCCCGGCTGCGGGTTCGTGAGGTGTTGCGGGATCTCCAGGACCGCATCGAACGGCTCATCGGCACCCGCGACAAGATGGATGGCCTGCTCGAAGCGGTGCTCGCCGTCGCGTCGGGGCTGGAACTGGACGCGACGCTGCGCCGGATCGTCCAGGCGGCGATCGACCTCGGCGAAGCCACCTATGGCGCCCTCGGGGTGATCGCGGACGACGGTTCGCTCGCCGAATTCGTCTATCTCGGGATCGACGGCGAGACGAAACAGCAGATCGGGCATCTCCCGAAAGGCCACGGGCTGCTGGGTTTCGTCATCGACGAGGCGAAACCGGTGCGGCTGGCCGACATCTCGCGGCATCCCGCGTCGGTCGGGTTCCCGCCGTGCCATCCGCCGATGAGGTCCTTCCTCGGTGTACCGGTCCGGGTACGCGACGAAGTGTTCGGGAATCTCTACCTGACCGAGAAACGCGGGGAGAGTTTCACCGACGACGACGAGGTGGTCGTCCAGGCCCTCGCGGCCGCGGCCGGGATCGCGATCGAGAACGCCCACCTCTACGAGCAGACGCGGATCCGCCAGCAGTGGCAGGCCGCCACCAGCGAGGTGACCACGGAACTGCTGGGCGGCACCGATCCCGTCGAAGCGCTTCACCTGATCGCCAGCCGGGCACTGGAACTGACCGGCTCCGACCTCACTTTGCTGGCACTGCCCGGTTCCGGCAGGCTCGACGTCAGCCCGGATGGCGAGGAAGAGGCAGACGAACTCACCATCGCCGTCTGCGCGGGCGCGCGGGCGGCGGAACTGACCGGCGTGCGGATCAGCGTCGCCGCCTCGTTGCCGGGGGCGGTCTATCGCGACCGGACCCCGCGCAGCGTGCCGGAACTGGTACTCGGTCCCGTGGGGGAGTTCGGCTTCGGCCCGACGCTCGTGGTGCCGCTCCGGGCGCGGGAACGCACGTCCGGGGTCCTGATGGCGGTGCGGAACCCCGACGCGGTCCCGTTCGAGCTCGCCCAGCTGCCGGTGGTCGCCTCTTTCGCCGACCAGGCCGCGCTCGCGCTCCAGCTGGCGGCGCAGCAGCGCACGGCCAGGGAGCTCGACGTGCTCGCCGATCGGGACCGGATCGCCAGGGATCTGCACGACCACGTGATCCAGCGGCTGTTCGCGGTCGGCCTCGCCATGCAGAGCACGCACCGCCGGACGCAGTCACCGGAACTGCAGCGGCGGATCGGCGACAGCATCGACCAGATGCACGAGATCGTGCACGAGATCCGCACGGCGATCTTCGACCTCCACGGCGGCGAGGCCGGCCAGCAGGGGGTGCGGCTGCGGCATCGCCTCTACGACTCGATCACCGAACTCACGGACGAGACCACTATCCATCCGACGGTCAGCCTGTCCGGCCCGCTCGACTCGATCCCCTTCCTGTTCGCCGAACACGCCGAGGCGGTGGTACGGGAGACGGTCGGCAACGTCGTCCGTCACGCGCGGGCGAGCGGTGTTTCGGTCGGTGTCGCGGTGAAGGAGGACATGCTGCGGATCGTGGTCACCGACGACGGGGTCGGCATCGTCGGCGAGCCCGGCGGCGTCGGCGGGCTGCGGAATCTGCGTGACCGCGCGGGAAAGGTGGGCGGGACGTTCCGGGTGGAGCCACGGGAAGAAGGCGGAACCAGGGCCGAGTGGTCCGCTCCCCTGCGCTGACAGTGGTCAGTTCGCCGACTGCCCGGCGAGGATTTCGTCGACCTCGATCGAGCGGGCGACATCGGAGGCGACGGTCTCCAGTAACTCCGCGGTGAGGTCTGAAAGCGCCCGTGTCACCGCGAGATAGGAACCGATCTGGGAGTTCGAACTCGTTCTCAGCCCGGCCTCCGCCAGTCCGACTCCGACGAACTCACCACCGTCCTCCAGACGGAGCAACGCCTCCGCGCGCACCCGGTATGGCTCTTGCTGCAACGAAACGTCAATCGTCCATTTGTCCGTCATCGTCGACTCCGTTCTGGTCATCGAGGCTCCCATCGCGGCCGTCCGCGGCACAGGGTCCTAAGTCCTCGCTGCCCGGAATCGGGGGCGAAAGTCCTTGGAATTCATGACCGGCGGCCGCTGCGGTCGCCGGATACCCCGGCCGAAGGTGGACCAACCCCTTTCCCCCGGAGCCCACGATGAAGATCCCCTTGCCGACCCATGTCGACCAGGCGGTGGCGGCCGCCGTCCGCGCACCTTCCCCGCTCAACACGCAGCCTTGGCGATTTGTCGTCGACCAGGACCGGATCGAGGTGTGGCTTGACCGCGCGAGGGTGCTCCGGATCGCGGACCCGGAGGCCCGCGAGGCGCGGCTTTCGTGCGGCGCGGCGATCTTCAATCTGATCGTCTCGTTGCGGTCCAACGGGAAGACGCTCTCGCTCCGGGCGATGCCGACGCCTGGGGAGCCGGACCTGCTCGCGGAACTCCTGATCGGCGGCGACCGGTTCTCCTCGCCCGAGGAACGGAAACTGGCCGAAGTGGTCTTCCGCCGTCACACGAACCGCCGTCCGTTCCTGGACCGGCCGGTACCGGCGTGGGCGCGGACGACGTTGCGGGCGTCCGCGCTGGTGGAAGGCGGACTGCTGGAACTGTTCGGCCGCGGCGACCGGGCGAACGCGGTCGCGCGGGTGCTGCACCGGGCCGAAGCCGCGCAGGCACGCAACGGCGCGTTCCAGGCGGAGATCGCGCTGTGGACCCGGCGGACGGCCAACGCCCCGGACGGCGTCCCGGCGCCCACCAAACCGCCGTCACCACACAGGATCCCCGCGCAGGAGTCGTTCTTCACCGCCGAGCCCGAAGGTGGTGAGCCGGTGCTCGGCGCGGTGCTTACCGCGGACAGCGGACCCACCGCGGACCTGCGGGCGGGGATGGTGCTGCAGCGGGTGCTGCTGACCGCGACGGCGGCAGGCCTCGCGTCGTCGTTCGTCGGCAGGCCGTTCGAGACCCCGGAGACGCGGACCGCGATGGACCGGATCTTCGCCGACCTGGGCCGCCCACACGCGGTGGTGCGCCTCGGGTACGGCCGCCCGATGCCGATGACGGCCCGCCGTCAGGTCGACGAGGTGCTGCTCCGGCGGTCCGAGGCGGCTCTCTGACCACGGGCCATCTCGTCGACACGCACGTTTCCGATCGCCGCCACCCGCCCGTCATCCTGGGCGGATTCAGTCTCCGTATGAAGATCATGCGGAATTCCTTGGTGGCGCTGGCCATCGTGGGCCTTTCGGTCGCGGCGTCCGCGCCGGCGGTGGCGGACGCGGGCGCACGCGATCGCGGTTCGATCGTCATCACCGAGCAGGCGTCCAAGCGGATCCTGGTCCTGCCTGCCGACCGGGCCTCCTGGCGGGACCGGAAGGTGAGCTGGTCCTGGGCGCCGGGTGCCGCCAACGGGCTGGCGGACCTGGCCGGATCGTGGAGCAACCCGAGCGACGCGAAGCTCGCCGAACGAGGTGGCGAGAAGTACCTGCTCACGTCGGCTTCGGGCGGCTTCGTGGCTGTCGTCCCGTATCCGGCGGGGGACCGGGCGTACTGGGCGGCGAACGTTGGCGGGCCCGCCAACCCGCACAGCATCGAACTGCTGCCTGACGGCAACGTCGCGGTGGCCGCCAGCACCGGCGGCTGGGTACGGATCTACACCGCTTCGCAGGGACAGCGCTCGACGACCTACGCCGAGTTCCCGCTGGTGGGGGCGCATGGCGTGGTCTGGGACGCGGGCCGGAACGTGTTGTGGGCCTTGGGCACCGACTCGCTCGTCGCGTTGGGCGTCGGCGGCACACCCGCCGCGCCGGTGATCACCGAGCAGCGGCGCGTACCGGTTCCGAGCAAGGGCGGACACGACCTTCAGCCGGTCCCGCATCGGCCCGACCTGCTGTGGGTGACCACCGAAGCGGGCGTGTACCAGTTCTCGAAAACGAGCGGCGGGTTCATCCAGCGGTACGCGGGCGCGCGGGAGATCGACCGGCCGCATGTGAAGAGCGTTTCGACGAATCCCCGGACCGGGCAGATCCTGACGGCCTCGATCCAGGACGGGCACTTGTGCACCTGGTGCACGGACACCGTCCAGCTGGCCTTTCCACGCGCCGAGCTGGCGCTGCACGGCGCGTGGATCTACAAGGCCCGCTGGTGGATCGGTTGAGCGGTACTTCCAGTCGAGCGGTACTTCCATGTCGGTACCGGCCGTTCGGGGGGCTGCCCGGCCGGTACCGACACACCAGAGAAGAGGGGCCTCCGTCGCGAGAATGACGCCTGGCCGCGTCTTTCACCTGACCGAGTGAATCGGACGATTCGGAGGGCGCCGTTGACCCAATCGGGGTATACGCCTCACCCGAGGAAGGCCTGCAGCTCGTCGATGACCGTGCGCGGCTGCTCTTCGGCGACGAAGTGCCCGGAGCCGGCGACCTTCCGCACCCGGACGTCGGTGGCCTTGGACGGCAGGACCGCGGCGAGGTAGTCGTAGTTGTACTCCGAGCCCAGCCCCAGCATCGGCACGGTGATCTTCCCGTAGGCCTTCTGATCCTCGATGTCCTTGCCGAACGCCTGGTACCAGCTGTTCCCGGCGCGGATCGCGTCCGGACGGTCGTAGGCGGCGGCGTAGACCGCGCGGTCCCGGCCGCCGATCGAGGCCGGATCGGCCAGCAGATGGTCGAACATCCAGTCGACGAGAAAGCGCGAACGGCCGGCCAGCAGCTGTTCGGGCAGCGTCGCGACCTGGTTGAAGGCGAACCACCAGACGTTCACCGGCTGTCCGGGCGGGGCCAGCATCGGGATCTGGTACAGGCTTTCGTCGGGGTGCGAGACGTCCATGAGCGTGACGGTCTTCGTCGCGTCCGGGTGGTTGGCGGCGAAGCTGAAAGCGACCATGGCGCCGATGTCGTGTCCGGCGATGTGCGCCTGCCGGTAGCCCAGCGCGCGGACGAGTTCGAAGATGTCGCGGGCCATCGTCTTCTTGTCGTAACCGTCCTGCGGCTTGCCCGAGCCGCCCATGCCCCGCAGGTCGACGGCGATCACGCGGTACCGCTTCGCCAGCGTCGGCATGATCCTGCGGTACTGCCACCACGTCTCCGGCCAGCCAGGCAGCAGGATCAGCGGCTCGCCCCGGCCGCCGGCGACGTAGTGCAGCCGGACACCGTTGACCTGGGCGTACTCACTGCGGAAACCGCCGGGCAGGGACCTGGCGAGTTCCGCGTCGCCGGGAGCGCCGGGCTGGCCCGCCTCGGCGATGCCACCCGAGGCCACCAGCGCGGCCGCGGCACCCGCGCCGAGGGCGAGCATGGACCGGCGGTTGAGGAAGGAACGGCTGTCTTCGGTCATGCCATGATCGTGGCCTGGCGGGGTGTCCGACCGTGAGCGGTGTTTTCGCCAACCGGGGTCGGTTTTGAGACAGCCCGGTCAGGCCAGCATGGGTTCGGGGACACCCAGCCTGGTCCCGAACGTCTCCCGGTAGGCCATCGGGGTGACCCCGACCTGACGCCGGAAGTGCGGCCGGAGCGCGGCGGCGGAGGAGAACCCGCAGTACCTGGCGATCTCGTCGACAGGGAGATCGGTGGACTCGAGCAGCTGCTGCGCGCGGATGACCCGCTGGTGGGTGAGCCACGTGCCGGGCGCGGCACCGGTGATCTCGCGGAACCGGCGGTCGTAGTTGCGCCTGCTCATCAGCGCCCGCCTGGCGAGTTCGTCGACCGGGAGCGCGGTGTCCAGCCGGGTGAGCGCCCAGGCCATCGTCTCCGAGACCGGGTCGCCCTCGTCGAGGTCCGGCATCGGCGATTCGATGTACTGGGCCTGCCCGCCGGGCCGGTGCGGCGGGACGACCATGCCTTTCGCCAGCCGGTTCGCCACCTCCGCGCCGCACCACGAGCGGATGAGGTGCAGGCCGAGGTCCATCCCGGCGGCGCCACCGCCCGCGGTCAGGAGGTCGCCGTCGTCGATGTAGAGGACCGATTCGTCGAGGCGGACGGCGGGGAACCGGGCCGCGAGCAGCGGTGCCATCGCCCAGTGCGTGGTCGCGGGGCGTCCGTCGAGCAGCCCGGCGGCGGCCAGCACGAAGGCGCCACTGCACAGTCCGGCCACCCGGGCACCCCGGTCGTGTGCCGCGCGGAGTGCCTCCAGCGCCGCTTCCGGCGGATCCTCCATCGGAGACCGCCAGTTCGGGACGAGCACCAGATCCGCGTCCCGGACGGCGTCGAGGTCCTCCGGGACCGGGACGGTCAGGCCGCCACCCCGCAGGGAGGTGTCCGGCTCGCCGCCGACGACCTTGAGTTCGAGGTCGGGCAGCTCCCCGAAGGCCGAGGCCATCTCGAACACACCGAACGCGAAGGACATCGCACCCAGCGATGCCCCGTTGAAGACCACCACGGCCAGCCGTCTCATGGCCCGATTCTAGAGCTCGTGAGCGGTTAGGACGGTTAGAACCGGCATTACCGCTCACGAGTCTTTACCTGCTGCGGAGCTGGTTTTCGACTGTCCGAAGGGGACGGTAGATTCCTCGGACAGGTTGCTCGGGGAAGGAAGCGTCGATGTCGTATCCACAGGGACCGCAAGGACCGCAGTGGGGGCAGGGTCATCCGCAGCAGGGCCACCCCCAGCAGCAGCCTCCCCAGCAGCAGTACCCGCAGCAGCAGTATCCCCAGCAGGGCTACCCGCCGCCGGGGTACGGCGGGCCGCAGTTCCCGGGGCAGCAGCCGCCGAAGAAGGGCAACGGCCTCTTGATCGGGCTGATCGGCGGCGGCACCGCGCTCGTGGTGGTCGTCTTCGTGATCCTCGCGTTCGTGGCGCCCGGTTTCCTGTTGAGCGACAACAAGTCCTCGAGTTCGGCGAGCGCGACCGAGACTCCGCTCAGCCTCGACTGGGGTCCGGTGCTGGCGGGCAAATTCATGCTCGCGGTGTTCGGCGACGAGCCCGACAAGGCCGCCGAGTCGGCCTGCGCGGACGCAAAGGACAAGGTTCGTACGGCGGCGAAGGAGTACGGCGACCGCAACGCGTCGCTCACCGCGAAAGACCCGCGTGCGGCGGGTCCGGATCTGATCGTGGTGACGATGTCCGGAACGCTGAACTACGAGTCGGAGTTCACCGGGACGATGGAGGTCCGGCGGGAGGCGGGCGACAAGTACTGCATCTCCTCGGTCTCGCCCGTGCCTCCGGGCTGAGTCAGGGGAGCAGACCTGCCCGGCGCGCGTGCGTCACGGCCTGCAGCCGGGAGATCGCGTCGAGCTTGCGCATGGCGTCCCGCAGGTAGCTCTTGACCGTCTCCGCGGTCAGCCCCAGCCGGTGCGCGATCTCGGCGTTGGTCAGCCCGAGCGCGACGAGTGCGACGGTGTCCAGTTCCCTGGGCGCCAGGCGGACCGCCGGGGGAGCGTGGTCGGTCAGGCCCTCGCAGACAGCGTCGAGACGGCCGCGGAGATCGCTGTCGGCGATCTGGCCGGAGAGAACGCGGAGTTCGCCGTAGACCTCGCGTAGCCGTTCGCGCGGCGCGGACTCCTCGTGGTGCCCTGCCAGCAGCTTCATCTCGGCCAGCCGCTTCTCGATCTCGTCCTCGACGGCCAACGCCTGTTCGAGGTCGCGCGCGGCGTGCAGGGCGGCGGTGATCGTCCGGTCGGAGAGCACGGCCTCGTCTCGCAGGCCGCCGTAGAGCACGGCGCGGACGCGACGGCGCACCACGACCGGGATCGCGACCACCGAGTGGATGCCTTCGTCCCGGACCGGTTCGTCGTAGTCGTGACTGATCGTGGTGGCGCTGTGGTAGCCGTTGGCGACGACCGGCCGGGTCAGCGCGAGCGCCTTGCCGCCGAGGCCGAGGCCCGCGCGGACGGACAGGCCGTTCAGGGCGGTGCCGCGGTTGCCGAGGAACGCGGTCAGGCGCATCCGGGGCGAGGTACCGGCGATCCCGGCGAAGCCGACCGGCAGTCCGGTGTCCCGGCGCAGGTCCGAAACCGCGCCGAGGAGCAGGGCGTCGTCGACCGGCATCGGTTCACCTTCCTCGGTGATCCCCCTCGATCGGGGGTGGTGGGCGGATCGGGCCCGCCCGCACGATTCCCGGAACTGTACGCCTTCGGAAGGGTCCGGGAGAAACGATGACCGAAGCTCACGTCCGGCGGTTGATCGAGGTCTACGACGGCGAACGGGCCGGTGCGGCGACGCTGTTGTGCGACAGGCATCCGGCGGGGGCGGTCGCGTTCACCGTGGTCGAAGCGGATCTGACCAGCCGCGATCTCACCTACGGCGAGCTGCGCGAACAGTCGGAACGGTTCGCCGGGGCGCTGCTCGGCCTCGGGGTAGGTCCCGGGGACCGGGTGGCGACCCTGATGGGCAAGTCGGCGGAACTGGTCGTGGCACTGCTCGCGATCTGGCGGCTGGGCGCGGTGCACGTCCCGCTGTTCACCGCGTTCGCGCCGCCCGCGATCGCGTTGCGCGTCACCGGAAACGGCACGAAGGTCGTCATCGCCGACGCGGGCCAGCGGTCGAAACTGGTGCCGTCCGCGGATCTGCCCGCCGACCCCGCGCGGCGGATCGTGGTCGTCGGTGACAGTGACGACGGCGATCTGTCGTTCCGGGAGCTGCTGGCCGACGCCGCGCCGCTGCCGGGCGCCGCGGTGACCGGTGGGTCCGGGGTCCTGGTCGAGCTGTTCACCTCCGGGACCACGGGAACACCCAAAGCCGTCCCGATTCCCCTTCGCGCGCTCGCGGGTTTCCAGGCGTATCAGGACTTCGCCCTCGACGTCCGTACCGACGACGTCTTCTGGAACGCCGCGGACCCCGGCTGGGCCTACGGTCTGTACTTCGCGATCATGACGCCGATGGCGACAGGCAGGCGAAGCTTGTTGCTGCACGCGGGTTTCTCCGCCGAGCTGACGTGGTCGGTGCTGGAACGGTTCGGCGTCACCAACTTCGCCGCCGCGCCCACGGTGTACCGCGCGCTCCGGAACTCGGCCGCCCCGGTGCCGGACGGCCTCCGCCTGCGGCACTGTTCGTCGGCGGGGGAACCGTTGACCCCGGACGTCCTCGACTGGGCCTCGTCGAAGCTCGGCGTCGGCGTTTACGACCACTATGGACAGACGGAACTCGGCATGGTGGTGGGCAACGCGTGGCATCCGGACCTCCGCTCGGAGGTCAAACCCGGCTCGATGGGACGCGTCCTGCCGGGCTTCGCCGTCGAGGTCCTCCGCGAAGACGTCGATGTGGTGGCCGACCCTGGAGAGCGCGGACGTGTCGCCATGGACCTCTCGGCGAGCCCGCTGGTGTGGTTCCGGGGCTACCGCGACGCGCCCGAGAGCACCGCCGCGCGCTTCAGCCCCGACGGCCGTTGGTACTACACCGGCGACGTCGCCGCCAAGGACGCCTCCGGCTACCTGACCTTCGCCTCGCGGGACGACGACGTCATCTTGATGGCGGGCTACCGTATCGGCCCGTTCGACGTGGAAAGCGTTCTGCAGCAGCACGACGCCGTTGCCGAAAGCGCCGTCATCGGTGTCCCGGACGCGCTGCGGGGCGAGGTGATCGTGGCCTACGTGGTGGCGCGGAACGGTACTTCCGCCGATGCCGCGCTGGTGGCCGAACTACAGCAGCTCGTGAAGACCCGGTTCGCCGCGCACGCCTATCCCCGTGAGGTGCATTTCGTGGCCGAGCTGCCGAAGACGCCCAGCGGGAAGATCCAGCGGTTTCTCCTGCGGGAGCGGCACCGGGCGTGATCGGTCCACAAAGGACGTTACTGGTCGATCGGCCAGGTCTCGTCCTTCAGTAGCCGCTTGAGCACCTTCCCGGTCGCGTTCCGGGGCAGCTCCTCCACGAAGTACACGTCGCGC
Source organism: Amycolatopsis sp. NPDC102522 (assembly GCF_055584485.1). NCBI lineage: Bacteria > Bacillati > Actinomycetota > Actinomycetes > Pseudonocardiales > Pseudonocardiaceae > Amycolatopsis > Amycolatopsis sp. NPDC102522. The sequence continues at coordinate 147,126 of NZ_JBVJLY010000009.1, read as the reverse complement.
GGCACGGCGAAACGCGCCAGTCGCCGGTGGATGTACGCGCGGACGTCGTCGGCGCTCATCCGGGCGCCGCGTTTCGGGACGATGTACGCCGCGAACCGTTGCCCGAACTCGCGATCCGGCACGCCGATCACGGCGGCCTCGTGGACGCCGGGCAGCGCGACGATGGCTTCCTCGACGGGGCGAGGGGACACGTTCTCCCCGCCGGACACGATCATCTCGTCCGCGCGGCCGGTGACGAAGAGGCGTCCCGACGCGTCCTGGTAGCCGACGTCGCCGGTCGCCATCAGCTCCTCCGCGCGCGGCACGCTGGCGCCGTCGGTGTAGCCCTCGAACAGCATGTCGTTGCCGACGAAGATCTGACCCTCCCAGCCCGGCGGGACCCGGTTGTGGTCGTCGTCGAGGATGGCGACACGGGTGCCGGGCGGACAGCGGCCCGCGGTGGTCGGCGCGGCCCGGAGGTCTTCGGGCGTGGCGATGCTGGCCCACGAAACCTCTGTGGAGCCGTAGAAGTTGTAGAGCACGTCGCCGAAGGTGTCCATGAACTCGGTGACGATCGTCCCCGGCAGCGCGGATCCGCTGCTGGCGACGATCCGCAGCGACGACAGGTCGTACCGGGTGCGGACCCGCTCCGGCAGATCGAGGATGCGCTGCAACATGATCGGGACGGCGAACAGCACACCGCAGCGGTGTTCGGCGATGGTCCTCAGAATCTCTTCGGCGTCGAACCGGCGGATCAGCGACAAGGACGCGCGGACGGCCATCCCGAGCTGCAGGCCGGCGAGCCCCCAGCTGTGGAACAGGGGCGCGGCCACCACGAAGCGATCCCCGCTGTGGAGCGGGATGCGGTCCAGAATGGCGGCCGACGTCGCGAGGCCTTTCGGCGTCGGACGGCGCGCGCTCTTGGGGGTCCCCGAGGTGCCCGAAGTGAGCACGACGAGCCTGCCGGTCCGGTCCGCCGGTTTGAGTTTGGTGGCGGGCACGCCGGCGATCAGCTGGTCGACCGTCGGGTAGCCGTTCTCGGTTTCCGGCCACGTGGACAGTCGCAGGAAGTCGCCGGGAATGCCGGCGATGACCTGTGAGAACTCGTCGTCGGCGAGTACCACGACCGGTTCGTGCAGGCCGATGACGTCCGCGACCGCGCCGGCGGAAAGCCCGGTGTTGAGCAGGATCGCGTCCACGCCGAGTTTGCTGCACGCGATCAGCGACTCGACCATCGTGGCGTGGTTGCGGCACAGCAAGGCGATCCGGTCACGGGAGCGGACGCCGCGTGCCGCGAGCGCGTTCGCGAGCTGGTTGCTGCGGTCCGCCGTCTGCTTGAACGTCCGGATGTCGCGTTCGTCGTGCAACGCGACGTCGTCGGGCACGCGTGCGGCGTTGGCACCGTAGCCGCCGGCGACGGTGGCGCCCCACTGCGACAATGAGGTCAGCTGCCGGGCGATCTTGTCCGGCCGCGCGGCCGCGAGCACACCTGCCTTGATCAACGTGCTCGCCGTGTGCAGCGTGGTGGCCTTGGTATGCGCCGGTTCTTCCTGGGGCGACGCCGCCCGGCCCGAAAGGTGCAGGTCGATCCGCCGGGACAGCGCGCGGATGGTGCGTTTGAACGACGAGGCGGACACCAGATGCGAATTCTTCGCCGGGAGCATCAACTGCGCGACGAGTTCCGTGCCGCCCTCGGGGGCCTGCGTCAGCTCGATCGAGACCCAGTTGCCGTCTTCCTCGACGCCGCACCAGACGACGTGTTCGCCGGGCCGCCAGACCCGGGCTTCGATGTCGCCGACGACCAGGGTGCCCGGCCGCGGTTCCAGCCGGACAAGGCACTTCGGACCGCGCCCGCGTTCGGCGGGCTGCTGGATTTCGCACCAGCTGATCTCGGCGACGAACCTCGAGTAGGACTCGGGATCGCCGATGACTTCCCAAACCTGGCCGGGAGAATGCCCGAGAATCGAGCTCGCCTGGACCACATCGTCTCGCATGCGATTCGCCTCACCACGCGCGTTCGGGTGTTGACCGGGCAGCTGCCGGGCGCCTCCTTCGTCGATCGAGTTCGGCGAACCTACCAGCAATCGGCCGAACGCAATACTCCGAACGACCGCGGGTTCGCGCTCGCCCAAGGGAACCGCTACGGAAAGGGTAAGCGCTCAGACGGCGGGAAGCCGCCTGCGGAAGATGTCGATCGCGACGTCCGATTCACGCCAGCCTCCGGTGCGTGACCCGGCGAAGCTGGCGAACGTGACAGTTACCACGTCGGCGGCCGAGGCCGCGCACACCCGTATCGAGCCCGGAATTCTCTACTTCGGCACCCCTGTGGTGCTCCTCTCGACGGTCGATCAGGCAGGTGCTCCGAACCTGGCTCCGATGTCGTCGGCGTTCTGGCTCGGGTGGCGCGGCATGCTCGGCCTGGGGGCGAAATCCAAGACGGCGCAGAATCTCATGCGCAACCGTGAATGTGTTCTGAATCTCCCTTCCGACGCCATGGCGGCCGCCGTCGACAGGCTGGCCCTGACCACCGGCTCGGATCCCGTCCCTGGCCGCAAGTACGAGCGGGGCTATCGGTACGAAGCGGACAAGTTCGGCAAAGCCGGGCTCACCCCGGTCGCCTCGGAAACAGTCGCGCCGCCGCGTGTCGCGGAATGCCCGGTGACGATGGAGGCCGTCGTCGAGGCCGTGCATCCCCTCGCCGAGGACGACGCGGCGCAACGTGGCGGGATCCTGGTGTTCGAGGTCCGCGTGCAGCGCGTCCACGTCCACGACGACGTCCGGATGCCGGGCACCGACGACCGGATCGACCCCGACCGGTGGCGGCCGCTGATCATGAGCTTCCAGAAGCTCTACGGACTCGGCCCGCAGGTCCATCCGTCGACACTGGCGCAGATCCCGGAGCGGCTTTACCGGGGACCTGACATCGAGCGGTCGCGGAGTCAGTCGTCACGGGCGAACGAGAACCGGTTCACCAACGGCAGCCAGCGTTGATAGGACGCGGCCCGTTCCGGCCACGCTCCGCCGGACAGGCCGCGTTCGAGCTTCGGCCGCAGTTCGTGGTCGTTCAGCCCCGACACGACGTCGAGGGCGCTGTCTTCGGGATCGGTCCCGGCGAGTGTGATGAACCACGAGACGGTCTCCGGATATCCGACGTGGACCGCGAGCAGGACGCGGCCCGCGGCGACCGGATGAGCGGGGCCAGCGTCGGCAGGAAGTCCAGTTCCGCCGGTGAGATCACCAGTCGAGGAGGTCGAACGTCTATTGTGGACTGTTCGGACGACGGTGCCGGTGCTTCTTCGGGTGGAGGAGGGGGCTTCACCGCGACCGGAGCGAGGTCGCCGGTGGCCTGATCCGCCCGGTCGGGCGTGGGCGCCGGTACGGCGTCCTGACCCTCGCTGGCGGCGAGCCCGCGCACGAGCCCCGCGAACCCTGGATCGTCCATGGGGGACAACGTGAACGGCACCTGGAAGATCTTCTCGAGGTAGTTCTCGGCGAAGGTCTCCGGATCGTCGCCGAGCATCTGTTCGTAGTGCTGCTCGACGGCTTTCTTGAGCCACCGGGAGTCGACGCCCACCACGACGACGAACACCGGCAGCGCCAGCAGGAGATGGATGGCTTCGAGCACCTGGACGACGACCTTGGGTGGACAGCGGTCGAGGTCGTCGATGTAGAGCACGGTCCGTTCGATCTTCCCCGACCAGTGTGGTACCTCGGCGAGCATGGTCGCGAAGGTTTCGAGATCCTTGCGCAGCAACGAGACCACGCCCAGATGCTCGACGTAGTCCGAAACGCGGGACTCGGCGAACGACACGAGGTCCAGTCCGGGCGCCAGCTCGGTGACCGCCTTTTCGAGCCTGTCGGACTCGGCGTCCAGTTCGGCCAAGCGCCGCTCGGTCTCTTCGTCCTCTTCGGACGGACCGCCGAGTTTGTCGAGAGCCTCGTGGATCCGGCCCACGCTGGCGCGCATCCGCAGGACGACGGTCACCAGCGAACTCACTACGGTGAGCCCGCCGAGGGCACTGGAAAGCTGCGAGGGGCCGACGAGCAGTGTGACGACCAGGACCGTCACCAGCCCGCCGAGCAAGATGAGCAGGGGAACCGGGTCCTGCCGCAGCCGTCGCCAGAATTCGGCGACGTCCGAACGCAGTCCGCCGGTCTCCTGCGCCAGGCGTTCGAGATCCTCGGCGGTCGGCCGGTCGACACCGAGCTTGGACGCGATCCACGCCTTGTCCGTTTCGGTGAGGCTGTCGAAGACCGCACGGACGTACTCACGCGGCTTCCGCCGCCGTCGCGTCGCTTGTTTCTGCCGGGCCGTCAGGGTTCTGCGTTCGAGCCGGACCGCGCTGAGCCTGCCGAGAAGGGTCTTCTCGGTCTTGCGGCGTTCCGCGAGCGCGTCGGCCTGGCGCTGGAGCAGTAGGAAGACACGGACTTCCCATGCGCACCCGCTGCTGTTTCGGCCTCCTGCGCGGAATCGGCGAGCTCGCGGACGCGCAACTGCATCTGGCGCATGAAGAAGCTCTTGCCGGAACCCCAGCTGCCGAACAGGCCGATCGACAGGGGAGGGGTGATCATCCGGGAGACCACCAGGTCGGCGAGCATGCGCACGTCGGTGCCGATGCCGAGGCGATCGATGCCGTCGTCGGTGTCGGGCCGGTAATCGGCGACATGGGCGGCGAACGGGTCCGCGGTTCTGCTGCGTTCTTCTTCCGAGATCCTGCTCAGGTGGACTGTCGAAGCCCCCAATCCGAGGACTTTCTCCCGCAGGCCTTGATTCTCCCAAGCGCCTTCACCGAGCAGAGCGAGAACTCGCCGTTTCGGGCTCTTCGCGATCCAGGCATCCAGCTCCCCGGCGTTCTGATCGACGATCCGGCCGAACTGCCGATCGAGCCAGACGACCGCCGGATCGTCTTCTCTCGCTGTCAGCTCCTCGATATCCGGCTCGATGATCAGTTCCGTCTCGGGATGGACGGCGGACAGGGCTTCGTACGCGGTTCGCCGTGCTCCCGCGTTGTGCTCGTGCACGACGAGGACGAGCCGCGCGCCGACAAGGAGGCGGCGGAGCCGGCTGTCGACGTCCCGTGGCACGTACGGGCGAAGCTCGGAACCCGACGGTTGGTTCATCAACAGATTCGACGGATCGACGTCGCGCACCAGCACCATCCGTGGTCCCCTCCCAAGGCCGAACGGAAGGGCAGTCTAGAGGGAGCCCCCTCAGCTGTGCGTGAAACTCCGCACCCGCTCAGTCACCGATCGCTACGGTGGATTTCATGACCGGGGAGAGGTTCGACGGCAGGTACGCGAAGATCTGGGCGGCGAGTACGACCTCCGCGTTGGGCAGCGGTCTCGCGACGGTGGCGGCGCCGCTGCTGATCGCCTCCCGTACCGACGATCCACTCGTGGTCTCGGGCGGGTTCGCGGTGGCATGGCTGCCCTGGCTGCTCTTCGCACTGCCGGGCGGTGTGCTGGTCGACAGGGTGGACCGGCGGAAGCTGATGATCACCCTCGACTGGATCCGCGTGCCCGCCGTCGCGGTGCTGGCCGTCGCGATCACGACGGGGGACGTCAGCGTCGCCTTGCTGTACGCCGTCCTCTTCGTGATCAACGCGGGCGAGGTCGTGTTCCGGACGGCGAGCGGGGCGATGCTGCCCTCGGTCGTTCCGAAAGCGTTGCTGGAGCGGGCGAACGGGCGGCTGTACGCGGGGACGACGCTGGCCCAGGGCATGCTCGCGGGGCCGCTGAGCGGCTTCCTGTTCGGCGTCGCGGCGAGCATCCCGTTCTTCGTCAACGCCGGCACGTACGCAGTCAGCGCGCTGCTGCTCGGGCTGATCGGAGGCGCCTACCGAGCCCAGCCCGACAGCGACTCCGGTGACCCCGGCCGGCCGGTGAAGCGGCGCTCGATCCGGTCCGAGGCGGCCGAGGGGTTCCGCTGGCTCGCGGGTCAGCGCCTGCTGCGGACCATGGTCGGGCTGATCGGCCTGCTGAACCTGACGCTCGTCGCGGCCACCTCGGTCCTGGTCCTGCTGGCGAAGGAGCGGCTTCAGCTGGGTTCGGTCGGCTACGGCCTGCTCTTCACCTGCATGGCCGTGGGTGGCCTGCTCGGCTCGCTCATGGGCGACAGGCTGGTCACTTGGTGCACGCCGACCTGGACGTTGCGGATCGGCTTGCTGATCGAAGCGGCGACCCATCTGGTGCTGGCGACGAGCACGAGCGCGGCGGTCGTCGGCGTGACGTTGTTCCTGTTCGGGGTGCACGGCGCGCTGTGGGGCATCGTCGCCAGCTCCCTGCGCCAGCGGCTCACCCCGCCGGACATGCTCGGCCGGGTCGGCAGCACCAGCCTGTTCGTCATCGCGGGCGGCAACTGTGTCGGCGCGCTGCTCGGCGGCGCGGCGGCGTCGAAGTTCGGGCTGACGACGCCGTACTGGGCGGGTTTCGTGGTGGCGGTGATCGTCTCCGCGGTCACCTGGCGGGTGTTCGACCGCGCGGTCGTTTCCGCGGCCTACGCGGCGGAACCCGCTGTCAGCCGTTGATGCCGGTGAGGGCGAAGAACTCCTGGCGCGAACGGGCGTCTTCACGCAGCGTGCCGAGCAGGGTGGAGGTGACCGTGCTCGAACCGGCGGCCTGGACACCGCGCAGGGTCATGCACGAGTGCTCCGCCTCGATCACCACACCGACACCGCGCGGCTCGAGCTGCTCGTCGAGCCAGTCGGCGACCTGTTTCGTGAGCCGTTCCTGAACCTGCGGGCGGCAGGCGAAGTGCTCGACGATCCTGGCCAGCTTGGACAGGCCGAGGATCCGCTCGCCGGGCAGATAGCCGACGTGCGCGACGCCGACGAACGGCAGCAGGTGGTGCTCGCAGACGGACCGGACCGGGATGCCCCTGGCCAGGACGAGTTCGTCGTAGCCCTCGTCGTTGGGGAAGGTCGTGAGGTCGAAAGCACGCGGGGTGAACAGCTCGGCGTACGCGCGCGCCATCCGGCCCGGGGTGCCGCGGAGACTCTCGGAGTCCAGTGAGATGCCCAGTGCGGTGAGGAGGTCGGCGGCCGCGGCTTCGGCGGCCGCCAGGTCCGGCCCCGGCCCGGTTTCGTGCACGACGCGCAAGGCGGGTGTGGACATGAGGCCTCCTAGGCTGACCGCGATCCCCAGTGCTATTCGACTAAGATTTTTGGGCTTTTTACCGCCCGCCGGTTCAGCCTACATGGTAGATCCGCAGTTCAGGATGTTCCGCCGGTTGAGATGGGCGATATCGTGGTGTACGTGACAGTGTCCGATCCGGACGGCCTCGACGTCCCTTCCATCGCCGCGGTGGCGGCGCTCGACGACGACCTCCGCCGGGGCATGTACGCCTACGCCCGGCGCGCGAGGCGTCCGGTCACGCGGGACGAAGCGGCGGCGGCGGTCGGGATCTCCCGCAAGCTCGCCGCCTTCCACCTGGACAAGCTCGTCGCGGCGGGGCTGCTCAGGTTCGGCTTCGCGGCGGGCCCGGTGGTGAAGGTGGGGCGCAGGCCCAAGGTCTACGAACCCGTCGACGAGAGCATCCAGGTGCAGCTTCCCGCCCGGCGGCACGAGGTCCTGGCGGGCATCCTCGCCGAGGCCGTGCTCGCCGAAGGGACCGGAGAGACCGCGCGGGACGCGGTGCGGCGGGTCGCGGGGGAGCGCGGCTTCGCGGCGGGCGAGGAGGAACGCGCGCGGACCCGGCCGGGCAGGCTCGGCGTGGAACGCGCGCTCACCGTGGCCGAAGGGGTGCTTCGCCGCTACGGCTTCGAGCCGAGCCGGGACACCAGGACCTGCGTCCGGCTGCGGAACTGCCCGTTCCACCCGCTGGCCGCCGAGGCCCCGGAGCTGGTCTGCGGGATCAACCAGGCGTTCCTGTCCGGTTTCCTGGCCGGCGTGCGCGCCGGGAACGTGGAGGCGGCCCTCGTCCCCGGCACGGCCGAGTGCTGTGTGGAACTACGGCAGGCGCGCTAGGCGCCGGCGACCTGCCGCGTGGCGACGTTGAGCCGGTTCCAGGTGTTGATGGCGGCGATCGAGAGGACCAGGCTCGAGAGCTGCTTTTCGTCGTAGTGACGAGCCGCTTCGCCCCAGATCTCGTCGTCGACCGGGTCGGCCCGGTCCGCGATCCGGGTGAGGGCCTCGGCCAGCGCGAGCGCCGCCCTTTCGGCGTCGGTGAAGTAGGCCGTGTCACGCCACGCGGCGACGGTGAAGATCCGCTCGTCGGATTCGCCCGCCTTGCGCAGTTCCTTGGTGTGCATCTCCAGGCAGCCGCTGCATCCGTTGATCTGGCTCGCGCGGACGTGCATGAGGTAGTGGGTGGTCTTCGGGACACCGGTGTCCCCGGTCGACTCCGCCAGTGCGATCAGGGCCTTCAGCGTGGCGGGGTTCGCCATCGCGGGGTTCGGGATCCGGGTTTCCATGGTTCGTTCTCCTCCAGGGTTTCCGTCTTGCTTTCACCGCACTGACGGATCCCGGAGGGGAGATGTGACCGGCTCCTACCAAGGCACCACCTTGCCGTAGAGGTCGAGGAACTGAAGACCCGGCGCGCCCGCCTGCGCTTCGAGGACGTCGACGACGGCGGGCATGCTCTCCTCGGCGGTGAGAGGAGCGCCAGGGCCGCCGAGTGGCGTCTGGTTGTGGCCGGGGTGGATGAGGAGTTTGGTCTGTCCGTCCTCGGCGTACCGGGTGGCGTAGCTGCGCATCAACTGGTTGAGCGCGGCCTTGCTGGCCTTGTACAGCTCGAAGCCGGGCCTGGTGTTCAGCGAGACGCTGCCCTGCCTGGAGGACATGATCGCGACGGTGCCGCCGGGCGCGACCAGGTCGCGGAGGGTTTCGAGGGCGCGCAGCGGGCTCAGCGCGTTGGTGATCATCACCTCGGCGAACGTCTCGGTCGAGACCTCGGTGAGCGGCAGGTTCCCTCGATCGATCGCGGCGTTGACGAAGAGCAGGTCGAGCTCGACGCCGTCCAGGCGCTCGCGCAGTGCGGCCAGCTGGTCGTCGCTGGTCATCTCCAGCGTTTCGACCCGCAACCGTCCGTTCGAGGCGTCGGCCTTCTCCTGCAGCTCGCCGCCGTTCCGGCGTGCCGTGGCGATGACCCGCCGGCCGCGCCGGGTGAGCTCTTCGGCGAGGACGAGCCCCAGGCCACGGGAGGCACCGATGACGAGTGCTTGGCGTTCAGGGTTGTCGGACACGAAAATCTCCTTGGTGATCGGGTTTTATCTAGACGCGACGTTGCGTCTAGACGGTAGCACGACACCTGACGCCCAACCGCGGCCGCGTTGACCGGTACTGTGGTCCACATGCCCGCCGTGAATTCGCAGCCCCGCAGGGCGCGCTCCGGCAATCAGCGCGACGAAGCGGCCCGCCTCGCCGTGCTCCATGCCGCGGACGACCTGCTCGTCGAGCACGGTTTCGCCAAGCTGACCATCGAGGCGATCGCGCGCGAGGCGGGCGTCGCCAAGCAGACGATCTACCGCTGGTGGCCCTCGAAGGTCGAGATCCTTCTCGACACGCTCATCGAGGACAGCGAGAAACGCTTCCCGGTCCCAGCGGAGAAGTCCACGGTGGACGCGATCCGCGGCTACTTCCGTGGGTTCGCGCGGTTCGTCACCCGAGACCCGGCGGGCAAGGTTCTGCTCGCGCTCATCGCCGAGGCGCAGCACAACCCCGAAACGGCCAAGAGCCTCCACGACCGTTATCTCGACCCGCGACGAGAGCTGGAGCGTGACCTTCTCACGCGCGGAATCGAGGCAGGCGAGATCTCGCCCGCGCTCGACGTCGACGCCGCGATCGACGCCGTCGCCGGCCCGATCGTCTTCCGGGCCCTGACGGGGGCGAGTGTTCCCCGTGCTCTGGTGGACGCCCTCTTCGACGGCCTGTTCAAGCCTTAGGCGGTCACGGCGACCGACGCCCGGTCGCGGAGTGAGACGTCCAGCTTGAAGCCCTCCGGCTTCAGCGTCAGCAACTCCTGCACCTTTAGCCGGTAGGACGGGTCTCCGCGCAGGTCGTACCGGCTCAGCAGCATGCCGAGCACCAGTGTCGCCTCGTGCAGGGCGAACTGCCGTCCGATGCAGGCCCGCTCCCCGGTGCCGAACGGTTTGTAGACGTGCGCCGGGCGCGCGCGGTTGCGCTCCGGGCTGAAGCGGTCCGGGTCGAACGACTCGGGGTCTTCGCCCCAGACGGGATCCCGGTGCAGCGACGGGATGAGGACCAGCGCCCACTGTCCCTTCTTCATCGGGTACTCGCCGCCGACGACGGTGTCCACCTGGGCCTGGCGGGCGAAAGCGGGTGCCGTCGGCCAGAGCCGCAGCGCCTCGTCGAGCACTCGCCGGACGTAACGGAGCTTGGCGACCTCCTCGTAGGACGGGTCCGGGTTCTCGCCCCAGACCTTGTCCACTTCGGACTGCGCGCGAGCGAGGACGTCCGGGTTCCGGGCGAGGTAGTACAAGGCGAACGACAGTGCGCCCGACGTGGTTTCGTGCCCCGCCACCAGGAAGGTGATGATCTGGTTCCGGATGTTGACCTCGTCCAGCGCCTCGCCGGTGCTCGGCTGCGTGGTGTTCAGCATGAGCCCGAGCAGATCGTCTGTGCTCGTGTCGTGCCGGCGCGCCTCGACGACCTCGGCGACGACGGAATGCAGGAAGGCGAGGTCGGCTTCGTTGCGCTGGTTCGCCTTTCGGCTGAGGAGCGGGCCGATGACCGGCGGCTGGATCGCCGTCCGCTGCGCGTGCCGCAGCGTGCGGACCATCGCGGCGACGAACGGATGCGGTTCGGCGCGCTCGAACGACGAGAAGCTGTAGCCGAAGCCCGTCCGCCCGATGGTCTCCAGCGTCAGCTTCGTCATGTCGTCCGCGACGTCGACCTCGCCGCCCTTGTCCCAGGTGTCCAGCAGGTCGCGGGTGATGTCCAACATCGTCGGGTGGTAGCGCTGCATGGCGTTGCGGCTGAACGCGGGCGCGAGGATCTCGTGCGCGCGCCGCCAGTTCGGCTCTTCGTTGTTCGCGGTGAACAGCCCGTCGCCGCCGAGCGGGCGCAGGTTCGAAATCGCGGGCGTGACGTGTTTCGCGAACCGCTTCTCGTCGGAGAGGTCCGCGACCATCCCGGCGCCGTGGACGAACACGATCTTGCGGCCGAACACCTTGCGCTCGAAGACGGGCCCCAGTTCGGCGGCGTGCCGCATCGAGTCCTGGACCGGGGTCTTCGGCGAAACGCCGAGCACGTCGCCGACCAGCGGGATCCGGCGCGGGGGATGGGGGAGTGCGGTGGCCATCGGGCCCCTCCAGGGTGAGCGCTGTTGAATCGGCATCCAATAGCGAGCGTGGCCTGTTACTGAACTCATGTCAAGTAAGTACGATGCTCAAATGGCGTCGAGTACTTCCGGGAGGCCCCGCAGCAGGCTGAGCACCGCCGAGCGGCGGGAACAGCTGCTGCGGATCGGTGCCCGCCTCTTCGCGGACCGGCCGTACGACGACGTGTGGATCGAGCAGGTCGCGGACATCGCCGAGGTGTCCCGGGGGCTGCTCTACCACTACTTCCCGACGAAGAAGGACTTCGTCACCGAGGTCATCAAGGCCGAGGGCGAACGCCTGCTCGACATGACCAGGACCGATCCGACGCTGCCGGTCGCCGAGCAGCTGATGGCCGGCCTCGACGAGTACCTGCGCTACGTCGAGGCGAACGACGACGGCTACCGGGCCCTGCACGCGGGCACGGCGATCGCGGTCGAGGAGGTCCAGGGGATCCTCGACCGGAACTTCGCCGAGCAGGGCCGCCGGATCCTGGCGGTGCTGTGCCCGGACGGCGAGCCGCCGGAGACCCTGCGGGTGACCGTCCGCGGCTGGCTGGCCTTCGTGGTCGCGGTTTGTCTCGACTGGCTCAAGTACCGGCGGCTGACCCGGGACCAGACCCGCGACCTGTGCGCGAAGGCGCTGCTCGACATCGTCGCCGCGTCGCCGGACGTCCGCATCGAACTCTGATTCAGGTCAGCGGGTCACGATGCCCTCGATGCCAGCATGATCTCCGCTCGTTCCCCGATCAGCTTCATCCGCGCCAGGCGCTCGCCGTCGTCGTTGTGCGCGGCGGACTTCGTCACCTGCCCCGGCCATTTTCGGTAGAACATCCCGCAGGTCGCCAGGAAGTAGCCGTCGGCGGACGCGTTCGCGGCGAGCACCAGCCCGGTGTCCTCCGACGCGGGCAGCGCCATCCAGCCGCCCAGTTCCAGCAGCAGCCCGCGGCGGATGCACAGCGTCCCGGCCACCACCGAGGACAGGTAGCCGTTTTCCCGCCAGTACCGGAGGATCGCGCCGCGCTCGATCGGCCCCTCCGCCGGATCGCTGTCGAAGCCGATCTTCGTCCCGTCCGGCAAGAGGTCGAGCACGCTCGACACGGTCCAGCCGATCGCGGGATCCCCGAGTGCGGCGATGTCGCGGGCGAGCGCGCCCGGCGCCAGCAGATCGTCCGCGTCGAGCGCCTTGATCAGGCTTCCGGAAGACCGCGCGAGCGCGAGCATCCGCGCCACGCCAGGCCCGCCCTGTCGCCCCGTACCCGGCCGGATCCGCTTGTCGCGGGGGAGCACGGCGTCGAGCAGGCCGGTCTCGCCGTCCTCCTGCACCAGCCACTCCCACGTCCAGCCCGCCGGGAGTTCCTGGGCGGCCAGCGACGCGTGGGCTTCGGCCAGGAACGGCACGCTCGGCCGGTGTACCGGGGTGATGACGCTGAGGACGGGCACGGGATCAGCCCGGACGGCGGGCGGTGATCAGCAGGTGCTCCTCCGGGGGCGTGCCGGGCTCGTCCGCGGTGAAGACCTCCGAATGCGTCCCGGTCACCTCCAGCCCGGCCGCTTCGACGCGGCGGACAAGGTCGTCCGGCGAGAAACTGGTCTCGAGGAAGGTGTGGCCGAAGAACTCCGCGGGCACGTCCTCGGCGTCCCGCGGCACGGTCACCAGCGCGAAGTGCCCGCCCGGCACCAGCCACCGCGCGATGTCGGCGAGCACCTTTTCCGTGTCCGCGCGCGGCATCTGCAGAAACGGGAAGAAGGCGCAGACGGCCTCCCAGGACTCAGGCTGCGAGGTCCATTCACGCACGTCGGCGTGAACGAAGGTGGCGGCGGGAACCTGCTCGCGGGCGAGGTCGATCATCACCGGGGAAACGTCGAGCCCGGTCACCCGGTGCCCGGCCGACGACAGGTCCTCGGCCACCGGCCTGCCGGTCCCGCTGCCGATGTCGAGCACCCTCGACGAGGGCGGCAACGTGTCCAGCAGTTGGCGTACCGCCTTGTCGACCACCGGCGCCCGCCCGAAGACGTCGTCGTAGGCGGAACCGATGGCGTCGAACAGTTCCGCAGCCGTGACCGGTCGGTCCATTTCACAGCTCCCCGGCGTCGAGTGGATCTCCTCGCACATGGTAGCCAGACCCTCCGCCGGGAGCCGGGACGGCGAGTACAGGGCGCCGCCTAGACTGTGCCTGTTCAGGTGATGGGGATTCCGGGGGTTTCACGATGAGTGTGGCGAGTGCCGAGTTCCATCGGATGCTGAAGGCGCTCGCCGACGTCGAACGCTCCGACGCGAAGGAGTGGGAGTCCTACAGCGTCCGGGGGAAGCGGTTCGGCTACTACTGGCCGAGGACCCAGACCGTCGGCCTGAAACAGACACTGTCCGAACAGGAGGCTCTGGTGTCGGAGCGTCCGGACGTGTTCGAGGTGCAATTCACCGTCGGGGGATTCGGCTGGGTGGTCGTACACCTGGACGGCATCGAAGCCGACGAGCTGACCGAGCTGGTTTACGAGGCGTGGCGGCTTTCCGCGCCGGAGGAACTGGTGGACCAGGTCCCGCCGCCCTGCTGACGATTACTGCGATCGTGTGTTGACGCGCGTCACTTTTCGGCGCGGAACATTTCGCGGGCCGGTGCGTTGTAGAGAGTGTCGGTACGGATGGTGCCCCCGGGCCTCAACCTTCGCCTTCATGGAATACCGGTTCGGCCGGAGTCATGTTGTGCCTTTCGCCGAGAGGCGGCCCACCGTATCGACCTCCAGCTCCCGCTTCCGCTCGCAGGTAACCCCCAGACCTTCGCTGAGCGGGAGCGGGTCTTTTTTGTTTTTGGCGCTTAACGCACGTCACTGTTTCGTAAGGTCTTCGCGGGAACATTCACGGGTGTCGAGGCGTTATAGAAGTGACCGGTCTTTTTGCGGCCCACTCGTGGGTTGTGCGCGTCACAGCGGTTCGGGATCGGTACCGGGGAACATTTCCGACGGTGGTGCGTTGTAGAGAGTGTCGGTACGGATGGTGCCCCCGGGCCTCAACCTCCGCCTTCACGGAATACCGGTTCGGCCGGAGCCGTGTCGAGCCACTCGCCGAGAGGTGGCCCACCGTACCGGCCACAAACTCCCGCTTCCGCTCGCAGGAACCCCCAGCCTACGCTGAGCGGAGGCGGGACCTTTTCATGAATGGCGAGAGCTTTCGGTTTCTCTCGCTGATTGATCACGGTCCCGATGGGTGCTCATTTGTGATCACTGCCGTGATCCGGGCTTTCGGCAGTGAGCCTTTCCGACCTCACTCTGAACAGGTTGGGGGAGTGCTCATGGCGTACCGGGACGATGCTCTGAGCGGAGCAGACCGTAGACGAGCACATCGACATACTCGCCGTGGTAGAAGGACCTGCCGTGCATGATCCCTTCCCGGCGGAACCCCAGGCGTTCGAGGGCTTTCTGCTCGCCGAGGTTACCGCCATTGGTGAGGGCTTCGATTCTGTTCGCGGTCGTGCGGCCGAACAGGTAGTCCACGAGTAGCCTTTGCGCCACCGTGCCCACCCCCTGTCCACGATGCTCGGGTAGCACCCCCACGCCGATCTCGTAGGTGACACCCGAGGGGAAGCCGCGGGGCTTCCAGGTGGCGATGCCGATAACCGTGTCGTCGGCCCGCGCGATCGCAACCGCCGCGGACTCGGCGGAGATGTACCCGTCGATCTCCCATCGCTTGCGGCGTGCCCTCGGATCACCGAATCCGGGCCACTCGAACTCGCCGAGCGCATCGGGATCCGTACAGAGGCGGTCGAGAAAGGCGAGGTCGGCCTCGGTGAACGCCCTCAAGTGGACTTTGTCCGGGTGGTTCGCTGGAGTCATGAAGGCCAGTATCGCACCCGGAACATCAACCGTCAGGCTACCGGTGCACCGCCAGGCACTGCTCGTACTCCGGAAAGCACCGCAAACACGGGATGCACGTGCAGGGTCCTGGCCGATCCGCTCGGCCGTCTGTTGTGCACGACATCAAGGCCGCCCGTGCCCACGAGATAGCGGCCAACCGCTCACACACCCGGATCCGGGCGGCCAACACAGCCCTGAAGGGTTGGCGTCTCCTGCGCAAGCTCCGGCGCAGTACCACCCGGATCGCCAGCCCGGTCAAGGCCGTGACGGTCCTTCACAATGTCACCAGGACGGGAAGTTGAGTCAAAGCATCTATGGCCTGGCGTAATCGCAGTGCGATGCGATCACGGGGAACCACCTTGGGTGCGGCCGGTATCGGTGGCGTCATACAGGCACGCCTCGCTACCGTGCACTGCACGTCGAGAAGAGCGCGACCGCTGCAGCGTTTCTTGCGCGCGCCAGGAGGTTTCGCGGCACGCTGACCTGTACAGGGTCAGACATCGGTCACGGTATGGAGCGGGTGCCGGTACGTGAGTCGCCAGTCCCGCGTCCGGACGGGTCGTGCTTGTCGTAGCCCAGGTGATCTCGCCGCCCGGCGCGAGTTCTGGCAGCCGCTCTCCCGAGTCCTCAGCGTTCTCCACGCCGAACGTTTTACAGTCCCTGCCAGGATCTGGCGACTTTGCTCGGTGTCTGTGGGCATGGTGAGGGGCCCGTCGCCGTGTTGGCTGGCGGGCTCCTCGGGTCATGCAGGGGTTCAGGCGCGCTGAAGGATATTGCGCCGGGTTCTTCGTAACGGATCCAGATACTGAGGCGGGATGAACTCCGGTAACCCATCGGCCGCCATCCGGACTTCCCAGTCACCGTGATGGATCAGCCGGTGGTGAAAACCGCACACCAGCACCAAGTTACGAAGATCTGTGGGGCCACCGTCTGCCCAGTGATGAATATGGTGGGCGTGACAGTTCCTGGGTCGTCGATGACACCCGGGGAAGGCGCAGCCCCGGTCCCGGATGTTCAATGCCCGGCGTTGGCCGGGGGTGACGAACCGTCGTAGGCGTCCCACGTCGAGGGGTTCTCCGGCGGCGTTGAGCACGATGGGGAGCATGAGGCAGTCGCAGGCGGCCATCCGTGCTTCGCGGGCGGTCATGGTCCCGACGAAGTCGAGGCATGCCTTCCCGATCCCGGACTTCAACTCGTCCAGGCCGATCGTCACGTGCACGAGGGTTCGGTAGCCGTTGGTCCCGGGCTGGTCGGGGCAGGCGATCGCGAGGTCGAGGAGTTCGGCCCAGGCGTCACCCAGGCGTTCGCATTTCATGCGCAGGTCGGCTTGCCCGAACTCGTCCACCGGCCGCGGTGTCGCGTACGCCTCCAGGGTGGCAGCGGTACGGGCGCCCAGTTCGTCGTCGAGCAGCCCGGTGAGTTTCCAGAACCCGTCCCGGCGGCGTTGAAGGGTGACTTCCCGGCGTGGTTCGGCAGGCTCTGGATCCTTCGGTTCGTTCCCGTCGGGGTCGAGCCAGCCGAGGATGTCCTCCTCGGCCTTCGCCAGTTGCCGGGGGCCCGCGTTCCGGGCCAGGTCGGCCAGGATCTTCTCCGCGCTCTGACGGTCCTCTGCTGAGGTGTCGGCTGGGATCCTTTTCAGGATCTGCAGGATCTGCTCGATACGGTGCTCACCGATCGCACCGTCAGCAGCCGCGGCACCTGTGGCGGGAGCGACCGCCGGGACCTCGGTGCCGTCCAACGCGCGGGTCGGGTTCACCGCGATCGCCCGCTTCACGATCGGGCCCGCCTCACCCCGCGACAACCGTGCCACATCAGCGAACCACGCCGCCGTCGACCCATACCCGAACAAGTCTTTGACGCCCCGAGACTCCACTTCCGCCAAGTACTGCCCCAACCCGGCGGACGCGACACGCATCACCTGCAGGAACTGCTGCACGCCATGCGCAAGCTCCAGCTTGCCGGCGCGCCACAACTCCTGCGGCAACTCGGGAAGAACAGTCTCGGACACCCCTCCATAATACGCCACATGAGTCGAACATGTGTTCGTAATTTTAAGTGACAATGAAACGGGATTATCGACACCTAAAGAGTGATGATCAACCTCCAGAATTCGCGTGGCCGAGGGTCGGTTATCGGCCGCCGTTGTCAAGCTTATATAGGTGGTACTCAAGTGCGACTCGAATATCCAGGCGCGCGAGAGACTGGGCGTCCCTCGCAACGAACTTCCCCCGTAGCACGTGAACCCCTTCCGAGTGCGCCTCGCACCGAGGTATGGCGAAAAGCGAGCAAGGGCGGGACGTTCAGTACTCCGCGAGCACCCCTTCTGTCAACCGAATCCGCCGATCCACCTTGATTTCCGTCAGGAACCGTTCATCGTGACTCACGACCACGAAAGCCCCTTGATAAGCGCCGAGCGCGCTCTCCAGCTGGCCGACACTGACCAGGTCGAGGTTGTTGGTCGGCTCGTCGAGCAGTAGCAACTGCGGCGCGGGCTCGGCGAACAGCACGCACGCGAGGGTCGCGCGCAGGCGTTCGCCACCGGAAAGCACGCCGACGGGAAGCTGGCTTCGCGCGCCCCGGAACAGGAACCGGGCGAGCAGAGTCATGCGTTGTGACTCAGGCAGGTTGGGTGCGAACGTCGCGAAGTTCTCGGCGATGGTCCGGTCCAGATCCAGCAGATCCAGTCGCTGCGACAGATACGCGATCCGGCCCTCGGCGCGTTTGAGCACACCGCCGGACGGCTCCAGGTCTCCCTTGAGCAGCCGCAGGAGCGTCGACTTGCCGGTGCCGTTGCCGCCGGTCAGCGCGATCCGCTCGGGGCCGCGGATCGTCAGGTCGACGCCGTCGTCCGCGAAGACGTTCCGGTCGCCGTAGCGCACTTGGATGTGCTCGCCGTGGAACATCGTGCGCCCGGACGGGACGTTGGTGCCCGGCAGGATCAGCGCGATCTTCTGGTCGTCGCGAAGAGAGCGTTCGGCCTCGTCGAGGCGGCTTTTCGCGTCGTTCACGCGTGCGGAGTGCGTCTCGTTCGCCTTGCCCGCGGATTCCTGGGCGTTGCGTTTCATGGTGCCGGCGAAGATCTTCGGCAGCCCGGCGTTGCCGAGGTTGCGGGCCGCGTTGCCCGCCCGCCGCGCGGCTCGCTCGCGGGCCTGCTGCATCTCCCGTTTCTCGCGTTTGACGTCTTGCTCGGCGCTGCGGACGTTGCGCTCGGCGACCTCGCGCTCGGCCTTGACCGCGGCTTCGTACTGGGTGAAGTTCCCGCCGTGGTAGCGGAGATCGCCGCGGTCGAGCTCGGCGATCCGGTCCATCCGGTCGAGCAGTTCCCGGTCGTGACTCACCAGCAGCAGGCAACCGGACCAGTCTTCGAGTACGCCGTAGAGCTTGCGTCGGGCGTCGAGGTCGAGGTTGTTGGTCGGTTCGTCCAGCAGCAGGATGTCGGGCCGTTTCAGCAGCTGCGCGGCCAGGCCGAGGGAGATGATCTGCCCGCCACTCAACGTGCGCAGGCTCCGGTCCAGTGAAATGCCGTCGAGGCCGAGCCTGTCGAGCTGGGCGCGGGTGCGTTCCTCGATGTCCCAGTCGTTGCCGATGGTGGTGAAGTGCTCGTCGCTCGCGTCACCGGACTCGATGGCGCTCAGGGCCGCGAGCTGCGATGCGATGCCCAGCACCTCGGCTACGTCCAGGTCCGCGGCGAGCGGCAGTGACTGCGGCAGGTAGCCGAGGACGCCCTGGGCGGAGACGGTCCCGGAGATCGGCCGCAGCTCGCCGGCGATCAGTTTGAGGAGCGTGCTCTTGCCCGCCCCGTTGGGGGCGACCAGGCCGGTGCGGCCACCGGGCACGGTGAAGGACAGGTCGTCGAAGACCGGGGTGTCGTCCGGCCAGGCGAAGGACAGGGCGGACACGACGACGAAGGCGTCTGACATGGAAATGACCTCGTGAAAGACAGCGGGCACGCTGAAGCGGCACCGCGGCGGACGTGGCTTTGAGGGGACGACGAAATGGCCACATCGGCGTCAGCGCCGGTGGCCTGGCAACTCCGGCTCACCCGGAGATGTCGTCTTCACCTGCCACGTCTGGTCTCCCTGCTCGTCGATCAAGCTGCGCGTCCACCATAACAAGACCGGCCGGAGCGGGGCCACCGCAATCCCTTCGCGTGGCTCCGGTAAAGCGTGGACAAGAGACCATTGAATGCGAATTCCGGTTCTTATTCGTTTGTTCGCGACGATTCCCGATGATCGGTACGTGTGATGTGGATCATATTCATTGAGGGGTGGAGGTGGCACTTCTAATGTTCGTCAGGTGACGGTTTCCGCGACTGGGAGATCATGCGATCCGTCACCATTCATTTCCTTGATCTGGGAGGTTCTTCGATGATGCCGAGTACGAGATCCCGAAGACGAATCGCGACCGCGGTGACCGCGATGGGGACGTTCGCCCTGGTCGCTCCACCGGCGGAAGCCGCTGAGATCGCCGTTCCCTGTGACCCCGCCGTGCTGGTCCAGGCGGTTGTCAACGCCAACGCGACCTCGACGCCGGACACTCTGTCCCTCGCGGCGAATTGCGTCTACACCCTCACCGCGGTCGCGGACACCGCCCAGAACGCTGGGCTGCCCGCGATCAGGGGAAAGCTCACCATCAACGGCAACCACGCCACCATCGCTCGCGCCAAGGACGCTCCCCAATTCCGGATCATTTCCAATTGGGGCGACCTGACGCTCGACAAGGTCACCATCACCGGGGGCCACGCTGCCGACGGCGTCGGAACCGGCTCCTATGGATACGCGAACTCGGGTGGGTCCGGCGGCGGTATCCAGAACTGGGGACCGTTGACCATCACTGACAGCGTCATCGCCGGCAACACCGCCGGTATGGGTGCTTCCGGTACCGACGCCACGGCCACCACCGGCGCCGGGGACGGCGGGAGCGGAGGTTCCGGCGGAGGTATCGGCTCCTACGGTTCCCCTCAGGTGACGCTGACGATCACGGCCACTTCGATTCGCGACAACTCCTCCGGAGCCGGTGGCCCGGGCGGTAACGGCACGGCCGCCCAACCGGGTGGCCGAGGCGGCTGGGGCGGATTCGGGGGCGGCGTCGACGCGCTCAGGGGCACCGTCCTGCGGATCACGGGTAGCGGTATCACCGGCAACGCCACCGGGAGTGGCGGTCAGGGCGGTGCGGGTGGCGCCGATGGCGGCTCAGGCGGTTCCGGCGGCAGCGGTGGTGTGGCCGGCGGAGTGATGATGTCGACCAACCGAGGCGTCCTGCTGAATCCGGTCATCACCGGTACCAAGATCGCCGGGAACCAGGGGGGCCGCGGTGGCGACGCTGGTGTCGCGGGGCCGGGCGGATACTCCGGGATGTCAGGCTACGGCGGCAGCGGCGGCGGGCTCAGCGTCTTCGACGACAGTCTCACTCTCGACGGCACGACGGTCGGCGACAACGCCGTGGGCGAGCCCGGGGCCGGCTCTTATCCGTATCCCCGTTCCGGCGGCGGCATCTACACGATCGATGGACACGTCGCGCTGGTCAACGGGGCCGAGGTGAGTGGTAACCGGCCCGACAATTGCTCTTCCGTGGCTGATGTACCGGGCTGTGTGAACGACTTCAGTGCCGCCCGTGCGCAGCGTGCCGTCGGGGCCGACGGTCAGGACCGCAGGGCCGCCGAACTCGCCGCGGCCGAACGGACAGTGGCCGCGAGCAGGTGACCTGATTCGTCATGCAGGGTCCCTTCAGACGGAAGAGACCCTGCATGGCGACACATCTCAGCCAAGCCCGTTCAGGCTGATCGCCCTGGCGTACCAGAGCGCGCTCTGTTTCGGCGTCCGCCGCTGGGTCTCGTAGTCGACGTGCACGAGCCCGAACCGCTTGGCGTACCCCTCGGCCCACTCGAAGTTGTCGAGCAGCGACCAGTAGAAGTACCCGCGCAGGTCGACGCCCGCCTCGATCGCCTCGTACGCGGCACGCAGATGCGAGTCGAGGAAGGCGATCCGGTCGGTGTCCGCGACGTCGCCGCCGACGAGGGCGTCCGGATAGGACGCGCCGTTTTCGGTGATGTACAACGGGATCGGCCGATACTCGCGATGGAGCCGCAGCAGGCATTCGGTGAGTCGCGAAGGCTGGACTTCCCAGCCCGAGTCGGTGAGCGGCGCCGCCTCGTCGGGGACGAAATGGACGTCGGGGGCGCCCAGCCAGTCGGCACCCGCCGGTTCACTGCCGGGCCTCGGGGTGCCTGCGACCTGGTAGCCGCGGTAGTAGTTGATGCCCAGCCAATCGACGGGGGCGGCGATGGTCGCGAGATCGCCGTCCCGGACGAGCTCGCCGATCCCCAGCGGAGCGAGGTCGGCGAGCAGGTCGGGCGGGTAGGAGCCGCGGAGCACGGGGTCGAGGAAGAGCCGGTTCTGAAGACCGTCGATCCGGCGTACCGCCTCGGCGTCCACGACCGACGACGGGTCGGCGGCCGACACCGGGTACAGGTTCAGGGTGACCCCCGAGGAGGCCGCCGGGGCGTGCCGCCGCAGGATGTCCATCGCGAGCCCGTGCCCGAGCAGGAGATGGTGCGAGGCCGCGACGGCGGCGCGGGGTTCCTGCCGTCCCGGAGCGTGGATCCCGCGCGCGTAGCCCAGCATCGCGGCACACCACGGCTCGTTCAGGGTGGACCAGCGCGCCACTCGGTCACCCAGCCGCGCCACGACCGTTTCGGCGTATTCGGCGAACCGGAAGGCGGTCTCGCGCGAGGCCCAGCCGCCCTCGTCTTCGAGCACCTGGGGGAGATCCCAGTGATACAGCGTCGCCCAGGGCTGGACTCCGGCTTCGAGGAGCCTGTCGACGAGCCGGTCGTAGAACGCGAGCCCCTGGGGATTCGGTGTGCCGCCGTCGGGCCGGATCCGCGGCCACGACAGGGAAAACCGGTACGCGTCGAGCCCGAGCCGCCGCATCAGGTCGACGTCCTCGGCGTAGCGCCGGTAATGATCGGCACCCGGTTCGCCGGTGTCGCCGCCGACCACGGCGCCCGGCCTGCGGGCGAAGACGTCCCAGATCGAGTCGGTCCGGCCGTCGGCGGCCGTGGCCCCTTCGACCTGGAAGGCCGCGGTGGCGGCGCCCCACACGAATCCGGGCGGGAACAGCAGCGCGGTCTTCGCCCGGACACTGTCGGGATGAGCGGACATGGTCACCCTTTCACGGCACCTTGCATGATCCCGGCCACGATCTGGCGGCCGAGGAGGAGGAAGACGATGAGGATCGGGATGGTGGCCAGGGTGGTCCCGGCCAGCACCAGCGAGTAGTCGACGTAGTAGCCGCTCTGCAGCTTCTCCAGGGCCAGCTGGACGGTGGGGTTGCCGGCGTCCAGCACGACGAGCGGCCACAGGAAGTCGTTCCACGACGTCATGAACGTGAACATCGCCAGGATCGCGGCCGCCGGGCGGACCGCGGGCAGGCAGACGTTCCAGAAGATCCGGATCATGCTGCACCCGTCGACCCGCGCCGCTTCGATCAGCTCGTATGGCACCGCGTCCACTGTGTACTGACGCATCCAGAAGACGCCGAACGCCGTCACCAGGTTGGGCACGATCACCGACTGCAGCCCGCCCGCCCAGCCGAACTCCGACATCGCCATGAACAGCGGGATGATGCCGAGCTGGGTCGGGACGGCGAGGGTGACGACGATGAACACGAACAACCCGTTCCGGCCGCGGAACCGCAGTTTGGCGAACGCGAACCCGGCCAGCGCCGAGAACAGCACCGTGGTGAGGGTGACCGTGCCGGACACGAGCAGGCTGTTCCCGAGCGCCTTCCAGAACGGCACCGTGTCGAACACTCGGGCCGCGTTGGCGAAGAAGTTCCCGCCGGGCAGGAAAGGCGGGACCCGTTCGGTGAGCATCCCGCTGTCCCGGCTGGCCACCAGGAACGACCAGTAGAACGGGAAAAGCGAGCCCAGCACGAAGATCGTGAGCACCACGTAGGTCGCGCGGCGCGGTTTGCCCAGTGCCGAGATTCTCGGTTTGAGTGTGGTCATTTCTTTTTCACCGCCGCGAGCCTTCCGGTGAGGAAGAAGTTCACCAGCGCGATCAGCACGATGATCAGGAACAGCACCCACGCGATCGCCGAGGCGTAGCCGAGTTCGTAGTTCTCGAAGGCCGTTTGGTACAGGTACAGCGTCACGGTCTGGAACTGGTTGGACGAACCGCCGTTGTTCGACCCCGGCATGGCGTCGAACAGCTTGGGCTCGGTGAAGATCTGCAGTCCGCCGATCGTCGAGGTGATCGTGACGAAGATCAGCGTCGGCTTCAGCAACGGAAGAGTGATGTTGAGGAACCGGCGTGCCGCGCCCGCGCCGTCGATGAGGGCGGCCTCGTGCAGTTCTTTCGGAATGGCCTGCATGGCCGCCAGGACGATCAGCGCGTTGTACCCGGTCCAGCGCCAGTTCACCATGATCGCGATCGCGACATGGCTGCTGAACCGGCCCGCCTGCCAATCGACCGGATCCAGCCCGAGGGTCTGCAGCAGGCCGTTGACCAGGCCGTACTTCGGTCCGAACAGGTTCGCGAAGATGATCCCGAGCGCCACCAGGCTGGCGGCGTAGGGGAGCAGCACACCGACGCGCCAGCCTGTCGCCCCGCGCAGCCTGGCGCTGAGCAGCGCGGCGAGGAGCACCGCGATGACCAGCTGGGGGACGCTGGAGAGCAGGAAGATGCTGACGGTGTTCTCGAGCGCGTTCCAGAACTGCGTGTCGGCGAACAGTTCCTTGAAGTTGTCCAGCCCGATGAAGTCCGGCGCGTCGTCACCCGCTTCCCAGCTGAACAGCGACACGTACGCCGTGTAGAGCAGCGGGAACAGTCCGACGATCCCGAACACGAGGAAGAAAGGGGCGATGTAGAGGTACGGGGAGACCTTGACGTCCCACCGGCTCAGGCGATGGCGGAGGGTGGGCCGGGGTGACGTGCGCACCCCGGCCTTCCCCTCGTCCGGCGCGATCTTGTCGACGACGGTCATCGGTCAGCGCGTGATCTTCTTCGCGGCGTCGAGCAGTTGCGTCCAGCCTTCGTCCGTCGATTTGCCCTGTTCGACGGCCTGGAGCGCCGGGCTCGACGCGTTCTCCTGGATCTGGCCGTCACCAGGGCCCTTGTACTGGGGCTTGGCGACCTTCTTGGCCTGCTCGGCGAACAACTGGCCGATCTTCGCACCACCGAAGTAGGCGTCGGTCTCGCTCAGCAGCGCCGGGTCTTCCAGCGCCTTGACCTGGCTGGGGAAGGTGCCCTTCGCCTGGAAAGCCTTGATCTGCTGTTCGGGCGCGGTCAGCCAGGCGGCGAGTTCGGCCGCCTCCTTCGGGTGCTTCGACTGCGTGGGCACGGTCAGGTACGAACCGCCCCAGTTCCCGCCGCCACCGGGGAAGGCCGCGGTGACGGCCCACTTGCCGGCGTTCTCCGGGCCGGAGTGCTCTTCGATCACGCCGAGCATCCAGGCGGGGCACACCTTCGTGGCGAAGGCGCCCTGTTTGAATCCGGAGTTCCACTCGTTGCTGAACGCGGTCAGCTTGGCCGACTGTCCTTTCGCGACGGCACCGGTCACCTTGGCCCAGGCGTCCTTGATGCCCTGGTTCGAGTCCAGCGTCGGCTTGTCGTCGCTCCCGATGTACCCGGTGGGGAGCTGGTTGACCATGGCGTTGAAGTTCTGCGCCGCCGAGTCGAACCACGCCTTGCCGCCGGCCTTGGCGACGTACTGGTCACCCGCGGCGAAGTAGCTGTCCCAGGTCGCGAACAGCGGTTTGACCGCTTCGGGATCGGTCGGCAGGCCCGCCGCTTCGAGCATGTCCTTGCGGTAGCACATGGCCAGCGGGCCGATGTCCGTCCCGTAGCCGATGACCTTGCCGTCCTTGGTCTTCGCCGCGTCGTACTTCCAGCCGAGCCAGCGGTCGGGGGAGGCGTCCGCCGGGCCGATCTCGGGCAGGTCGTTGAACTTCGAGCCCTTGTCGAGGACGTTCGACAGGTGCCCTTCCTCGACAGCCGTGACGTCGGCGAGGCCGGAACCCGCCGCGAGCTTCGTGATCAGGTCCTGGTGGTACGGCCCGCCCTGGCCGGTCTTGCGATGGGTGATCTTGATGTTCGGGTGCAGCCGTTCGTACTCGGGAATGAGGTCCTCGTAGCCGAACTCGGTGAACGTCGCCAGTGACAGCTCGACCTTCGCGTTCGGGTCCGACGCGGCGGGCGTCCCGCCGTCGTCACCGCCGCACGCCGCCATGCCGAACGTCATCGTGATACCCAGTGCCAGCACCAGGCCGTTCCGGATGCTTCTCACGTCGTTGTCCCTTGCTGATGGGGGTGGAGGAGAGACTGGGAGCGCTCCCAGGAATGCGCAGAGTCTGTCCCTCGAAGCGAGATCGTGTCAAGGGCTTGTAATGAGAGTGTTTCCGCCCACGGGAGCGCTCTCAGTGCCGACGGCCGCCGGACACTAAGCTGTCGTTGTCCGGATGACGCTGAAGGGTGAAGGTGACGCGGGTGGGGGCTCGACCAGACGAAGACGGCAGGCCGACGCTGGAAGACGTCGCCGCGTCCGCCGGGGTCAGCCGGTCGACGGCGTCCCGGGCGCTGAACGACGACGGCTACGTCAGCGCGCGTTCGCGGGAGAAGGTCCAGGCCGCGGCCCGCGAACTCGGCTACTCGCCGAACCAGGCGGCCCGGTCGCTGGTGACCAGGCGGACCGGCGCGGTCGCGGTCGTGCTTTCGGAGCCGGAGGCGCGGCTGCTCGACGACCCGTACCGCACCGCGGTCATGCGAGCGGGCTATCGCGAGCTCGCCGACATCGGCTGCCAGATGGTCTTGATCTTCAGTGACACCCGCGAAGACCTCGACCGCACGGTCCGGTTCCTCGACGGCGGGCACGTCGACGGCGTGCTGGTGTTCGCGCCGCACCGGACCGATCCGTTGCCCAAGGCGTTGCGGCAGTTGAGGATCCCGGTGGTGTACGGCGGGCAGGCGGCCGGGCTCAAACGCGGTGTCCACGTCGTCGACTTCGACAACGAAGGCGGCGCGAAGCTGGCTGTCGCGCACCTGGTCGAGGCGGGCCATCGGCGGATCGCCACGATCGCCGGCCCGCAGGACCAGAGCGCCGCGATCGACAGGCTTTCCGGCTGGCGCAAGACCCTGCTCGACGCCGGGCTCGACCCGGCGGACCTGGTCGAGGAGGGTGACTTCACCCTGACCGGTGGCGCGAAGGCGATGTCGAACCTGCTCAAGCGGCGTCCCGACCTCGACGCCGTCTTCGTGGCCAGCGACATGATGGCCCTGGGCGCGCTCCGCACCCTGCATTCCGCCGGACGGCGGATCCCCTCGGACGTCGCCGTCGTCAGCTTCGACGACAACGCGACGCTGGCGCCGGAGATGGACCCGCCGCTGACGTCGGTCCACCAGGACCCGAGGGAGCAGGTCCACGCGATGGTCGAGACGTTGCTGGCGGTCATGGACGACCGCGATCTCAAGCCCCGCCAGCGGATCTTGCCGGTCTCGCTCACGCATCGCGCCTCCAGTTGAGCCGGGGGTCCGTGACCCGACTGTGACTCGGGGAGCGCTTGACCCGGGTCGTGTTATCGCTAACACTTGCGACACTCGTCAGACGGTACCGGGACTGGAGACAGGGCAATGGCGCGCGACACCACCGAGAGCAAGCAGGCCAGTCTCACCGACGTGGCCGCGCTCGCGGGTGTTTCGCATATGACGGTGTCCCGGGTCATCAACGGCACCGGACCGGTCCGCGCCGAGACACGGGTCCGGGTCAACGCCGCCATCGACCAACTGGACTACCGGCCGAACTCGGTCGCCCGTGCGCTGGTCACCGGCCGCTCGGGCACGCTCGGCGTGGTCGCGCTGGAGGCCAATCTCTACGGTCCGGCCAGCACCCTGAGCGGGATCGAGCACGCCGCTCGCGAGGCAGGCTACGCGACGACCATAACAAGCATCAGCCGTCCTGGCCGGTCTTCCATCGCCGACGCCGTGGAGCGTTTGCGGCGCCAGGCCGTCGAAGGCATCGTCGTGATCGCGCCGCATGTCACCGCGGGACGCGCGCTGGAGGCGGCACCCAGTGACGTGCCGCTCGTCGCGGTCGGCGGCGGGGACAAGGCGCCGGTACCGGTGATCTCCGTCGATCAGTACGACGGCGCGCGGCGCGCGACCGAACATCTTCTCGGTCTCGGGCACGAGACCGTCTGGCACGTGGCCGGACCCGAAGACTGGCTCGAAGGGCTCGACCGCGAGCGCGGCTGGCGGGAGACCCTGAATCGGCACGGCGCGCGGATCCCGCCCGTCATCCGGGGCGACTGGAGTGCGCGCTCCGGGTACACGGCCGGGCGATCCCTCGTCGGGGAAAAGGGACTGGACGCGGTGTTCGTGGCCAACGACCAGATGGCCCTCGGTTTCCTCCGTGCCTGCACCGAGGCCGGGGTGAACGTGCCGGGGGAGATGCGCGTCGTCGGCTTCGACGACGTACCCGAGGCGGCGTACTACACGCCACCGCTGACGACGGTGCGCCAGGACTTCGTCGAAGTCGGCAGGCGTACGTTCGACCTGCTCCGCCGCCGGATGAACGGTGGCGAGGAACGAGCCCGTGACCTGGTGGTCCCCGAGTTGATCGTGCGGGAGAGCACGGGCATTTCGTGAGCCCGATGCCCGTCCGGACAAGTGCTTCACGGCAAAGTGTTAACGCTAACATCGCAGGAGAAGAAGTGAGTTCAAGGGAACCGCTGGTCATCGGCGTCGACTTCGGGACGCTGTCCGGCCGTGCCGTCGTCGTCCGGGTCCGCGACGGCGCCGAACTGGGTAGCGCGGTTTCGGAGTACCCGCACGGCGTGATCGACAGGATCCTGCCGTCGACCGGCCGGGGTTTGCCGCCGGACTGGGCGCTGCAGATGCCGTCGGACTACGTCGACGTCCTCCGCACCGCCGTGCCGGAAGCGATCCGCGCGGCCGACGTCGATCCCGCCGACGTGATCGGGATCGGCACCGACTTCACCGCTTGCACCATGGTGCCGACCACCGACGACGGTGTCCCGCTGTGCGAACTGCCCGAGTTCGACGGCGATCCGCACGCGTACGTGAAGTTGTGGCGGCACCACGCCGCGCAGCCGCAGGCGGACCGGATCACCGCGCTGGCAAAGAAACGCGAGGAGTCCTGGTTGCCGCGTTACGGCGGCCTGATCTCGTCCGAGTGGGAGTTCGCCAAGGCTCTGGAGGTCTTCGAAGAAGCGCCCGAGGTCTACGCGCGGATGCGGCATTGGGTCGAACTGGCCGACTGGATCGTCTGGCAGCTCACCGGAACCTATGTCCGCAACGCCTGTACCGCCGGATACAAGGGGATCCTCCAGGACGGCCGGTACCCGGACGCGAGCTTCCTGGAGGAGCTGGCTTCCGGTTTCGGATCCTTTGTGGACGAGAAGCTCGAACATCCGCTGGGCGCCCTCGGGGACAGGGCGGGAACCCTGAGCGCGCGGGCCGCCGAATGGACCGGGCTGCGCGAGGGGATCGCGGTCGCCGTCGGGAACGTGGACGCGCATGTCACCGCACCCGCGGTCCAGGCCGTCGCGCCGGGGCAGATGGTCGCGATCATGGGCACCTCCACCTGTCACGTGATGAACGGCGCCGACCTGCGCGAGGTCCCGGGGATGTGTGGCGTCGTCGACGGCGGGATCGTGTCCGGGCAGTGGGGGTACGAGGCGGGCCAGAGCGGCGTCGGAGACATCTTCGCCTGGTTCGTCGAACACGGCGTCCCGTCGTCCTATGTGGACGACGCCCGTGAGGCTGGGATCTCGATTCACGAGCTGCTCACCAGGCTCGCGGCGATGCAGGAGATCGGGGAGCACGGTCTCGTCGCCCTGGACTGGCACAGCGGCAATCGTTCGGTGCTCGTCGACCACGACCTGTCCGGCGTCGTCGTCGGGCAGACGCTCGCGACCCGCGCCGAGGACACCTACCGGGCGCTCCTGGAGGCCACGGCGTTCGGCACCAGGATGATCGTCGAGACCTTCGAACGGTCGGGCGTCCCGGTGACGGAACTGATCGTCGCCGGCGGCCTGGTCAAGAACGCCCTGCTGATGCAGATCTACGCCGACGTCACGAACCTGCCGCTCTCGGTGGCGGGATCCGCGCAGAGCCCCGCGCTGGGCTCGGCGATCCACGCCGCCGTCGCCGCGGGCGCGCATCCGGACGTCCCCGCCGCGGCGGCGGTGATGGGCTCGGTCCGCCGCGCCGTCCACCGGCCGATCGCCGAGAACGTCAAGGCCTACGACGACCTCTACACCGAGTACGCCGCGCTGCACGACTACTTCGGCCGCGGCGCCAACGACGTCATGCACCGCCTCGCCGCCCGGCGGCGTTCGGTCCGGAAAGGACAGCACCGATGAGCCTCGCCGTGGAGATCACGGACACCTTCGAAGAGCTGCGGGACACCGTCGCCCGGCTGCACGGCGAGCTGACAAGGTACGAGCTGGTTATCTGGACCGCGGGCAACGTGTCGGCCCGCGTCCCCGGCCACGACCTGATGGTTATCAAGCCGTCCGGAGTGTCCTATGACGCGCTGAACGCCGACACGATGGTCGTCACCGACCTGTACGGCGAGGTCGTCCACGGGGAGCTCGCGCCTTCGTCGGACACCGCCGCGCACGCCTATGTCTACCGGCATCTGCCCGAGGTCGGCGGCGTCGTCCACACGCATTCGACCTATGCCACCGCCTGGGCGGCACGCGGGGAAGCGATCCCTTGCGTGCTCACGATGATCGCCGACGAGTTCGGCGGGGAGATCCCGGTCGGGCCGTTCGCACTGATCGGGGACGACTCGATCGGCCGCGGCATCGTCGAGACGCTCCGGTCCAGCCGGTCGCCCGCTGTCCTGATGCGCAACCACGGTCCGTTCACCGTCGGCCGGACCGCCGCGGACGCGGTCAAGGCCGCGGTGATGGTCGAAGACGTCGCCAGGACCGTCCACATCGCCTCCGTGCTCGGGAAACCGGAGCCACTGTCCGAACAGGACATCGACCGGCTCTACGCGCGCTACCAGAACGTCTACGGGCAGGGAGAGAAGTGAGCGCACAGCGAAAGACCGAGGTCTGGTTCCTCACCGGGAGCCAAGGGCTCTACGGCGAAGAGACCTTGGAACAGGTCGCGGGTCAGTCCCTGCAGATCCAGCGGATGCTGGCCGACACCGGCCGGATCTCGGCCGAGCTCGTCGCGAAGCCGGTGCTCACCGAGCCGTCGGCGATCCGGCGGGTGATGCTCGAAGCGAACGCGGACGACGCCTGCGTCGGCGTGATCGCGTGGATGCACACATTCTCACCGGCCAAGATGTGGATCACCGGGCTGGACGCGCTGCGGAAACCGTTGCTGCATCTGCACACCCAGCTGAACGAGGCGCTGCCGTGGCGGTCCATCGACATGGACTTCATGAACCTGAACCAGGCCGCGCACGGGGATCGCGAGTTCGGCTACATCCAGACGCGGCTCGGCGTGGCCCGCAAGACCATCGCGGGACACGCGGCGGATCCGGCGGTGGCGACGCGGATCGACGCGTGGGTCCGCGCCGCCGTCGGACGGCAGACACTCGGCACGCTCAAGCTCGCGCGTTTCGGTGACAACATGCGCGACGTCGCCGTCACCGACGGGGACAAGGTCGAGGCGGAACTGAAGTTCGGCGTCTCGGTGAACACCTACGGCGTCAACGAACTCGCCGCCCTCGTCGACGCGGCACCGGACGACGAGATCGGCACACTGGTCGAGGAGTACGCCGACGCGTACACGCTCGCGCCGGAACTCGCCAAGGGCGGCGAACGGCACGATTCGCTGAGGTACGCGGCCCGGATCGAGCACGGCCTCCGCACGTTCCTCACCCGGGGCGGATTCGGCGCCTTCACCACGAACTTCGAGGACCTCGGCGGCCTGCGCCAGCTCCCGGGTCTCGCCGTGCAGCGGCTGATGGCCGACGGCTTCGGTTTCGGCGGCGAGGGCGACTGGAAGACGTCCGCGCTGCTGACAGCGGTGAAGGCGATGGGCCGCGACTCTGAACGCGGAACGTCCTTCATGGAGGACTACACCTACCACTTCGGCCCCGGCGAACCGAAGATCCTCGGCGCGCACATGCTCGAGGTCTGCCCGAGCATCGCCGCCGCGCGCCCGTCGTGCGAGATCCACCCGCTCGGCATCGGCGGCCGTGAGGACCCGGTCCGGCTGGTCTTCGACGCCGCGCCCGGCGACGCCGTGGTGGTCGGCATGGCCGACCTCGGCGACCGGTTCCGCCTGGTGGCCAACGAGGTCGAGGTCGTCGGCCCGGACGAGCCGCTGCCGAACCTGCCTGTCGCGCGCGCGGTCTGGAAGCCGTCGCCGTCGCTGGCGACCTCCGCCGAGGCCTGGATCACCGCGGGCGGGCCGCACCACACGGTGCTCACCCAGGCCGTCGGCGCGGAAGCGATCCGCGATCTCGCCACGATGCTCGACGTCGAACTGCTGGTGATCGACCACGCGACGACACCGGAGTCGATCGCGGACCGGCTGCGCTGGAACCAGGCGTACCACCGGCTCGCACAAGGATTCTAGATCGGTCCCCACCGGAGAGAAGGAACAATGAAGTTCACGAAACTGGCCGCGCTGGCCATCACCGCCGGCCTGGCGCTCTCGGCCTGCGGTTCGAGTGAGAAGACCGGCGAACAACAGCAGGCGGCGGGCGGGGCGGAGGGTGGTCTCATCGGCGTCACCATGCCGACCAAGTCGTCGGAACGCTGGATCCACGACGGCGACAACATCAAGGCGGCGCTGGAGAAGCTGGGTTACAAGGTCGACCTCCAGTACGCCGAGGACGACATCCCCACCCAGGTCAACCAGATCGAGAACCAGATCACCAAGGGCGCCAAGCTGCTCGTGATCGCCTCGATCGACGGCACCGCGATCACCACCCAGCTGCAGGAGGCCGCGGACAAGAAGATCCCGGTCATCGCCTACGACCGGCTGATCCGCAACACCGCAGGCGTCGACTACTACGCGACCTTCGACAACTTCAAGGTCGGCGTGCAGCAGGCGACGTCGCTGCTCGTCGGGCTGAAGGTGCTCAAAGCGGACGGTTCTCCGGGCGAGGCCAAGGGACCGCTGAACGTCGAGCTGTTCGCCGGTTCGCCGGACGACAACAACGCGACCTTCTTCTTCAACGGCGCCATGTCGGTGCTGAAGCCGTACCTGGACAACGGGACGCTGGTCGTCAAGAGCGGCCAGACCGCGTTCAACGTCGCGGCGATCCTGCGCTGGCAGGCCGCGACCGCGCAGCGACGCATGGAAGACCTGCTGACCAAGACCTACAGCTCCGGCACCAAGGTGCAGGGAGTGCTCTCGCCGTACGACGGGCTTTCCATCGGGATCCTCTCGGCGCTCAAGAGCAACGGGTACGGCACCCCGGGGCAGCCTTACCCGGTCGTGACCGGGCAGGACGCCGAGGTCGCGTCGGTGAAGTCCATCATCGCCGACGAGCAGTACTCGACCATCTTCAAGGACACCCGCAAGCTCGCCGACACCACGGTCAAGATGGCCGACGCGGTGCTCAAGGGCGGCAAGGCCGAGACCAACAACACGACCGACTACAACAACGGGCAGAAGGTCGTCCCGGCGTTCCTGCTGGACTCGGTGATCCTGAACAAGGGGAACTACCAGAAGGAACTCATCGACTCCGGTTACTACAAAGCGGAACAGCTGAGGTAGTCGACGTGACCGACGAAATCCTTCGGATGCGGGGGATCACCAAATCCTTCCCCGGGGTCAAGGCACTGCAGGACGTGAACCTTTCGGTGCGCCGGGGCGAGATCCACGCGATCTGCGGCGAGAACGGTGCGGGCAAGTCCACGCTGATGAAGGTGCTCTCGGGCGTCTACGCGCACGGCTCGTACGACGGCGAGATCGTCTTCGACGGCGAGCCGTGCGCGTTCTCCGCGATCCGCGACAGCGAACGCCGCGGCATCGTGATCATCCACCAGGAGCTCGCCCTGTGTCAGCAGCTGTCCATCGCGGAGAACATCTTCCTCGGCAACGAGAAGTCGCGCGGCGGCCTGATCGACTGGAACCGGACCAACCAGCGGGCGGGCGAGCTGATGCGGCGCGTCGGCCTGCGGGAGAACCCGGTGACGCCGGTGCTCGACATCGGCGTCGGCAAACAGCAGCTGGTGGAGATCGCCAAGGCACTGTCCAAAGAGGTCAAGTTGCTGATCCTCGACGAGCCGACGGCGGCGCTCAACGACGACGATTCGGCGCATCTGCTCGAACTGCTGCGCGGACTCCGTGACGACGGCGTCACCTGTGTCCTGATCTCGCACAAGCTCAACGAGATCGCCGCGATCGCCGACTCGATCACCATCCTGCGTGACGGCAGGACGATCGAGACGCTGGACGCGGCCGCCGTCACCGAAGACCGGATCATCGCCGGGATGGTCGGGCGGAAGCTCGAGAACCGTTTCCCGCCAAGGGAACCGCGGATCGGTGACGAGGTGCTCCGGATCGAGGACTGGACCGTGCACAGCCCCACCCAGCACGGCCGGGTGGTCGTCGACGGTGCGAGTCTCACCTTGCGGCGCGGCGAGATCGTCGGGCTGGCGGGACTGATGGGCGCCGGGCGGACCGAACTCGCGATGAGCGTGTTCGGCCGCTCGTACGGCAAGGACATCTCCGGCCGCCTGGTCAAGGACGGCAAGGAGATCGAGGCCAGGACCGTCGGTGAGGCTGTCACGCACGGGCTCGCTTATGCCACCGAGGATCGCAAGCGGTACGGGCTCAACCTCATCGAGGACATCCAGCGCAACGTCTCCGGCGCCGCGCTCGGCAAACTGGCCCGGCGGGGCTGGGTGGACGAGAACGAGGAACACCGCGTCGCCGAGGAATTCCGCAAGAGCATGAACATCAAGGCGCCGGACGTGAAGAGCGTGACGGGCACGCTGTCCGGCGGCAACCAGCAGAAGGTCGTGCTGTCCAAGTGGATCCTGACCGATCCGGACGTGCTGATCCTCGACGAGCCGACCCGCGGCATCGACGTCGGCGCGAAGTACGAGATCTACACGATCATCAACCGGCTCGCCGACGAGGGGAAGGCCGTGCTGGTCATCTCGTCGGAACTGCCGGAGCTCATCGGCCTGTGCGACCGGATCTACGCGTTGTCGGCGGGCCGGATCACCGGTGAGGTCGGCCGGGCCGAGGCGACGCAGGAGGTCCTCATGCGCGCGATGACCAGGGAACAGGAGTAAGTCATGAGTACCGCCTCCGCGGACACCATCGCCGTCGCCCCGGATCCGAAGGGAGCCGCTCCGCCCCGCGCGCCGCGGCGGATCTCGTTCAACCCGCGCCAGAGCGGGATCTACGTCGCGTTCGCGCTGATCGTCGTGCTGTTCTCGGTCCTCACCGGCGGCGCGCTGCTGGAACCGCAGAACATCTCGAACCTGATCGTGCAGAACTCGTACGTGCTGATCCTCGCGATCGGCATGATCCTGATCATCATCGCCGGTCACATCGATCTGTCGGCGGGCTCGGTGGTGGCGCTGACCGGCGCGATCTCGGCCGTGCTGATGGTGAACGTCGGCATGGCGTGGCCGTTCGCGCTGCTCATCACGCTGGTCGTCGGCGCGGTGATCGGCGCGTGGCAGGGATACTGGGTCGCCTACTTCGGGATCCCCGCGTTCATCGTGACGCTGGCGGGGATGCTGATCTTCCGCGCGCTGACCCTGACCGTGCTGGGCAACCAGGGGATCGGCCCGTTCCCGGACGCCGTGCGGACGCTGGCGAACGGGTTCACCGGCGGCTACCTCGGCAACATCGGTCTCGGCCCGCTCGGCGGCGCGGACCTGGTCAGCCTGCTGGTCGGGGTCCTGGCGATCGGCGGCGCGATCTTCTCGCAGTGGCGCAAGCGGACGGCCCGCCTGAACTACCTGCAGGAGGTCGACCCGCTGCCGATGTTCCTGCTGAAGATCGTCGCGGCGGCCGCCGTCGTGCTGTTCGTGGTGGTGCAGCTGGCGCGGTACAAGAACCTGCCGTGGGTGCTGATCCTGCTGTCCGTGCTGGTCATCGGCTATTCGCTGGTGACGACGCGGGCCGTGTTCGGCCGCCACATCTACGCCATCGGCGGGAACCTGCAGGCCGCGACGCTGTCCGGGGTGAAGGTCAAGGCGGTGACGTTCTGGATCTTCGTCAACATGGGCGTGCTGTCCGCGATCGCCGGCGTCATCGTCGCCGGACGGCTCAACCAGGCCGGGCCGACCGCGGGCAACATGTTCGAACTCGACGCGATCGCCGCGGCCTTCATCGGCGGCGCCGCCGTCCAGGGCGGGGTCGGCAAGGTGGTCGGCGCGATCACCGGCGGGCTGATCATGGGCGTCATCAACAACGGCATGTCGCTGATCGGCGCGCCGACCGAGAGCGTGAACCTGGTCAAGGGGTTCGTGCTGCTCGCCGCCGTCGCCTACGACATCTGGACCAAGCGGAGGGCCCGCACCGCCGCCTGAAGTCGCCTGTTCGGCCTACGACCTTGGAAGGATCTTGGTCTTCCGTCCCGGGGTCGTGGTGCGAGATCGTCAACGTTGTCAGCTTCCTGCTCAGCTGAACTCCCTGGGAGGTCGAACGCAGTGCTGCGCTTACGCCCCATGGTCCTGGTCCTGGCGGTTCTCGCCGGTTCCCTGGTCGCGGCCGGATCACCCGCCGCGGCCGGGGGACCGCCGGGTGACGTCCAGTCCTATCTCGACGATCCACGAAAGGTCTCGGAAGGACAGGAGCCGCCGCACGCCTTCCTGCGTCCGTACGCCGACGTCTCCGCCGCCGCCCGCCGGGACGAACGGAGCCCGTACACCCGGTCGCTCGACGGCAAATGGCGGATCGCGATGGCGGACAACCCGTCCCAGGTCCCGGCGGGATTCCACGACGACGGCTACGACGCGTCGAGCTGGCGCGAGGTGTCCGTGCCGCACACGTGGCAGACGGACGGTCTGGACCACCCGATCTTCCGCAACATCGCCACCGAGATCCAGCCCGACGACCCGCCGCGGGTCCCGCGTGACGTCAACCCGACCGGTGCCTACGTCCGCGACTTCGACCTGCCCGCGGACTGGGCGAAACGCGAGACCTTCCTGCGGTTCGACGGGGTGACGTCGGCCTACTTCGTCTGGGTCAACGGCAAGTACATCGGCTACGACCAGGGCGGCTACACGCCGGCAGAGTTCGACATCTCGTCCACGCTGCGGCCGGGTCCGAACCGGATCGCCGTCCAGGTGCACCGCTGGAGCGCGGGCGCCTACCTGGAGGACGTCGACCAGTGGCGGTACTCGGGCATCTTCCGCTCGGTGACCCTGCACTCCGCGCCGGGGACGTTCATCCAGGACGTCGGGCTGACGACCGACCTCGACGCGACGTACACCGACGCCACCCTCAAGGCCGCCGTCGAGGTCGCCACCAAACCCGGTGGGACGACGGGCAAGCACCGGGTCGGGTTGAGCCTGCGCGACGCCGCGGGCAAGGAGGTCGCGGCGTCCGGCGGAGACGTCGATCCGGGTGGCAAGACCTCGCTGAGCATGCCTGTCCGCAACCCGGCGAAGTGGACCGACGAGACACCGAACCTCTATACGGCCGTCCTCACGTTGACCGCGCCCGACGGCAAGGTCACGCACGTCACCAGCGAGACGGTCGGGTTCCGCGAGATCGAGATCCGCGACAAACAGTTGCTGGTCAACGGGAAGCGTGTCCTGTTCAAGGGCGTGAACCGGGCGGAGACCGATCCCGACCACGGCAGGCACGTTCCCCGTGCCGCGCAGGAACGCGACGTCGCGTTGATGAAGCAGCTCAACGTCAACGCCGTCCGCACCTCGCACTACCCGTCGGATCCGTACTTCTACGAACTCGCCGACCGGAACGGGCTCTGGATCGACGACGAGATCGACATCGAGACCCACAACCACGAGAACTGCGCGAGCTACTGCCAGGCGAACGACCCGGCCTGGCGTGACGCGTTCTTCGACCGCATGATCGGCATGGTCGAACGGGACAAGAACCATCCGAGTGTCTTCCTCTGGGACACCGGCAACGAGGCCGGTCTCGGCGCGCACCACTTCGCGCTGGCGGAATGGCTGAAGGCGAACGAGCCGACCCGGCCGATCTACCACCAGTCGAACAGCCCCGACGGCGACGCGCCCTTCGCCGACGTCTGGGGGCCGCGGTATCCGTCTCCGGAGAAGTTCGCCGAGCAGGCGAAGAACACCACCAAACCGCTGATCTTCGGCGAGTACGCCCACGCGATGGGCAACAGCCTGGGGAACTTCCGGGAGTTCTGGGACACCATCCGGGCGAATCCGCAGACCCAGGGCGGGTTCATCTGGGACTGGGCGGAACAGAACATCCGGCAGCGGATCCGGACCACGCCGGATTCGTCCGGCAACGACATCTCGGCGCACGTCACCGGCAAGCCGGATCTGGTCGACGGCCATCGCGGCAAGGCGCTGGGACTGTCCGGATTGGACGATTTCGTCGAGGTCTACCGTGACCGGAAACTCGACATCACCGGCAAGGCGCTGACCCTCGACGCCTGGGTGAAGCCGGGCAAATGGACCGGCGACTTCCGCATCCTCGGCAAGGGCGACCACCAGTACGCGCTCAAGATGAAGACGCAGGACACCCTGGAGTTCTTCATCCACAGTGGAACGTGGCAGGCGGTCCAGGCCAAGGTGCCCGCCGACTTCTACGGCAACTGGCACCGGGTGAGCGGTACCTACGACGGCACGGCCTTGCGGCTCTACCTCGACGGCAAGGAGATCGGGAGCAAACCGTTCACCGGTGCGATCGACTCGTCGTCGGCGGAGGTCAACATCGGCCGTGACTTCGAGACGTCGTGGAACGACCCGTCGAGCATCGGCTGGATGGGGCGCGGCGCCGTCGACGACGTCCGTATCTACGACAAGCCGCTGTCCGCCGCCGAGCTGTCCGGGGCCGCTCCGGTGGGCGGCGCGGTCCTGGCGCTGGACTTCGACAGTGTCACGGACCGGGGGAGTCACCTGTCCTACGGCTCCAGCCTGTCCGGTGTGGACGGTCTGATCGGTTCGGATCGTTCGGCGCAGCCGGAGACCGCCCAGATGGCGTGGGCACACCAGCCGCTCCGGTTCGCCTACTCCGGCGGCGCGCTGTCGGTGACCAACGAGCGGCAGTTCAAGGGCACCGACGAGCTGAACCTGCGGTGGCGGATCCAGGAAGGCTCCAGGATCGTCTCGCGCGGCGAACAGCCGTTGCGGGTCGCTGCCGGATCGACCGGGCAGGTCTCCCTGCCGGCGCCTTCGAACCCCGCGGACCGCGAGCGGTTCCTCACCGTCGAGGTGGTGACGACCCAGGGCGAACCGATGCTCGCGCGGGGACATGTTCTGGCGCACGACCAGTTCTCCTTGGGCGGCAAGCGGGTTCCAGGCTTGGACCAAACGCCGCTCGGCGGGAAGTCCGTCGCCGTCGTCGAGGACACGGGTTCGGTGACCGCGTCGGCGGCCGGTGTCACGTACAAAGTGGACAAAGCCACTGGCGCGCTGACGTCGATTCGGCACCAGGGCAAGGAACTGCTCACCGGCGGGCCGAAGCTCGACGCGTGGCGGGCGCCGATCAGCAACGAGACCTTCGCCTGGGGACGGGCCGAGGGCGAGGACTGGCGCAAGGCCGGGCTGGACCGGCTGAAGACCACGGTCACGGGTGTCCGGGTCGAGAAGGACGGCTCGCGAAGCGTGCGGGTGATCGTGGACAGCCGGGTCGCGGCACCGGACGTCGCCGGGGCGTGGTTCGACCAGACGATGACCTACACCGTCGACCGGACCGGGACGCTGAGCCTCGGCAATCGGGTGGTGCCGCAGGGCAGCGTGCGCACTCTGCCGTACCTGCCCCGGATCGGTGTCTCGCTGGCGGTGCCGGATCGGTATGACCGCTTCGCCTGGTATGGGCGGAAAGCCGAGAGCTACGTCGACCGCAAGGACGGGACGCCGATCGGCGTGCAGTCGAGCACGGTGGACCAGCAGTACGTCGAGTACCACCGGCCGCAGGACCACGGGAACCACACCGACAGCCGGTGGGCGCTGCTCACCGACGGCCGGACCGGCGGCCTGCTGGTCGGGGGAGCGAACGACGTCAGCGTGACCCCGTTCGACGATCTCGACCGGGCGGCGTACCCGTTCCAGCTGCAGCGCAACAAGGGCTGGTTCACCTTGCACGCGAGCCACGCGGTGACCGGGGTCGGGGACACGCCCAACCCGGTGCGGGAACGCAGCCAGGTCCAGCAGGACAGCACGTACGAGTACACGCTTTCGCTGCGGCCGCTGACGCCGCAGGAAGCGCGGGCAGGGCTGCCCACCGGCGGCTGACCTCCGGCCGTCGCGTGAGTTCGGACGTCGCGAAGGCCACTTTCAGGACATCGGATGCCCCGAAAGTGGTCTTCGCGACTCCCGTTCGCGACGAATTGCCCCGCTAGCGGAACAACTT
The DNA here is from genome assembly GCF_055584485.1 of Amycolatopsis sp. NPDC102522. Lineage (NCBI taxonomy): Bacteria > Bacillati > Actinomycetota > Actinomycetes > Pseudonocardiales > Pseudonocardiaceae > Amycolatopsis > Amycolatopsis sp. NPDC102522. The sequence continues at coordinate 107,538 of NZ_JBVJLY010000009.1, read as the reverse complement.
GTCATTGAGCACGACATAGCCGGAATTTTCGTCGACCTTGACATCATTGGCGCCGAGCCATCCGACCGTTCCCTTGGACGTCCTCAGGCAATGCTGGCCACCGGTCGAGATAATCTCTGGACCGGGAACCGTGCCTTTTCCCTCGGAAACGATCTTCGGGCATGCCACTTTGGCTTCTTGCTCGGTTCCGTAGTAGTAGAACAAGCCCGATCGGTTGGACGTCAGATAGCTTCCGTCGAAGTAGAGGTCCATATCGCCGTCGGGTCCCGCCGTGGACGCTGCGGCGGCGCGGGTCGCGTCGAGGTCGACCCCCATGGCAGCATCGAGTTTCACCTGCTCAGGGACGCCTTCGGCAGGTCTGCTCTCCTGTTGTTGCGTGCTGGTGGCATCTTGCGACGATGATCCGGACGTGGGCGGCGAGCCTTGGTCCTCGGCGCCTTTCGCCGGCTGTGAGCGGTGTTGATGAGTGCCACGACTATCGCACCGATCAGGCCTAGTATCGCGGTTATCGCGGCCGCCATAATCGCTCCACGTCGACTGACAAGTGCCGCGGTCACTGCCGGATCCGAAGTTTTTCCGTTTCCGGCCCGGTCGGTTTTGGACTTGACACGGTGGTTGTTCGTCAAATTGTCTCTCCTGTCAAAGATGCGGGAGGAGAATACAACAAGATCAAAGAGAGGTGCGGGCCGCTTTCATGAGGTTTCAGGGCTCTCCTGTTTAACTCCGCAGGGCTGAACTTTCGGTGTCGGAACACGTATGGGCCGCCGCTGTCCGGGTGATTTCGGGCCGGGCCCGGTGTCTCCACCCGGGTAGTCGCTAGTCTTGATCTTCGACTGCGAGGGAGACTGAATTCATGGCGGAATGGGCCGATCTGGTCGCGTTCGTACGGCACGAATATCGGGTGGTAAAGGATGAACCGGACGAAGTTCGCATCCGGTTGTCCTACGGCGACGATGATTACGAAGAGCGTGCCCAGACCGTGGTCATCGCGCGGGAGATCTTCGACCGCCGCGAGGACTGGGTGCAGATCGCGACGCCGTTCGCGCGGGTCGACGAGGTCGATCTGGCGGCCGTGCTGACCGAGATCGGCAACACGATCGTCGTCGGCGGACTGGTGGTCATGGGGGAACACCTGGTGCTGCGCCATTCCCTGCCGCTGGTGAACCTCGACATCAACGAGTTCACCGACCCGCTCGAACTCGTCGCGGGCTCGGCGGAATTGCTGGAACAGCAGTTCACCGGACGCGACGACTACTGAGCCCGGTGACCTCTTCGAAGGAGGTCACGCGTTCACATTCTTCTTCGGTGAGTTTGTTGATCGCTGCCCGGTACGCCTGAGCTTGGGCCCTACTGGGCAGTTCACCCTTGAGGAGTAGCGGAAGCCCGAGTTCGAAACCGCACCGGGCCCGCGCTCCGTAACGGTGCCGCGTGCGGGCGACGGCGGTGGCGACACGGAGCCCGTGCTCGGTGCCTGGCGGTGTCGCGGGTCGATCGGTTTCGACGGCGGCGAACCGGAAACCGTTGGCCTGCTCGCATATCCCGCAGCCGGTGGGACCCGCGCCGAGTCCGTTGCCGCAGTCACCGCAGGGCAACCTGTCGAGGGCGGCGTCGACCACTCGCCATTCGAATGCGGACGTGTCGGCGACGACCATTTCGGCGAGGTCGGTTTCCTCTTGCGTGCCGGCGGTGACGCCGTATTCCACGAGGAACAGCCGCCAGCGGTCCGCGATGGTCGCCTCGACGGCGGCCAAGGCCTCGGCGGGGTGGCCGCCGCGCGGAAGGGCGGTCATGAGCGGGACTCTAAACCGCGCTCGTCCTGACCGCGATCGCTATTTCGAGCTCAGCAGGGTGTCGTCGACGACGGTGGAGGTGTCAAGCGCGGCTCGATCACGGCGGGGAACGGTGTCCCGGCGGTTTGAACGGAGCCCGCGAAGTGGACTCCCACGAAAATGGCCGCCAGCAACGAGCCCGAGACTCCCAGGATCAGGAACACCAACCAGACGTTGACCTGTGACTGCCGGAAGTCGTAGATGTTCGTGGTGCCGGTGGACTTCGCGCCGTCGTCATCGCGGCGGGCGTGGACCTGCGAGATTCCGCTGATCAGCCCTGTCGCGACGGTGAACGCGACGACGAGACCCCAGGCCAGGAAACTGGTCTTGAGATCGGTCGCGAAATTGATCGTGGTGCCGAGGGCGGCGGCGATGACGGCGCCGAGCAAGGACCAGATCCACACCGAACCCGCCCGCTTCAAGGCCGTCCCCTTCCTCGCGCCGAACCATCGGCTTACAACTCGCGGACCGGGCAGGCCTTGTTACGGCGGCCGGGAGCCGTGGCCCTATCGTGATCGGCGTGCGTGCACTGGGTGGAGCGGCGATGAGTTCTTCCAAATGGGGCGGGCTCGCGGCACTGCTAGCGGGATTTTTCGTGCTCCTGCTCGACACGACGATCGTCGCCGTGGCGAGCCCGAGCATCCAAGCCGACCTCGGCGGGGACGTCGCCGCGCTGTTCTGGGTGACGGCGGGCTACCTGCTCGCGTTTTCGGTCCCGCTGCTGGTCGCCGGTCGGCTCGGCGACCTCTTCGATCCGAAGCGCGTCTACCTCGTCGGCATGGCGGGCTTCGCGGTGTCCTCCGCGCTGTGCGGGCTCGCGAATTCGATCGAGTGGCTCATCGTCTTCAGAGTCCTGCAAGGCCTGGCAGCGGCCGCGATGTCCCCCCAACCGCTCACGCTGATCCGGCGACTGTTCGCCGAGGACGAGCGAGGTCGCGCGTTCGGCATCTGGGGTTCGGTCGCCGCGGCCGCCACCCTGCTCGGCCCCATGCTGGGCGGGCTGCTGACGGCGAGCCTCGATTGGCGCTGGATCTTCTGGGTCAACGTTCCCCTCTGCGGTATCGCCGTCGTAATAGGGATTCGCCTGATTCCGGGCAGCCGGGGAGGCGTCGCTCGATTCGACCTGCCCGGTGCCGCGTTGAGCACGGCCGGTCTGAGTCTTCTCGTGTGGGCTCTGCTGTCCTGGAGCCGTCTTTCGCTGCCCGCGGCCGTCGTCGGCGTCGCGCTGCTCGTCGGTTTCTATTTCCGAGAGCGCGCTGAAGGAGCAGACGCCCTCGCGCCCCTTCAGCTCTATCGCTCGTCCGGCTACCTGTTCGCGAGCCTCGCGATGGCGTCCCTCGGCGCGACGGTCCTCGCGATGGCGTTGCCCACCATGCTCTACATCCAAGGGGTGCGCGGTTTCGGGCCGCTCGAAGCCGCGATGGTCCTGGCGCCGGACGCCGTCGTCGCGATCCTGCTGTCGCCACCGGCCGGCCGCTGGGTCGACAGGGTGGGCGGGCGCCGACCGGCGATGCTCGGCATGGGCCTGCTCGCCGTGAGTTTATTGCTCATGGGTCTCGTGGTCGTGCTGCAGCTGAACCCTTGGTGGATCACCGGGGGAGCCGCGCTCCTGGGGGCCGCCAACGCGCTGGCCTGGTCGCCGCTGTCCGCGATCGCGATGGCGTCCGTGGACCCGGACGCGGCGGGTGGGGCGTCCGGCCTGTTCAACACGGTGAGGCAGGTGGGTGCGGTGGCGGGGGTGGCGATGACCGGCGCGATCCTGGCGGGGCTCGCCTCACGGCCCGTCTTGGCCTTCGGTGTCGTGTTCGGATTCATCCTTCTTGTCGCTGCCGGTGGTGTCGTCGCTGCTTTTCGGCTTCCTGAGAAAGTGCGGGCGGTCAATCCGGCGTGAATGCCTTTCACTTTTGGCATGTTTACTTGGCGTGATTTTCCGGATCACCCTTTGGATGTCGGCGGCCCGTTCTATTGTCACTTAAAATTACGAACACATGTTCGACTGGAGCGGTGTATTATGGAGGGGTGTCCGAGACTGTTCTTCCCGAGTTGCCGCAGGAGTTGTGGCGCGCTGGCAAGCTGGAGCTTGCCCATGGCGTGCAACAGTTCCTGCAGGTGATGCGGGTCGCCTCCGCCGGACTGGGGCAGTATCTGGCGGAAGTGGACTCTCGGGGCGTCAAAGACTTGTTCGGGTACGGCTCTACTGTGTCCTGGTTTGCTGATGTGGCGGGGCTTTCCTGGGGTGAGGCACGGCCGACGGTGACTCAGGCGATCGCGGTGAACCCGACCCGGGCTTTGGACGGCACGGAGATCCCGGCATTGGCGCCCGCCACGGGTGCTCTCGCCGCGGAAGGCGGAATCGGGGCTGAGCGCATCGCCCAGATCTTGGAGATCCTGGGACGGATCCCGCCCGACACCTCCGCTGAAGACCGGGAGAGTGCGGAGAAGATCCTCGCTAACCTGGCCCGGGGTGCGGGGCCGCGGCAGGTGGCGGATGCCGAGCAGCAGATCATGGGCTGGTTCGACCCGGACGGGAACGAACCGAAAGACCCTGAGCCGAAGCAGCCACGCCGCGAAGTCACCTTGGAGCGCCGTAAGGACGGGTTCTGGAAGCTGAACGGCCTGCTCGATGATGAGACGGGTGCCCGGACGGCCGCTGCGCTGGAGGCGTATGCGAAGCCCCGCCCGACCGACGAGTTCGGGCAGGTAGATCCGCGATCCAAGGATGAACGCCAAGGCGATGCGTGGGCCGAGCTCCTCGATCTGGCGATCGCGTGCCCCGACCAGCCCGGCACCAACGGGTATCGGACCTTGGTGCACGTCACCATCGGCTTGGACGAGTTGAAGTCCGGGATCGGGAAAGCCTGCCTCGACTTCGTCGGCACCATGACCGCCCGCGAAGCCCGCCTGGCCGCCTGCGACTGCCTCATGCTCCCCGTCGTGCTCAACGCGGCCGGAGAACCCCTGGATGTGGGGAGGCTACGACGGTTCGTCACCCCAGGTCAGCGCCGGGCGTTGAACATTCGTGATCGGGGTTGTGCGTTCCCCGGGTGTCATCGACGACCCAGGAATTGTCACGCTCATCATATTGAGCACTGGGCAGACGGTGGACCCACCGACCTCCGCAACCTCGTGTTGCTCTGCGGTTTTCACCACCGCCTGATCCATCACGGGGACTGGGAAGTCCGGATGGCCGCCGATGGGTTACCGGAGTTTATTCCGCCCCAGTATCTGGATCCGTTACGAAGAACCCGGCGCAACACCCTCCAGCGCGCCTGAACTCCCGCATGACCCGAGGAGCCCGCCAGCCACACCGGCGACGGGCCCCTCGTCATGCCCACAGACACCATGCCACCGAACCGGAACCCGGCGGATAGCACCTGGCCAAGTAGGCCTTCACGGACCCCGGCGGGCAAGAGTGCCGGAAAGCAGTGGGCAGGGTGGGTCGTGAGCGGCTAGGGCGGACCGGCCTTTGCCTACCTAACGCCGACCCGCACGAGGCTGACGATCCCAGCTGTCGACCGGATCGACGGTGAAGGAATTAGGACATTCAACGTCCCAATTCCTTCACCGTCGCGAGGCCACCCAACGTCCCGGATCCTCCGTTGATCAAGGCCGATGGGTTACCTGAGTTCCTGCGCTCGCCCAAGAGTCCCACCAGTTCAGGACCCGCGCGCCGTGCAAAGTCAGCCATTTCGACGGCTCACCAGCAGCGACGTCGACCTCGAACCACACCCGCCCCGCGTGCCGATGGGCCTGCAGCCAGGTTCCGTCCGGCTGGCGGGCGGCGCGGATCAGTTCGACGGCTTCAGCCATCCGCGGGTCCGGAGCCGTCCCGTCGTACAGCGAAGCCTGACGGAAGTAGTCTGCCGCGTTCAGTACGTCGTAGAACCAGCGGAACGGATAGGCGAAGACGGCGATCCACGGCGCGATGACCGAACCTGTCGACAACCGCCGGAACAGACCGCGTTCCAACAGGTACTCCTCGCCCGCGCGCCGGGCTGCCCGCGAAGCCGAGGTGCCACCGGTCGCGGTTTCGAGAGCGAGCAGGCCCTTGAGCGAGTTCAGGGTCGAGTGGACGGACGACCGTTTCGAGCCCTCGACCCATTCGCAGTTCCAGCCACCGTCGGGTTGCTGATGCTCCGGGAACCACGAGACGAGCGGGTCGACGTCGGCGCCGAGCCACAGTCCGTTCGCGAGGGTCCACGCGTTGATGCAGCAGTCGACCTCGCCGCCCCAGTACGGCAGGTCGTCGTACTCCCACCGGCTGTTCTTCGCGAGGAGTCCGGCGGTTCCGCGCAGGACCCCGGCGTCCATTCCCCACTCCCGCAGAGTGTTCAGCGACCACGTCGTCGCCGTCCACGGCTGTCCGTCTTCCTTACTGGAGCCGCCGCCGGAGCCGCCGCAGGGGAAGAACGCGCCGCCCGCCCACTGGCCGTCCGGGTCCTGGTGGGCGAGCAGGCGCGCGCCGAAGCCTTCGGTCGCGATCCGTGCCCGGTCGCCTCCCAGACCTCGGGCGGCTCGTGCGCGAGGTCGCGTTCCACCTGCCAGCGGAGGGCCGGATCGGAGTCGAGCAGCCACGGGATCATGCGGCCAACCTTAGGCCGAATGCCGCCGCGCGAGCGCCTCCGAACCTTGGGCGAGCAGTGTGACGTCGGCGCCGACCAGGACGAACGAAGCGCCGGCGTCGAGATAGCGCTGGGCCTGCGCGGGGTCGAACGCGTTGACCCCGACAGGCTTTCCTTGCGCACGAACAGCCTCGAACGTGCCGAGCACGGCCGCGGTGACGTCCGGGTGCGTCTGCTGTCCGAGCAACCCCATCGACGCGGCCAGATCGGATGGTCCGACGAAGACCCCGTCAACACCCTCGACGGCGGCGATCCCGGCGGCGGCCGCGACGCCCGCCGTCGACTCGATCTGAACGAACAACGACGTGTGCTCGTCGGCATTCGTCAGATAGCCCTCGACCCGGTTCCAGCGCGCGGACCGGGAAAGGGCACTGCCGACGCCGCGTACGCCTCGCGGCGGATAGCGGACGGCCCGTACGACGGCTTCCGCTTCTTCCGCGCTGTCGACCATGGGCACGAGCAAGTTCTGCGCGCCCAGGTCGAGCAGTTGCTTCAGCGCGACCACGTCGCCGGACGAGGCGCGCACCATCGGCGTGATCGGATAAGCGGCGATCGTCTGCAGCAACGACTGCACCGTCTCCAGCCCGGTGGGGGTGTGCTCGGTGTCGAGGAGCAGCCAGTCGAGCCCGGAGCCCGCGCAGATCTCCGCGACGACCGGGCTGCCCGACGTCACCCACATGCCGATCAGCGGCCGAGTGCCCAGCTGCTCCTGGAACGTCGGGTCTAGACGAAGCGGCATTTGATCGCCCCCAGGTCCCGGTAGTCGGCGGTCACGGTGTCGCCGGGGTGCACCCACATCGGCCGGGTGAACGAACCGGCCAGCACGATGTCACCCGGATCGAGTTTGTCGCCGTGCTGCGCGAGTTTGTTCGCCAGCCAGGCGACACCGTTCGCGGGATGGTTCAGTACCGCGGCGGCGACGCCGGACTCCTCGATGGTCTCGTTGCGGTACAGCAGCGCCGAAACCCACCGCAGGTCGACGGCGTCCACGGCGACGGGGTTGCCGCCGTAGACCATGCCGCCCATGGCCGCGTTGTCGCTGATCGTGTCCACGATGGTCCGTCCCGCCATTTCGATGCGGGACGACAGGATCTCCAGCGCCGGTACGACGTACTCGGTCGCCCGCAGCACGTCGAACACGGTGGTGTCCGGCCCGGCGAGGGAGTCACGGAGCACGAAGGCCAGTTCGACCTCGATGCGCACGTTCGAGAATCGGCTGTGCTCGATCACGGAACCGTTCTCGAACACCATGTCCGCGAAGATGGCGCCGTAGTCGGGTTCGGTGATCCCGGTGGCGGCCTGCATGACCTTCGAGGTGAGCCCGATCTTGCGGCCGACCGGACGGCGCCCCGCCTCGATGCCCCGGCGCCGCCATTCGTTCTGCACGGCGTAGGAGTCTTCGACGGTCATGTCCGGGTAGCGCGCCGTCAGCAGCGGGATCGTCTCCCTGGCCGCCTCCGCGGCCGCCAGTTCGTCGGCGATCGCGGTGATCGTTTCCTGTTCGAGCATGTTCCCCGCCTCAGAGCTGGTTGCCGAGTTTGTACTCGCCCTGTTTCCAGGCCGGCAGTTCCCCGTCGTCGTCACCCTTGCGGGTGTAGGAGAAGCCGTCGGCGCCGATGGTGACTTCCAGTTCGCTGTCGTCGGTCCGCGCGACCACCGGCTGCGGCTTGCCGTCGAGGTCGAGCACGAGGGAGGCATCCGTGTACCACGACGGGACCACCGGCGTGCCCCACCAGTCGCGGCGCTGGTTGTCGTGCACGTCCCAGGTGACGACCGGGTTGTCCGGGTCGCCGGTGTAGTAGTCCTGGGTGTAGATCTCGACGCGGTGCCCGTCGGGGTCGCGCAGATAGAGGTAGAACGCGTTCGACACGCCGTGCCTGCCGGGACCGCGTTCGATGTGGTCCGACATCCGCAGCGAGCCGAGTTTGTCGCAAATGGACAGGATGTTGTGCTTCTCGTGCGTGGCGAAGGCGACGTGGTGCATCCGCGGTCCGTCGCCACCGGTCATCGCGGTGTCGTGCACGGTGGGCTTGCGGCGCATCCAGGCCGCGTAGGTGGTGCCCTGTTCGTCCTGGATGTCTTCGGTGACCCGGAAGTTGAGGTCTTCCATGTGCTTGACCGCGAGCGGGACGTCCGGGGTGACCTGGTTGAAGTGGTCGAGCCGCACCAGCGCGCCCGGCAAGTGCAGGTCGTAACGCCAGCCGAGGCGCTCCACGTGCTGGACGTCGTGGAAGAACTCGATCGGGAAGCCGAGCGGGTCCTGCACGCGCACCGAATCGCCGATGCCCTTGGTGTATCCGTCCGCGCGACGCTCGACCCGGCAGCCCAGCTCCGTGTAGAACGCGACGGCCTTGTCCAGGTCCTCCGGCGACCGGACCCGGTAGGAGAAGGCCGCGACAGCGGCGACAGGGCCCTGGCGCAGCACGAGGTTGTGGTGGATGAACTCGTCGATCGTGCGGAGGCTGACCGTGGTCTCGTCCTCTTCGGTCACCGTCAATCCGAGGACATCGGCGTAGAAGGCTCGCGAGCGTGCCAGATCGGTGACGACGAGCTCCATGTACGCGCAGCGCAGGACGTCCGGCGGCGGCGATTTCGGGGTGGGGATCGTGGTCATGGCATCATCCTTTGCCGAAGGCGGGGTTGTGCACCTCGCCGAGATTGATGTGCACCGCCTGCTGGTCGGTGTAGAAGTCGATCGAGCGGTAGCCGCCCTCGTGTCCCAGCCCGGACGCCTTGACCCCGCCGAAGGGCGTGCGCAGATCACGGACGTTGTTCGAGTTGAGCCACACCATCCCGGCCTCGACGGACTGCGCGAAGTTGTGCGCCCGCTTGAGGTCGTTGGTCCAGACGTAGGCCGCGAGCCCGTACTTCGTGTTGTTCGCCAGCGCCAGCGCTTCTTCCTCGCTGTCGAACGGCGTGATCGCGACGACCGGGCCGAAGATCTCCTCCTGGAAGATCCGGGCGTCCGGTTTGACGTCGGCGAACACCGTCGGCGCCACGTAGTTCCCGGTCGGGAAGCCGTCCGGGCGGCCGCCACCGGCGACCAGCCTGCCCTCGGTCTTCCCGATCTCGATGTACTTCATGACCTTTTCGTAGTGCTCGGGGTGCACCAGCGCGCCGACCTCGGTCGCCGGCTCGCTCGGGTCGCCCACCACGACACGTTTGGCCTGCTCGGCGTAGCGCTCGACGAACTCGTCGTAGATCGCGCGCTCGACCAGGATCCGGCTGCCCGCGGTGCAGCGTTCGCCGTTGAGCGAGAACACGCCGAAGATCGTCGCGTCGATCGCGGTTTCCAAGTCGGCGTCGGCGAAGACGATGGCGGGCGACTTGCCGCCCAGTTCCATCGACAGTCCCTTGAGGAACGGAGCCGCGTTCCCGAAGATCAGGCTGCCGGTGCCGCTCTCGCCGGTGAACGAGATCAGCGGGACGTCCGGATGCTTCACCAGCGCGTCGCCGGCTTCCTCACCGAAGCCGTTGACGAGGTTGAACACGCCCGGCGGCAGCCCGGCCTCCTCGAAGATCTCCGCCCACAGCGACGCCGAAAGCGGGGTGAACTCCGCGGGCTTGAGCACGACGGTGTTGCCGGTCGCCAGCGCGGGCGCGAGTTTCCACGACTCCAGCATGAACGGCGTGTTCCAGGGCGTGATCAGCCCGGCGACGCCGATCGGCTTGCGGTTGACGTAGTTGACCTGGCGGCCCGGCACCTTGTAGGTGTCGTCGGCTTGCGCGACGATCAGATCGGCGAAGAACCGGAAGTTCTCCGCTGCCCGGCGCGCCTGGCCCAGCGCCTGCGAGATCGGCAGGCCGGAGTCGAAGCTCTCCAGCGCCGCCAGCTTCTTGTCGCGCGATTCGACGAGATCGGCGATGCGGTTCAGCACCCGGGACCGCTCGCGCGGAACGAGTTTCGGCCACGGCCCCTCGGTGAACGCCTTCCGCGCGGCCGCGACGGCGCGGTCGATGTCGGCCTTCTTGCCGGCGGCGGCCCGGACATAGACCTCGTTGGTCACCGGGTCGAGCACGTCGAGGACGGCGCCGTCGGCCGAATCGACGAGTTCGCCGCCGATGTAGTGCCGGATCCGCTCCGGGACACCGTCCGGGATCGGCCGGGGAGTCGTGGTGGTCAAAAGTCCTCCTCAGTCAGCGGTTCGCGCGCTCTCGAGCGTCCAAAAAGGCCTGCATGGTGGCCCAGCGGTGATTGCGCGCGGCGAATTCGATGTCGAGCGGGTCGGCCTTCTCGGAGATCAGCCGGAGGATCTGTTCGTGTTCCTCGACCGACCGGTGCGCACGGTCGGGGACGAACGCGAAAGTCGAGTCGCGCAGGCCGGACAGCCGTGTCCAGCCCTGGTGCACGAGGTCGAGGATCTGCGGGTTGGGGCAGCATTCGAAGAGCAACGAGTGGAACTGCTGGTTCAGCGCGGTGAACTCGTGCGCGTCGAAATGGTCGAGCAGCGCGATCATCCGCTCGTTCACCCGGCGCGCCTTCGCGATGTCCTCTTCGGTCAGTCCCGGCGCGGACAGCGCGGTGGCGACACCCTCGACCACGCCGAGGGTTTGCATGGCGTGGACGTATTCGTTCTGGTCCACCATCGCCACGCGGGCACCGACGTTGCGTTCGAAGGTCACGAGCCGTTCGGCCTCCAGCCGCCGGATCGCCTCGCGCACCGGGACGACGCTCATGTCGAGCGCGCCGGCGATCTCGGCGAGGACGAGCCGGTAGCCGGGCCCGTACTCGTGCCGGGCGATCCGCTCACGCAGCCACTCGTAGGCGAGCTCGGACTTGCTGGCCGTCTTCACTGCTTCTTCTGCCATGCCGCATACCTTTCCCGCCACAACGGGTTCAGCGGGAAGAGCCCCTCGATCGGGCGGCCCTGGCCGACCTGTTCGGCGATCCAGGCGTCCTCGTCCTCCTGGACCAGCGTCGCGTCGGCGACCTCTTCGGCCAGGCCCGGCGGGATGACGACCACGCCGTCGTCGTCGCCGACGATGATGTCGCCGGGCAGCACGGTGGCCCCGCCGCAGGCGACCGCGACGTCGGTGTCCCACGGCACGTGCTTGCGGCCGAGGACCGCCGGATGCGGGCCCTGGGAGAACACCGGGAGCCCGGTCGCCGCGACGGCTTCGAAGTCGCGGACCCCGCCGTCGGTGACCACCCCGGCGGCGCCGAGGTACCGCGCCCGCAACGCCAGGATGTCGCCGAGCGTGCCGGACCCCTTCTCACCCCGTGCCTCGATGACGATCACCTCGCCGGTGCCGACCGAGTCGAAAAGGCGTTTCTGCGCGTTGTAGCCGCCGCCGTGGGACTTGAAAAGGTCCTCGCGGTTCGGGACGAAGCGCAGGGTCCTCGCCGTGCCGACGATCTTCGAGCCTGCCAGGTTGGGGCGCACGCCGTCGATGGCGACGTTGTTCAGCCCGCGCTTGCGCAGCTGGGCGGACAAGCCCGCGACAGGCGCGCGAAGGAGCTTGGCGCGAAGTTCCTCGCTGAGCACGGGCGAACTCTCTTCCACCGGCTCGTTCGCGGGAGTGCCCCAGGCTTCGGCGCGCTGTTTGTCGTCGACCTCGGGCAGGCTGCCGACGTCCGAAAAGGACCGGATGCCCTGGGAGACGGTGGTGTGGAGCCGTCCGCTGCTGGTAGAGGTGCCGGGAACGTCCACTTCGACCACCACGACGTCGCCGGGGGAGACCACCGTCGACCCGGCGGGCGTCCCGGTGAGGATGACGTCGCCGGGTTCGAGGGTGAAGTGCTGGGAGAGGTCGGAAACGAACTGTCGCAGCGGGAAGATCAGCCCGGCCGTGGTGTCCTCCTGCACCAGGTCGCCGTTCACCCAGGTGCGGACGCGCAGCGACGAGGGGTCGACGTCGCGCGCGTCGATGAGACCGGGGCCGAGCGGGGTGTAGCCGTCACCGCCCTTGGACCGGACGTTGGACCCCTTGTCCGCGGTGCGCAGGTCGTAGAGGCCGAAGTCGTTCGCGGCGGTGACCGCGGCGACGTGGTCCCACGCCTCGTCCGGCTTGACCCACCGGGCCGCGGTGCCGATGACCAGCGCGATCTCGCCCTCGAAGGCCAGCAGTTCGGTGCCCGCCGGGCGTTCGACCGTGCCCCCGGACGTGCCGATCGAGCTCGACGGTTTGAAGAAGTAAGACGGGTTCGCCGGACGCCGTCCGCGCTGCTCGGCGCGTGACGCGTAGCTGAGATGGACGGCGATGATCTTGCCCGGACGGGTGCTCAGCGGACCGGACCCGCGTCCTGATGGCGCCGTTGACTCGTAAGTGCCCATGTTTCCCTGAATCCCTCGACCCTTGCTTCGTATCTAATAACGTATATGATTCTGTGCCACAGTGGCAAGGCGGTCACCGAGTGGCTTTCGCCTCGCCCGAGGATCCCTGCGGGCCGCCACTCGCGTCAGGCCTACGTCAAAGGAGTCAAGGTGTCGAATCCAGCGCAGGATGAGCACACGCCCGGCCGGACCGCCCCGCCGTCTTCCGACCGGCGCCGGGTCGCGTTCGCGACCGTCGTCGGCACCACGGTCGAGTGGTACGACTTCTTCGTCTACGCGTCCGCCGCCGGTCTCGTCTTCGGCAAGCTGTTCTTCTCCGGGCTCGGGGCGAACAGCACCCTCGTCTCCTTCGCCACCGTGGGCGTGAGCTTCCTGTTCCGCCCGCTCGGCGCGTTCCTGGCCGGCCACTTCGGCGACAAGTACGGCCGCCGGGTGGTCCTGGTGCTCACCCTGATCCTGATGGGGGCCGCGACCACGCTGATCGGCGTGCTGCCGACGTTCGACCAGATCGGGGTCCTCGCGCCCGTACTGCTGATCCTGCTGCGGATCCTGCAGGGCGTTTCGGCGGGTGGCGAATGGGGCGGCGCCGTGCTGATGGCCGTCGAGCACGCGCCGTCGAAGCGCCGGGGACTTTTCGGCGCCTCACCGCAGATCGGCGTCCCGCTCGGTCTGCTGCTGGCTTCCGGTGTCCTGGCGCTGACCAATCTGCTCGTTCCCGGCCAGGCGTTCCTCGACTGGGGCTGGCGGATCCCGTTCCTGCTCAGTGTCGGGCTGATCCTGGTGGGCCACTACGTCCGGCGCCGCGTCGAGGAGAGCCCGGTCTTCCGGGAGATCGCCCAGCGTCGTGAGCAGACCCGGACGCCGATCATCCAGCTGTTCCGCAAGCACTCCGTGCTCGTCCTGGTGGCCGCGCTGGTGTTCGCGGGCAACAACGCCGTCGGCTACATGACCACCGGTGGCTACATCCAGAACTACGCGACCAACCCGAAGGGCCCGATCGGCCTCGACCGCGGTCCGGTGCTGTGGGCGGTGACCGCGTCGGCGGCCACCTGGCTGGTCTCGACGTGGGCGGCGGGCGCGGTGTCCGACCGGATCGGCAGGCGGCGCACCTACGTTATGGGCTGGATCGCGCAACTCGCCGGCGTCGCGGTGCTCTTTCCCTTGGTGGACACCGGGAACGTCGCGCTGCTGGCGTTGGGTCTGATCATCCTCAGCGTCGGGCTCGGGTTCACCTATGGCCAGCAGGCGGCGTTCTACGCGGAGCTGTTCCCCGCGTCGATCCGGTTCTCCGGTGTTTCGATCTCGTATGCGCTCGGCGCGATCCTCGGGGGCGCGTTCGCGCCGACGATCGCGACCGCGCTGGTCGACGCGACAGGTACGTCGGTGTCCGTCGCCGTCTACCTGGCCGGGATGACCGTCGTCGGTCTCATCGCCACCTTGCTGCTGCGTGACCGGTCCGGGATCCCGCTCGGTCCGGACCACGAGGCCGAGCAGGCCGTGAGTCCGCTGCGTTTCTCGAAGTAGTCCAGCCGTCCGTGACGCTCATCCGCCGAGGGCGTCACGGACGGCTTTCGCCGCCGCTTTGAGTCGCTCCGCGAGCTCGGCGGGTGCGCGTGTGCTGGACAGATAGACGACTGCCAGCGCCGCGGGGTTGTGGCCGCGCAGGGGGAGCGGCACCGCGACGGCGCTGAGGTTCTCGATCACCTCACCATGGCTGTCCGCGTATCCGCGCGCAGCCACTCCTCGTATTCCCTCCGGCCAGTCTTCCTCCGGAAGCTGCGACAGGATCGCCCGGCCGGGGGCGCCGACGGTGAACGGATGCCTGGACCCCGGGCGCTGCGCGACGGACGCGACGGCGTGCCGGGGTTCCACGCTGACCAGGGTCACGCACTCTTCGCGGTCCATCACCGCCACGAAACACGTCATGCCGAGTTCGTTCGCGACCGCGGTCAGTTCGGGCAGCGCGGCGGCCTGGAGATCGTGCTTGATCCCCGCCGCGAGCGCGGCCAAACGCGTGCCGAGTTCGAACTTCCCGGCGGGCTCCCGAGTGAGGAGCCCGTGGTCTTCCAGCGTGCGGATGAGCCGGTACGCGATCGACCGGTGGACGCCGAGCCGTTCGGCGATCTGGTCGACGCTGAGCGGTTCTTGGGCGTCGGCAAGGACTTCGAGCACGCGGATGCCCCGGCTGAGTGTCTGGGACGCGCTCGAAGCCTTGCGGGAGTCCGAAACCATCGTATACGATCCATTTCGATAGTTGAACTGGCTGTTCGATTATAGAACAGGAACCGACGATGATGTCACGCGAAACCAGTTTTTCACCGGGATCGAACCTGTACCGGCCGCCCGCGCAGTTCTTCCGAGGCTGTCTCGGCCGCTTCGCGACCGGCGTCGCGGTGGTGACCTTCGATGCCGCCACGAAACGGCACGGCCTGACGGTGAACTCCTTCACCGCGGTCTCGATGGATCCGCCGCTCGTACTCGTGTCGATCCAACGCACCGTGAAGAGTCACGACCTGCTCAAAGGCTGCGCGTTCGCGGTCAACGTCCTCGGCGCCGAACAGCAGGCGCTCGCGATGAACTTCGCCGGCCGCCCGAGTCCCGAAGGCGCGCCGGTGTGGGTCGAAGGCGGGCATGCGCCGCGGCTCGGCGGCGTCCTCAGCTGGTTCGACTGCACGCCGTGGGCCGCCTACGACGGCGGCGACCACACCCTGTTCCTCGGCGAGGTGCGGGAATTCGACTACCGCTCCGGCGACGCGCTCAGCTTCGTCGACGGGCGGTTCTTGACCATCCACGAATCCACACAAGGCCACGAATCCCTGTTCTGACAAGAGAAGGAGCCCGACATGGGAGCCCGCACCGGACAGCAGTACCTCGACAAGCTCAACGCCATGACGCCGGAACTCTACGTCGACGGCGAAAAGGTGACCTCGAAGGTCGCCGAGCACGCGGCCTTCCGCAACAACGCGCTGACCTACGCGAAGCTGTTCGACCTCCAGCACGATCCGGCGCACCGTGACGTCCTGACCTACGAATCGCCGACCACGGGGGAGCGCGTCGGCACCTCGTTCCTGGTGCCGCGCACCGAGGAGGACCTCAAACGCCGTCGAGCCGCCTTTTCCGTGTGGGCAGAGTATTCCAATGGCTTCCTCGGCCGCACCGGCGACTACATGAACTCGTCGCTCACCGCGCTTTCGACCGCGAAGAAGTTCTTCTCCCAGGCCGATCCCGTCTTCGGCGAGCGCATCGAGAAGTACTACGAGATGGCGCGCGAGAACGACCTCCTCGCGACGCACACCCTGATCCCGCCGCAGGTCAACCGTTCGGTGTCCGGGAGTCAGCAGGGCGGCGGGAACCTTTCGGCGAAGGTGGTCGAGGAGCGGGAGGACGGCATCGTCGTCCGCGGCGCCCGGATGCTCGCCACGATCGCGCCGATCGCCGACGAACTCCTGGTGTTCCCGTCGACTGTCCTGCGCGGCACCCCCGAGGACGCCCCGTACTCCTACGCCTTCGCCGTCCCGAACGACGCTCCCGGGCTGAAGTACTTCTGCCGCGCCGGACTCGACCACGGCCGCTCGACCTTCGACGAGCCGCTCGCCTCCCGGTTCGAGGAGATGGACGCGGTCGTGGTGTTCGACGACGTGTTCGTCCCGAACGAGCGGGTCTTCCTGCTGGGGCATCCGGAACTGTGCAACGCTTGGTACTCCGAGACCGGCGCCGGCGCGCTCATGACCCACCAGGTCGTCACCCGCACGCTGGCCAAGACCGAGTTCTACCTCGGCCTCGCCAGTGAGATCGCCGCCGCGATCGGCATCGGCGGCTTTCAGCACATCCAGCAGGACCTGTCGGAGCTGATCTCCTACGTCGAGATCGAGAAGGCCGTGCTGCGCGCGGCGGAAGCCGACGGCAAGCTCAGCGAGGACGGCGTCTTCCTGCCCAAGTGGGAAGTCCTCAACGCAGCCCGGAACTGGTACCCCACCAAGGTTTCACCCCGGCTGACCGAGATCATCCGCAAGTTCTCCGCGTCCGGTCTCATGGCCCTGCCGGGAGAAGCGGACTTCGAGGCTGAGGGGCGCCCCGACATCGACGTGTATCTCCAGTCGGCCACCCTGCCCGCCAAGGACCGCGCGCGGCTGTTCAAGCTGGCGTTCGACGCGTCTGTGTCGAGCTTCGCCGGGCGGGAGTCGCTGTACGAGTACTTCTTCTTCGGCGACCCGGTGCGGATGGCGGGCGCCCAGGTGAACGCGTACCGGCGGGAGGCGCTGCAGGAACGGGTGCGGGAGCTGCTCGCCCGCGACAAGGGGTAGAGACGAACCATGATGCCGCCTCCGAGCCGCCCGGAGGCGGCATTTCCCCGGTGCGGATTTCGGTGATCGGCGGGGTTGTTTTCGCGGTTTCGCCCGGTCGCGGGAAGAGTACCGATTTACGCCCATGATGTGTCCTGTATTTGTCCAATACTCCGTCATCACGAACCGGTGAGCTCGTTACGACGTTCGAGCTAATCTCCCCATTGACCGTTCAAGTCGCCATATCGGTGCGCAAAAATCCAGGTGCCCTGATCGGCGACGGCGAGGACGAGGCGGCAGGGGGAGTCATGATCGAAACCATGTGGTGCGAGGGTGCGGATTTCTGTGCGGAGCTGTCGGGTTCGGACGACACTTCCTTCGCCCGTTTCTACGAAGGGGATCCACCGACCCGGGCAATATGTGCTACGAAAAATCTGACGTTGCTGGCGGATATGTCGCCACTCGTCCCGGGGCATCTTCTGTTGTTGCCGAAAATCCACCACTTGTCGTTCGCTCAGGTACTTTCCTCGCACAGTGACGAGTTGCAGGACTTCATGGGCCGCCTGGTTCCGCTGTACCGGGAGGCCTTCGGTGAGCCGTTGATCATGGAGCACGGATCGAGCGCGGGGCAGGAGAGTCATGCCTGTATCACGCACGCGCATCTGCACTTTCTTCCCGTCGACGGCGAAATCGTGGACAAACTCTTGATCGAGGACGACCTGCCCTACCGGGAGCTCGGATCATTCGGTGAACTCGCGCTGCCTCCGTGGCCGGATTCCGCGTATTTTCTCCGTACTTACAAGGGTAAGAACCGGGTGTACCTGCCGACCGGGCGGCAGAAAAGACAGTATCTGCGCTCGGTCGTCGGAGCGGTGTTGTCGATCGAGGACCCAGAATGGGACTACGCGGTCGTGATGCGCAAGGATTCACTTCGTCAAACGATGCGCATGGTCGATTCTTGGCGAAGGAGGCTGTCCTGTGGTGAGTGAGAAATTCTCGGACGAGCCTAAGCGGCTGGCCGAGACGATAGTGCCGCTGTTCGACCATCAGGCCGGCGAGTTCGTCCCGGTGTCCTCTTCGAACGGCGACCGGGTGGAGCTGACAGCGGGGGCCGACGCTCAGGACGACTGTGCCGTGTTCCGGCTGGTCGGAAGTCACGATCTCGTGGTGGGCAGCGACTACGTCCGGGGCCCCAAGTTCAGGTTGTACGAGATGGGTCACCTCGACGAATACGACCTCGGGTACTACCTGGTCGCGGCGAACCTCAGTGATATCGCGGCGATGGGTGCGAAGCCGATCGGCCTGCTTTCCGTCGTCCGGTACCCGCCGGACATGGACGACGCGCTTTTCGGATTCGTCATGAAGGGCATTCGTGACGCTTGTGCCGTGTTCGGTTGTCTGAACGTGGGCGGCGACATCGGCGGGGCGGAGCGGCTGATCCTCTCGGCGTCGGCGCTGGGGGTGTGCCCGGCGGGCGGTGCTCTCCTTCGCTCCGGGGCGAAACCCGGCGACGTCGTGTGTTTGACGGCCCCGACCGGTCCCGCCGGGGCCGCGATGGCCTACCTGCGCGCCGGTTCGACGGATCCGGCCATCGAAAGCGTGCTCCCGTCCTTGCTCGCGAGCTGGAAGCGTCCGATGGCGAGGGTGGACGAAGGCCTCGTGCTCGGGGCGAGCGGGGCTGTCACGAGCTGTCAGGACACGTCCGACGGACTCAAAGCGACTCTGGAGAGCATCGCCGAACTGAGCGGTGTCGGAATCGTCGTCGACGAAAAGGCCGTACCGGTCCCTGAAGCGGTCGCGGCGGTGGGTGCACACGTCGGAGCGGATCCACTCGGTCTGGTCATGGGGGATTCGGTCGATTTCGAACTCGTCTTCACGATTCCGCGGTCGCGGGTAGACGAACTCGCCGAGTCGGTGGACTTCCATCGGATCGGCGCCGTCACCGCGGACCAGGGAGTGGTCTTGGCGCGTCCGGACGGCAGTCGTACGACCCTGCCCGGCAAGGCATGGCGCCATCAGAGTGGCGATCGAAGAGCATGAGACGGGTGACCGCCAGGGCAGCGGACAAGGCCGTTCTGCTGTCAGCGACGTTGTTCCTGGCGGGCAAGGCGTACAACGTGCCCTCCAAGGCCTTGTGGGACGGTGTCCTGCACGACCGCCAGTACCTGCTGCTGGTGACTCTCGCCGTGGCGGGGGTTTTCGGCGCGTTGACACCGTTCGAGAGCTGGCAGGGCCGTTCGTTCGTGGACCGGAACGTGCTGATGCGCCGAAGGGTTCTTTCCACTTTCGGCAAGCTGCTCGAAATGAGCGCGAAGATCGTGCCGCCGCTGGATACGGGAGATCTGGCACTTCACGTGTGGCGGCGCAGGCGGACTTGGCGGCATCCGGTACACGGTGTGCTGAAACGACTTTCGACTTATCGGATGTCTTCCTATCCCGAGACGCGGAAGTTCGCCCCCACCCGTGGCGTCGGCGTGGTGGGACTCTGCTGGCTCCGTGATCGCGAGATCCAGTTCGACGTCGAGCCCTTGACGGAGGAACTCGAGGACCAGGCGAAGTTCGATGAGTACGTGAAGCGGAACGGATCAGAATCGGTGATGAACCTCTCCTGGGAGATGTTCAATGACCTCAAACATCGGGCCGCGCTCTTCGCCACGCCCATCAGGAACAGCCGCGGCCGCTTCGTCGGCTGCATCAGTGTCGACGCGAGCCGCGGCTACGGCGCGCTCGACAAACGTGAGCTGCTCGCCGAGATGACGAAACTGGGCTTGGACATCCGGAGTGAGGATTTCGAGTGCACCTGAACGACGAGAGCCTGCGTGCGGTGGTGTCGAGCACTCGCCGGACCTATGACGAGAGTGCCGAGGCCTACGTGAGAACCACCGACACGCTCGACAAGTTCCCGGGCCTGGATCGCGAACTCGACCGGTTCTTCGAGGCCCTGCCCGGTGCTTCCGTGCTGGACCTGGGATGTGGCTCCGGTCGTGACTCGGACTACCTGATCCGGCGGGGCGCGACCGTGGTCGCGGGCGACCTCAGTGCGGTCATGCTGCGGACCACCCGCGATCGGTGCGCGGTGGCCGGCGTGGTTCAGCTGGATCTGTTGGCCATGCCCTTGGCCGGCGGTGTGTTCGACGGAGTCTGGGCCTGCGCGAGTCTGCTCCATGTGCCGCGGTCGGCTCATCTCGCGGCCTTCGTCGAGATTCATCGCGTGCTCGCCAAAGGCGGCGTGGCCGCGATCAGCCTCAAAGAGGGTGATGGGGAAGGTTGGATCGAGGACCCGCGGATGTCGTCACCGCGTTGGTTCTCGCCGCGCAGACCCGAAGCCGTGGTCCGTGAACTCGGCACCGCCGGTTTCGCGTCCGCCCGCGTGTTCCCGAGCGGGCGCGGTACCTGGTTCGTCGTGGAGGCGACGAAGACCTAGGAATTCCACTCGTCCGGGTTCGTCCCGGGCAGGACATGCCGGATGCCACCGCGGGGATCGGCCACGTCGCCGTGATGACGGGGGATCAGGTGGATGTGCAGATGGTCGACGGTGCGACCCGCGGCCGGTCTTTCGTTCACGCCGATGGTGTAGCCGTCAGGCCGAAATTTCTCGTCGAGTGTCCGACGGGCTTCTTTCAGCAGTTCGTAGGCTTCGGTGAGCTCGCTGGGCGTGAGATCGAAGAAGGATTCGACGTGCCGCTTCGGCACGACTTCGACATGGCCTTCCGCGGCGGGGAAGTTGTCCCAGCGTACGTAGATTTCCTTGCCGTCGAGCATCAGCTTGGTGACTTCGGGGTCGTGTATCTGACAAAAGAGGCATTTGCCGGAGACCGGCTCGGCTTCGGTATTCGCCGCCAGTGCCGACTCCATCATTGATACTCCTTGTCATTGATCGATCACTTGAAGTCATAATCAGGACAACATTAGCCTCGTCGCAGACGAAGCAGAAGCTTACTCGCACTAATGGTTGAGCTCTAAGCCACGGCTCCGGCATGTCGAGGACATGCGATCGAGTACCTGCTCGACGGTGAGATCGGAGGTGTCGATCGTGAAGGCATCGGCGGCGGGGAGCAGTGGCGATGTCTTGCGGGACATATCCGCGTCATCTCGGCGAATCACGTCCCGGAGCACGTTTTCGTAGGACTCTGCCCGTTCCTGGGTGAGTCGACGCATCGCCCTCACTTCGGGTGTCGCGGTCAGGTAGAACTTGACCGCGGCCCTCGGAAAGACAGTCGTGCCGATGTCGCGGCCTTCGATGACACAGTGGTCGTGCGTGGTGGCCCAAAGCCTGATGAGGCTGGTCACCCGCTGCCGGACGTCCGCGATCCTGGCGACCGCGGAAACGGCGACGTTGACAGGAGTTCTCCTCAGTGCGGCGGAAGCATAACGTTCGGACGTCAGGAGGCTGGTGGAACGGCTCTCTTCGATCAACTCGTCGCAGAGACCGGTGATTTCGGGGGCGTTGTCCACCGGGATTTCCCGTTGCAGCGCCTCGAAGGCGATGATGCGGTAGGTTCGACCGCTTTCGAGATAACGCAGGCCGAAGGTCTTGGCCAGTGCCAGGCAAGTGGTGGTCTTGCCTGCGGCAGCGGGCCCGTCCACTGCGACGACCGTGCCGAAAGGTGGTCCAGACATGCTTCTTTCCTTGTGGGGTAGGCAATCTGTGGAAAACGGGAAGCGGGCAGGGCGCAAATGCTAGCAGTGGGACGCCGTGTCGTGGCATCGCGCTCGGTACCGCCCCGGAGCTGCGAAAACTCCGGATATGTTGCTGTGTCAGGGATTGTTCCTCCCTGTGGTGGAGGTAGAGGCGGCCGTTTGGCGACGCTCCGCCAGACCCAGTCACTCGTACGGGCGTATCGGGGCTTCCCTTATGGCTGATGCGTAGTCGAACTCTTTCCGGGCAACGGAAAGAGTGGTGCGGCGGTCACGACGGTCGACGCCGATGTGCGCACGGGCAAGAGCGGGTCGGGGTATCGCACTATCGTGTCGCCGACGTAACCATTGGTGGCGTACGTCTCCTTGTGTCGTTGTTGATTTCGCGAATGTTGCAAGCAGGTGGAAAATCCGCACGGCTGTAACAAAGGTGGAGTCTTTGCGACTTATGTGGCCCACATCGCGTCGGCGGCCCCTCGTGAGCACGTCGGCGCGGAAGGCGGGGAGACATGCGGCGCGACACGCCCGGGATGTCGTCAACTTGATTCATTCCAGAAAATGGGCCAGACTTCGGCCGTGCCCACGACCTCGGACTTCGAGCGGATGCTGCGCGGGGTCTCCCTGCGCGTGACGCGTCCCAGGGTGGCCGTGCTGACCGCGGTACGCGACCACCCGCACGCCGACACCGACTCGATCATCGGTGCGGTGCGTTCGGAGCTCGGCGAGGTCTCACACCAGGCCATCTACGACGTGTTGCGGGCACTGACCGCCGCGCGTCTCATCCGGCGGATTCAGCCGTCGGGGAGCGTGGCACGCTATGAGTCCCGGGTCGGGGACAACCACCACCACGTCGTTTGCCGATCATGTGGTGTCATCGCCGACGTCGACTGCGCCGTCGGTCCCGCACCCTGTTTGAGCGCGTCGGACGACCACGGCTTCGTGATCGAAGAGGCCGAGGTCATCTACTGGGGCCTTTGTCCCGACTGTGCTGCCAAACCCCGTTCCTGAGCCCTGCAAGCCCTGATCCTCGGAAGGATTCCCGTGTCTGACAGCCCGGACGCCGTCGTCGGCGAAATGAACGAAGAGAGCGCGGGCGGCTGCCCCGTCTCGGCGGGGCGACGCAACCACCCCACCGAAGGCGCGGGTAACCGCGACTGGTGGCCGAACCAGCTCAACCTGAAGATCCTCCGGAAGCACACCGCCGCTTCCGACCCGATGGACGCCGGGTTCGACTACGCCGCCGAGTTCAAGACCGTCGACCTCGACGAACTCGCCAAGGACGTCGACGCCGTCCTCACGACTTCGCAGGAGTGGTGGCCCGCGGACTTCGGCCACTACGGCGGCCTGATGATCCGCATGGCGTGGCACAGCGCGGGCACGTACCGCATCGAGGACGGCCGCGGTGGCGCGGGCGCCGGCATGCAGCGCTTCGCCCCGCTCAACAGCTGGCCGGACAACGGCAACCTGGACAAGGCCCGCCGTCTGCTCTGGCCGGTCAAGAAGAAGTACGGCCGCAAGATCTCGTGGGCCGACCTGATGATCTTCACGGGCAACCGCGCCCTGGAGACGATGGGCTTCAAGACCTTCGGCTTCGCCGGTGGCCGCGCGGACGTCTGGGAGCCGGACGAGGACGTGTACTGGGGTCCCGAGCGCACGTGGCTCGGCGACGAGCGCTACTCCGGTGACCGTCAGCTCGAGGGCCCGCTGGCCGCCGTGCAGATGGGCCTCATCTACGTGAACCCGGAAGGCCCGAACGGCAACCCGGACCCACTGGCCGCGGCCCGCGACATCCGCGAGACCTTCCGCCGCATGGCGATGAACGACGAGGAGACCGTCGCGCTGATCGCCGGCGGCCACACCTTCGGCAAGGCGCACGGCGCGGCGAACCCCGACGAGCACGTCGGTGCCGAGCCCGAGGGCGCTTCGATCGAGGAGCAGGGCCTCGGCTGGAGCAACTCCTTCGGCAGCGGCAAGGGCCGGGACGCCATCACCAGTGGTCTCGAAACCACCTGGACCTCCACGCCGACCCAGTGGAGCCACGGCTTCTTCCAGAACCTGTTCGGCTACGAGTGGGAGCTGACCAAGAGCCCCGCCGGTGCCCACCAGTGGCAGCCGAAGGACGGCGCGGGCGCGAACACCGTGCCGGACCCCGAGTCCGGTGAGCTCAAGCGCCCGCCGACGATGCTCACCACCGACCTGTCGCTGCGGTTCGACCCGATCTACGAACCGATCTCGCGCCGGTTCCTGGACAACCCGGACGAGTTCGCGGACGCCTTCGCCCGCGCCTGGTTCAAGCTGACCCACCGCGACATGGGCCCGATCCAGCGTTACCTCGGCCCGCAGGTGCCGCAGGAGACGCTGATCTGGCAGGACCCGGTGCCCGTCGTCGACCACGAGCTGATCGACGACGCGGACATCGCCTCCCTCAAGGAGAAACTGCTCGCTTCGGGCCTTTCGGTCTCGCAGCTGGTCTCCACCGCGTGGGCGTCGGCCTCGACCTTCCGCGCCAGCGACAAGCGTGGTGGCGCCAACGGTGCCCGCATCCGCCTCGAGCCGCAGCGCGACTGGGAGGTCAACGACCCGCAGACGCTGGCTCAGGTGCTGCAGACCTTGGAAGGTGTCCAGGAGTCCTTCAACGGCGCCCAGACCGGCGGCAAGAAGGTCTCGCTGGCCGACCTGATCGTCCTGGGCGGCGTCGCGGCCGTCGAGAAGGCCGCCAAGGACGGCGGCCACGACGTGACCGTGCCGTTCACCCCGGGCCGCACCGATGCGACGCAGGAGCAGACCGACGTCGAGTCGTTCGCCCCGCTGGAGCCGACCATCGACGGTTTCCGCAACCACCGCGGCAAGGGCCACCGTCTCCCGACGGAGTACCTGCTCATCGACCGCGCGAACCTGCTGGACCTGAGCGCGCCCGAGCTGACCGTCCTCGTCGGCGGCCTGCGTGTCCTCGGCGCCAACGTCCAGGAGTCGAAGCACGGCGTGCTCACCGAGACGCCGGGGTCGCTGACGAACGACTTCTTCGCGAACCTGCTCGACATGGGCGTGCGGTGGACCGCCGCGAACGGCGACGGGGAGACTTTCGAAGGCCGCGACTCCGCGTCCGGCGAGGTCAAGTGGACCGGTACCCGGGCCGACCTCGTGTTCGGGTCCAACTCCGAGCTTCGCGCGGTGGCGGAGGTCTACGCCAGCGACGACGCCAAGGAGAAGTTCGTCCGCGACTTCGTGGCGGCGTGGGACAAGGTCATGAACCTCGACCGGTACGACGTGGCGTGATCCGAGCCTGATCCGGACGTCCGGGCCCGCCGCCTCCGCGGTGGGCCCGGACGTTTTCCCGCGTTCGCGCGCGGCGAGCACACCCACCGCGCCGTTGAGCACATGATCGACGGTGAAGGTCAGGCCGTCGCAGTCGGCGGTGCTGCGGCTTCCTGCCGACCGCCCTGGGTGCCCTTGGCGGTTCACTGAGCTACACCCTCGCCAACATCGCGCTCGCCCGGCGAGGCGCCCGTCATCGCAAACGCTCGGGCGGCCAGCAGCCGTCCGAGTCCGAGCAAGCGGGTTCCGGGACGGCCATCGCGCTCGGCGCCCTGCTGGACGGCGTTCCCGAATCGATGGTGATCGGCACCAGCCTGCTCGGCGGGGGAAGTGTCAGCGTCGTGACCGTGGTCGCCGTGTTCATCAGCAATGTCCCGGAAGGACTGTCCAGTGCCGCGGGGATGAAGCGGGCGAGCCGGAGTCCGCGCTATGTTTTCACGCTTTGGAGTGCCATCGCCGTGATCAGCGGCGCGGCGGCCATGCTCGGCTACGGCGTTCTCGGTGGTGCTTCCGGCACGGTTCTGGCCGTGATCACCGCGATCGCGGGTGGCGCGATCCTCGCCATGATCGCCGATACGATGATTCCCGAGGCCTTCGAAGACGCGCAACTGTGGACCGGGCTGATCACGGTCGCGGGCTTCCTCACCGCGTTCGGCCTTTCGCGCATCGAGGGCTGAGCGAGGGTGAGCCCGGACGGACGGGCGGATGTCACGCGTTCGGCGTAGTCGAAAAGCATGCGCCCGGAATGATGGATAGCACTGGATGTGAGGGCCCCGCTGACGGACGATTTCGCTGCCGACGTACCACCGAAAGCCTGGGAGCGAGTCTCATGAAGAACGAAACCACCGAAAACCTCCGTCTGCTCTTCTCCGGGCTCGGGATCGACACCGCGAGGGCGGGTGGCGAGGTCGACCTCGTGATCGACCGCTTCGACAACTGGACCAACAAGGCGCGTGTGGACGCATTCAGATGTTTCACCGGCGCTTGCTGCGTCGTACCACCCCTGGCCGAAGCCAAGTGACTCGCTGATCAGCGGCCGGTCGGCGGCGGGATCGGCGCTCCGGCGCAGGACCCGTCGTCGGCCTTGCCGGTCGAGAAGAACTCGACGGCCTTGCTCGCGCAGGGGAGCGAGGACAGCGAACCGTGGTGGTCGTCCTCGATGGTGAGCAGTGAGCCGCCGATCCGCTCGTGCATGGCCACCGCCCAGCCGATCGGGGTCACCGGTTCGTAGGTGTGCCCGACCAGTTGCAGCGGACTGGTCCCCGGCGTGAAGTTCCACGGCTGGACCGGCAACGGCCAGCCCGCGCACCGGCCGTTCCAGAACCCAGGGGAGGCGACGGCCGGGTACGCGCGGATTCGGTCGAGCCTGCGCTGCCAGATCGTCTCGAAATCGCGAGGGCCTTCGGAGGCGTTGCAGAGGATCGCCGTCTGCTGGAAGGTGTTGTACCCGTTCGGGTCCACGTCCCAGCCGAAGCCGCGATCCTGCCTGGACGCGGGTTTCGAAGCGGGGGTCCCGCCGTCCCGCAGGGTCGCGAGTGCCTTGGCGGCGTTCGCCCACTCGCGGCGCGGACCGGCGAGGTAGTTCGTCACCGTCTCGCCGTGTTCGTCGCGGAGCTTCAGCAGCGCCTCCAGTACCGCGGGCTGCTTGTCGCCGAAGTGGTAGATGGCGTCGTAGCGGGCGATCCAGCCGGCGAAGTCCCTGGCCGTGAGCTCGCCCGCCGCGACCATCGCGTCGTCCATCGCGCCGACGTCGAAGGTCGGCGCCATGACCGAGTCCAGCAGCATGCGGTCCACTCGGGAATCGAACGCGGTGCGATAGGCGGCACCGAGGGCGGTGCCCCAGGAGACTCCGTAGAAGCCGATCTTCTCCTCGCCCAGCGCCGTCCGGATCCGGTCCATGTCGCGGGCGACGTTCTCGGTGGTCAGGTTACGGACGAATTCGGGATCGGCGGTGACGCAGCGCTGGTTCACCTTCGCGTCCCGTTCGAACACGAACCGGGCCTTTTCCTTGTCCGGCAAGGAAGTCGGAGGTTCGGCGTCGTCGCCGGGAAGCGATGGGCAAGCGACGTTCGCGCTGTAGTCGACGCCGCGCGGATCGAAGCCGATCAGATCGTGATCCACGCCGATCCCGGCGGCCTTGCTGTCGGTGATCCACCGCGGCTCGTGGATCCCGGACTGGCCGGGGCCGCCGGGATTCAGCAGTACGACGCCCTGCCGCCGGGCGGAATCGGTCGCCTTCTGTCGCGAGACCGCGATGTCGATCTTCCGGCCGTCCGGCTTTGCGTAGTCGACAGGGACGGGCACCATGGCGCATTCGGTGCGCTGATCGTCCGCGGGCTCCCAGCCCTTGGCGACGTCCTTGCAGAGTTTCCACTCAAGCGGCACTGGTGACGCCGAGGCGAACGCCGGCGTCACCAGGGTGGCCATCGTCGTCGCGAGCAGCACTGTCGCGACCCGGTTGCGGGGCATGGGCGGTTTCTCCAAGGCTCGACGGCGGGGCTTCGTCAGCCTCGCCGCGCGCCCTGTCCGTCCACATCGGCCGATCGGCCGAGGAGCACCGGCCGTTGGTTCAGACCTCGCCTGAGGCCAGAAGGGCCAGCAGTTCGGCGTGCCCGGCCTGGGTGATCAGGCTGGCCGCGTCGAAGTAGACGCGCTCGTTGGTGATCCTGTCCCCGTCGAAGAAGAACACCGCGATGATCGGCACGCGGAACGCCTTGCCGGTGGGCGGGCGGCCGTAGAACTCACCGAGATTGGTGCCGAGCAGGTCGAATTCGACGATGACCGACTCGTCGGCGAAGTGGTAGCGGACGTTGTCGTGCCGCTGATCCGGGAAGGCCGTGCGGGTCATGCGGTAGTAGCCCATGACCTCCTCGTCGCCGTCGAAGATCTGCCCCGTCGCCATGATCTCGTAGTGCGGGTGGCCGTTGAAGGTGCCCAGCGTGCGGTCGAATTCCTGGGTCACCTCCGTGTCCATGTGCTCTTCGATGATCTTGTGGCGGCGCTCGCGCAGGTCTTCGCTGATCACTGGTCCTCCGGGTCGTTGCTGGTGGCGATCCGGAGCCTACTGCCCGGGGAAGTCGCGTCGGTCGTGAGTGGTAAGTGCCGTTCTAGCGACACTTACCACTCACGACCATCTGCACTGTGCGCCGGATCAGCCGCAGGAAAGGCTGCCGGCGCGGAGCGCGTGGTCGCCTTCGTTCCCGTCGTCGGCCCAGACCACCTGCTTGCTCCCGGAGGCGCAGGTGGGCGAGATGGCGAAACCTTCGTTGTTGTAGTCCGGCATCGCGCTCGGACGGTTGAACGTGGCGGTCGCGGCGAACTTGCCCTGCGCGTTGACGGCGAGTGTCGTCAAGTTGCCGCTGCAGTTGTCGTCACAGACCGCCCACAGCTTGCTTGTCGAAGCCTCGTACTCGAGCTCCATGATCGAGTCGAGCCCGCTCGCGAAACTCGCGACGCGCGTGTACTTCCCGCCCGCCTGGTCGAGGGCGTAGGCGTAGATCATCCCGTTGCTCTCGAGGCCGACGAGGTACAGGCCGGTGCCGTGGCCGGGGTAGGTGCTCGGGTTGTACGGAGCCTTCGTGCGCTCGTCCACGAACCCCTTCGCGGTGAGGGCGCTGTCCGGGATCCACGAGACGGCTTCGAGCCCGTCGTTGGCCGAGACCTTCGGCAGATCCGCCGTCAGGTCCCACTCGGCCTTGGCGGTGAGGGTCTTGGCCGAACCGGAGACGTCGTAGCGGAGCACCTTGAGCGCGCTCTTCTTGTCGTTGTCGCCGTCGCGTTCGGTGGCCGCGACCACGCCGTCCGGGGTGGCCACGACGGCTTCGGCGTCGGGGTCGCCCTTGCCGTTGTGGTAGCGCAGCGCCTTACCGGACGACCAGCCGTTGGCCGTGTCCGGCTTCCACTTCGTGCCGTTGCGCACGAGGCGGTAGAGCGTGCCCGGGCCGTTCTTCACCGCCCAGAGGACGTTGGCGCCTTCGAAGGACAGACCGCTCATGTTGCCGCCGAGGACGTTCGAGTCGTCGGCGTTCGACACGGCTGAACCGCCTGGCCAGGGCTGGTTGGCCGTGGTGCTCGCGGTGGCTGCCGTCGCAGGCAGGACCAGCAGGGCCGCGGCGACGGTGGCCACGGCTGCGGGGCGGATCCGGCGAGGTGATCGGGGCATTCGCGCTCCTTCGGGGCGGACGAAGTGGATCGCGGCGTGTCGTCACAAGTTAAGTAAGTTTCCTTACAAATACAAGATATCGCCAAGTTCTCACGAAATGAAGCAACGGCAGATTTACAAAAAGTGTCGACTTGTCAAACCGGATGTACATCGCCTACAGTTTTGTAAACCCAGCCAACGGAGGAGGGTGCGATGAGCGAGTTGACGGGCACGATCCCGGCGGGCTCGACCGACCGGTGGACCGATCGCAAGCGATATCTGTGGCTGATCGGCCTGGTGGTGCCCTCGCTCGCGTTCCTGGCCATCGGGCTGCACGCGGCCACCGGCTGGGGTGTGTGGTTCTGGATCGGGCCGATCGTGATCCTGGTGGCCGTACCACTGGTCGACCTGGTCGCCGGGCTCGACCGGGACAACCCGCCGGACGACGTCATCGAGCGGCTGGAGAAGGATCGCTACTACCGGTGGATCACCTTCGCGTTCCTGCCCATCCAGTACGCTGGTTTCGTGGCCGCGTTCTGGCTGATCTCCCGCGGTGATCTGTCCGTTGTGGACAAGATCGGCCTGGCGATCTCGATCGGCTGCATCGGCGGCATCGGCATCAACACCGCGCACGAACTCGGGCACAAGAAGGAAAGCCACGAGCGCTGGCTGTCGAAGATCGCGCTGGCGCAGAGCTTCTACGGCCACTTCTACATCGAGCACAACCGCGGCCATCACGTCCGGGTGGCGACCCCGGAAGACCCGGCCAGCAGCCGGGTGGGGGAGAGCTTCTACCGATTCTGGCCGCGCACCGTGTTCGGCTCGCTGAAGTCCGCGTGGGGACTGGAGCGCAAGCGATACGCCCGGCGCGACAGGCATCCGTTCCGGATCGGCAACGACGTGCTCAACGCCTGGCTGATGTCGGCGGTGCTGTGGGCCGCGATGACCGTGTGGCTGGGCCCGGGAATCCTGCCGTACCTGGTGATCCAGGCCGTGATCGGCTTCTCGCTGCTGGAGGTCGTGAACTACATGGAGCACTACGGCATGCGGCGGCAGAAGGTCGGCCCGCCGAACCGGCGACGGTACGAACGGGTGGACCCCAGCCACAGCTGGAACTCCAACAACATCGCCACCAACGTCCTGCTGTACCACCTGCAGCGGCACAGCGATCACCACGCCAACCCGACCCGCCGCTACCAGACGTTGCGCGATTTCGCGGAATCGCCGGTCCTGCCGACGGGGTACGCCGGGATGATCGTGCTGGCGCTGTTCCCGCCGGTCTGGCGCCGTGTGATGGACCCGCGGGTGCTCGCGCACTTCGACGGCGACCTCTCCCGCGCCAACATCCAGCCGTCGAAGCGGGGGAAGGTCCTGGCACGCTACGGAACCCGTGTCACGGCGACGTCCGAGGCCGCCGACGACACGCACGGCGACGCGACCGAGGGCGGGATGTGCCCGGGCTGCGGCTACGTCTACGACGAGAAACTCGGCGACCCGCGGGAAGGTTTCGCCGCCGGAACGCCATGGTCGGCGATCCCGGATTCGTGGTGCTGTCCGGATTGCGGCGTGCGGGAGAAGGTCGATTTCGTGGCACCGGGAAGGGTCGGAGCATGATGAAGATCGAGGCGGACCGCGCGAAATGCGACGGGCTGGGTATGTGCGAAGCGATGGCGCCCGACTTCTTCGAGGTCGGTGACGACGGCACGGTCGTGGTGCTCGACGAACGGCCCGGCGAGGAATTCCGCCAGGACCTGTCGGCCGCCGTCGACGCTTGCCCCGTCCTCGCGCTGAAACTGCGGGACTGACCATGACGCTGGTCGTCGTGGGTGCGTCACTAGCCGGACTGCGTGCGGTGGAGGCCGCGCGCCGGGACGGGTACCGAGGGCGGATCGTGCTGATCGGGGCAGAGGAGCATCCGCCCTACGACCGGCTTCCGCTGTCGAAAGCGTTCCTCGACGCGGAAGGACCGGGGCGGGTCGAACCGTTCCACGCCGAGGCCGCGTTGCGCGACGAACTCGGCGTCGAACTGATGCTCGGCGCACCCGCCGACGGGCTCGACACCACCACCCGCGAGGTGTCGGTGGCGGGGACGGCCGTTCCGTACGAGGCGCTGGTGATCGCGACCGGCGCCACCGCGCGACGGCTGCCCGGAAGCGAGGGGATCGCCGGGGTCCACACGCTGAGGACGGCCGAGGACGCCTTGGCCGTCCGGGCCGCGCTCGACAGCGGGGCGCGCACGGTCGTGATCGGGGCGGGTTTCATCGGCTCGGAGGTCGCCGCCGCGGCCCGGAAGCGCGGGCTGCCGTCGACGATCGTCGAGGCTCTCGACGTGCCACTCACCCGATCCGTCGGGGCCGAGGCCGGCGCGGTGTGCGCCTCGCTGCACCGGGAGGCGGGTACGGAGCTGCGGTTGTCCACGACTGTCACCGGCCTGGAATCCGAAGGCGGCGTGGTGACCGGTGTCCGGCTTTCGACCGGAGAGGTGCTGCCCGCGGACCTGGTCGTCGCCGGCATCGGCGTCGTCCCGGCCACCGGTTGGCTGGTCGGGAGCGGGGTCCCGCTGCACGAACGCGACGGCGGCGTGGTGTGCGACGCGACGCTCGCGACAGGGGTGCCCGGCGTGTACGCCGCCGGGGATGTCGCCCACGCCGAGAACCCGCTGTTCGACGGCGAACTGATGCGGCTGGAGCACTGGACGAACGCCGCGGAGCAGGGTGCCGCGGCCGCTCGTCACGCGCTGGCACCGGAGTCGGCTCGCGCGCTGGCTCCGGTGCCGTACTTCTGGTCGGACTGGTACGACCACCGGATCCAGTTCGTCGGCACCCCGCACGCGGACGAGGTGGTGACCGCGGTCCCGGCTTCCGGCGGTTTCACCGCGTTGTACCGGCGCGGGGACCGGATCGTCGGCGCGCTCACCATCGACCGGCCGCGCGAGATCATGAAGTATCGCCGCCACATCGCGGGGCGGGCGCCATGGCCCGAGGCGCTGGCGTTCGCCGAGGCGTCGGCGGCCTAGAATGACGATCATGAGCGAGGCACCCTCAGCCGCGGCCACGGGTGGCCCGTACCGGCAGCCGATCGTCGCATCGGCGATCGAGCTGACCGTGCGTTCGGGCTGGTCCTCGGTGACGATGAGCAAACTCGCGGAGATCGTCGGCGTCAGCCGCCAGACCGTCTACAACGAACTCGGCTCGAAGACCCAGCTGGCCGAAGCGATGATTTCGCACGAACTCGCCCGGTTCCTCTCGGTCGTCCGTGACGCCTTCGAACGGCATCCCGAAGACCTCGTCGAGGCGATCCACGACGCCGTCCGAGGTGTCCTCGAACTCGCCGACGACAACTTGCTGCTGCGCTCCATCGTCTCGGCCACCCACGGCGCCGACACCGAACTGCTCCCCTTGCTGACGGTCCGGGCGGGCAGTCTCCTGGGCGAGGCGACGATCATGCTGCGCGGCCGTGTCCGCGTCTACGGCCCGCCGTTGGACGGCGAGCAGCTCGACGTCGCCATCGACGTCGTGGTCCGGACGGTGCTGAGCCACATCATGCAGCCGTCGGACACCCCGGCGCGCACGGCCGACGCACTGGCGTGGATGGCTTCGCGTGTGCTCGGCGCGAGCACGAGCCGCTCACTGCGGCATCCATCGCAGGATTAGGGCCGCGGTCTCCGCCGGGCTCAGGTGGGTGTTGTCGACGCGCAGGTGACCGTGCTGCTCGATCAGGTCCTCGGCGTGCGTGCGGCGCGTGCCGCCGGTGTTCATGACGTAGCCGCGGTCGAGTTCGAGCAGATCGGCGCGGGAGAACCCGAGGTCGCGTTTGCTGGGTTTGCGGTCCAGGCGGAGTTCGGTGGTGTTGCGCTCGAGCCGCTCGTCGAGATCCGCGTACAGCTCCACGAACCTCGTCCGCCCGCCCCTCGCCTGGACGATGTCGACGTACGAGCCGATGAGCTCGGCGTCTTCGGGCAGGTCGAGGCCCCAGACGTTCGTGTAGACGAGCCCTGGCAGGTCCGCGTCGACCGCCTCTTCGATGACCCGGCGGCGGAATTCGTTGACGAGCCTGCCGAACGGCGGCGAGCCGAAGATCACGACGAACTCCACCCGGTCACGTTAGCGGCCTCGTGCGTGGCCAGAACGGTTCTAACCGTCCTAGCCACTCACGAGGCGCTCACCGAGTGGGGTCGTCAGGTAGAGGACGCTGCGGCCGGAGCGTTCCCGCGCGACCAGACCGCTGTCCCGCAGGACCTTGAGGTGCTGGGAGACGGCGCTCGGCGTCACGCCGAGAGCCTGGGCCAGGTCGGTCGTGGTCGCGGGGGACGAAAGCGCCGTCAGGAGGTCGGCCCGCGTCCGCCCCAGCAGCCGTACCGCGCTGGACCCGGTTGATCGGGTTCCGGCTGCCCACAGCGCGCCGGTTCCCCGCGCCGGATAGCGGATCGTGGTCTGGGTCGAGGTGTTCTCCTTGACCAGGACATACGGCGAGCCGAGGACGACGGGCATCAGCACGAGACCCCCCGGACCTCGCGCGACGACACGATGCTGATCGCGCCAGCGCTCGCCGGCCAGGATCACCCGGTCGGTCCGCCAGCGCAGATCCGGATGCAGGTCCGCGAACAACCGCTCGGAACCGCCCACGGTCAGCGCCCGGGCGCGGTAGCCGACATCGGCGTCCAGGACCGCCCGGATCCGGGGCCAATGCGGTGCGACAAGGCGGTCGTGAGCGTGACGCAGCTCCTCGGCGACCTCTCGCAGACCGGGCGCGGGGTCGTCGGCGAGGGCCGCGACCGCGCGCGGACGTTTGTCGCCGAAGACCCGGTCGAGGCTCGCCCTCACCCGGTCTTCAGGGGTTCGCCGCAGCGCGGCGAGGTCGTTTTCGAGGGAATCGCCCGAGTCCCGCGGGGCCGGGACGAGGAACTCCGGCCAGCCGAGCCTGCCGGTCACGAGCAACGGCCAAGTCCGCGAAAGGTCGAGTGGCTCGCGATCGAGTTCCTCGCGCGCCCACCGAAGCCAGGGCAGGTTGACCGCGTTCCGGTCGATCCCGGCGAGCTGTTGCAGACCGGCCACGGTCTCGGACAGCGGCGAGATCGCGAACCGGGTCGCGGCCAGTTCGGCGACACCGAGTTCGATGGTCATCGGCATCGCCCGAGTATGTAGCCCAGCGCTAAATGGTGTCTCCGGAACGCCGGACGTCGCCACGATCCGATCATGACCGACCTGCCCCGCGCCTACCGACGACTGTGGTGGGCCACCGGGATCGACAGCCTCGGAAACGGCGTCTTCACCGCGGCGCTGCCGTTGCTGGCCGTGACGGTGAGCCGCGACGCGAGGGACATCGCCCTGGTCTCCGCCGCGACGTACCTGCCGTGGCTGCTGCTGTCGCTCACCGCCGGCTCTGTCGTCGACAGGGTCGACCGGACCACCCTCCTGTGGCGAACGCAGACGCTCCAAGCCCTGATCGTCTGCGTGCTCACCGGGCTCGTCGCGGCCGAGGTCGTCACCGTGCCTGTGCTCGTCGTCCTCGCGTTCGCGCTGGGGTCGTGCGACGTCTTCTACGACAACGCGGCGCAAACGGCGCTTCCGGATCTCGTCTCGAAAAGCCAACTGCACCAGGCGAACGGCAGTCAGCAGGTGGCGATGATCGTCGGCAGGCAGTTCCTGGGCCCGCCGCTCGGGAGCCTCTTCTTCGCCCTCGCCTGGACGCTGCCCTTCGCCGTCGACGCCGCGTCGTTCGTCGTCGCGGCCATGCTTCTGGCCAGGCTGCCCAAGCGACGACACGCGCCCTCGGAACAAGTGAAAGTCCTCGATGGCCTTCGCTGGCTGTGGAAACACCGTCTGTTGCGAGCCCTCGCCTTGCTGCTCGGCGTCAACACCTTCTGTGGCCAGCTCGGGAACGCGACTCTCGTCCTGTTCGTGGCCGACGTGCTGCATCTCGGCGCGGGGGTGTTCGGTCTGTTGCTCGCCGGGGCGGCGCTCGGCGGTGTCGCGGGCGGGCTGGTGATCAGGCGGCTTGTCGCCCGGCTCGGCGACCTTCGCGCGCTCCTCGTCTCGCTCGCCGTGAACGCCGTCGTCTTCGTCGGTATGGGGTTCAGCCCGAACGTGGCCGTGCTCGGCGGACTCTGGGCGGTGAGCGGTTTCGTGACGACGATCTGGAACGTCGTCACAGTCAGCGTCCGGCAGCGGCAGGTGCCGTCGTCGTTGCTCGGCCGCGTCAACAGCGTGTATCGGCTGCTCGGCTGGGGGCTGATGCCGCTCGGCGCGCTGACCGGTGGCCTGCTCGCGCACAGGTTCGGGCTACGCGTTCCCTACCCCGTCGCCGGTGTCGTGCGCGGCCTCGCGCTCTTGGTCGCGCTTCCCGTGCTGATCCCGGCGATGCGGGGAGCTACTCCTCGGTGAGCTCGGCCAGCTGGTCCGCGGCGTCCTGGTTACCGCGCTCGGCCAGCCGCCGCAGCTCGTCCAGCGCGCCCAGTTCGGTCGCCGTTTCGATCAGCTGGTCGGCCGCGTCACTGCTGCCGCCGTCGGCCAGCCGCCGGAGTTCGGCCAGGTCGCCGCGCTCGCCTGCGTCCTGGATCCGCTCGTCGATCGCGTCCTGTTCTTCGCTCATGTCACCAGGCTACGGGCAATTCGTAAAGAGAACCCTCCACAAGGGACACTTCGGCGTCCGTGAAAAGGGTTCCGTGCACGTGGATCTTGGTGTCGAACTGGTCGGTCCAGAAGTAGGGGACCGGGGTGTAGGGCCGGTCGTCGCCCAGGATGACCCCGGCGACGTGGCCCGCCTGGTCGGTGGCGTTGGCCCGGTTCTCCAGCCGCAGAGCCACATCGAGCGTTTCGTGATGCCAGCGTGCGACATCGCCGACGGCGTAGACGCCCTCCGCGGCGCGGCATCGGGAGTCGCAGACGACGCCGTTCGCCAGCGCCAGACCGCTGCCTTCGAGCCATTACCGTGATCCGCTCCGAGTAACCCCTGCGGCGCAGGGCTTCCACCGTGCCGAGGCCGGCGGCTGAGGCGCCGACGACGAGCAGGGTCATTCGCTCACCGTGATGGCCGCGCCGGGGCAGACATCGGCGGCCTCGCGGACGATGTCGTGCAGCCCGGTGCCGGGCGTCTCGTCGAGGAGGAGCACGATGCCGTCCTCCTCCCGCTGGTCGAACACGTCGGGGGCGAGCAGCACGCAGGTTCCGGCGCCGCAGCACTTGTCCTGGTCGACGGTGATCTTCATGGTCGCTTTCCTTCGTCCGGGCCAGGAGTGACCGGTGCGAGCCAGATCCCGGCGAGTGCGTCGATGAGCCCGGTCGCGGCGGCGTGCCAGGTGGACCGGGGAGTGGGGGTGCCCTCGGCGAGGGCGCGTTCGCGTTCGGCGACCATGTGGACCAGCAGCTGGCGGGCCATGTCGCCGCGTTCGGCGCGGACGTCGGCGGGCAGCTCGGGCAGGCAGCGGTGCAGCCCCTCGACGATCCGCACCAGCGACGGCGAGGTCAGCGATTCCTCGACCATGATCGGGCGGAGCGCGGGGTCGGTCATCACCTGCGCGCCGAACCGCGCGAACCAGGTGGGGCTCCCGAGCGTGGCCAGATGCTCGGCCACCGGGGTGACCAGGCAGCCGATCCAGTCGCGCAGGTCCGTGCTTTCGCCGATGCCCGCCAGCATCCGGCGGCGGATCTCCTCGATCTGCCCCGAATGCCGCCGTGCGATCGCGCGGACCAGGTCGGCCTTGGTGCCGAAGTGGTAGCCGACGGCGGTGTTGTTTCCCTGCCCCGCAGCCTCGCTGACCTGGCGGTTGGACACCGCGAACACGCCGTGTTCGGCGAACAGCCGCTCCGCCGCGGTCAGGATCAGTTCCCGCGTCGCGTGCGCCCGTTCGGCGCGGGCACCGGTGATCTCACTCGTCATGGGCATCACCATCGCACGGGCAGTTCCCGCAGTCCGCCGACGGCGAGCCCTTCGACCTTGCGCAGGTCGGCCGCCGCGACGGCGAGTTCCAGCGTTGGCAGTTTCTCCAGCAGGACACCGAGGACGACCTGGAGTTCGGTACGGGCGAGCGGCTGTCCGAGGCACGCGTGCGCGCCGGCGCCGAACGCCAGATGCGGGTTCGGGCTGCGGTCGAGCGCCATGTCGGCCGCGGCTTCGAACGCGTCTTCGTCCCGGTTGGCCGAAGCCATGCTGCACATCGCGGTGGTGCCCGACGGCAAAGTGGTCCCGCCGACCTCGAAATCCTCGGTGAGGAAACGCGACATGCCGATACCCGCGTTGGCGTCCATGCGAAGGGATTCCTCGACGGCGGTGCGGATCAGGGACCGGTCCGCGAGCAGCGCTTCCCAGCGGCCGCGGTCCTCCAGCAGCATCGCCACCATCTTCGCGATCATGTTCGCGGTGGTCTCGTGCCCGGCGATCAGCAGGCCGATCCCGGTCGCGACGAGCAGCGCGTCGGACCAGCGTTCGCCGTCTGCGTCTGTGTCGGTGATGAGCGCGCTCAGGATGTCTTCGCCGGGCTCCGCCCGCTTGGCCGCGATGTGCCCGCCCATGTACCGGCCGAATTCCGCCTGCGCGACGTCGAATTCCGCCTGCGTGTAGCGGGTCATGCTGAGCATCACGTCGGACCAGTGGGCGAATCGTTCCCGGTCGGTGTCCGGGACGCCGAGCATGTCGCAGATGACCCACACGGGCAGCGGAAAGGCCAGGCCCGCCTTGAGATCCGCGGGTTCGCCCTTCGCGACCATCTCGTCGATCAGCTGGACGGCCATCGCCTCCATGCGCGGCCGCAGCGCGGTCATCCGCTTGGCGGTGAACCACTTCCCGAGCATCCGGCGCCACTTCAGGTGCGCTTCGCCGTGCTGGGGGATCACGCCGGCCATCTCGCTGTTGAAGACCCCGCCCGATTCTGTGTCCGCGACCCTCGCCGCGTTGTCCGCCGGGGTCGGCCTGGTGAATCGCGGATCGGACAGGACCTGTTTGACGTCCGCGTAGCGCGTGATCAGAGCCGCTTCGTCGCCGCTGGCGAGGGTGACTTTGGCGACCGGGCACTTCGAGCGGAACTCGGCCCATTCCGCGGGCGGCGCCAGGGCCGCCTCGGTCGGGAACGGGAAGCTCGGCAGCGTCATCAAGGGCTCCTTCGGCGTGGTGGGCGCGTGATGCACACAGTGCCCGGACTGTTGGCATAAGTCAATCAACTGACTTAAGTTGGAGAAGTTCGTTCCCGATCTGCCCGGAGGCCTCGTATGACTCAGCCCGTGCCACGCCCTCAAGTGGTCGTGGTGGTGCTAGCGCTGGGCGGGATCGTGGTCTCGCTGATGCAGACCCTGGTCATCCCGCTGATCCCGAAGCTGCCGGAACTCCTCGACACGTCGCCCGCCGACGCGACCTGGGTCATCACGGCCACGTTGCTCGCGAGCGCGGTCGCGACGCCGGTTGTCGGCAGGCTCGGCGACATGTACGGGAAGCGGCGGATGCTGCTGGTCAGCCTCGGCATGCTGATCGCCGGTTCGGTCGTCGCCGGGCTCAGCGACACGCTGGTCCCGATGGTCGCCGGCCGGGTGCTGCAAGGCTTCGCGGCCGGGGTGATCCCGCTCGGGATCAGCATCATGCGCGACGAACTCCCGGCCGAAAGGCTCGCTTCGGCGACCGCGACCATGAGCGCGTCACTCGGCGTCGGCGGTGCCCTCGGCCTGCCAGCGTCGGCGTTGCTCGCCGAGAACGCCGACTGGCATCTGCTGTTCTGGACCGCGGCCGGGCTCGGTGCGATCGTGACCGCGCTCGTGCTGGCTTTCGTCCCCGAATCGAGTGTGCGCAGCGGCGGCCGGTTCGATCTCGTCGGCGCGGCGGGACTCTCCACCGCGCTGGTCTGCCTGCTGCTGGCGATCTCGAAGGGCGCGCAGTGGGGCTGGGCGAGCGGGCGGACCCTGGGCCTGTTCGGGGCCGCCGCGCTCGTCCTGCTGCTGTGGGGCGGTTGGGAACTGCGGACGGCCCGGCCGCTGGTGGATCTGCGGACGACCGTCCGGCGGCAGGTCCTGCTGACGAACCTGACGTCGATCGTGTTCGCGTTCGCCATGTTCGCGCAGTCGCTGGTGCTGCCGCAGATCCTGCAGCTGCCCGCGGCGACCGGCTACGGACTGGGGCAGACCATGCTGGTCACCGGCCTGGTGCTGGTGCCGTCCGGGGTCGTGATGATGCTGACCGCCCCGCTGTCCGCGCGGATCACGAAAGCGCGCGGCCCCAAGGTGACGCTGATGCTCGGCGCGCTCGTGGTCGCCGCGGGCTACGGCCTCGGCACTGTCCTGATGGCGAGCGTGTGGCATCTCGTGCTGGTGTCCGCCACGATCGGCGCGGGCATCGGGCTCGCGTACGGTGCGATGCCCGCGCTGATCATGGGCGCGGTCCCGGTTTCGGAGACGGCGGCCGCGAACAGTCTCAACACCCTGATGCGCGCGATCGGTACTTCGGTCTCCAGCGCCGTCGCGGGCGTGATCCTCGCGCAGCTGACCGTCTCCTTCGGCCCGGTCCAGGTGTCGTCCCAGGGCGGCTTCCGGTTGATCATGGGACTCGGTTCGGCGACCGCGCTCGTCGCGCTGGCGATCGCCGCGTTCATTCCCGGCCGGTCTTCGCCAGCTTCGACGGCCACCAGATCTTCCGTCCGACGTCCACCGCCAGCGCCGGTACCAGCAGTGACCGCACCAGAAGCGTATCGAGCAGAACGCCGAACGCGACGATGAAAGCCAGCTGAGCCAGGAAGAGGATGGGCAGAACGGCCAGCGCGGCGAAGGTCGCTGCGAGTACAACGCCCGCGGATGTGATCACCCCGCCGGTGACGCGCAGCCCGCGCAGTGTCCCGTCGCGCGTACCGATTCTGCCCGCCTCTTCCCGGACCCGGGTCATCAGGAAGATGTTGTAGTCGATCCCCAGTGCCACAAGGAAGACGAAGCCGAACAGGGGGACGACAGGGTCGGCGCCGGGGAAGTCGAAGACGTGGTTGAACACCAGCGCCGAGACACCCATCGTGGCGGCGAAGGACAGCACCACCGTGCCGATCAGCAGCAGCGGCGCGAGCAGTGAGCGCAGCAGCAGGGCGAGTACGAGGAAGATCACCACCAGGACGATCGGGATGATGATCATGCGGTCGTGTTCGGAGGTGTCCCTGGTGTCGAGCAGGGTCGCCGTCGGCCCGCCGACCTTGGTGTCGTCGACGGGATGCACGGCTTCGCGGATCCGTTCGACCGTCGCGACGGCGGCATCGGAGTCCGGGGGATCGGCCAGCACCGCGTCGATCTTCGCGAGCCCGCCCGCTTCGCCACTTTGACGGACATCGTAAACACCGGGGACGCGCGCCAGCGTGGTGACCGCTTGGGACTGGCCGGCCGGAGCGATGATCACCGTCGGGGAGCCGGAGCCGCCGGGGAAGTAGCGGGAGAGGACTTCCTGTCCCGCGACGGAATCGACCGGCGTGAGGAAGACGTCGGACTGCGCGGTGCCGGAAGCCTTGAGCTGCGGCAGGAACGCGCCGCCCGCGAGCAGGACGACGGTCGTGACGATCCAGACCGTGCGCGGCGCGCGGGAGAT
The DNA here is from genome assembly GCF_055584485.1 of Amycolatopsis sp. NPDC102522. Classification (NCBI taxonomy): domain Bacteria; kingdom Bacillati; phylum Actinomycetota; class Actinomycetes; order Pseudonocardiales; family Pseudonocardiaceae; genus Amycolatopsis; species Amycolatopsis sp. NPDC102522. The sequence goes on along the minus strand of NZ_JBVJLY010000009.1, from coordinate 66,897 downwards.
CCAGCCCGCGACGCGGCCCCAGAGCCCGCCGGTCTCCTCCTTCGGCGGCGCCACCGCCGGGCGGAAGGGCCAGAAGGCGTTGCGTCCGCACAAGGCCAGGACGGCGGGCAGGAACGTGATGGTCGTGAGGAAGGCGGCGCCGATGCCGATGGCCGCGACCGGGCCGAGGCCCTTGTTGGAGTTCAGGTCGCTGAACAAGAGACAGAGGACGCCGAGGATCACGGTCCCGGCCGAGGCCGCGATCGGTTCGATGGTCGATCGCCAGGCCGTGCGGAGCGCGGAGCGGGCGTCGTCGGTCGTCCGGAGTTCTTCGCGATAGCGCGAAATCATCAGGAGCGCGTAGTCGGTGGCGGCGCCGAAGACGAGAATGAACAGGATTCCCTGACTCTGCCCGTTCAACGCCAGCACGTCGTGATCCGCGAGCAGGTACACCGCGAGACTCGCGGTTCCCAGCGCGAACACCGCCGACAGCAGGACGAGCAAGGGGAGAAGCGGGCTTCGGTAGACGATGATCAGGATGAGCGCGACCACCGCGCCCGCGACCAGGAGCAGCAGCCCGTCGATCCCGCCGAAAGCCTCCTTGAGGTCGGCGACCTGGGCGGCGGGGCCGGTCACGAGCACTTTCAACCCGTCGGGGGTGTCACGGGCGAGCGAGTCCCGCAGCGCTTCGACGCCGTCCCCGGGATCGTTCGTGGCGTCCATGAGCACGACGACCTGCGCGCCGGCGTTGCTCTCCGGCGCGGGGATGAGCCGTGCGTTCGACGTCCTGTCGGCGAGGAACCGTTTGTCGCCCTCGGTCAGGCCCGACGGTCGCTCCGCGACGACGATCGCCGGGATGACGGCGGCGCTGGAGAACTGCTTCTGCAGCTCGCCGACCTCGGTCGCTTCGGCCGACGCGGGCAGAAAACTGCTGCTGTCGTTCTCCGTGACCTGGCTCAGCTTGCCCGCGAACGGGCCGCTGAACCCGCCGAAGATCAGCCAGGCGACCGCGACGAGGGCGGGGAGCAGCCACCGCAGACGTGACCGCGTGCTGGTGGGGTGTTCGACTTCCGAGATCATGGACGGATGGCTCCCGTGGCAGTGCTACTTCGACGAGTGAATAGTTCGACCATCGAAATAGTAGAGTGGTCACCAGGACGGGGCAACAGGAGGGGAGGTTTCGGACATGGCTGAGGGCACTGAGGGCACTGAGGGCGCTGAAGACGTCGAACGGGTGACCGACGACGTGCTCGTTCTTCTGTTGCGCCAGCTGACCGTCGAGTCGGATCGGTTCGCCGAGATGTTCGGCGAGGCGCACGGCCTGCACCGGACCGACCTCAACGCGCTCGCGGTGATCATGGACGCGGCCAGGATGGGGGCGCCGATGAGCCCGAGCAGGCTCGCGAGCGCCCTGCACCTGAGCGCGTCGGCGACGACGTCGGTGCTGGACCGGCTGGAGCGGGCCGGGCACCTGTACCGGGACCGGAGCGCCACCGACCGGCGGAAGGTCGAGTTGCGGATGCACGACCAGGCACGGCAGATCGGTGCCGAGTTCTTCCTTCCCCTCGGCGAGCGCTATGCGGCGGCGTGGCGGGACATGGGGGAGGACGAGCGGCGGACGGTCGCCCGGTTCCTCCGCAGCAGCATCGCCGCGACCGTGGAGGTCCGCGGGCGGCTGGCCCCCTGACGGGGTCACTCGGACTGCGCGACGCGTCTTCGCCGGGAACACTCGGGGAATGCGATGCGTGGTGCTCGGAGCGACGGGTTATGTAGGCGGACGGCTGGTGCCGCAGCTGCTCGACGCGGGCCACGAGGTCCGCGTGGTGGCGCGCTCCCCGGAGAAGGTCGCCGAGGAGCCGTGGCGTGACCGCGTCGAGGTCGAACGCGGTGACGTCACCGAGCCCGCCTCGATCGAGACGGCGCTGACCGACTGCGAGGTCGTCTACTACCTCGTGCATTCCTTGGCGCGCAAGGATTTCGTCGAGGTCGACAGGGAGGCGGCGCGGACGGTCGCCGAGGCCGCGAAGACGGCGGGCGTGCGGCGGCTGGTGTACCTGGGCGGCATCGTGCCGGACGACGAGGAGTTGTCGCCGCACCTGGCTTCCCGTGCCGAAGTGGGCCGGGTCCTGCTGGACTCCGGGGTGCCCGCCCTCGTCCTGCAGGCCGCGGTGATCATCGGCTCGGGCTCGGCGAGCTTCGAGATGCTGCGCTACCTCACCGAGCGGCTCCCGGCGATGATCACCCCGCGCTGGGTGCGCAACCGCATCCAGCCGATCGCGATCCGGGACGTGCTGCACTACCTCGTGCACGCCGCCGACCTGCCGTCCGAGGTGAACGGCGCCTTCGACATCGGCGGCCCCGACGTCCTGACCTATGTGGACATGATGCGCCGCTACGCCGTGGTCTCCGGCCTGCCGAGGCGCGCGGTCGTGCCCGTGCCGGTGCTGACCCCGTGGCTGTCCGCGCAGTGGGTCAACCTGGTCACGCCGGTGCCGAAGTCGATCGCCGTACCGCTGATCGAATCGCTCGTGCACGAGGTGATCTGTCACGACCACGCGATCGCCGACCACATCCCGGATCCGGAAGCGGGGCTGACCCACTACGAACACGCCGTCGAACTGGCGCTGACCCGGACCCGCAACGCCGACGTGCCGACCCGCTGGTCGGACGCGTCGACGGCGTCCGCGCCCTCGGATCCGCTGCCGAGCGACCCGGACTGGGCGGGCGGGACCGTCTACGAGGACAAACGCGAGCAGAAGACGGACGCCTCCCCGGAAGCGCTGTGGGACGTCATCGAGTCCATCGGCGGGGAACACGGCTGGTACTCGTTCCCGCTGGCGTGGTCGGTCCGCGGCTGGGCCGACAGGCTGGTCGGCGGTGTCGGGCTGCGGCGCGGGCGGCGGGATCCGCGGCGGCTGCATCTCGGCGAGGCGCTGGACTGGTGGCGCGTCGAATACCTCGACCGGCCGCGCCTGCTGCGGCTGCGGGCGGAGATGAAGCTGCCGGGGCGCGCGTGGCTCGAACTCAGCGTCGAGTCCGATGAGGACGGTGGGACGGTCTACCGGCAGCGGGCGGTGTTCGAGCCGCACGGCCTGGCCGGGCACGCGTACTGGAAGGGGATCGCGCCGTTCCACGGTGTCGTCTTCGGCGGCATGGTCCGCAACATCACCGGTGCGGCGCAAGGAGAGGCCTGAACCCTCGTGAGTGGTAAGGACGGTCAGTGCCAAAAGTGTCTTAGGTACCTACTGGATTCCTGCCTACCGCCACACCCGCCCCAGACGCACCGCAGGCGTAGCGGCAGCGTGTGAAGGACCCCTTCCGCAGTACGTGAAGGCCCCCTTCATTGCGCCTAGCGCAATGAAGGGGGCCTTCACGTACCTCAAGCGGGCACGGAACCCTGAACCGAGCAGGTCCAAGACTCGTGAGTGGTAACGACGGTTAGAACCGTCCTCACCACTCACGAGGTAGGGGCGCGCGGCGGTCAGGGCTTGAGCGCTTTCATGGTCTCTTCGGCGTTCTTCCTGACCTTGGCCTTCATGTCCTCTTCCGTGGCGGGCCAGCCGGCGACTTCGCGCGCGTAGCCGCTTCCCGAGACCGTGAGCACCAGCGAACCGTGCCGGATGTCGTACTTGTAGAGCCAGAGTTCGTCGGCGGTCCAGGGCTTCTTGTCGTCGTGCTGCCGGTAGAGGTACGCGGCGGTGCCGAGGCCCTCGACGTCGGACACGGTGATGTCGGTACCGGCGCCCGAGCGCTCGCCATCGCCCTTCCGGAAGTCGTCGTACATGGCCTTCGCGGCGGGCTCACCCGACGGGTGAATCGCGATGAACGTCGTCAGCGTGGCGTAGCCGCCGGAACCGTCGAATTCCATCTTGCAGTTGCCGCCGTCGAGTCCGGCGACGAGTTTGCTCGGCGTTTTCGACGCCGTGGCGCGGGTGAGAGCTTCGAAATCCGCCGGGTTCACCGCCCCGCACGCGTCGTCGCCGCTGAGCCGGTACGCGGGCGGCGGTTCGGGTTCGGCGGAACATCCGGCGACGAGGACGGCGGCGAGCGCCACTACGAGCGCCGCGCGGCGGCGGTTGGCGGGCATGACGGAATGGTGGCAACGGTGTCACCCGCTCATGAGGGCAATTGTGCCCGGCGCGGTGACCAAGTGCGACCGGGCCGTATGGGATCGTGAGCGGATGAGGATCTTGCTCGTCGAGGACGAGCGACGGCTGGCCGAGTCGCTGCGGGCGGGGCTGAGTGCCGAGGGCTATGCCGTGGACGTCGCTCACAACGGCCGTGACGCGCTTTGGTACGCCGCCGAACATCCGTATTCCGCGATGATCCTCGACATCATGCTGCCCGGGCTCAACGGCTACCGCGTCTGCCGGAAGCTGCGCGAACGCGGCGACAACACCCCGATCCTCATGCTGACCGCGAAAGACGGCGAGGACGACGAGATCGAGGCGCTGGACACCGGCGCCGACGACTTCCTGCCGAAGCCGTTCTCCTACGGCGTCCTGCTCTCCCGGCTGCGGGCGCTGATCCGGCGCGGGGGAGCGATCCGGCCGGGAACGCTGCGGCTCGGCGACCTCGAACTCGACCAGGCGAGTCACACCTGCCGTCGCGGCACGGCCGAGATCCCGTTGACCACCAAGGAGTTCGCGCTGCTGGCGTACCTCATGAAACGGCAGGGCGAAGTGGTCACCAAGGCCGAGCTGCTGGAGAACCTGTGGGACTTCGCGGCGTCGGCGACCGCGAACCTGGTGGAGGTCCACATGAGCGCGCTGCGGCGCAAGATCGACCTGCCGTTCGGGGCGGAGACGATCCGGACGGTCCGCGGCGCCGGCTATCACGTGGTGGGTTCCGGTGCGTAGGTTCTGGCGGACCACCCGATTCCGGGTCGCGCTGACCGCTTTCCTGGCGTCGATCATCGCTCTGGCGGTCGTTTCGGCGTGGCTGGTGCTCGATGCCCAGAACCGGCTGGGCAGCGGCGCCGCGCAGGTGGCGAGGGAGCGCGCGACCGCGGTCGTCCAGGTGCTGAACACCGGCGCCGCACCGGCCGATCTGCGGCTCCTCGTGCAGGCTTCGATCTACGAGGTGACCACCCAGACCGGCGAGCGGGTCGCGTCCTGCCCCGGCCTGCGTTTCGGGACGATCGTCCCGGACGGGGGCTTCGAGTACGGCGACAGTGTCCAGAACCTCAAGCCTGGCGCCGTCGACCTCGCCAGGCAGGAGTCCGTCGGCTGCGCGAGTGCGCTCGGGGAAGATCCGGAGAGAAACGGACTCCGGCTGCACGTGGCGGCCACTTTCAGCGGCGACAGCAAGTACCGGGTCTACGGCGCCGCCATCGTCGACGAGTCGGGACAGGCGGCGCTCGATGCGGTGCGCACGACGCTGCTGGCGGGTGTCCCGGTGATCGCGCTGCTGATCGGGGCGATCGCGTGGTTCGCGGTACGCCGGTCGCTGCGCCCGGTCGAGGCGATCCGGTCCGAAGTCGCGGAGATCGGCGCGCACGACCTCTCCCGCCGGGTCCCGGCGCCGGACAGCGCCGACGAGATCGCGAAGCTGGCCGAAACGATGAACACGATGCTCGGCCGCCTGGACACCGCGGTCACCCGGCAGAGCCGCTTCACCTCGGACGCGTCGCACGAACTGCGCACCCCGCTGGCTTCCCTGCGCACCCAGCTGGAAGTGCTGCTCGCGCATCCGGACAGGCTGGACTGGCGCGAAGCCTGCCGAAACGCCCTCCTCGACGTCACCCGGCTGCAGGACCTCGTCGGCGATCTCGTCCTGCTCGGCAAGCTGGACAACGCCGGACCGGAACGGCTCGCGCCGGTGCGACTGTCCGAAGTGGTCGAATCCTGCCTCTCCGGGCGGCAGGGTGTCCGTGCCGAGATTGCGGGAGACCCGACGGTCCTCGGCAACCGGGGCAGGCTGGAACGGCTGCTGCGCAACCTGGTGGACAACGCGCAACGCCACACCCGCACCGGCGTCGGCGTGGCTGCGTCCACAGTGGACGGATTCGGCGTGCTGACGGTGACCGACGACGGGCCCGGCATCCCCGCCGCGGATCGCGAGCGGGTGTTCGACCGCTTCGTGCGGCTGGACGACGGACGAGCGCGCGACGACGGCGGAGCGGGCCTCGGGCTGGCGATCGTCGCCGAGATCGCCCAGGCCCACGGCGGCACCGTCGAGATCGCCGATCACGACGGCGGTGCTCGCTTCGTCGTGCGCCTGCCGTCGGCGGAAGCTTAAGACGTCTTCAGCTTCCTTAAGCTTCGGTTCAGCGTCCGGGCCCGAACCTACGGGGCATGTCCGCCCCTTCGCACCGCTCCTGGTGGCAGCCACTCGGCCACGCCGACTACCTGGCCTCTTCGTGGTTCCCCGGTCTCACCGGCGTGCGCGCGCTCGCCGCCGTGGCCGTCGTGTTCTTCCACTACGGAGGTCCAGCCATGGACCGCCTGCAGGGCTGGATCGCCGTGCAACTGTTCTTCGTGCTGTCCGGGTTCCTGATCACCACCCTGTCCCTGCGCGAAGAGGGCCGCACCGGCCGGATCTCGCTGCGCGGGTTCTATCTTCGCCGGGTCTTCCGGATCATGCCGGTGTACTTCCTGCTCCTGGCGCTGACCACGCTCGCGGTGCTGCTCGGCGGCACGTATCAGAGCAGCAGGCTCGCCGACGCCATGCCGTACTACCTCGTCTTCGGCAACGAACTCGTCGACTACAACACGCCCTATCCGACTTCGTGGTCGCTGGGAGTGGAGGAGAAGTTCTACCTCGTCTGGCCCGCGCTGCTGGTGCTCACGTCCTTCGCGCGAAGCGGGAAGACGGCGTTACGCCTGCTGCTGGGCTCAGCGGCCGTTCTCGGGGTGGTGCTGTTCGCGCTGCCGCTGGCGCCGTCGCACACCTGGGCGAGCCTTTCGGTGCATTACTGCTCGCTGGTCATCGGCTGCCTGCTGGCGATGGCGCTCCATCATCCGCGCGGGTTCGCCCTGTTCCGGCCGCTGACCAGGCCTGCCATCGCCACGGCGATCGGCTGTGGGTTCGTCGTGCTTCAGTTCTCCGTCGGCCCGCTGGCGAAGGCGCTCGGCGGGCACTGGCAGTTCGTGGTCCCGGTGTACGCGGCAGGCTCGGCGTTGCTGCTCGTGGCCGTCGTTTCGCCCGGCCCGATCCGGAACTTGCTCTCGAGCAGGCCGATGACCTTCGTCGGCGACCGTTCGTACGCGCTCTACCTCGCCCAGACCGCCGCGGCCGGAGTCACGGGCTGGCTGCTGCCCAGCGGGTTCGCCAAGGCCGCGGCGACCACCGGCGTCGCCCTGCTGTTCGCCTGCGCGCTGCGCCGGTGGGTCGAGCGACCGGCCATCGCCTACGGCCGGAAGGTGCTCGAACGCCGAACGCCCGCCGGACCTCCGGTGAGGTCACGGCGGGCGCGAGACGGATCAGTGGTGCGCGGTCACCGCGGCGGTGCCGGTGCTCTTCTTGACGAACAGCGAACCGACGAACGCGGCCACACCGACGCAGCCGGCGACCATGAACGTGGTGCGGATGCCTGCGGCGTCGGGGCTGGCGGCCCCGGCCGTGACCGTGCTCGCGGTGGCGACCGCGATGAACACGGCGGTGCCGAGCGCGCCGGCGAGCTGCTGCAGGGTGGCGAGGATCGCGCTGCCGTGTGAGTAGAGGTGCTCGGGCAGCGAACCGAGGGACTCGGTCATCAGCGGCGTCATCATCAGGCCGAGCCCGCCCATCAGGAGGACGTGGATGGCGATCACCGCGACCAGCGGCGAATCCGCGCCGAGCAGGGCGAACAGCCACAGCGAGACCGCCATCGCGCCCGCGCCGGGGATGACCAAGGGCCGGGGGCCGAAGCGGTCGTACAGCGCGCCGACCGGGCGGCCGAGCAGCCCGAGGACCAGACCGCCGGGAAGCACCGCGAGCCCGCTGACGAACGTGGTGGTGTGCAGGACCGTCTGCAGGTACAGCGGAAGCAGGATCGCCGCGGCGCCGAGCAGGCACATGAACAGCAGCGCCGTCAGCACCAGTGACACGACGAAGCTGCGATGGGTGAACGGGCGCAGGTCCAGCAGCGCGCGGTCTTCCTTCTGCAGGCGCAACTGGCGCCAGGTGAACACCGCGAGCGCCAGGACACCGACGGCGATCGGCACCCACGGCGGCACCGGCTGGTGCCCGCCCGCCGACTCGCCGAACGTCGAGAGGCCGTACAGCACGCCGCCGAAACCGAGGGCGGACAGGATCACCGAAAGCACGTCCAGCGGCACCTTGCGGGTGTCGCTGTCCAGCCGCAACCGCAGCACGCCGACCACCAGGGCGGCGATCGAGAGCGGCAGCACGATCCAGAACATCCAGCGCCAGCCGAGCGAGGAGAGCACCGCGCCGCCGATGGTCGGGCCGATGGCGGGGGCGACCGCGATCACGATGGTGATGGTGCCCATCGTGGCGCCGCGCTTCTCGACCGGGACCAGGCGCATCACCGTCGTCATCAGCAGCGGCAGCATCACCGCGGTACCGCAGGCCTGGATGACCCGGCCGGTCAGCAGGAGCGCGAAGCCCGGGGCGAGCGCGCTGACCAGGGTGCCGGTGCTGAACAGGGTCAGCGAGGCGAGGAAGACCTGACGCGGGGTGAACCGTTCGAGCAGGAACCCGGTGATCGGGATGACGACCGCCATGGTGAGCAGGAAGCCGCTGGTCAGCCACTGCACGGTGGTGGTCGGGACCTTGAGGTCGACGGTCAGGTCACGCAGCGCGACGCTCAGGATGGTCTCGTTGAGGATCATCACGAACGCGGAGAGGACCAGGACCCCGATCAGGAGCCCGGCGCGCGCCGGTGCCCGTTCCTGGTCGTGGGTGGTTTCGGGCATGGTCTCGGTCATCTGTGTGGTGCTCCTGGAGGGGCGCGGTTCCGCGTGGGCCGCCTTCGGCGTCGGCAACGGACAGCGAAGGCGAAGCTGATTCAGCGTTCAGTCTGCCTGTGCGGGTCGGTGCGTGTCACGTTTATTTCCGTAGTGAGTACGGTCACTACGGCCTCGGCAGGTATCGGAACCGCACGAGAGCGGAACGGAATTCCGGCCCTATCACGATAAAATCACCCCTGTGACCAGAGCGATCACGGCTGATCAATGGCAATCGGTACGGACTGCCTATCGGGTGACGGGCGCGCGATTCGCGGAAATGGTGGCCCGCGTTCCGGATCCGGGCGCGCGGGTCACCGCGGACTGGACGGCGGCCGACACCGTCGCTCACGTCGCGATGATCGCGAAGATGTACACGTCGCTGGTGCGGCCGGACCGTCCTCCGCTACTGGACGCCCGCGGGCAGGGACAGATCGAAAAGACCACTGTGGACACGGTTTCCGTGCTGAACACCTTGGTGTTGCGAGATTTTCCCGAACGCGACATCGGGAAGCTGGTGACAGGGCTGCTCGCCGACATCGAGGAAGTGCTGCGGGTGACCGAGGACGCCGACCCGGCGACCCCGCTGGACTGGCTCGGTGACTCGAAGGTGCCGCTGGCCGGTGTCCTCGCGCACCTGGTCAACGAACTGCAGATCCACGGCTGGGACATCGCCGAGGCGCTGAAACTGCCGTGGACGATCTCGCCCGCCGACGCGGCGTTGTTCTTCGAGCTCTTCATGGTGGGCGTGCTGACCCACGACGTCGGGCATCTTCTCGACACCGACGAGCCGCCGCGGGAAAGGCGGATCGCCGTGGCGTTCCGCTCGGCCTACACGACTCCGGTCGTGCTGGTGCTGCACCGGGGCCGGGTCACGGTCGAGGAGCCCGGCGGGCCGGTCGACGTCCGGATCTCGTTCGATCCGCCGTCGCTGAACCTGATGATGTTCCACCGGGTCGGCAAGGTGCGTACCGCGCTGACGCGCAAGATCGTCGTCGGTGGTCCGCGTCCGTGGCTGCTGCCCGCTTTCCTGCGCGTCGTGCGTCTGCCCTAAAGCCTCGTGAGTGGTCAGGACGGTTAGAACCGTCTTGACCACTCACGAGACCCACGCCTGCCCGGAGCTCTAGAGCGTCAGCGACCAGGTGTCGAGCACCCCGGTGTCACCGGGGCCGTAGTCGGTGACCCGCAGTTGCCACTTGCCGCCCGCCGGGGACGCCGCACCGGGCACCGAGAACGTCCGAGCACCGTTCCAGGCCGTGCACGCCGAACCGCCGCTGTACTTGAGCGGGTAGGCCTTGCCCTTCGGATCCAGGAGCGTCACTCCGAGGTCCTCGGCGCAGGTGTGCCGGATCGTCACCGAGATCCCGAGCGACGTCGCGGCCTGTCCGGTGAGGGTCGAGGTCACCGGGCTGAACACCTGCTGGTGGTCGCGGATCGCGAAGTCCGTGTCGTTGCTCAGCGTCCGGACGCCGCCGTTGCCTGGCGCCGTCTTGACGGACACGACACCGCTCGCGGGCGACACGTTCCCTGCCGCGTCACGGGCCTTCACGGTGAAGGCGTAGGAGGTGTCCGGGTCGAGACCGGTCACGGTGGTGCTGGTGCCCGTCGCGGAGGTCGCCAGTGTCGAGCCGTTGTAGACGTCGTAACCGGTGACACCGACGTTGTCCGTGGCCGCGTCCCAGGCCAGCGAGACACTGTTCGACGTCGTGCCGGTGGTCCGCGCGTTGCCGGGCGCGCTCGGCGCCGTCGTGTCGCCGCCGCCTCCGGTCACCAGCGTGAGATTCCACTTGTTCAGCGCTTCGACGACCGGCTGGAAGAGGGACATGTCGCCGTCGCTCGGGTTCTCCACGCACTTGGACGGGCCGCCGTCGTGCAGGCCGACGGCCTTGGTGCCGAGCAGCCAGCCGCCGCCCGAGTCGCCGCCGAGCGAACACGCCGTCGTCCAGGTCAGGTCTTCGATGATCAGCCCGCCGCCGTAGTCGACGGATTTGTGCGTGTACTTCACCTCGCCGCATTTCCACTTCGAGGTGTTGCCGGAGTGGCAGACCCGATCGCCGACCATGGCCTCGGCCGAACCCGTGACGGTGACGGCCGGCTCTCCCCAGGTGTTGACGGCCGCCGAGAGCTCCCAGCCGGACTGCGTCACCGCGACCACACCCATGTCGCCTTCGCGGGCGTTGACGCTGCGCGTCCCGCCGACGTTCGACGTGCCGAGCCGGTTCTGCTGACCCGACGCGCCGTAGGCGGCCTGGTCGCGGTCGTTCGTGCAATGCCCGGCGGTGAGGAACTGCTTGGCGCCCGCCGAATCGGTCGCGCCGAAGCCGACCGAACAGTTGCTTTCACCGCCCGGCCACCACGGATTGCCGGTCTGGATCGTGCCTGCCTGCTGCCCCGGCGAAGACCCGGTTTCGGCGATGCGCACGCCGAGATCCCTTGCCCGGGAAAGGAAACTCTCCGTCTCGGCGGTCTTGCGGGAGCGGTCGACCGAGACGCCGACCTCGTTGTTCCGGACGTCGACACCCCAGCCGAACACGCCGGGGACGCCGCCGCCGACCAGCGCGCGGACGGCCTCGTCGGTCCTGTCTAGATCGGCCTTGGTCCGCGACACCAGTCGCGGTTCGGCACCGGCGGACCTGGCCATGGCGGCGTCGGCCGTGTTCGTGACGGCCAGGGTCAGCTTGCCCGCGGTGGCGTCGAACCACTGCCCGGCGGAGCGGGCACGCAGCCCGTCCGGAAGCGACGCGGCCAGCCGGTGGGCCTCGTCCTGTGCGGCCAGTTGGGATTTCGCTTCGGACGTGGTCAGTCCGAACGCGGCGGCCACCCCGTTCACCTCGGCGTCAGGATGGGCCGGTGTCGCCGGGGAAGCCGCTTGAGCCGTCGGGCTGAGTCCCGCCAAGGCCAAAGCCATGACGCTCAGACCGGAAACCATTCTGCTGTGCCGTCGCATACACACTCCTCGAATCGAAAAGCAGGTGTGCCGACGGTAATTCCCGAACCGTGCGGAATTGTAGGTCCGCGAGTCGTTAACAATTAAGAGTTCCAGTCCCATTCGAATCCGAACCGGCCCGGCCCGAAATTCAGCGCGACTCCGTGCACGGAATCGCGTCCCGGCAGGACTTCCGTCCACTCCGCGGGCTGTCCGTCCTGTTCGGAATAGCGGCGGCATCGCGCCGGAAGCAGGCCGGGGGAGAACTGGATCTCGAGTACGTATTCCCGGGTGGGCAGCCGGAACTTGCGTTCGTAGTTCGTCGCGTGCGGGAACGGGGCACTGTTCACCAGAGTGTGCTCCGTGATGACGGTTTCGCCTTTCGCGAGTGGCCGTTCGAAGAGCAGTTCCATGACGAGAAGACCGTCTTCGGGGCGGTGCACGCTCCGGCCGGGGTGGCAGCCCCGTAACGAGGTCACCGCGGGCAGCGGCCTGTCGTGCTCGTCGATGTGGACGATCATCACCCACCGGTCCGGGCCGTCGGCCTCGGCGCGGAGCACCTGCCGCGACCGGAACGCGAGCTCTTCCTGGCCGGGTCCGACGGAGATGACGTCGTGCTGGCTGATCCTCGTCAGCCGCTCGTCCCACTGGGTGTCGACCTCGCTGACGGCCGCGTCGATCCGCGTCCGGTCCGGCCAGTATCGGCCGATCTCCGGTAGGCCGTCGGCGCGGGCAGGCCACCGGCCTCTCGCGCGCGGCGGTCCGAGCAGCGCGGTCAGGCAGCCGGGCGGTACCTCCAGCACCTGTTCGAGGTGGCGGAGCCCGAGCACGGAGTCCCGGCGCTCCGGGCGGCTGCGCCCGGACTGCCAATAGCTGAGCGTCGCCGCGGTGATCGAGACGCCACGAGCCCGCAGATGGTCGCGCAGGCGTTCCAGGCTGAGGCCGCGCGCCCGGATCGCCTCACGCAGCGCGTCGGCGAAGGGCCCCTCTCGGAGCAAGCGCTCGAACTCGGGCCGGGATTCGGCTCCGCCGGAGATCACGCGCCGAGCATAGATCCGCGAGGACGGGAATTGAACCGATCGAGGCCCTGGCCAGGTTGTTAACCGTTAACAGGCTTGTCGAACCGGCGGCGTGAGTCTTCGATGTGGCCGAGGAACCGGTGGGTCCAGTCGCACATCCCGTCGACCGTCGCGCGCAGGCCGCGCCCCGCCTCGGTGAGCGTGTAGTCGACCCGCGGCGGCACGGTCGGATGCACCGTCCGCTCGATCAGGCCGTTGCGCTCCAGCATCCGGAGGTTCTGGGTGAGCATCTTGTGGCTGATGCCCTCGATGTCGTTCCGCAGTTCGGTGAACCGCCGGGTGCGGTCGCCGATCGTCTCGATGATCAGGAGGGCCCACTTGTTGGCGACGTCGGAGAAGATCTCCCGCGCCAGCGAGTCCGCCCGCATCAGATCCGCGTCGTCCGTCTTGCCGCTGAGCTGCTTGGTCACCATCAGGTTCCCCAGTCACGAAGAAGTGCGTTCTTCCAGGTCGACGCACACTCTCCTACAGTTCCTGGGTAACCACAAGTGACCACGATCGAGGAGTACGGATGAGCATCACCCTGGTGAATCCCGCGGGGCTGCCGGTGATCCCCGCCTATCGGCAGGTGTCGATCGCGACCGGGTCGAAGCTGGTGTTCGTCGCGGGGCAGGTCGCCTGGGACGCGGACGGCGTCGTTGTCGGCGAAGGTGATCTCGCCGCCCAGGTCGAGCAGTGCTACCTGAACATCGGCATCGCGCTCGCCGAGGCCGGTGCCACCTTCGACGACGTCGCGAAGCTGACCGTCTACGTCGTCGACTGGACGCCGGACAAACTCGCGCTGTTCCTCGAAGGCGTGGACCGGGCCGCCGCCAAGCTGGGTGGCACCCCTGTCCCGCCGGGCACGCTGATCGGCGTCGCGGCGCTCGACGTGCCCGAGCACCTGGTCGAGATCGAGGCGACCGCGGTCATCGACTGACCCTCACTGGCCGCGTGCGGCACGCCAGATCGGGCTGTCGACGTAGTGGTTGTCGTACTGCTTCGACGACGCGGCGATCTCCGAGGGGTCGGCTTCACCGCGGGCGACCCGCTCGAGAAGCCGGTAGTAGTCGAAACGGGCCATGCCTGGGGTGAAGGTGACCAGCACGTCGGCGTCCGAGCCGGCGGCGGGCCCGAACGCGTGCGGCACCTGCGGCGGCACGGCGAGGAAGTCGCCCTTCTCCAGCGTGTGCAGGGTTTCGTCGACGAGGACCTGGAGCTTTCCTTCGAGCACGAAGAAGAACTCGGTCGCGCGGGTGTGGAAGTGGGCCGGGGTACCGAAGACGCCGTCCTTCAGGGTCGCGCGGTTCGCGGTGAAGCCCCCGTCGGTGGTGTCCGAGTCGGCCAGCAGCGTGATGTCGCTGCCCGGCGCGTCGCTGACGATCTCGGCGTCGGCGGCCCGGAGGAGGATGGGGTCGAACATGGTGGCGTCTCCTTGGTTTTCCGTGTTCAGCGGGCTCGCTGACAGGACAAGCTTCTCCCGGCGGCAGGCCTTGATCAATGCGGAAAACCGCACCGATCGATAATGAAGAGGTTATCGATCGGTGCGGCGCTCACCAGGACAGCGCGGCTCGCTGGGCCGGGACGATCGCCGCGAATTCGGCCGAGAACAGCCGCATGAGCGGCGGCAACCGGTAGGTGTCCTCCTCGCCCCATTCGGCGAGCCCGAGATCGACGAGGCGATCCAACGCGGCCTCGGCCTTCGACGGGCACGTATCGAGGACGGCCGCGGCCTGATCCGAGCGGCAGACGTCGAAACCCGGCCTGCCGAGCAACCGGAACGCCGCCGCGGCGAGCGGATCCCTGCCCGCCGCGATCGGCCGCAACGCCGACGAGTACAGCGCCCGCAGGGACTCCCCGCCGAAACCGAGTTCGTCCAGCCTGCTCTCCTCGGGGGCGAGGCGACGCGCCAGCCAGGACAGCGGCCGGGTCGGCCGGTTGGCCAGGATGGTGCCCGCGATCCGCAGCGCCGCCGGGATACCGTGGCAGAGCCGGACGATCTCCGCCGCCGCGGCGGGATCCGCATCCACTTTGGACTGTCCGGCCAGCCTTCCGAGCAGATCCAGTCCGTCCTCATCGGACAGTCTGCCGAGCGCGACATGCTCCGCGCCGTCCAGCATCAACGGCGAGCGGCCGGTGATCAGCACCGCGCACGATCCCGTCGCCGGGATCAGCGCACGGAGTGCGACGGACTCTGTCGCGCCGTCGAGCACCAGCAGCACCGCGCGGTGGGCGAGCTGCGAACGGAGTACGGCGGCGGCTTCGTCCGGCGTCCACGGGATGTCCGCCGCCGGAACGCCGAGGTGCCGCAGCAGCCTCGGTGGAACCCGGGAGGCCGGGCCGTCGACGCTCAGATCGACGTACAACTGTCCACCGGGGAACCGGGCCCCGACCCGATGCGCCACCTCCAGTACCAGCGCGCTCTTGCCGATGCCGCACGGACCGTGCACCACCGCGACCTTCGGCCCGTACTGTCCCGTCTCGACGAGCAGCGAGGTCAGGCGTGCGGCGTCCCCGGCCCGGCCGGCGAACGACCGGCAGCGCACCGGAAGCTCCTGCGGCGCGGTCGTTTCCGGGGCCGTCACGGTGACAGTGGCGGGGGAGACCGCGGTGAGGCCCGGATCCCGGTCCAGCATCGCCCGGTGCAGTTCCGCCAGATCCGGCGAGGGTTCCAGGCCGAGACGGTCCGCGAGCACCCGGCGACAGTCCGTGTAGACCGCGAGTGCGCCCGCGGGATCACCGGATCGGTACAGAGCGGTCATCAGATGCGCCCATGGCCGCTCCCGCAACGGATGTTCGGCGACGAACTCGCGGAGCGGGGCGATCACCTCGCGGTGTTCGCCGAGCCGGAGCCGGGCGTCGAGATGGTCTTCGGTGACCGAAAGCCGGAGTTCCTCGACCGGCGCGATCGATCCGGCGAGCGCCTCGTTGTCGGCGAGATCTTCCAACACCGCGCCACGGCAAGCGGAAAGTGCCTCACCGAGATGACGGACGGCGGCGGCGTGATCACCACGCGCGAGCGCCGCGCGGCCCGCCCCCGCCCGCTCGGTGAACCCGTGGAGATCCAATTCCCCTTGGCGCAGCGTGATTTCGTAGCCCGCGGCGCGACCGGAGATGTGTTCTCCCGGTAGGACGCTCCGGAGCCGGTTCGCGTAGGTGCGCAGGTTGGCGACCGCCGAGAGCGGCGGTTCGTCACCCCACAACGTCTGGACGAGCCTGCGAAGCGGGACTGTCCGGCCGGGATGCAGCAGCAACGCTGCCAGCAGCGTGCGCTGTTTCGCCGAGCCCAGCGCGATCGTCCCGCCTTCGGTGTGTACCTCGAGCCTCCCCAGAACCCTGAACTCGATCGACGACACTCACACCTCTCCCGAGAGTTGGAGACAGAAACGTGAGACCCCTTAAGGCAGTTCTATCACCGACGACTTTGCCGGAAGTTCACTTCGCATCGGGTGCACACCGGATACACGCGCGGGTGTATCCGCACTATCCGCGTTCGTGTACCGCCCTTTCCTACGTTGGGCGCTGCCGACGCCACCCGGCGCGGAGGAAGTGAGGAGCGCGGAACATGCGCAAGACATTGGGAACCTTCAGCGACAAGCTGCTGAGCGTGTTCGTGGCCAAGGCCGACGTGGGCGCAGGCTGCCCGCCCGACCCGTTCACCAAGCACTGCTACTGCCGTGAGCGCAGCGACTTCCGGCAGAACTGTTCGACCAACGGTGCCTGCAAGGTGTTCTGCGGACCCTGTTACGCCTTCCGGATCTGCGGAGGCTGATCGACACCGCGGGGCGGCGACACCGGCCGCCGCCCCGCGGTACCCCGCCCGTCCCTCTTCCTCCACTGGAGAACACCATGCCCATCCTGACCGCCGCTGTCGTGCTCGTCGGACTCCTGTGCGTGCTGGACCTGCTGCTCAGCTTCGGCATCATCCGGAGGCTGCGCGAGCAGAACGAGACCCTGAAGAACGTGCAGCAGAAGTCCGTCGTCGACCAGCAGATCGCCTTGCCCGCGGGCGCCACGATCGGCGCCTTCTCCACCACCACGGTCGGGGGCGCGGAGCTGTCCACCGCGGACATCGACGGTTCCCGTGCCCTCGTCGGCTTCTTCTCGCCGAACTGCGAACCGTGCAAGGAGCGGATGCCCGAGTTCATCGAGTACGCCGCCCGGTTCGAGGGGAGGGTGCTGGCGATCGCCGCCGGGGACGAGGCGGAGACCGTCGACATGGTCGCTCGGCTCGGCGAGGTCGGCGACGTGATCCGCGAGTTCGACGGCGGTGACGTGCACCAGGCCTTCGGCGCCACCGGCTATCCCGCGCTCTGCCTGGTCGAGGGCGACCGGACCGTGCTGGCCAGCGGGTGGGAGATGTCGGTTCTGCCGGTGCCGGCCAAGCTGTGAACACCTCCCTCGGCGCCCGCCGGGTACTGAGCCTGCTGGCGGCGGCGGTCCGCCTGACCCGGCGGGCCGCCCCGGTGGGCACGCCGCTGTACCTGGTGCTGTGCCTGATCGGCGGGGTCGTCCCGATCGCGACCGCGTGGTGCATGAAGGCGCTCCTCGACGGACTGGCCGCCGGAGAGGTGTGGCTGACCCTGCTCCCGTGGGCTGTCGCCCTCGCGGTCACCGGGTTGCTGGTGGGCCTGCTCCCGATCGGCACCGAATACCTGAAGCAGCGGCTGGACCGGTCGGTGGCCGTGGTGACGATGGACCGCCTCTACCGGGCGATGGACCGGCTGGCCGGGATCGCGAGGATGGAGGATCCGCGATTCCGCGACAAGCTCCGGCTCGCCCAGCAGACCGGCCGCAGCGGGCCGGGCCAGCTCGTCGACGACGGTGTCGGCTCGGTGCAGGCGGCCGTCACACTGGGCGGTTTCCTGGGGACCTTGCTCGTGATCAACGCGGGGATGGCGGTGATCGTGCTGGTGGCGGCGATCCCGGCGTTGCTCGCCAATCTGCGGTTGAGCCGCGCGCGGGCGCGCGTCCTGTGGTCGATCGCGCCCACCGAGCGGCGCGAGCTGTTCTACGCAGACCTGTTGGCGAGCCTGGACGCGGCGAAAGAACTGCGGCTGCTGGGACTCGGCGAGCTGTTCCGGCGGCGGATGCTCGTCGAGCTGACCGCCGCGCATGCCGTCGTCGAAGGCCAGGATCGCCGGGACGCGCGCGTGCAGGGCCTGCTGGCCGGGCTCACCGCGGCGGTGGCGGCCGGCGGCCTGGTCTGGGCGGCGTGGCTGGCCGCCCACGGCAGGCTCTCCCTCGGCGACATCGCCATCTTCGTGGCGTCGGTCGGCGGGGTGCAGGGAGCGTTGCAGAGCCTCGTCACCCGGTTGGCGTCGGCGCATCATTCGACTCTGCTGTTCGACCACTACGAGGAGATCGAGTCGCAGGGCCCGGATCTTCCCGTCCCGGCCGAGCCGCGACAGCTCACGGCGTTGCGCTCGGGCATCGAACTGCGCGACGTCTGGTTCCGCTACGCCGAAGACCAGCCTTGGGTGCTGCGAGGAGTGAACCTGACCATCCCGCACGGACGGTCGCTGGCGCTGGTCGGGCTGAACGGGGCGGGGAAGTCGACCATGGTCAAGCTGCTGTGCCGGTTCTACGATCCGGAACGCGGCGCGATCCTGTGGGACGGCGTGGATCTGCGCGACGTCGGAGTCGAGGACCTGCGCGCCCGGATCGGCGCGGTGTTCCAGGACTACATGTGTTACGACCTCAGCGCCGCCGAGAACATCGGGCTCGGCGACGTGTCCGTCATGGACGATCGCGAGCGGGTCGTCTCGGCGGCGCGGCGCGCGGGCGCGCACGACATCGTGGCCGGACTGCCGCGCGGTTACGACACCTTCCTCTCCCGGATGTTCTTCGACGAGGCGGACCGGGACGACCCGGAGACCGGCGTGCTCCTTTCGGGCGGTCAGTGGCAGCGGCTCGCGCTCGCCAGGGCTTTCCTACGCGACCGGCGGGATCTGATGATCCTGGACGAGCCGAGTTCGGGACTGGACGCGGAAGCCGAGCACGAGGTGCACAGCAGCCTCCGGCGGCACCGGGAAGGCGCGACCAGCGTGCTGATCTCGCACCGGCTCGGCGCGGTCCGCGACGCCGCGGTGATCGCGGTGCTCGCCGAGGGCCGGGTCACCGAACTGGGCTCGCACGACGAGTTGATCGCCTCCGGCGGGGAGTACGCGAGGCTCTTCCGCCTGCAGGCTTCGGGTTACGACGAGGTGGTGTCCCCATGATGTATGTGGTGCTCACGGCGGCCGTGGTGGTGGCCGTCCTGGTCGCGTGGCTGGTGACGCTGCGACAGCGGCTGCTGGTGGTGACGGTGCACGGGGTGAGCATGGAGCCCACCTACGTCGCGGGCGACCGGCTGCTGGTGCGGCGGTCCCGGCTGGAGCGCGTCCGGACGGGGCAGGTCGTGGTGGTGCAGGGCGGGCCCGGCGGACCGGGGGACCCGACGGCGGGACGGCTGGTGAAGCGCGCGGTGGCCGTCCCCGGCGATCCGGTGCCGTCGCAGATCCCGGTGCCCGAGACGGTCGTTCCCCAGGGGAACCTGCTGGTGCTGGGCGACAACCCGGCGCGCAGCAATGACTCCCGGCGGCTCGGCTACATCCCGGCGGAGGCGTTGATCGGCGTCGTGCTCCGGCCGATCGGGCAGCGATGAGCTACGTCGCCGTCTTCGCGATTGTCCTGTGCGGACTGGTTTTGCTGGTGTCGGCCGTCAGCAAGGTGCGGGGTAAGGGCTCCTACGCCGAGTTCGCCGCGTCGGTGCCCGCGTTCGGGATCCCGGCGCGCTGGACCGGGCTGTTCGCCGCGGCCACCCTGGCCGTCGAGTTCGCGATCGCGGCGCTCCTGCTTCCCGCGGCCGCGCTGATCTTCGCGGACGTCTTCGCGGACGCGGGCCGGTGGCTCGCTCTCGGCGGGCTGGTGCTCGCGGCTGGTTTGTTCGGAGTGCTGACCGCGGCGGTGTGGCGGGCAGTGGCGCGCCGGACCGGTGCGGCGTGCCGCTGTTTCGGTCCGGCGCGTGCCGTGCTCGCGTACCGGCACGTGGTGCGCAACGCCCTCCTGCTGCTGGTTGCCGCGGCGGGCCTCGTGGCGTTGCCGGGTGTGGGCGGCGGGGATCCGGTCGCGGTGGTGCTTTCCGCGGCCGTCGGTGTGGTGGGGGCGGTGGCCGCGGTCCGGTTCGACGACCTCGCTGAGCTGGTGGTCGGTTCGGTGCCGGAGGTGCGGTGAGTGCTGGGGTCGTGAGTGGGGATTCGGGTTCTCTAATAACCCGAATCGGCACTCACGACCACCTGTACCGACGCGTCGCCGCTGCTTGGGTGCCTGCAGTACGTGAAGGACCCCTTCATTGCGCCTAGCGCTGTGAAGGGGTCCTTCACGTACTTGGGGAAGGGGGCCTTCACGGACCGCCTCGCTTCCGCGACCCTCGCACGGAGCGCCGAGGCGTCGGGGCGTCAGGCGGCGAAGACCTGCGAGTCGTCGGCGAAAGCCTTGAACTCCAGGGCGTTGCCCGCCGGGTCCAGCAGGAACATCGTCCACTGTTCGCCGGTCTGTCCCTCGAACCGGACGTAGGGCTCGATGACGAACGCGGTCTCGGCGGCACGCAGCCGGTCCGCCAGCTTCCGGAATTCCGGCACGGTGAGGATCAGGCCGAAGTGGGGGACGGGCACGTCATGGCCGTCGACGGGGTTGTGGATCCGCTGCGGCCGTTCCGGGGCGAGATGCGTGACGAACTGGTGCCCACGCAGGTTCCAGTCGATCCATGAGTCGGAGCTGCGACCTTGTTCGAGGCCGAGCACTTCGCCGTAGAAGGTGCGGGCGGCGGCCAGGTCGTCGACCGGCATCGCGAGGTGGAAGCGCGGGATCGGGGAATCGAGGATGCTCATGTCGCAATGTTAACATTAGGACAAGAGGGCAGTCGCTACGATCGAACGATCTTGAGGGAGGGTGACGATGAGCAAGGTGGTGCCGGCGCGTCGTCGCGGGCTGGCGGACGAGGTCGCCGACAGGGTCAGGGACGCCATCTTCGGGGGCGCGTACCCGCCTGGCGCGCAGTTGCGTGAGGTGGAGCTTTCGACGGCGCTCGGCGTCAGCCGCGGGCCGGTGCGCGAGGCGCTGCTCAAGCTGGAGCGCGAGGGCCTTGTCCGGAGCGAATGGCATCGTGGCGCCCTCGTCACGACCTTGTCCGACGTGGATGTCGCCGAACTCGACAGCCTCCGCTCCGCATTGGAGCAGTTGGCTGTCCGGCTGGTGGTCGCGAACGCGTCGGCCGCGGAGCTGGCCGCGATCGACGAGGTCGTCGAGCGGATGGACCGGGCGCGCGACGAGCACGAGATGGTGCGCTGCGACGTCGACTTCCACGACGCGGTGTACGCGGCTTCCGGGCATCGGCGGCTCGTCGAGGCGTGGCAGGCCATCCGGTCGCAGGTGCACCTGTTCCTGCTGACCCGCATCGGCGTGAGTGCCGAGGGCTACCTCGCGAGCATTCCGGAGGAGCACCGTCGGCTGGCGGCCGCGCTGCGCGCACGGGACGGCGAAAAGGCCCTCGAACTCTTCGCCTCGCATCGCGGTCAGGCTCTCGACGTGATGCGGGCTCGTGAGCGGTAATAACGGTTCTAGCCGTCCTTGCCGCTCACGAGACAAAATGCTCGCGAAAACCCTTGACGCCCACCTCAACCACGGCTTAACTCAAGCCCTGAAATAAGGCGTGTCCCGGGTCACAGGCCTCGGACGCGGCTTGGCCACTCACCCCGAGGACCATCGATGCGAATCGGAAAGATCGCTCCCGCGCTCGTCCTGGCGCTGGCGGCCGCCACCACGGCGGCGTGCGGCGGCGGCGACACGTCGTCCAGTGCTCCCAAGGAGCTCGTGTACTGGGCGTCCAACCAGGGCACCAGTCTCGACAACGACAAGGCGGTCCTGCAGCCCGAACTCGACAAGTTCGAGAAGGCCTCCGGGATCAAGGTCAAGCTCGAGGTCGTCCCGTGGACGGATCTGCTCAACCGGATCCTCGCGGCCACCACCTCCGGCAAAGGGCCGGACGTGCTCAACATCGGCAACACCTGGTCGGCCTCGTTGCAGGCGACCGGGGCGTTCCTGCCGTTCGACGACGCCGCGCTGGAGAAGGCCGGCGGCAAATCGCGGTTCCTCGGCCCGTCGCTGGCGGCCACCGGGGCGAGCGGGCAGCCGCCGGTCGGCGTGCCGCTCTACGGCCAGGCATACGGCCTGTACTACAACAAGAAGCTCTTCTCGGAGGCCGGAATCACCAAGCCGCCGGCCACCTGGGAGGAACTCGTCGAGGACGGCAAGAAGCTCACCAAACCCGAGAAGGGCCAGTGGGGACTGTCGCTCCAGGCGGGCCAGGTCACCGAGAACAGCCACCACGCGGCGATCCTCGGCGCCCAGCAGGGCGCGCAGTTCTTCACTCCCGAGGGCAAGCCGCAGCTGGCCTCGGACCCTTCGGTCGCGGCCGTGCAGCAGTTCGTCGATCTGATGCAGAAGGACAAGATCGTCAATCCGTCCAACGCCGAATACGCCGACACCGCCAAATCCCTCAAGGACCTGTCGGACGGCAAGGCCGCGATGTTCATGAACCAGGCGTCCGCCGGTTCGTTCAAGAGCATCGGGATGGACATGGCGAACCTGGGCGTCGCGCCGATCCCGCTGCCCGCCGCCGCGCCGCCGAACGGCCGCAAGGTGAGCAGTTTCGTCGCGGGCATCAACATGTCGGTCTTCAAGAACACCAAGAACCCCGACGCCGCACTGGACTTCGTGAAGTTCATGGTCTCGGCGCCCGAACAGGCGCTGCTCAACAAGACCTACGGTTCGCTGCCGACCGTCCAGGACGCCTACAGCGACGCGGCGTTCCAGACCGAGGACGTCAAGGTCTTCCAGAGCGTGCTCGCGAATTCGGCCGAGCCGATGCCGCAGGTGCCGCAGGAGTCGCAGTTCGAGACCCTGATCGGTACCGCGATGAAGGCGATGTTCGCCGACGTCGCCGCGGGCAAGCCTGTCGACGGGGCCAAGATCCGGGACCAGCTGAACCAGGCGGATCAGCAGATCGCGGCCGGTAGTTGATGCCGACCGTTCTCGATGACGCCCCGGCCGTGAAAGCGGCCGGGGCGCCCGGACGCCGGCCCGCTCGCAAGCGGCGCCGGGTCGCGCTGCCGTATCTGCTCCTGCTTCCCGCGATCCTGCTCGAGCTGCTCGTCCACCTGATCCCGATGATCGCCGGGCTCGTGATGAGCTTCTTCAAGCTGACGCAGTTCTCCATCCGGGACTTCTCGTCCGCCCCGGCCGCCGGGCTGGACAACTACAAGTTCGTGCTGGACTTCAACTCCGCCGCGGGGAAGTCGCTGCTCGGCTCGTTCTGGATCACCGTCCTCTACACCGTGCTCTCGGTCGGGTTCTGCTGGCTCTTCGGCACCTCGGCCGCCGTGCTGATGCAGAAGAACTTCCGGGGACGCGGCGTGCTTCGCGCCCTGTTCCTGGTGCCGTACGCGCTGCCGATGTACGCCGCGGTGATCACCTGGTCGTTCATGTTCCAGAAGGACACCGGCCTGGTGAACGACCTGCTGGGCACCGATTCCTTCTGGCTCATCGGGGACAACAGCTTCTGGTCGCTGGTGGTGGTCTCGGTCTGGCGCAACTGGCCGTTCGCGTTCCTGATCGTGATGGCCGGGCTGCAGAACATCCCCGGCGAACTGTACGAGGCGGCGGCGATCGACGGCGCGGGCTGGTGGCGGCAGTTCCAGGCGATCACCCAGCCGATGCTGCGTCCGGTCAACCAGGTCCTGCTGCTGGTGCTGTTCCTGTGGACCTTCAACGATTTCAACACGCCGTATGTCCTCTTCGGAGCGTCCGCGCCGAAGGAGGCGTCGCTGATCTCGATCCATATCTACCAGAGTTCCTTCGTGACCTGGAACTTCGGCCTCGGCTCGGCGATGTCGGTGCTGTTGCTGCTGTTCCTCCTGATCGTCAGCACCGTCTACTTGGGACTGACCGCACGAAGGAGGAACGCCGTTGTCTGAGCCTCGCTGGGTCCCGTGGGCCCGCCGATTAGTCCTCGGCTTCCTCACCCTGTTCACCCTGGTGCCGCTGTACGCGATGGTGTCTTCGTCGCTGAAGCCGCTCGGGGACGTGCAGGGCAAATGGGAGTGGTTCCCGACGACGCTGACCATCCAGCCGTTCTTCGACATCTGGGACACCATCCCGCTCGCCGACTACTTCGTGAACAGCCTGGTCATCTCCGGTTCGGCGGCGATCCTCTCGGTGGTGATCGCGATCTTCGCGGCCTACGCCCTGAGCCGCTTCCGGTTCCGCGGCAAGAACTTCTTCAAGCTGACCGTGCTGTCCACGCAGATGTTCCCCGGCATCCTGTTCCTGCTGCCGTTGTTCCTCATCTTCGTCAACATCGGCAACACCACCGGCATCGTCCTGTACGGCTCCCGGCTCGGGCTGATCATCACCTACCTGACCTTCTCGCTGCCGTTCGCGATCTGGATGCTCGCCGGCTACATCGACTCGATCCCCAAGGAACTCGACGAGGCCGCGATGGTCGACGGCACGGGGTCGCTCGGCGCGCTGATCAGGGTGGTGATCCCGGCGGCGATGCCGGGCATCGTCGCCGTCGGCATCTACTCGTTCATGACGGCCTGGGGCGAGGTCCTGTTCGCGTCGGTGATGACCGACTCGGGCACGCGGACCCTCGCCGTCGGTCTCCAGGAGTACTCGACCCAGGTCCAGGTGTACTGGAACCAGGTCATGGCCGCCTCCCTGATCGTGTCCGTCCCGGTCGTCGCCGGATTCCTGTTGCTCCAGCGCTATCTCGTCGCCGGGCTCACCGCCGGTGCCGTGAAATGACCCGCCCGTCGCTCCGTACAGAGAGGTCTGCCTTGAATCTGCACCTGCCCGCCGATTTCCTGTGGGGTGTGGCCACCGCCGCGTACCAGATCGAAGGCGCTGTCGACGTCGACGGTCGCCTCCCGTCCATCTGGGACGACTTCGTCCGGGTCCCGGGTGCCGTCCTGAACGGCGACACCGCCGACGTCGCGTGTGATCACTACCGGCGCTGGCCGGAGGATCTCGCCATCATGAAGCAACTGGGCCTCGACGCCTACCGGTTCTCCGTCGCCTGGCCGCGGGTGATCCCGACCGGCCGGGGCGAGGTCAACGCTGTCGGCCTCGGCTTCTACGACCGGCTCGTCGACGCGTTGCTCGAAGCCGGGATCCGGCCGTTCGCCACGCTGTTCCACTGGGACCTGCCCTCGATGCTGCAGGCGAACGGCGGCTGGCCCGAGCGCGACACGGCCTACGCCTACGCCGACTACGCCGCTGTCGTCGCGGCGAAACTCGGTGACCGGGTCAAGGACTGGAACACCGTCAACGAGCCACTGTGCTCGGCCTGGCTCGGCTACCTCGAAGGCCGCTTCGCCCCCGGGGTCAAGGACCTCAAGCAGGCGATCCACGCGTCGCACCATCTTCTGCTCGCCCACGGCCTGGGGGTGCAGGCGATCACCGCGAACGCCGCCGAGCCCGCCAACGTCGGCCTGGTGCTCAACCTCAGCGGGATCGAGCCCGCGTCGGACTCCGCCGAGGACGTCGCGGCGGCGGCCCGGATGGACGGGCACGTCAACCGCTGGTGGCTCGACCCGTCGAACGGACGCGGCTACCCGGCGGACATGATCGAGGTCTACGGCGTCGAGCCGCCGGTGGTCGGGGACGACCTCGAGGTGATCTCGACCCCGGTCGGTTTCCATGGCCTGAACTACTACTTCCGCCAGATCGTCGAGGACGATCCGGACGGTGCCGCGCCCCGCGCCCGGCAGGTACCTGTCGAGGGGGCCGCCACGACCGCGATGGGCTGGGAGATCCACGGGCAGGGGCTCGCGGACCTGATCCACCGGCTCGCCAACGAGTACGGCGCCCGGGCCATCTACGTCACCGAGAGCGGAGCCGCCTTCGAGGACAAGGTCGCCGAGGACGGTTCGATCGACGACGCCGACCGCATCGCCTACCTGGAGGAACACCTGGGCGCGGTGGCCGGGGCCGCCGAAGCGGGCGCGCCGGTGAAGGGCTACTTCGCCTGGTCGCTGCTCGACAACTTCGAATGGGACAGCGGGCTGAGCAAGCGGTTCGGGCTGGTCCGGGTCGACTACGACACGCAGGTCCGCACGGTGAAGGCGAGCGGCCACCGGTACGCGGAGATCATCGCCGAACACCGGAACCGCTAACGGCTCGTGAGTGGTAAGGACGGTTCTAACCATCCTTACCACTCACGAGGCTCTTCGTGCGGGCGGATGGACCGAGGGGCCCGGATTCGTCGCGCGGTACGAACGGACGTCCGCGGAAACCTCCTAGGGTCGCCATGAACGAGGCGATCCTAGGAGGCGAAGCATGCGGACACTCTTGCGTGGCGGTCGTGTCATCGACCCGGCGACGGGGTTCGACGGCACGGCCGACGTGCTGGTATCGGGCGGGGTGGTCACCGCCGTCGGGGCGGGTTTGACCGCGGAACCCGGCGACGTGGAAATCGACGTCACGGGGCTGGTCGTCGGACCGGGCTTCATCGACCTGCACAGCCACGTGCACACCATCGCGGGCCAGCGGCTGCAGGCGATGGACGGCGTGACGACCGCGCTCGACCTCGAAGCCGGTCTGATGCCGATCGAGCGGGCCTACGCCGAGGCGGCCGCGGCGGGACGCCCGCTGCACTACGGGTTCTCCGCGTCCTGGGGCGCCGCGCGGGCGCAGGTGCTCGCCGGGATCGAACCGGACGCGAACATCGACAGCGGGCTGGCGGTGCTCGGGAACCCTGTCTGGCAAAGGTCTTCGTCGCCGAAGGAACTGGCCGCCTGGCTGTCCCTTGTGGACGGTGAGCTGACCGCGGGTGCGCTCGGCGTCGGGGTGCTCCTCGGCTACGCGCCCGACACCGACCCCAATGAGTTCCTCGCGCTGGCGCGCCTCGCCAAGGAAGCCGGTGCGCCGACCTACACCCACGTCCGCGAACTGGTCGAGGTGAACCCGGAGACGCCCGTCGACGGTTCCGCGGAGATCGCGATCGTCGCGGCCGAGACCGGCGCCGCGATGCACCACTGCCATGTGAACAGCACCTCCGGGCACCAGATCGAGCGGGTGCTCGCGGCGCTCGAAGCGGGCCGCGCCGCCGGATCCCGGGTGACCGTCGAGGCCTATCCCTACGGTGCGGGCAGCACCGGGATCGGCGCGGCGTTCCTTTCGCCCGAACGCCTGAAGATGAAGGGCCTGTCCCCGTCCAGCGTGATCATGCTGGAGTCGGGGGAGCGCATCGCCGACGAAGGCCGCCTGCTCCAGGTCCGTGCCGAAGACCCGGGCGCGCCGTGCATTCTCGAGTTCCTCGACGAAAGCAGCCCGCACGACCTCGGCCTGCTGCACCAGGCCCTCGCGTTCCCCGACGCCATCGTCGCCAGCGACGCGCTGCCCGTGTACTGGAAGAACGGCACCAGCGAGAGCACCGAATGGCCGCTGCCGCCCGGCGGCGCGACGCATCCGCGTACGTCCGGGACGTACTCCAAGACCTTGCGCCTGATGGTGCGCGAGAGCAAGGCCTGGACGTGGCTGGAGGCGTTCCGGCGCTGTTCCTACCTGCCGGCGCGCGTGCTCGACGAGGTCGCTCCCGGGGCACTGGCCAAGGGACGGCTCAACGTGGGAGCCGACGCCGACATCGTCGTCCTCGATCCGAACACCATCACCGACGCGGCGACCTACTTCGACCCGATCAGGCCTTCGGTCGGCGTCCGGCATTTGTTCGTGTCGGGGGTCCCGGTCGTCACCGACGGAAACCTGCGCACCGAAGCCTTCCCCGGCAAGCCGCTGCGGGGTGAGCCGCGATGAGTGAACTGCTCGCCGACATCGAGACGCTCGTCCGCTGCGAATCCCCGTCCTCGGATCACGAAGCCGTGGCCCGCAGCGCCGAAGTGGTGGCGGAAGTGGGCCGGAGGCTGCTCGGCGCGGAGCCGGAGCGGATCGTCGTCGACGGGGTCACGCATCTGCGCTGGCGGTTCGGCGACGGACCGTCTCGCGTGCTGCTGCTCGGTCACCATGACACGGTGTGGCCCCACGGTTCGCTGGAGACACATCCGTTCTCCGTACAGGACGGCGTGTTGCGCGGCCCGGGCTGCTTCGACATGAAGGCCGGGGTCGTGATGGCGCTGCACGCCGCCGCGGTCGTCCCCGATCGCGACGGACTGTCCATTCTGGTCACCGGCGACGAGGAGATCGGCTCGCCGTCGTCCCGTGCCCTGATCGAGGAAACGGCGGCGGGCTGCGACGCGGCGTTCGTGCTGGAGGCTTCGGCCGACGGCGGCGCGCTGAAGGTCCGTCGCAAAGGCGTTTCCCACTACCGAGTCGAAGTGGTCGGTCGTGCCTCGCACGCCGGGCTCGAACCGGAGAAGGGGATCAACGCGGGGATCGAGATCGCCCATCAGATCCTCGCGGTGGCCGCAATCGCCGATCCGGCGGCCGGGACCAGCGTGACCCCCACCGTCGCCTCGGCGGGCACGACGGTCAACACCGTTCCCGCCGCCGCGGGAGTGGCCGTCGACGTCCGGGTGTGGAACGAGGCCGAGCAGCTCCGCGTCGACAAGGCCATGCGGGACCTCCGCCCGGTACTGGAAGGCGCCGAGGTCCGGGTGACCGGCGGGATCAACCGGCCGCCGCTCGAAGAAAGCTCGTCGGCGGGACTGTTCGCGTTGGCCCGGGAACTGTCGGGCGGACTCGGTCTCGGTGAACTCACCTCCGCGTCGGTCGGTGGCGCCTCGGACGGCAATTACACCGCGGGAATGGGTATTCCCACCCTGGACGGCCTCGGCGCCGTCGGTGGCGGGGCACACGCGGACCACGAACACGTCGTCGTCGCGGAATTGCCGCGACGCACCGCTTTGCTGGCCGCACTCGTGGAAGACGTGCTCGCGAAGCGGGGTCCGTCCGGCGCGACGAATCCCGTGGGCGAATCTGGTACGGCACGACGGTGACTCGGCCGCCGAGCCGGGAAAGGATTGTCCCGTGACGAATCTTGCGACGAATACGGAGAGCCTGGCGTCGGCGGAGGTGCGCGACGAAGCCGTCGCCGCCGCGCGGGCCGCGGCCGTGGCTTCGGGCGTCGAAATCCGCGAACTCACCGAAATCGCCGATCTGGCCGCGGTGGTCGGCCTGTTCGAGTCGATCTGGAAGTCCGCGCCCGGCGCCCGGCCGGTGAGCACGGAACTGCTCCGTGCGATGTCCTCGGCCGGGAACTACGTCGCGGGCGCGTTCGAGAACGGCGAAATGCTGGGGGCCTGTTTCGGTTTCTTCGGGAATCCCGGGAAGGCGAGCCTGCACAGTCATATCGCCGGGGTCGCAGGCGCCGGCGTGGGCCGGGGGATCGGCCACGCGCTCAAACTGCACCAGCGCGGCTGGGCGCTGCTCCAGGACGTCTCGATGATCACCTGGACCTTCGACCCGCTGGTGCGGCGCAACGCCTACTTCAACCTGGGGAAACTCGGCGCGCGCCCGATCGGCTACAAGCCCGACTTCTACGGGCCGATGGAGGACAGCATCAACGGTTCGGGCGACACCGACAGGCTGATGGTCGGCTGGGATCTGACGAGCCCGGACGTCCGCTCCGCCGCTTCCGGTGAACCCGTCCTGATCGACGCGGAAGCCTTGGGCGCCGCGAAGGCACTGTCGGTCGATCCCGACGGCGGTCCGAGCATCGGCTCCGCCGACACGCCGACCGTGCTCGTCGCCGTCCCCTCCGACATCGAACGGTTACGCCGCACCGATCCCGGTCGCGGCAACGCGTGGCGCGTCGCCCTGCGCGAAGTCCTCGGCGGACTCATGGCGGACAACGCCAGGGTCGCCGGTTTCGATCGTGCCGGCTGGTACGTGATCTCGAAGGAGCAGTCGTGAAACTCAGCGGTGTGGAACTGCGCCGGGTCCGGATGCCGCTCGTGGCACCCTTCCGGACGTCGTTCGGGACGCAGTCCGAGCGGGAACTGCTGCTCGTCCGTACGGTGACCCCGGCGGGCGAGGGCTGGGGCGAATGCGTCGCGATGGAGGCGCCGCTCTATTCGTCGGAGTACAACGACGCCGCCGAACACGTCATGCGGAACCATCTCGTCCCGGCTCTCCTGGCCGCCGATGACGTGACCGCGTACCGGGTGACGCCGTTGCTGGCGAAGTTCAAGGGCCACCGGATGGCGAAGGGGGCGCTGGAGATGGCCGTCCTCGACGCCGAACTCCGCGCGCACGAACGGTCCTTCGCGGCCGAGCTGGGGTCCACTCGCGACTCCGTGGCCTGCGGCGTCTCGGTCGGGATCATGGACTCGATCCCGCAGCTGCTCGACGTCGTCGGCGGCTACCTCGACGAGGGTTACGTCCGGATCAAGCTGAAGATCGAGCCCGGCTGGGACATCGAGCCGGTGCGCCAGGTGCGGGAGCGCTTCGGCGACGACGTGCTGCTTCAGGTCGACGCGAACACCGCGTACACCCTGGGCGACGCGCCCCTGCTTTCGCGGCTCGACCCGTTCGACCTCCTGCTGATCGAGCAGCCGCTCGAAGAAGAGGACGTGCTCGGGCACGCCGAACTGGCCAAGCGGATCCGGACCCCGATCTGTCTCGACGAGTCGATCGTCTCGGCCAAGGCCGCGGCGGACGCGATCAAACTCGGCGCCTGCCAGATCGTCAACATCAAGCCCGGCCGCGTCGGCGGTTACCTCGAAGCCCGCCGGGTGCACGACGTCTGCGCGGCCCACGGGGTCGCGGTGTGGTGCGGCGGGATGATCGAGACCGGACTGGGCCGGGCGGCCAACGTCGCGCTGGCGTCACTGCCCGGGTTCACACTGCCGGGTGACACCTCGGCGTCCGGCCGGTTCTACCGGACGGACATCACCGAGCCGTTCGTACTGGAGGCCGGACACCTGCCGGTGCCGACCGGACCGGGCCTGGGTGTGACCCCGATTCCCGACCTCCTGGACGAGGTCACCACCGAAAAAGTGTGGATCGGTTCGTAGCCGGCTACGAATTCCGGGGTTAGATTTGGTCGAAACGAACCATTCGGTTCGGTGAGGCCGGGTTTAACTTCGGGGGGTGCTGACACCGGTGCCGAGCAAACCGCACACGAGCCTGGGACGCGTCCTCGAGGACCTCGGGGACGTGCTCCTGGAGCCGGTCGCGGTCGGCCGGAGCACCCGCCGGAAGCTCGGCGGAGTGGTCATCCACGATCCGCACGACGAATCCGAGATCCCTGGCGGAGCCGTCGTGCTCGGCGTCGGGGTGCGGGAGCAGGACGAGGTCGTCCGCCTTTTGCGCGACGTGGGCGCGAGGGGCGCGGCAGCGCTCGTCGTCCGTTCTCCCGTCACCCCGACGCCGGAACTCCGGCGCGCCGCGGAATCGTCCGGGGTCGCCCTGCTCGGACTCGCCCGCGGCGCGTCCTGGGCCCAGCTCGCCGCCATGCTCAGGACCCTGCTCGCCGAGGGGGACGTCGGCGAGGTCTCGCCGCAGACGCTCGGCGGAATGCCGTCGGGTGACCTTTTCGCGCTGGCGAACGCGATCGCCGCGCTCCTCGACGCGCCGGTGACCATCGAAGACCGCAGTAACCGGATCCTCGCGTTCTCCGGGCGTCAGGACGAAGCGGATCCTTCCCGGGTCGAGACCATCCTCGGCCGCCAGGTGCCGGAGCGGTTCGCCCGCGGGCTGGAGCGGGACGGTGTCTTCGAGAAGCTGTACCGCGACCACACGCCCGTCTACGTCGACCCGCAGCGCTACGACGAAATCGAGCTCGTCCTGCCCCGGGTGGCGCTCGCCGTCCGGGCAGGCGACGAGATACTCGGCTCGATCTGGGCGGCGGTCCGGGAGCCGCTCAGCGAGGAGCGGACCCAGGCGCTGATCGACGCCACCAAACTCGTCGCGCTGCACATGCTCCGGCTTCGCGCGGGCGCCGACGTCGAACGACGGCTGCGCGCGGACCTGGTGAGCACGGCGCTCGAAGGCGGCTCCGGGGCGCCGGAGGCCATCGCCCGGCTCGGCCTGCTCGGCCAGCCGTCGATCGTGCTCGCCATGGGCCTGCTCGGCGCGCCCGCGATCGAGGACGACCTCCGGCTGGTCGCGGACCGCCAGCGGGTCGCCGACGCGCTCGCCATGCACCTCAGCGCTGTCCAGCCGCGTTCGGCCGTCGCTCTCGTAGGCGACGTCGCCTACGGCATCGTCCCGATGCCCGGCAGTCACGACGACTGCCTGGAGCGTTCGGTGCGGGTCGCGTCGACCTTCCTGGAGCGCACCGGGCGCCGCGCGGCCGCCGCGATCGGCATCGGGCCGCTCGCCCTCGACGGCTCCGGCCTGCGTGCTTCGCGTGACGGCGCGGACAGGGCGTTGCGTGTGCTGCTCACCAACGCCGGCGCGAAACGCGTGGCGACCGCGGACGACGTCCACGTCGACGCGCTCATGCTGGAACTGGCCGACCTCGCCGCGGCCAGGGGAGACGTCGCGACAGGACCTGTCGCGCGGTTGCTCGCCTACGACGCCCAGCACCAGTCACAACTGGTGCACACTCTCCGGTGCTGGCTGGACGCCTTCGGTGACATCGGTGCCGCGTCCGCCGCGGCCTATGTCCATCCGAACACTTTCCGCTATCGCCTGCGACGCCTCGCCGAAGTCGGCGAGATCGACCTCGACGACGCGGGGGAGCGGTTCGCCGCCATGGTGCAACTTCGGCTGTTGCCCCGTGACGTTCGGACAGGGCCGCCGGGCGCCGAAGACTCCTGACCACCGACCGGATTGGTCTGCCCGGCCCGAAACGGCGGCGGATGTTCGTGTGATCGCACGAACTCCCTCCACCGAGTGCGTTTCAGAATGAGTGATCGGCGCCACCCTCGCCGTTCTCCCTTCTCTCCCAACGTTTCCGCGGAGGCGCCATGACGGCAGTGGTCAACGAGGACACCTGGACAGCGCGGCGGATCAACCGGACGGCGCTCATCACCATGGTGGTGATGGTCTTCGCCTGGGCGGTCGACTACATCGACCGGTTCTCCATCGGGATGGCGCTGCCGATGATCGGCGCCGAATTCGACCTCAGCAAGACCCAGCAGGGCTGGCTGGTGACCGTGTTCGCGCTGGTCTACATGGTTTGCCAGATCCCGGCGGGGTTCCTCGCCGACCGGTACGGCTCGCGGGGCCCGATGCTGGTGACGCTGCTGGCCTGGTCGGCGTTCACCGCGATGACCGGGATGGCGGGAACCTTTGGCCTGCTGCTGGTCGTCCGCGGTCTTTTCGGTGTCTGCCAGGGGCTTTTCCCGGCGGCCTCGTTCAAGGCGATCGCCGAGCGGACGACCCCCGGCAACCGCGCGACGGTGACCGGCGTGATGCTGTCCGCCGGCGGGATCGGCGCGGGGCTGGCGCCGCTGATCGTCGGCCCGCTGCTGATGGCCCTCGGCTGGCGGCACACGTTCTTCTGGATGGCGGGGATCGGCGCGATCATCGGCGTGGTCGTCTGGACGTTGCTGCCCAAGGCACTGCCGAAGTCGCTGAGCAGCCTTCCGCGTACTGAGGCGAAGACCCCTGAAGTCTCGCGCAAACAGGTGCTGAAGTCGCCGGTGATCTGGAAGTTCACCCTGCTGTTCTGCGTCACCAACATGCTGAACTACGGGATGATCACCTGGGTCCCCAGCTATCTGTTGGAGACGCGGGGCCTGACGCTGAGCCAGACCGGGGTGCTCGCGGCGATCCCGATGCTGGTCAGCATCGGCACGACCATCCTCGGCGGCTGGCTGTTCGACCGCTACTTCCACGACCACGGCCGCTGGTATCTCGGTTCGATCGCGCTGGTGACCGTGGTGCTGCTGACGCTGATGGTGAACGCGGACAGCACGGCGGAGTTCACCCTTTACGAGACGCTCGCCCTGGCGGTGTTCGGCATGGCGACGATGGCCGTCTTCGGCCTCCCGCTGCGCGTGCTGCCCACGGAGGTCACCGGGATCGGCATGGGAGTGATGAACTTCGGCGGCCAGGTGGCAGGCGCGGTCGCCCCGGTGGCGATGGGCTGGCTCGCGGACGCTTTCTCCTACACCGCCGCGTTCGGGTTCCTCATCGGCACCACTTTCCTGACCGCCGTGATGGCGTTCTGGGTGCCGCAGAACCCGGCGCAGTTCAAGTTCTCCCCGGCGAGTCCTCAGTAGACAGTCCAGCTCACGTGATCAAACCCGTGACTCGCGTGATCCAGCCCGTAACTCGCGTGATCAGAGACGGGACTCACGTGTGCGGTCTCCAATCACGTGAGTTACGGGCCCAGTCACGTGAGTTACGGGTCTGATCACGCGTTTCCGCCCCATGCAGACAGGAGTTCCATGCCCACCGCGTCCGAAGTCATCGAAACGATCAACGACCGCGCGAAGGAGGTCGGGGTCCGGGTCCGGCTGCACGCGGCCGAAGTCGACGGCACCCGGCGGATCGGCGTCGACGAACACGCCCCTGTCGTCACGGCCTCGGTCTTCAAGGTCCCGGTCGCGCTGGAACTGGCGAGGCAGGCCGCCGACGGCGGGCTCGACCTCGGCGAGCCGGTCACCGTCCCGCCGGGACATCCCACGCCGAGCCCGTACGGCCTCGCCACC
Source organism: Amycolatopsis sp. NPDC102522 (assembly GCF_055584485.1). Lineage (NCBI taxonomy): Bacteria > Bacillati > Actinomycetota > Actinomycetes > Pseudonocardiales > Pseudonocardiaceae > Amycolatopsis > Amycolatopsis sp. NPDC102522. The sequence goes on along the minus strand of NZ_JBVJLY010000009.1, from coordinate 32,438 downwards.
TTCCGGCACGAGATCACGATGTCCTGGTACGACCTCGCGATCCTGATGATCGGGATCAGCGACAACGTCGCCACCGACCTGATCCTCGCCCGCGTGGGTAAGGAACAGACCGAGAAGTCGTTGCGGAGCCTGGGTTTCGAGCACACCACCGTCCCGCAGGACTGCGGGGAGGTGCTCGGCAGCATCGGGGAAGACCTCGGGATCTCCTACGAGGACGACGAAAAGCTGCTCACGGAACTCCCGATGGAGCGGATCGCCGCGTTGCGCGCGCTGCAACCGGAGCACACCTGCGCCACGACCGCCGAAGAGATCACCCGGCTGCTCGGGCTGATCTGGCGCGACGAGGCGGCGTCGCCGACAGCGTGCGCCGACGTCCGGCGCTGGCTGGATCTCCAGGTGTGGCCGCACCGGCTTCGGTCCGGGTTCCCCGACGACGGGATCAGTGTCAGCGGCAAGACCGGGACCCTGCCGTCGGTGCGCAACGAGGTCGGTGTTGTCGAGTACCCGGATGGCGGCCGTTACGCGGTAGGGATTTTCACCGACGCCGTCGACGGGCGGTCGCGGGTGCCGGAGCGGGACGCGTTCATCGGCTTCGCCGCGGCACAGGCCGTCGAATGGCTCAGGCTTCCCGAGGCCGGACGCGAATGATTCGTCCGCCCGGATGAATTTTCCCGCCGCTCTCGTAGTTCCGCACGAACCGGTGACGCCCGTCACCGTCCTAGCATTCCGGCAACTGCCGGTTCACCCTTTCGACGGACAAGGATGCCCATGTCGAAACTTTCCGATATCGATACCTGGCTCGTGGAGAACCTTTCCTCGCTCCTGGCGAAGCATCAGGTGCCCGGCGCGGCTGTCGCGGTGTTCGCGAACGGCGAGGTGATCGACCACGCGGCCGGCGTCCTGAACAAGGGCACCGGCGTCGAGTCCACAGTGGATTCCGTCTTCCAGATCGGGTCCATCACCAAGGTGTGGACGACCACCCTGGCGATGCAGCTCGTCGACGAAGGCAGGTTGGACCTCGACAAGCCGGTCCGCGACTACCTGCCCGAGTTCGTCCTCTCCGACGACGACGCCGCTTCGCGGATTACCGTGCGGCAGCTGACCTGTCACACCTCCGGCTTCGAGGGCGACATCTTCACCGACACCGGGCAGGGCGACGACTGCGTCGCGAAGCTGGTGGCGACGCTGTCCGACGTGCCCCAGCTGTTCCCGCCGGGGGAGATGTTCTCGTACAACAACGCCGGGTACTGCGTACTCGGCCGGATCGTCGAGGTCCTGCGCGGCAAGTCCTACGACGACTGCCTGCGCGAGCACCTCTTCGCGCCGCTCGGGCTGACCCACGCCGCGGCCGGACCGTACGACGCGATCCGCTACCGCGCCGCGATCGGCCACCTCCAGGCCTCGCCGGAAGACGCGCCGGAGCCGGCCCCGGCCTGGGCGCTCACCCGGTCGAACGTCCCCGCCGGCTCGCACCTCGCGATGCGCCCGCGCGATCTGCTCACCTTCGTGCGCATGCACCTGAACGAAGGCCGCGCGGACGACGGCACCCAGGTTCTCCGGCCGGAAACCGCCCGCGCCATGTGGGAACGCCAGGTCGAACTGCCCTACCTCGGCCTGATGGGCGGGGCGTGGGGGCTCGGCTGGATGATCTTCGACTGGGACGGCGGCCCGGTGATCGGCCACGACGGCGGCACCATCGGCCAGTCGGCGTTCCTGCGGGTGGTGCCCGGCAGCAACGTCGCGGTGGCGCTGCTGACCAACGGCGGCAAGCCGCTGCACCTCTACCTGGACATCTTCCGGAAGGTGCTGGGCGATCTGGCGGGCGTCGAGGTCCCGCCGCTGCCCGAACCCGACGCCGCCGAGGCCCCGGCGGACCCGTCGCGCTACGTGGGCGAGTACTCGTCGCAGGTCGCGGACATCGTGGTCACGCAGGACGAGGAGGGTGTCCTGTGGCTGGAACGCACGATGAAGGGCATGTTCGCCGACCTCGGCGCGGCACCGGAGAAGAGCAGGCTGCTGGGCTACAAGGGCGACACGCTGGTCGCCGAACACGACGGTCTCGGCCTGCACATGCCGCACGCGTTCGTCGGTGACGACGGCACCGGCCGCGCGTTGTACGTCCACACCGGCCGCGCCGACCGGCGGGTGAGCCGGTGACGGCGATCGAGGACGAGATCGAGGCGGTCTTCGCGAAGGCGGGGGCGCGCGGGTTCGTGCACGCGCGCGAGGTCGGCGTCCCCGCCGGTCCCGAAGTCGGTGTCGGCGCGGACGACCCGGTCGTGCTCGCGTCGGTGTTCAAGATCCCGGTGGCGGTCGCCTTCGCCCGCGAGGTGGCGGCCGGACGGCTCGACGAGACCGAACGGACCCGCGTCACCGCGCGCTACCGGATCGGCGGGATCGGCACCGCGGGCTGCGCCGACGACGTCGAGATGAGCTGGCGCGACCTGGCGCATTTCATGCTGACGATGAGCGACAACGCCGCGACCGACCTCGTCTACCACCGGCTCGGGCAGGACGCCGTCGACAAGGTCCTCACCGACCTCGGACTCACCAGGACACGGCTGATCGGCTGCTGCGAGGACCTCTTCGCCTCGGTGGTCGCCGATCTCGGCGCGACACCGGACGACGATCTGGAAGCCATCCTCGCCGCGGCCGGTGAGGAACAGCTGTGGAAGCTCGCGGTTCTCGACCCGGAACGCACCACGGCGTCGACCCCGCGTGAGATCACCGAACTGCTCGACGCGATCTGGACCGACCGCGCGGGCGACCCGGCCGCCTGCGAACGCGTGCGGACGATCATGGCCCAGCAGATCTGGCCGCACCGGATCTCGTCCGGCTTCCCGGCCGGAGTCGAGATCGCGGCGAAGACCGGGACGCTTCCGGCCGTCCGCAACGAAGCGGGAGTGGTGACCTATGAGGACGGTCGCCGATACGCCGTCGCGGTGTTCACCCGCGCGGACTCCCTCGCCGATCGTCAGCCCGCGGTCGATTCCGCCCTCGGCGAGGCCGCCCGGCTCGCCGTCGAACACCTCCGTGCGCAGACCGTCACCCAGTAGGAGAAACCCCATGAAGAAAGCCCGGCTCACCGCCGCGATCGCGAGCGTGGTGGCCTTGACCGTGAGCGCGTGCGGGGGGACGTCGCAATCCGGGGAAGACCGGACAGCGAACCAGAAACTCACCGAAGGCAAGACCTTCACCATGGCGATCGGGACCGATCCGGGAGCGCTGGACCCGGCGATGACCGTGCTCTCGACCGCTCTCGAGATCGGCCGCTACCTCTACGACAGCCTGATCAACCTCGACGAGACCGGCAAACCGATCCCGGGGCTCGCCGAAAAGTTCGAGGCCACCACGACCACGGCCTCCTTCACCCTGCGCAACGGGATCACCTGCGACGACGGCACGCCGCTCACCGCGAGCGACGTCGCCGCGAACCTCAACTTCGTCGGCGATCCCGCCAACAAGTCCCCGATGTCCGGGCTCACGATCGCACCGGGGTCGAAGGCGACCGCCGACGACGCGGCGCGGACGGTCACCCTCACCAGTGGAGCGCCGGACGCGTTCCTGCTGCGCAACGCCGGTGGTCTGCCGATCGTCTGCGGCAAGGGCGTGACCGACCGGCAGCCGCTGGCCAAGGGGAAGTACGGCACCGGCATGTTCACCATGTCCGAGATCGTGCCGAACGACCGCTACACCCTCACGCGGCGGAAGGACTACGCCTGGGGGCCGGGGGACTGGCAGCGTGAGCAGCCGGGCCTGCCGGAGAAGGTGGTCTTCCGGGTCATCCAGAACATGACGACCACGTCGAACCTGTTGCTGTCTAGTGAGGTCAACGCCGCCCGGATCACCGGTCAGGACCAGCAGCGCCTCCGGTCCCAGAAGCTGTTCCACGGCGACCAGGTCGTGCCGATGGGCGAGATGTTCTTCAACCAGGCCCCCGGCCGCGCCGGTGCCGATCAGGCCGTCCGCCGCGCGCTGGTGCAGGCCCTCGACCTGGCGCAGATCGGCAAGGTGCTCACCAGCGGCGCCGGGGCGCCCAGCCAGGGGATGGTCACCACCGAACCCAGGGCGTGCGCCGGCGACGCGGTGGCGGGCAAGCTGCCCGCGTTCGACGTCGCCGCGGCCAAGTCGGCCCTCGACGCGGCGGGGTGGATGCCGGGAACGGACGGCGTGCGGGTCAAGGACGGCAAACGACTCGCGCTCACCGCGATCTACGGAACCCAGCTGGGACCGACGATGGCGTCCTCCGCCGAACTGATGCAGCAGTCGTGGAAGGCCGCCGGCGCGGAGGTCACGCTCAAGGGCCTCGACAGCCCGGGGACCAGCCAGACGCTCTTCGGCACCGGCGAGTGGGACATCTCGCTCGCGCCGGTGACCCTCTTGCTGCCGAGTCAGGTCAGCTCCTTCGTCTCCGGGCCGAAACCGCCCGCCGGCACGAACTTCGCGCATATCGAGAACGAGAAGTACACGTCGGAAGCCGCGAAGGCGGCGCAAATGGCGGGTGACTCCGGCTGCGCGACCTGGCTCGCCGCGGAATCGGCGCTCATCGAGCGGCTGGACGTCGTGCCGTACATCAACTCGGTCATCCCGATCTTCGGCAGCAACGCGCGGTTCAAGGTCAACTTCGGCAACATCGAACCGTCGAGCGTCCGGATGTACAGCTGATGACGGTCGCACTCGCGCCGTCGGGATTGCGCGGCAGTCCCTGGCTCTCGTTCGCGATGCGCCGCCTCGGCCGGTTCGCGGTTTCGCTGTGGGTGCTGGTCACCATGGCGTTCCTGATGATCCAGCTGATCCCCGGCGACCCGGTCCGGGCGGCGCTCGGGCTGACCGCGCCGGTGGAGCTGGTGAACGCGCGGCGGGCGGCCCTCGGGCTCGACGATCCGTTGTGGCCGCAGTACGTCCACTACCTCGGTGGGCTGGTCACCGGTGACTTCGGGACGTCGATGACGAGCGGGCAGGCGGTCTCCGAGGTGATCGGGGACCGGCTGCCCGCCACCCTCCAGCTGGCGTTGCCCGCCTTCGCGGTGGTCATCACGGTGGCGATCCCGCTGGGCCTCCTGTTCGCCGTGCTGACCCGTGGCGGACGGCGGCGGGGCGGCGAGCTGGGGTTCACTTCGACGACCGTGCTGCTCGCGGCCATCCCGGAGTTCCTGCTCGCCGTCGCGCTGGTCGCGTTCTTCGCGGTCCAGCTCGGCTGGTTCCCGGTCGCCGGGAACGCGGACGCGAGTTCGTTCGTGCTCCCGGTCATCGCGCTGGCGCTCGGCCCGGCCTCGGTACTCGCCCGTATCGTGCGGGTCGAGACGCTTTCCGTGCTGGGCAACGACTTCATCCGCACAGCGCGGGCGAAACGGCTGCCCGCGCGGCTGGTCTACCTGCGGCACGCGCTGCCGAACGCGCTGACCGCGACGCTGACGATGAGCGGGCTCATGCTGACCGGGATGGTCGCCGGGACGGTGCTGGTGGAGAACGTGTTCGCCTGGCCCGGCCTCGGTTCCACCATCGCGCAGTCGATCCTCCAGAAGGACTATCCGCTGGTGCAGGGGATCGTGCTCGTCTACGGCATCGGGGTGCTGCTGGTGAACCTGACGGTGGACGTCCTGCTGGCCGTCCTCGATCCGCGTTCGACGATCCGGGAGAGCTGACATGCTGAATCGGCGCGCGAAATGGGTCGCGGCCCTGCGCACCCCGGTGGGCGCGTTCTCGACGGCCCTGCTGGTCCTGGTGATCGCGATCGCGGTGCTGGCCCCGATCCTGTGGCACGACAACGCCTTCGAGATCGACACCGAAGCCATCGCGCAAGGCCCGTCGGCGGCGCATTGGCTGGGCACCGACGACCTCGGCCGCGACATCCTTTTCCGGGTGCTGGTGGCGACCCGGCTTTCGGTGCTGCTGGCGGTGCTCGCGACGGTGATCGGGGTGGTGACCGGGCTCGTTTTCGGCACGTTGCCCTCGTTGCTGCCGCGGCCCGCCGCTCGGCTGGTCACCTCGGCGGTGAACATCGCGGTGGCGTTCCCCGGGCTGCTGCTGGTGTTGTTCTTCTCGGTGATCTTCGGGGTCGGCACGCACGGCGCTGTGCTGGCGGTCGGTTTCGCGTTGGCACCGGCGTTCGCCCGGCTGGCCCAGACGCTTTCGGCTTCCGTGGCGGGCCAGGACTTCGTGTCCGCCGCCCGGATCTCCGGTGTCGGCCGGATCCGGTTGCTGGTCCGGCACATCCTGCCGAACATCGGCGAACCGCTCGTGGTGAACGCGACCATCGGCGCGGGCGCCTCCCTTCTGGCGTTCTCCGGCTTGTCGTTCCTCGGCATCGGTGTGCAGGCACCGGACTACGACTGGGGACGGCTGCTCGGCGAAGGACTCAACGGGATCTACGTCAACCCGGCGGCCGCGCTCGCGCCGGGTGTCGCGGTGGTGCTGGCCGGGCTCGCCTTCAACCTGGTGGGGGAGACCGTGGCAGGGGTGATCGGGGTCCGCACCGGGCTCCGCAAGCTCGCGCCGCGGACGGTCACGCCCGCCAGGGGTGAGGTCGCCGAAGATCGTGACGACGCGGTGCTGGTGGTGGAGAACCTCCAGGTGGCGTTCCCGCGCCCGGCGGGCTGGACGGTCCCGGTGCGCGGGGTGAGCTTCACCGTCCACGCGGGCGAGGCGATCGGCGTCGTCGGCGAGTCGGGCTCGGGGAAGAGCCTGACCGGGCTGGCGGTGTCCCGGCTGGTCGAAGCGCCGGCCGTGGTCACCGCGGACCGGCTCGAGTTCGCCGGGAAACCGCTGCTGACGACTCCGGAACGGGAGTTGCGCGGCTTGCTCGGCACGTCGCTGGCGATGGTGTTCCAGGACCCGATGACCTCGTTCAACCCGACCAAGCGGATCGGCCGTCAGCTGGCCGAGGTCGCCGAGCAGCACCAGGGCCTCCCGCGTGCCAAGGCGTTCGAACGGGCCGTGGACCGGCTGCGCGCGGTGCGGATCCCCGCGGCCGAAAGGCGGGCGAAGCAGTACCCGCACGAGTTCTCCGGCGGGATGCGCCAGCGCGCGATGATCGGCATGGGCCTGATGGGCGACCCGCGGCTGATCATCGCCGACGAACCGACCACGGCGCTGGACGTCACCGTGCAGCGGCAGTTGCTGCGCCTGCTGGCGCGGACCAGGTCGGAACGGAACACGGCGATCATCCTGATCAGCCATGACATCGCGGTCGTTTCGCAGACCTGCGAACGGATGCTGGTCATGTACGCGGGCCGGGTGGTGGAGGACCTGCCGTCGGCCGGGACACCGCGGCATCCGTACACGAGGGCCCTGCTGGCCGCGACGCTCGACCTCGAGACCGATCGTGAGGCGCCGCTCGCGGTGATCCCCGGCCGTCCGCCGGAACCGGATCGTGTACCCAACGGCTGCGCTTTCGCCGACAGGTGCCCCGCGGTGACCGATCGGTGCCGTCTCGAAGACCCGGTGCTGGAAAGCGTGGAATCCGGGCACCGCGTCGCGTGCTGGTATCCGCAGGAGACGTCGCTTTCCCAGCCGACAAAGGAAACCGTGACCGCCGGAGGTGCGGAGTGAGCGATCTCGTCTTCGACGCGGTGAGCGTGCGGTACGGCGGGAGGCGCGGTCTCACCGCTGTCGACCGTGTCGGCCTGACCGTCCCTTCCGGACAGGTCGTCGGGCTCGTCGGCGAATCAGGCTCGGGGAAATCGACGCTGGCCCGGGCCGCCGTCGGCCTCTCGCCGGTCAGCGCCGGGCGGGTCCTGCTGGGCGGGGTGGACGTCCGGAAGCTGCCCCGGCGCCCTCCGCTGCAGATGGTGTTCCAGGATCCGTATTCCTCTTTGGACCCCCGGATGAGCATCGGGGAGTCGATCACCGAAGCGATCCCGCGCGGCGTCCTTCCCGGCCGCGCCGCGCGCCGGGACGAGGTCGCCCGGCTGCTGGAGCTGGTCAATCTCGATCCGGACCGCGCCGGGCACCTGCCGGGGCAGCTGTCGGGCGGCCAGCGGCAGCGGGTGGCGCTGGCCCGCGCGCTGGCCGGGCGGCCGGAGGTGCTCATCGCGGACGAGATCACCTCCGCGCTCGACGTCTCGGTGCAGGGCGCGGTGCTCAACCTCGTCCGGTCGGTGCAACGGCGGCTGGGCTTGTCGATGCTGTTCATCTCGCACAACCTCGCGGTGATCCGCTATCTCAGCGACATCGTCGCCGTGATGTACCTCGGCCGCATCGTCGAGATCGGCCCGGCCGAGCAGGTGCTCACCGATCCGCAACATCCCTACACGCGTGACCTGCTCGCCGCGGCGCCGTCCGCGCACACCTCGCTGTTCGACACCGGCGCGGACGAGAAGACCGCCGACGCCGAGCCCGCCGACCCGCACCACCCACCGGCCGGGTGCCGCTACCACACACGCTGTCCGGTCGGCCCGCTCGTGCGAGCGGACCGCCGGCTCTGCCTTCAGGCGGACCCTGCCGATGACGTGGCACACCGACCCCACTCGGCGGCCTGTCACTTCAGTGAAAACGAGAGCCACGAGCTCACGATCCCCAGAGGAGCAAGCGCACCATGACCCGACGTCTCGGTCTCGACGACCTGTACGGAATCGCCGTCCCCAGCCAGCCTTCGCTGTCACCGGACGGCAGCCGGATCGTCTACGTCCTGAGGACCGCGAACCGTGACGAGGACCGGAACGAGCACATGCTCTGGGAGGTCGGCGCGACCACCGGCGACGCCCGGCAGCTCACGCGCGGAACCGCCGACATGACCCCGAGCTGGGCACCGGACGGCACGCGGATCGCGTTCCTCCGCGCCCAGGACGGGCCGCCGCAGGTGTGGTTCCTGCCGTCGTCGGGCGGGGAAGCCGAGCGCATCACGGAACTTCCGCTCGGGGCGGGCGCACCGGTGTGGAGCCCGGACGGCGCCAAGATCGCGTTCTCGGCCGCCGTCGACCTGGCGGGTGACGAACCCGCGCCGAACGCCCCGGTGGTGGCCGACCGGATCGACTTCAAGGCCGACGGTGCCGGACTGATCAAGACGATCCGCAAGCACCTGCACGTCCTCGACGTCGCCACTCGTGAGGTCCGGCAGGTCACCTTCGGCGATTGGCACGCCGGTGAGCCCACCTGGTCGCCCGACGGCACCCACCTGGCCTTCACCGCCGGGCGGGACTCCGACGCGGATCTGACCTTCCGTTCCGGCGCCTACGTTCTCGACGTGACGACGAAGACGTCCGAGCCGCGGCTGATCGGCTCCGGTGAAGGCATGGCCGGCACGGCCACGTGGACCGCCGACGGCCTCGAACTCCTGGTCGCGGGCCGAGGCGACACCGAAGTCGGCCACCTCGGGCTGCTGCGGGTCCCGCTCGACGGCGGCGACTCCGTCGATCTGACGGCTTCCTTGGACCGCAACGTGATGTTCGGCGGCGCCGGCTACCCGGGCGCGCTCCCGAAACTGACCGCGGACGGCGGCTCCGTACTGTTCGGCCTCCGCGATCGCGGCTGTACTCATCTGTACCGAGTGGACACCGACGGCGGAAACCCGCGCGCCGTGCTGGCGGGCGCCGACCGCGTCGTGTCCGGAATGGACATCGTGGGCGACAGGGCGGTGGTCGTCCTGGCCACCGGTACCTCGTTCGGCGAGATCGCCGTCGTGGACCCGGCCACCGGCGAGGTCGACGTGCGTACCGAGCACGGCGCCTCCGTCGCGGATGTCGACCTTTTCCGCCACGAGGAACGGGAATTCACCATCGGCGACGGCACCGTCGTCCACGGCTGGCTGCTGCGGGACCCGGCCCGCTCCGGTGCCGCGCCGCTGCTGCTGGACATCCACGGTGGCCCGCACAACTCCTGGAACGGCGCGGCCGACGCGATCCACCTCTATCACCAGGCGCTCGTCGCCCGAGGCTGGGCGGTGCTGCTGCTCAACCCTCGGGGCAGCGACGGCTACGGCGAGGACTTCTTCACGGGCGCCGTCGGGGGTTGGGGCACCGCGGACGCCGGAGACTTCCTCGAACCGCTGGACCAGCTGGTCGCCGAAGGGATCGCCGACGCGGACCGCCTCGCCGTGGCGGGCTACAGCTACGGCGGGTTCATGACCTGCTACCTGACCAGCCGCGACAACCGCTTCGCCGCCGCTGTCGCCGGTGGCGTGGTCAGCGATCTGACCAGCATGGAGGGCACCTCCGACGCCGGGCACTACCTGGCTGTCAGCGAGCTCGGCGGCTCGTCGTGGGACAAGGCCAACGAACAGTTCTCGCCGTTCTCCCAGGTCGCCCAGGTGCGGACGCCGACGCTGGTCATCCAGGGCGCGGAAGACGAGCGCTGCCCGGTCGGCCAGGCCGAGCAGTGGTTCGGCGCCCTGCGCGCACGCGGCGTCCCGTCCCGGTTGGTGCTGTACCCGGGTGCCTCGCACCTGTTCATCCTCGACGGCCCGCCTTCGCACCGCCTCGACTTCAACCGGCGTGTCCTCGACTGGGTCGGGCAGTACGCGGGGCCGTCGGACGGGGTGTCGCGGGTGCCGATCGAGGCGGCGCACTGGCGTCGGCGCCTGGCAGAACTGGCGCGCAAGCACCGCGTTCCCGGTGCGGCGCTGGGCATCACGCGGATCGGTGACGACGCCGAGGTGCACGCTTCCTACGGCGTGCTCAACACGGCGACCGGGGTCGAGGTCACCGAGGATTCGGTGTTCCAGATCGGTTCGGTCTCCAAAGTGTGGACCTCGACCGTGGTGATGCAACTGGTCGACGAAGGGCTTCTCGATCTGGACGCGCCGATCTCCGACGTCGTCCCGGAACTGCGGCTGGCCGACCCGGACGTCGCCAAGCAGGTGACCATGCGGCATCTGCTGACGCACACCAGCGGGATCGACGGGGACGTCTTCACCGACACCGGCCGTGGTGACGACTGCCTCGAGCGCTACGTCGAGATCCTCGACCAGGCCGCGCAGAACCATCCGCTCGGGGAGACGTTCTCCTACTGCAACTCGGGTTTCGTGCTTATGGGCCGGGTCGTCGAGAAGCTCACCGGGCAGACCTGGGACGCCGCGATGCGCGAGAAGCTGTTCGCCCCGCTCGGCCTGACCCACACGGTGACCCTGCCGGAGGAAGCGCTGATGTTCCGCGCGGCCGTCGGTCACGTCGCCGGCGCGGACGGAGAACAGCAGCCCGCGCCCATCTGGGGACTGCCCCGGAACATGGGCCCGGCCGGCCTGATCACAGCCACCACCAAGGACGTCCTCGGTTTCGCCCGGCTGCACCTGACCGGCGGCCTCACCCCGTCCGGTGAGCGGATCCTGACCACGGCGTCCATCACCGCGATGGCCGAGAAACAGACTGACATCCCCGACAAGCACTCGCTCGGCGATTCCTGGGGCCTCGGCTGGATTCGCGACGAATGGAGCGGACGGCGGGTCATCGGCCACGACGGCAACACGATCGGACAGTCGGCGTTCCTGCGGCTGCTGCCCGATCAGGGGCTCGCCGTCACGCTGCTCACCAACGGCGGCAACACCCGCGACCTGTTCCAGGAGCTGTACCGGGAGATCTTCGCCGAACTCGCCGATGTGGCGATGCCGCGACCGCTGGAGCCGCCCGCGACCCCGGTCACCGTCGACGGTTCGAGGCACGTCGGCGTCTACGAACGGGCCGGGGTGCTGATGGAGGTCCTGTCCGAAGGGGACGGTCTCCGGCTCCGGCAGACCGTCACGGGTCCGCTGGCCGATCTCGTGCCGGAGAAGACGATGGAGTTCGACCTGGTCCCGGTGACCGACTCGCTCTACGTCTGCCGCGAGCCGGGTGCCCAGACCTGGATACCGGTCACCTTCTACACCCTGTCGACAGGTGAGCCTTACGTGCACCACGGTGTGCGCGCGACGCCGAAGGTGTCCTGAAAGCACTCGGCCCGCCCGGACGATTCCGGGCGGGCCGAGCGCTCAGGCGCAGATGACCTTGTCGATGACCCGTGCGGGCGGCGGCTGTCGTCGAAATCACGGCTCCGGCCGAACCCGCCAGGCTGGAGTTCATCTCGGCCACGTCCACAAGGGACTGCCGGACCGCTTGGTAGCCGCGGGCGTGTTTGCCGGGGAGGCGGATCCGGTCGCCGGGAACGGAACTGTGGTTCATACGCAGCGGTACTTCGCGAAGTCGTCGTTTGTCAGCGGCATGCTGCGGAGGTACTCGTACAGTCCGCTGGTGTGCTGAAGCAGCATCCGGACCGTGATCGCCTTCCCGTCCGGCAGGAGCCCGGGAAGGTGATCCTCGATCGGGTCGTCCAGCCGGAGCCAGTCGCAGGAGGACGGTCGCGACGAACGGCCCCGGACCGAACGGATCTGGACGCCGGTCGCGCCCTGGCCGACGGTCTCTTGGGCCGCTTGTCCGATCGCTCGGTCCGCGACGAGCGGTGATCTTCCGATCATGATCGTTCAGGCCTTGCGCCTTGCCACATAACGGATGCCCAGTAGCACGATGCAGATGACCGAGACGGCACCCGCGATCATCCGGAAGGTCCAGTCCATCCCCGCGAACTGCCCGATCGAGTTGGCCGCGGCGCTGACGAGGAGGACCAGCCAGAGGGAAGCGGTGACGAGGGCGCCGCTGGTGTTTTTGGTGTCGTTCATGGGAAATACGCTAGGGAACGGCGGGGCGAGGGGCCAGGGGAGAGACCCCCGGTTGCGGGGTGGTGCTGGCGCTACCTGGCGGCTTGGCCGATCAGGCTTTCGGGGACGCGCAGATCGACGTGAGCGTAGAGCGCGGCGACGTCCTCAGGATCGTCTTTCGCGCACACGCGAGCGAGTTCGTCGAGAAGTTCGTCGTAGTCCGCGCCTGTCTTTCCGTCGTAGGCATCGGTCATCCGGCCCCATTCGTCCCAGGGGAGGGACTCGACCTTGTTCAGGGCGGCGAGATCCTTGACCGCGTTACCGCGGATCTCGGCCGCTCCCCAGTTCTCGGTGCCGTGGACCCCGAAGAGCGAGGCGTCGATCTCCCCGCGCCGGAAAGCATTCCACGCCTCCCCGCCGGAGAGGAACTCGCCAGGGCGCAGGTCGTGCGGATGCGGCAGCACCGTTTGCCCGAGTATTTCGGGGTCCAGACGAACCCAGCGGGAGCCGTCGTCGTCCCAGTACTCGGTTATCCAGTGGTCCAGCCCTTGTCCCGGCTGGAAGTACGTGGCGAAACCACAACGGACCCGGGCGGCGATACCGCGGTGGCGCAACAGCGCACAGCTCAGTACCGCGAAATGCCGACAGGTACCCACCACACGCTTGGCCGGCTCACGCCCCGCTGCCAGCGGCGCCGGATCCAGCGCCAGCAGTCGCCGGACCAGTTCCCCGGCAGGCCGGATCTGGTTTTCGTCGAGGCGTTCGGCGGAAAGGTTCAGAGCTTGCGCGTCAGTGGGTTGAATGACGAGTTCGTGGACAGGGGAACAGATCTCCACCGGGTCGGTCGCGAAGCGTCCCAGAACGAGCGGACTGACGCCGTCGAGGCCTGTGAACGGGCCCGGTGTCGCGTAGTCGAGGACCTTCGCCATGGGGCGATCCTAGTGACGGGCCGCGGATGCGGGAAACCCTGTCGCTGCGGCAGATGGCTCCGTCTACCATCACCACGAGCCCGCCCAAGGCGCATCTACCCGGTAAGGGTGCGTCCTGCCCGTCGCATGGTGGGGGTGGCAGCCCGTTCGAGCCGGGCCGGGTCCGGGGAGCTCACGCCTCGACGGGAGGTGTCGGGGTTTCCGCCTCAACGCGTTGATCCGCCCGGCCGGGTGTCCAGGAGCTGGCGAAGAGCGCCATCTCGACGCGGTCGGGTTCGCCGCCGAACTCGGGACGAGCGGCTTGGTCCGCTGCCCACCGCGTAGTAGTCGCGGAATTCGGCGCGATCAGCGGCCTGAGTGGACAGTCACGTCAGCAGGAATGTGTCCGTGAAGGTGAACGTCGGTCGAGTCCGCACAAATGTCCGGCCGCGGCAGCCTTCCGCGTAGTACTCCAACACGACGACCGGGCCGATTTTGTGGTCGTCGACCGTGAGAAGGGTCGCTTGTTCGCGGTAGACGTCGACGATGAGGTCCGACGCCCGTGTGTACCGAACGCGGACGCTGCGCTGAAGCACGTCCCAGGAGACGTGGAGCTCCTCGGTCACGGATAGGGGCACCCGTACCTCCCGCACCCAAGCCTCGCCTGATGCCTCTTCGGCCTGCGGGAGAACACCGAACGCGGAGAGCCACGCGTCATCATCGGCAACCACGAATTCCACGCGGGCAGGCTACTCGCTTCCTGAGTATCACCCTGATCGCGACATGAGAGGGGGGTGTGGAAACAGGGACACTCAACATCCCTATTTCCACACCCCCCCGGATCCGGTGGTCACCGGGACTGCCATGCGGGACTGAGCGGATTGCGCAAGTGCGGGAACAACCGGTGTCAGCGGAGCCGGTAAGCGTGAATGATGCTCTGGGTCGTGGTGTTCCCGTCGGCGTCGGCGGCTTTCGCGCGTAGGGAGACAGATCCGGTCGCCGGATGGTGGAGTTCGGCGTTGTACCGGCCGTCCTGCCCGCTCACCGTCGCGGGCTGCCAGTTCACGCCACCGTCGTAGGACGCTTCGACCTGCAGGCCGGTGATCGCGGCGGGACCGTCCTGCCGGGACACGGTGACCGGGACGGTGAAGGTGCCACCACCCGGCGCGCTGTTGGCCAGATCCACCGCCGGGGTGTAGCGCACCTCCAACAGCGGCAGCGTTTGGCCCTGTCCCTGGACGAACCCGCTGCGGAAGGTCCATTCGGCGGAGACCTTGGTGGACAGCGGCGCCCAGGGTTCGTTGCGCTCCGCCTCGGTGGTCAGCCGGTAACCGGCCTCATTGGTAGGCACCACGAATACCGCGCGCCCGGGAGTCGCCTGACTACCGTAAAGCTGGCCTTCGCGATAGAGCATGGTGCTGCCGCGGTCACCCGGTGAGTCCAAGTCCGCGGTTCCGGTGTGCCCGGCACCGTCGGAGAACAACGGGATGCTGATGTCGATCTCCTGCGAGGTGCGTCCGGCCCACGGAGCGTCGGCCGGATGGGTGCGCTTGCCACGGAAGCCGGGACCGGTGACCGCGCCGTTCCAGGCCAGCCGGTAGCTTTTGCCCGCCGCGAAGAGCTCCTCACCGCGCAGATCACCGCCGAAGCTCGAAGCCTGGCCCACCAGGGCATTGAGAAAGGTCCACGTGCCCGGGGTGTAGTACTCCTGGCGTTCCGCCTGCACGAGCCCCGGCGTCCCGTAGCCCAGCCGGGACACTCCCAGGCGTAACCCTGCCACGCGGTGGGTCGCGTGCACCTGGGGCGGGAACTTCGCCGAGTAGCCGTGGAAAGCCATGGTGACCGCCGCGAGCTCGGACTTGCGTACCGAGTGCTCGAGTCGCGCCGGGACCCGCCCGGTGGCCGGGAAGGACAGTTCATAGGCGCTCCGGATCTCCGGGAGGGCGATCACGGCCGCGGTGCCGGCACCGGTCCGGGCCAACGCGGCGAGCCGCGCGGCGTTCGCGCCGTCGATCTGGAGGGTCGGCAGTACCAGTGCCCCGGCGGCCTTGGAGCCGGTCAGTCCGCTGGAGGGTTTCGCGGCGGCCGCCGCGGCCGCGATTCGGCTGCCCGGCTGCCCGGCAAGCTCCGTGCCCTGGCGCACCGCGTCGGCAGGGGGCAGCCATGCGGCCACCATCGCGCCACCGTGTTCGCGCACCGTGGCGACTCGTTCGGCCAGCGTCTCCGGGGTGGTGTCCCAGGGGAGTTCGAGTACCACCATCCGGTCGCGCACCTCGACTCCGGCAAGGTCTTCCGCGCGACCCGCGCCGCCGAACGCCAGCGCGGGCGTTCGTGACCCCACCGGCAAGGGTGCGCCGACCACAGTGGTGTGGACGGGGAAGCGCTTCGGCTGTTCGCCGAACAGTTCCAGCCGCGGTTGTTCCAAGCGGTGGCTGGCGCCGAAGTAGAAGGCTGCCGACGAGGTGCCCGGCACGGTGCCGGCGAACATCTCATGGAAGCGCTGGTCGAACGGGAACACCACGGACTGGGTCTGGTCGGCGCCCAGGCGCACTCCCAGCTCGACCAATGAAGTGCCTCCGGTCACCTCCGGCTGGTCGACGTTCGCGGTGACCTTGGCGGCCTGGCGGGTATCCAGGGTGACGGTGGTGTCGCGCGTCAGGTTGAGCTCAGGGTGGGCCATCGCGGCAATCGAGGGTTCCAGCCCCGGGCGCGGTGTGATCAGGCTGCCCACCAGCGCGTAACGGTCAGGGGGCAGCCGCAGGGTGCTCCCGGCGGGCACGTCGACTTGACGGCCGTTCCCGCTGAGGCTGATCACGTCGAGCGTCGCGCGAGAGTTCGCTGTCGCCACGGCGCCGTCGCGGTCGATCATGCGCAGCGTCAGCTGGTAGGCCGGGGCCGCCACCGCCTGTACGCCCGATACCGCCAGCAGCCCCGATACCAGCGCCGTGACCAGGAAAGCGGTTCGCCGGAAATACGTGCTTGTCCGATTCATCAACTGCCTCTCGCTCGATGAGTGGACCGTGTACCTCGTATCCGCTCGCGGGCGGATACGGGTTCACGCGGTCTCGGTACATCGGGCTGCGGACCGTCGAGAGCCAGATGGCGCCCGCTGATGCCGCGGAGGATGGTCGGCCACGGTTCTTGCTTGCCGAGCTGCAGCTCCACGGCCTGTCAGCGTCGGTTCGGGTCGTGCACCACTATGCGACGGGGTTCGCCGACCTCGCGGAGTTCTTCCAGCACCTGGAAAAGGAACTGAAAATCGATGCGTCCCACCAGCACGGCCACGTGCAGCTGCGGGTCACCGTCCAGAGATTTCAGCCAGACTGGGGGAACGAACCCGGAGAGCAACTGCCGCAAATCACCCAAGAGATCAAGGCGCCGGCGACCGGCCTGTAACGGTCTCTTGTCCTCGTAGGATAGTGGGCCGCTCTCGGCGACATCAACCAATGCTGGAACACCATCGAGATCAGCGCCACTCGGCTGTGTGTCCCCTCAGGCGAGGGTGGCGCCGTAGGAGGTGAGCACGGAGCGTAGTGGCTGGAAGAAGCTGACTTGGCTGTTCCCGCCGGACAGCACTCCGTAGCCGACGCCGGCGTAGAACAGCGGGCCGCCGCTGTCGCCGCTCCCGATGGGGATGTCGGTGGCGATCGTCCCGACAACCTGCTTGCCGTTGCCGAAGTTCACGGTCTGGTTGATGCCGAGGACCTTCCCGCACGTCTTCTTCGTGGTCATGCCGCTCTTGCACACCGGTTGCCCCACCTGCGGGGTGCCCGCGCGCAGGATCCGCTGGGTGCTGCCGTCGTAGAGGTCGACCCGGCTGTGCCCGGAGCCGGAAAGGTCCCGGACGCGGCCGTAGTCGGTCACCGGGAAATGGGTGTCCACGTGGGGGCCGATACCTTGCCAGTCCAGCCCGTGTTCGGTGCAGTGCCCGGCCGTGAGGATGTACCGGACGCCCTTGACGAGGATCGCGAACCCCGCTGAGCAGTAATACGGTTCACGGCCGGGCCCCGGCGAGACCGTGAACATCGCATCACCGCTGTTCACTGCCGGCTGCTGTGCCGCACCGACCGCAGACGGCGCCGCGGAGACGACCGGGCAGGCCACCAAGACGGCCGCGGCCGCGGAAACCAGCACCCCGGCCTGCTTACGGCGTGAGCAGCCAAACATGGTCATGTCCTTCCGTCCTTTGGAGACTGGATATGTGCGACCAGTCCAGTGCCACGCGGTCCGCGACACAACAGGAGTCAGCCGGACGAGTGATCAGAAGCCGTCGGCCGCCATGATCCGTGCACGATGGGCCTCCCTGTGCTCCGCCAAGGCAACCAAAGTGCCGAGGCATGAGAGGGCGTGATGACATTGCGGGCGAGACCAGGCGTCGTGCCGGTCTTCGAGCCAACGGCGCCACGTCGTCTGCTTGATCCTGTGCTGGGGCTGGTGAACGAGCTCCAGGATGAATCGGGCCCGGAGCTGGACGAGCGGGTCGGATGCGCGGGTAAGAGCCGTGACACGGTCGCCGAACTCCACCTCGGCGACGTGCCGGACCAGGAGCGCATACATCCAGTCCTTGCATCGATACGGGCGCTGGATCGCGGTGATGATCAGATCAGCGGCGTCCGGCGCCACCTCTTCAGGCACTCCGCGCTGACCCAGCTGACGAAGCATGACCTCCTTACAGGTCCACGGCGACCACAGATTCGTATCCGGAGAACGCCACTCGTCCGGATACCGCGTCTCCCACCGTAGATACAGCGCCACGAACGGCCAGTAGACCGTGCGCACGGCGGTATCCCGTGGATCTGCGTCGAGGAACCGGTCCAGGTACCCGAAGATCGTCTGATCCTGATGCCAGTCGTGGTCTGCCCACGCTTGGTCCATCCCAGCGGCCAGATACGGCTCCTCCGGGGCGGGCGTACCCGCCTGCGCCCATATCCGGTTGGGCCAGTGCAACGCGGCCGAGCTGCGCGCGACCAACTCCGTGTGCCGGGTCAGCGCGCGCTGACGAACGTGATCGTCCCGGGCGACAAGATCGAACACCCACGCGCCGACATCAGGCCTCAAGAAGACCGTCCAGCCCGCGGCGTGAGCACGGCGGCCCCCGTCAGTGGCGGATGGCGAGATAGACCCGGGCGGCGACGTCCTGGGCGGCCTGGTTGAAGGCGTGGATCTGGGGTGCGCTGTTGGTGCGCAGCCAGGTCGGCGCCCAGTCCAGGGGCGACGCGTCGCTGATCGGGAGATACACGACGCCGGGCCGCGCGTAGAACCGTGACACCTGCGCGCCCATCACGAAAGCGCCTTCCCCCGCGCCGATCAGCGCCAGGGCTTCCTGGAGTGTTTCGAAGCGCGGTCCCGGTTCGATCGGGTCGCCGCCGGGCGTGCGGTCCGGCGTGCGGTCCGCGCGCCAGTAAGCCGGGAACGCTTCGGCCACCTGCAGCATTTTGACCGCGGCGAGGTCTTCCATCGAAATGGTGTCGCGGCGGGCTAGCGGGTGCCGGGCGGACACCCCCAGCACCCGCGTCTCGGAGAACAGGACCTCGCCGGTGACCATGTCGGGTTCGTCGTGCGGCAGGCTCACGACCAGCAGGTCGGTATCGCCCGCGCGCAGCCGCTGAAGGCCGTCGACGATCTGCACTTCCCTCGACTGGGCCCGCCAGCCGGGGTGCCGCCGGTCGAACAGCTGGGCCGCCTGGACCATGAGCTGTCCCGCGGCGGCGCCGAGGAAGCCGACCCGCAGCACACCGTGGACGCCGCGCGCGGCGTCGGTCGCCTTCCGGAGTCCTGCCTCGATCAGGTCGTAGGCGGGGCGCAGGTCGTCGTACAACCGTTGCCCCGCTTCGGTGAGGGCGACATGGCGGCTGGTGCGTTCGAACAACGGCGTCCCGATCTGGCGTTCGAGCTTCTTGATCGTCTGGCTGATCCGCGCGGTGGTCACGTGCAGGCGGTCGGCGGTGCGGCCGAAGTGCAACTCCTCGCCCAGCGTCAGGAACGCTTCCAGTTCAAGCCGCTCCAGCACTTGCGCCTCCGGACGTTAATCCCACCTTAATGACTGTTGCACTATGTCACCTTGTTGGCGGATCAAGCCCCCTAAAGACTGAATGGGACAGCATCACTCGGTGTCACCGACTCTCACTCAAGGATTCTCTGTGGGCAAGATTGTTTCGCTCGTCTACCTGTCGCTGGACGGGGTGATGGAGAAGCCGGCCTGGACCGGGCCGTATTTCAGCGCCGAGCACGCGAAGTTCGCCTACGGCCAGTTGTTCTGCAGCGACGCACTGTTGCTGGGCCGCGTCACTTACGAGGGCATGGCCGCCGCCTGGCCGCATATGGAGGAGTCCGACGGCGACTTCGCCGTCCGGATGAACACCCTCCCCAAATACGTCGTGTCGACCACCCTGGAAACCGCGGAGTGGAACAACACCGTCGTCGTGCGAGGCGATCTGGCCGCCGAGATCTTCGAGCTCAAGGCGCGCTACACCGGCGACATCCTCATCTACGCCAGCGGAGTCCTGGTGAACTCGCTGATCGAGCTCGGCCTTCTCGACGAACTGAAACTCTGGCTGCATCCCGTGATCGTCGGACGCGGCAAACGGCTGTTCCCCTCGGGCATCGATTCGACCTCGTGGCGTCTCGCGACGACGGCGGCCTTCAGCTCCGGAACGATGATCCTGGACTACCGGCCCACCGGCCGCGAGTGAGTCCCACCCCGTTTTCCTTGCCTGGCGGCCGGTTTCGCCGTCCCAGGCCTCCCTTCATCGAGCGACAAGGACTGTTCACCATGCGTGCCATCGGCCAGGATTCGTTCGGCGGTCCGGACGTGCTGAAGATCGTCGAGGTGCCGCGCCCGGTACCCGGCCCCGCCGAGGTGCTGGTGCGGGTGCGTGCAGCCGGGGTCAACCCGACCGATTGGTGGCACCGGTCCACTGGCGGGCTGGCGGGCGACGTGCCGATCCGGCTGGGCTGGGACGTGTCCGGCGTGGTCGAGGCCGTCGGGCCGGGGGTGACCCTGTTCCGGCCCGGCGACGAGGTCTTCGGCGTACCGCGCCAGCCCGTACCCGCGGGGACCTACGCCGAGTACGTGACCTCCCCGGCGCGGCACCTCGTCGCCACACCGGCCGGACTTTCCCCGGTGGAGGCCGCCGCGCTCCCTCTGGCCGCGCTCACCGCGTGGCAGGCCCTGGTCGACACGGCCGGCGTCCGGCAAGGCAGCCGCGTGCTGATCCACGCCGCGGCGGGCGGCGTCGGGCATCTGGCCGTCCAGATCGCCAAAGCGCGCGGAGCCCAGGTCTTCGGCACCGCACGCACCGCCAACCACGACTTCGTGAAAAGCCTCGGCGCCGACGAGGTCATCGACTACACCCGAACCGACTTCACCACCGCCGCCCGCTCCATGGACGTCGTGCTCGACACCATCGGCGGCGACTACGGACCCCGCTCCCTGCGGACCTTGGGCCCGGGTGGCGTCGTCGTCTCGCTCGCCTCACCAGCCGAGGCGAAGCTGGCGGACGAGGCCCGGTCTCTCGGACTCCGTTCCATCTTCATGATCACCGAAGCCGACCAGTCGGGGATGCGGGAGATCGCCGCCCTCGCCGGAGCCGGGCGGCTGCGGGTCCGCGTCGACACCGTCTTGCCGTTGGCGCAGGCGGCCAAGGCCCACGAAATCGGCGAAGCGGGCCACACCGCCGGAAAGATCGTCCTCACCGTCTCCGCCTGACCCTTGCCTTCTCAAGAAAGCAGACCCATGCGTTTGTTCCTTTCCTCCTGGAAACTCGGGGACGCCCCCGAACTTCTGGACGGTCTCGCCGGCGACGTCCGGACCGCGGCCGTCATCGGCAACGCGCTGGACGCCCTCCCCGGCACGGCGAGGCGGCAGGCCACCGGCCGTGAAGTCGCGCTGCTTCGCGACCGTGGCTACACAGTGTCCGAAGTGGACTTACGTGACCATTTCGGTGCTCCGCAAGGACTGGCGGAGCACTTGTCCGGTTTCGGGGTTGTCTGGGTCCACGGCGGCAACCCGTTCGTTCTGCGGCTGGCGATGGCTCTCAGCGGCGCGGACGGGATCCTGCCCGGCCTGCTGCGGCGCGACGCCGTCGTCTACGCGGGCTGGAGCGCGGGCGCCTGCGTCCTGTCGCCCAGCCTGCACGGCCTCGAACTCGTCGACGACCCCGTGGACACCGTCACCGCCTACGGCAAGCAGGCGATCTGGGAAGGGCTCAGTCTCTTGGACTACGCCTTCGTACCCCACTACCGCTCGCCGATCCCCGAGAGCGAGCCCATCGAGCGCGTCGTCGAGCGCTACGACCGCGAAGGAGTTCCGTACCGCACCTTCCGCGACGGCGAGGTCACCATCATCGACCGGCCGTCGACCCCCGCGAATCGCTGACACACCAACGAAAGAGAGAACCATGAACGCCGTACGACTCCCCGTCGACAAGCTGGCACCGCACATCAACCGCGCGCTCAACTCGCTCGACGCGGCCTCCCGCAAGGTCAGCCTGGAGCCCGCGCTGCTGGAACTGGTGCGGGCACGCGCTTCCCAGCTCAACGGCTGCGCCTACTGCGTCGACATGCACACCAAGGACGCGCGCACCGGTGGTGAGACCGAGCAGCGGCTCTACGCGCTGCCGGTGTGGCGCGAGACGCCGTTCTTCACCGACCGTGAACGGGCGGCACTCGAGCTGACCGAGGCGGCGACCCGGCTCGTCGACGGCCCGGTCACCGACGAGGTGTTCGGCCGGGCGGCCGCCGAGTTCACCGAGGTCGAGCTCAGCGAGCTGATCTGGACCATCACCGTGATCAACGCCTGGAACCGGCTCGGCGCCACCGCCCGGCCTTGGCCGCTGGACTGACGGCCGCCGCTGTTCCCCTCCCCACGCCTATCGGATCGGAAAAACACCACATGCGCGTCTTCATCACCGGCACCACCGGCTACATCGGGGGTTCGGTCGCCGACCTGCTCCTGCGCTCAGGACATCGGGTCGACGGTCTCGTCCGTAGCGAGGACAAGGCTCGCGAGCTGGAACGGCGCGGTATCAACCCCGTCATCGGCACGCTCGACGACGCCGCACTGCT
This sequence comes from Amycolatopsis sp. NPDC102522, assembly GCF_055584485.1. NCBI lineage: Bacteria > Bacillati > Actinomycetota > Actinomycetes > Pseudonocardiales > Pseudonocardiaceae > Amycolatopsis > Amycolatopsis sp. NPDC102522. The sequence goes on along the minus strand of NZ_JBVJLY010000009.1, from coordinate 9,902 downwards.
GACCGCCCGCGCCCGCGAGGCCGACGCCGTCGTCAACGCCGCCAGCAGCGATCATCGGGGTGCCGTCGAGGCTCTCGTCGAAGGACTTGCAGGCACCGGCCGTCCGCTGGTGCACACCAGCGGGTCCACCATCGTCAGCACCGACTCGCGCGGCGCCGTCGCCGACGAGGTGTACACCGAGGAGGCCATCGCACCCGGCTCAGGCTGGAGACCCATCGAAAAGAAGGTCGCCCGCGTCGCACTCGACCGGTTCGTGCTGGACGCGGCGAGCCGCGACGTGCGCTCGGTGGTGCTGTGCAACTCCCTCATCTACGGGCACGGCCGGGGCATGTCCCGCGACAGCCTGCAAGTCCCCGTCCTCGCCAGGCAGGCGCGCGAAAGCGGGGTCGCCCGTCATGTCGGGGAGGGCCGCAACATCTGGTCGACCGTGCACATCGACGACCTGACCGACCTCTACCTCCGCGCGCTCACCGACGCGCCCGCCGGATCGTTCTACTTCGTCGAAAACGGCGAAGCGTCGTTCCGCGACATCGCCGCAGCGATCGCCCGGAAGTTCGGCCTCGGTCCCGCCGAGGCGTGGGACACCGACGCCGCCGTCGCCCACTGGGGAGAAGAACTCACCTTGTACGTTCTCGCCTCCAACAGCCGGATCCGAGGCAGCGCCTCCGCCGGACTCGGCTGGCGTCCGGCGCACGCCTCCGTCTTGGACTGGGTTCGGGACGACCTCGACTGACGTGTCGCGCGGGCCGTTTCCGGCCCGCGCCGTCAGACGACTCCCGTCGAAGTTGCCGGCGGGAACCGGGCAACCTCGACCGTCAGCCGGACCGACGTCCGCTCATCGGCATGACAGTGCATCGGCCGAACGTGCGACCGGCGGCATGAGCGGATGTTCGATATGCGGCGAGCCTCGGGGGCGAGCTGCCCGTGCCTGCCTGCGTGAGCAGTGACCTGATCGATGGTCGGCCGCAGAACCCAGCCACGGGCGTGTCCTCGGTGTGAGACTCCCCCGAGTGCTCCCGAGCCATCGTCATCCCGCCGAGATCTGTTGCCGGCCGTAGTCACTTCCCGAGTTGAGGCTTCGAGCCGGACGCAAGCAGTGCGATCTACGTCACGCAGAATATTTTCGACACAGTGCCGATTTTTCTCTGCACTGTGTCATAGTGGTGTCGTGGCACCGAAACGTCGTGAAACGCCGAGCAAGGGCGATCTGCGGGAACAGGCGATCCTGGACGCCGCCGAGGTGCTGCTCGAACGGGAGCACCTCGAGCCGATGACCGTCGAGTCGATCGCCAAGGGGGCGGGCATCTCCCGCGGCTCGCTGTACTTCTACTTCGGGTCGAAACAGGAGGTTCTCGCCGCACTGGTCGCACGCACCGTCGCCCGGTTGCACATGGACGATCAGTCCGCCGACCCCGGCTTGCCCACGCACGACACCGTGCGAAGGGCTGTGGAGAACACGGCCGGCACCTGGCGCGAGCACGGACTCGTGATGCGGGCGGCGGTCGAGTTCGGCCCCGAAGTGCCCGAGATCGCCCGCCTGTGGCGCGACACCATCGCCAACAACACCGAGGCCATGACTCGTGTCCTCGTCGCCGCCGGCCTGCCCGACGAGGACGGCCCGACCGGCGCGGCGGCGCTCGCCCAGGCCCTGTGCTGGATGACCGAACGCAACTTCTACCACGCGTCAACACAACCCGGCGGCCTGGATCGCACGACCGAGACGATGGTCGAGATCTGGTGCCGCGTCCTACCTGGAGGGTAGCCATGCTTTTCCTGATCACCGGTGTCAGCAGCGGTCTCGGCCGGGCGTTCGCCCAAGGGGCGCTCGACGCCGGGCACACCGTCGTCGGCACGACCCGCCGGGCGCAGGACGTCGCGGCATTCGAAACGCTCGCGCCGGGACGTGCGCACGCGCGTCAGCTGGACGTCACCGACGACGACGCCGTGTTCTCCCTCGTGGGTGAGATCGAGGCGCAGGTCGGACCGATCGACGTGCTCATCGCGAACGCCGGCTATGGACACGAGGGAGTGTTCGAAGAATCACCACTGTCCGAGCTCCGGGCGCAGTTCGCCGTCAACGTGTTCGGTGTGGCCGCCACGGTCCAGGCGATACTGCCGTTCATGCGCAAGCGTCGTGCGGGGCACGTGTTCGCGGTCAGCTCCATGGGCGGGCTGATGACCGTACCCGGGCTGGCCTACTACTGCGGCAGCAAGTACGCCGTGGAAGGCATACTGGAGACCGTTGCCAAGGAGGTCGCGGACTTCGGCGTGCACGTGACGATCATCGAACCCGGCTCGTTCCGCACCGACTGGGCGGGCCGATCGATGGTCCGCACGCAACGATCCATTCAGGACTACGACACATTGTTCGAACCCATTCGTGCGACCCGGCAGGCGGCCAGCGGCAACCAACTGGGTAACCCGGCCAAAGCGGCAGAGGCCGTCCTGAAGGTCCTGGAGGCCGAGAAGCCACCCGTGCATCTGGTACTGGGCTCAGATGCGCTGCGACTGGTCACGGCCGGCCGCGCGGCGGTCGACAAGGACCTGCACGAGTGGGCGGAGCTATCCCGCTCCACCGACTTCCCCGATGGTCACCAGATCGCTTCGAACTGACCACGACGCGCCCGGCGAGCCCACCAGGTGCCGCGCAGCGCTCGGGTGGACCTCCGCCAACGACGGCAACGTCACCGCGGAAGTTCAATCCGGGACAGACCCGACTGCCAGCCGACGCGGCGGCGTCACCAACCGATGAGGCCTATGACCGCTACCGCTGCTCCACCCTGACCACCCGTCGGCGAACAACCTGTCATCGGCATGAGCGGACGACAGAGAACATCGTGCATCCGCATGTGCCCCGCGACGCCAGCGCTAACGCGAGCCGATCGGCCGACGACACACCGGTAAGGGGTACGACGCTTCGCGGCCTTCGAAGGGATGTAGAGGCGATGTTCCTGTGGACTGGTGCCGAGCCGGATTTCGTGGTCGAACGCTCGTCGGATTGGGCAAACCTGGCCGACTCAGGACTCGATCTGATCGTCGATCCGATGATCTACAGGACGGCGGAGGTCTTCGTCGCCGGGCCGCCAGATCGTCGTGACGATGAGCCGGAACTGGCGTGGCGGGACCGGCTTGCCCAAGCGTGGCGTCCGATCAGTCAGAACCTGCAGGAGTTGGCGTCGTTCCTGGATCTGCTGGTCTACCTGGACCGGTTGCCGATGATCGACTACCTGTACACCTTCCCCGAAGCGGTTCTCGGATCCGGTCTGTACGCAACCTGCAATCAGGTGTGTGGGACACGGGTGCTGTCGACGATCAAGGTGGCGCCCGCCCCGTACGAGGAGGCCCGCGACTACGCGATCGAGGCAATGCTCGACGCGTCGGCTGTCGAACGCGATCCGGAGACCGTCCGCGACATCGACGACGAGCTGACCGCCTTCGACCACGCGTGGCGGCCCAGGCTGCCCGAGCTCAACCCCGCCTACAGCGGCAACGAAGACGTTCCCGGCCGGGCTATTGACTCGTTCGTCTACGGCGGCACTCTGTTCGGCGTCTACGCCAAGTGCGCCTCGACCGCACATCTTCTGCAGTCCAAGCGCGCCCGGCTGCTCGGCTCGGCCACCATGCTCGGCCACTACGCCACCGAGCCGGACCTGTTCGCCGCGATCGACGCCCAGTTCAACGGATATCTCGGCGACAAGGTGCAGTTGCCGGCGCTGCCGTCGGTCCTACCGCTGCTGCTGAGCCGGGGCGTCGGCTCGCCGCTCGAACTGTTGCAAGCCGCAGCCGCGTTGCGGGACACCACCATGGCCGAAGAAACAAGGAACTGGCGCCACCGGCTCGTCGCCGGCTGGCGATCAGGCACACCCGTGGCCAGCAGTGTCAGCCGGGACCTTCGCCGCTTGGCCGCGCGACTGCGCACCGCCGCCCAGCCAGTGGACCTGCCGCCGCTCAATCCGTTGGAGGTCATCGGCGCCGAGCCGACCAGCGCGATGACCGCCTACCTGGTCAAGGCGATTCCCTGGGACCGGCTCCGGCTCTGGGCTTTGCCCAACGTGCCGGGCAAGAACCACCTCAAGCTGCTTCATCGACTGCACAGCGCGCATGGCCGCTACGCCACCGTCGCGGACTACTGGAAATACCTCGACCAGATGCTGTTCCGGATTTGGGTACGCGCAGCCGCACCACAGTTTGATTGAACCTGGGGCAAGCCGCGAAGCACCAACGCCCGCTCGTCGGCATGAGCGGGCGTCGAAGGCAAATTGCTCGACAGCGGGTCGAGGTGGTGAGCACACTGCGACGGTGATCCGTTTTCATTTTCGGTTGAGGCCGCTGGCCGAGGTGGAGCCCTGGGGCGAGCGCAGTCTGCACTGGTTCGCTTTGACGGACGGCTGGTACTGGATCGAGGTGGACGGGCACAAGCTGTTCCAGCACCCGTCGAACAGTGTTGCGGGGGAGTCCCTGCCGGTCGACTACTACGTCGTCCGGTTGTGGGAGGACATTCAGGAAGTGCTGCCGTCTCTGCTGGAACCGGTACCCGCTGACCTCGTCGACCACCTGACCGGCGATCAGGATGCCTGGTACGAGGCAGCTGTCGAGGACGCGGAGGCAGCTTTCGACTGGTACAGCGACCACTGCATGTACACCAGTTACCTCGCCGCCTCGCCAACCATCGTGTGGTGGCGGTCGATCGCCGACCGGGACACGATCACCGTCGACTGGCGGCACACCGCCGAGCACGGACTTGACTGCACTGTGCCAAGGCAAGGACGGGCAAGCGTCTCCACCGAGTTGTTCCTGCGCGCCGTCGAGGAGTTCGACCGAGAACTGATCGACGCGATGGACCGGCGCATCACGGAGGTCGAGGCCCGCGTGCTGGATCCAGACATCCAACTCGACCTCGACCAGCTCCGCCACGAACACCAGCAGCGCTCAGGATCCCTCGCCGCCACCCTGCAGCACGTACCCGCGACGGACTGGACAGCCGTCCGCGAGGGCATCGCGCGCATCTTCCCGACACACACTCAGAAGCCGCCATCCGTTGACACAGAACCGCATCACTAGCGGCACTGTCTCAGCCGCCCACCGGCAGGACCTCGGGATCGTCCTTGTCCGACTTCCGGAGATAGTCCTGGAGCGTGGCATGCCGGAACTGGTACACGACACCGGATTGACGCAGTACCTGCCTGTCGAGCGCTGCCTTCAGCGTTGGCATCAGTCGCTTGGCGCTCGTGCGTCCTGGGGGTTTGGTGATCCACAGCAACCAGGCAGGTCCCATGCCTGCCGTCCAACCCACGGCAAGTCCGATACTCGTTCCCCACAGCACGCTGCCTGCCACGTCCGAGTCGAACAGTCCGAGCAGCCCGATGAACACGCCGGCGGCCACCGCGCCGAGCAACGCGGTGATGACGGTGCGACGACGATCGGCTCGATAAGCGTCGTGCGGCGTGATCAAGGGAGAGTTGGCCAAGGGTGTCGTCGCCGCGGCCAGGAGCCCGCCGGTGAAGCCTTCGCCGAGCCCTGCTCCCAGAACACCCATGACCACAAGCATCCCCATCACGGCGAAACCCGCCCAGATGCTGTGCTTCGCCGCCGCGACCGATCCGACCAGAATCCCGCCCACAGCGCTGAACGCCACCATCTTGCCGAGGTCGCGCAGCGCCGGCCTGCGCCACACCAGGGTGGCCGGCGGTTTGCCGATCCTGCGCTCGGACCACTTCTCACTGAACAGGTAGGCGATCCCGATCGGTGGCAGGGACACCCACCAAGGGGAGGTGGTACCCACCGTGAAAGTCCCCGCCATCATGATCACCAGTACGCTCGCGGCGACCGCGACACCGCACCGCAAGCGCAAGTCGGGAACGGGAACCCAGGTCGGAATTCGCCACCAGATCAGGTCCCGATCCTCGCCCATCTGCCGCGCTATCCAGGTTATCGTCGCGCGCTCGCGCGCGGCACGGCGACGCTCCCTCTCGTTGTCACGCTTGCTTTTCGTGCCACCACTGGTCGAGTACGCGCGGTCCAGGAAACCGCCGATCAATCGCTCGACCACTTCGGGAGAGTGTCCGATCGCGGCGAGCTCGATCGGCTTGGTGCTTGGATCGGCGTAGGCATCCCTGGCCAGGCTGACGGTCAGCGGCGTGTTCAACGCCTCGGCGACCGCGCTGCGCGGGTGGTTGCACAGGAAGTCCGCCAGCTCACGCCAGCGTGCGTGGTTTTCCTCGGTCTGGTCGCGCAACAGGAAGTCCGCGGCGGTGGAGGGCGCGACCGGGTTGAGCCGTACGACCAACGGGAAGTCGAACCGGCTACCGTCCTTCGTGCCGGGTTTGGCGGGCCGCGTCGTGACCACGATCCGCATGCCCTCTCGGGCCAACTTGTTGATGTGTTTGAACGCGGCATTGCGCCGCTGGTGCGGCATCTCGTCCAAGCCGTCGAGGAACAGCGCAATTCGGCGATCATCCACCAGCCGACACACCGGTCCGGTCAGAGACCTGTGAGAGTGCGGAAGTCCGAGCATCGTGGCGATTACCCGGGCCGCGTATTCGCTCAGATCCACCTCGTCCGGATCCCAGCTGCCCAGGGGCAGCCACACAGGCACTGGCACCCGGCCACCGCGATCGTCGACAGGTGCGGTCCTTCGTCTGCGCAAGGCCGCGTCGAGCAGCAACCACATCGCGGTCGTCTTGCCGGTACCTGCCGCGCCGACGAGTACCAGCTGACGCCGTCCCGGCACCTGGTACACCTTGTCGTGCAGCTCGGTGATCAGACCTTCAGACAGCAGAGAACCGTCGGACGGATGCAAAGACGCCTTTCCGTCCCGTGTCCAACTGACGTGAACCGGGGCTTCCGGGTGGATACGCCAAGTCCGGGACGCGTCGTTCCACAGCCGTTCCATCTCTTCGGCCAGCATGTCCGTGATGGCATCCAGACCGGCCGCCGGAGACGCTTGATTCTGAAACTGTCGCACGGTCGCATACACGGTGAGCAACGCGGCGACGGCCACCGCGCACACCAGCGCCGGTTTGGGGATGGTCAGCGTATTGGCGAAGACGCTCAGCACAACGCTGCACACGATGCCCGCCGTCGCCCACAGAGCGGCATTCCGCGCCGATCCTGGCCAGTTCGTCACGCAGCAGCCACCTCGTCCACGAAGCCGTTCATCACAGCCCTGAGTCGCCGCGTGGCCCGTGAACGTAACAAGCGCCCGCTCCGATCAGGACCGAGCGACTCGTGCTCCGCGAGTCCGAAGCAAGAGACCGTGAGGCGTTCATCGATCTGTTCGCCTCGACCGAAGTCGGCACCAACATCGGTGGCGCTCAGCCGCGTGACGAACTCGAGCGCGCGAGACCTGAGATTCCAGGGCGGCGTCGCGGCCTTAGAAGCGCGCTGTGCGACGCGGAAACTCGAGCGTTCAGTCTCGGCGACGCGTTGCCACAGACCACCATTCGGCATGCCAGGCTCGCTGTTCCGCGACGGTCCCGCTCCGGTCCGTCGCTCACCTGCCTATCCAATCGCCCGGTCCGCGTCGGCGCGGGCTCTTCGTCACGCGTCTACACGGACGCCGAACCAGTGCCGGAGGGCGTTCCGCAACTCGTCTTCGTCAGGGTGTGTCTCGGATGACGCCCACGCCACATAGGAATCGGGACGGAGCAGCAGCGCGCTGACGTCGGTGTCCGCCGTGGCGCGGACGACTTCGACGCCGTCCGCCTGGAGGTCGCCGTTCTTCGTGAGGTCGATCAGCAGAGGTTTCGCGCCGCGGGTCAGTTCGGCGAGGCGGATGGTGCCGTCGGGAGTGTCGAGGTCCAGATCGGGCGCGGGCCAGCCGGTGAGCGGGTGGGCGCCGTCGCCGACCGGGTAGCGGACGTCCGCGCCGGCGACGAGGTCGGCGAGAACCTGCACGACGCCTGGCTGGGTGAGCAGTTCGCCGAACAGCCGGCGCAGGCCGGTGATGTCCTCGCCGGGGGAGAGCAACGAGGCTTGCGCCTGGGAGTAGGTGATGGTCCGGTCGGCGATCGGACGCCGCTCGGTCTCGTAGGTGTCGAGGACGTCGGCCGCGCCGTTGATCGCGGCCGCGAGTTTCCAGCCCAGGTTGATCGCGTCCTGCATGCCGAGGTTGAGGCCGGTGCCGCCGGCGGCGAAGACGTGCGCCGCGTCGCCGACGAGGAACACCCGGCCGTCCCGGTATCGGTCGGCGACCCGGGTGTTGCCACCGTTGATCCTGCGCAGCACGTGCGGGCCGTCGCCGGGAGGCGGGCCGAGCGGGATGCCGGTGCCGAGAACGCGATCGACGCTGGCCCGCATCTCGTCGAAGGTCATGGGCGTGTCGGTCTCCGGTTCGTCCCACTCGACGGTGGAGACCAGCGGCGTGCGGCCGGGGAACGGCGCGTAGGAGAAGCCGCCGCGCGCCGTGCGGACGGGCATGAACGGAAGGATCGGGTCGTGGCCGGGCACCTTCAGCGCGCCGGTCGTGGGATCGAGCCAGTCCGACGGCACGGTGGCGTGCGCGGTACGGCTGGTGGCCCGGTCGTAGGTGACACCGGGGAATCCGATGCCTGCCGCCTTGCGCACCGGGCTGTGCGCGCTGTCCGCGCCGACGACGTAACCGGCACGCAGCTCGTAGGTTTCCGCGCCGGGGCCGGGGCCGCGGACGGTGAGGGTGACGCCGTCGCCGTCCTGGGTGAGACCGGTGAGCTCGTGGCCGCGACGGATCTCGACACCGAGCTCCGTGGCGCGTTCTTCCAGGACCTGCACGGTCTTCAGCTCCGGCACCGGAAGGGTGTGGACGGGGCTGTCTTCGAGAAGTCCGAGATCGAGCGGCATCGCGGCGAACATGAAGAAGCCGCTGTTGGCTTCCGGCGGGCCGGGACGGCCGCTGAGCCGCTCGAACAGCCCGCGGCGGTCGACCATCCGGACGACCTGACCGACGAGACCGTTGGACCTGGGTTCGTTGCTGGGCTCGGTCAACCGCTCCAGGACGACCGGACGGACGCCGCCGAGTGCGAGTTCGCACGCGAGCATCATTCCGTTGGGTCCGCCTCCGACGATGACTACATCCATGGTGTCGCTCCTTTTTCGGGCAGGCTGAAGTAGCCCGACGAGTGGGCTCTTGTCGGCGAATCAGGCTGTTCTAAAGCGGCTCGGGCAAGCCTGCCCGGATCTGGTCGAAGACCTCACGCAGCAAGGAAACGAGCGACTGGGTGGGGTCGCGCGTCCAGTGCGCCATCGCCGTGCCGATCCCGGTGCTGACCACCGCGGCGACGATCTGCGGGTACAGGTCGGTGGTGGCGTCGGTGCGGGTGCGGTCGGCGATGGCGGCGGTCAGCGAGTCCTGCGACGTGGCGTGGGCGCGGAACACCTCACGCTGGACCGCCGGCTCGGCGAGCAGTTCCTGGAGTGCGGAGGCGTACCGGTCGTCGTCCGGCGGACCGGCTTCCCCTTGCGGTGGCTCGAATTGAGCGATGACCGCGGCGACGACAGCGTCCCAAAGCGTTTCGTCGGCAGGGCGTTCTCGCAGCGCTTCGGCGGTGCGTCGGCCGCGCTCGACGTGCGTGGCGACGACGGCTTCGGCCTTGCTCGTGAAGTAGTTGCGGAAGGTGCGCTCGGAGACGTTCGACGCGGCGGCGATGTCTTCCACCGAGACGTTGTCGAACCCGTGCTCCATCGCGAGCCGGATGGTGGCCTGACTCAACGCGAGGCGAGTCTCGCGCTTCTTGCGTTCGCGTAGCCCGCCGTCCTCTGTCGCCATGACACCCACCTTAGTCAAACTTGCCAGATTTGCAAACTTGCCGCGCTGGCAAACTTGCTGGATGACTAGTAGTGCTTTGTTAGGTCTTGGGGTCGGGTGGTTGTTGTGGCCAGGGAACGGGTTGGTGGCAGGTGTGGCATGCGCCGGTCCAGACCGCGAA